>NZ_JAIVFS010000002.1:311925-313303 GCF_020829645.1 Nostoc mirabile CHAB5784 | reverse complement strand
ACTCCACCACGTAAAGAAGCATCTGTTGCTGTTTAATACCTTAGATTATTCATACTTTTGCTAAGTCTCTGATTAACTCAGCCCTGCTGGGTCATTTTGTATAGCTTAGTCTAAACTCCAGTTAAAAAGGGAGACTTTGATTCCGGTTCCCCCCTTTTTAAGGGGGGTTAGGGGGGATTTAAAAGTGCCTAAAGTCACAGCGAAATACTTTTCAAACAACCTCTTTTGCAAGAAGTCTATTAAATTAAAGGATAATGTTGCTTACCACTAGTTGTGGTGTTCCTGTAAGCTGAATCTCAAACTCAGCAGACAGATTCCCAGCAGTGTTACCTTGAAGAATACCTCCTGCATAACGAATCTGACCAACTGCAAAGAATGCGTTACTGCCAATGAAAGTAAAGGCTTGGTTGCCCCCTATATTGGAGTTGGCGTCGATAGTAGATAGATCAATTCGATCACCTGGCAAGTTACCGTTTCCAACAAAGTCAGTGATAACATCCCGTGAAAGACCAGTAGGACTATCTGAAACAGAGTTGAACTTGAAAACATCGTTACCTAATCCTCCAGTGAGGCGATCAGTCCCAGTACCGCCAATGAGGCGATCGTTGCCAGTACCGCCGTTAAGAGTCTCGTTGCCAGTATCGCCAACGAGTGTGTCGTTGCCACTAAGATTAGAACTGATCCAGCCGTTACCGAGAAGAAAACTGCCCGTAGAGCTAATACTTCCAGTAGAACCGCTCTCGCCAAAACTGCCCCCCGTAGAGCTAATACTTCCTCCCCCCCTAGAGCTAAAACTGCCCCCCGTAGAGCTAAAACTTCCAGTAGAACCGCTCTCGACAAAGGTATCGGAATCGCTATCATTAAAGGTATCGGAAAGGATAATGTCGCTTGCCACTAGTTGTGGTGCTCCTGCAAGCTGAATCTCAAACTCAGCCGACAGATCCCCATCAGTGCTAGCTTGGAGAATACCTCCTGAATAACGGATCTGGCCGGGTGCGGAGAATACGCCAGTCCCAATGAAAGTGAAGGCTTGGTTGCCCCCTATAGTAGAGTTGGCGTCGATGGTAGATAGATTGATTTGATCGCCTGGTAAGCTACCGTTTCCAACAAAGTCAGTAATAACATCCCGTAACAAACCAGATTGACTCTCAGAAACTGAGTTGAAATCGAAAACATCGCTACCTGATCCTCCAGTGAGGCGATCAGTCCCAGCACCACCAATGAGGATATCATTGTCAAATCCGCCAACAAGGCTATCGTCGCCCCTACCCCCGTTTATCGTATCGTTGCCCGCTCCGCCGTCAATGTTGCCACCGCCGTCAATCTGATCGTTGCCCAATCCGCCGTTAATCGTATTGTCGCCACTACCGCCGTTTAC
>NZ_JAIVFS010000002.1:0-311829 GCF_020829645.1 Nostoc mirabile CHAB5784 | reverse complement strand
TTATCGTATCGTTGCCATCACCGCCGTCAATCCTATTCTTGCCAAATCCAAATCCGCCAACAAGGCTATCGTCGCCCAATCCGCCGTTAATCGTATTGTTGCCCCTACCCCCGTTTATCGTATCGTTGCCCGCTCCGCCGTCAATGTTGCCACCGCCGTCAATCTGATCGTTGCCCAATCCGCCGTTAATCGTATTGTCGCCACTACCGCCGTTTATCGTATCGTTGCCATCACCGCCGTCAATCCTATTCTTGCCAAATCCAAATCCGCCAACAAGGCTATCGTCGCCCAATCCGCCGTTAATCGTATTGTTGCCCCTACCCCCGTTTATCGTATCGTTGCCATCAAATCCGTTGATGATAATATCACCATCACGAAAATTGAAATTAGAAAAACTAAAACCAAGATTGTCGGGGCCATTAGTACCGTTAATGGTTGCCATAGTGAGTTTCTCCTAAACTTAGAGGGTAAAAAAATTACCTCATCACTTCACCATCAGGAAACGGTATTGCTGATTAAGAGTATGAATTTGGTTTCCCCAAAGGCGCAAAGGAAACAGTTGAAAACATGACATTTTTGAATTTCAAACTTTTATTCAGTAACACCGAGAAAACAAGGTGGAGAAATAATAAGTGGGAAGAGATAACTGAACCACGCCTGATTGGAACAGGTCTTTGCTGTTAAGTCTGAAGATTTGAGAAGATTTGAGAAGCACTGGATATATTGATGATGTTGGCATCAAAATTGTGCCAAGAGTCATGTTATATAGCAGTTTGCAGTTGAGTCCAATACAGACCTAACCCCCAACCCCTTCCCTACGAGGAAAGGGGAGTAAGACTCAAAGCCTCTCTCCTTGTAGGAGAGAGGTCAAAACTGTACTGCACCCAATTCAGAATAATAAGAGTATAATACTACCCTAAAGCGTACTTTTTTTCTATCTATAATAAAAAATAATTAACCCTCTTTTTTACTATCGACAGAACCTATCTGAAACCTTTGTTCAGATAGGGTTGGTTTTGCCTATTGAGATTTGTTTGGTGGTTTCTGTTGTTATGTATAACGAAGTAATTGCCAATAAGTTAAAAGCCTTGTTGATCAGTGCGTAGGCGTAGCCCGCCGTAGGCATCGCTGCACCGTTGCGTTACAATTTATTTAGCTTCATCAAATTCTCCGACATTTTTTTACTTCCGTGGCATCATCGCCAGTGTTGCGATTCTATTATTTGATTTTCTCATGCATAGCCGATGCGATCAAACCTTAGAAAGCATTGGTAATTCTCTATTTGTCAGATGTGCTTCTGTTACTAATTAAAGAGATTAGCAATCTTAATCTTAGAGGATGTTTTAAAAGTCCTATTGTAGGTATCAAAACGTTCTAGATCCTCCTAAATCCCCCGATAAATTGGGGGACTTTGATTCCGGTTCCCCCCAATTTATCGGGGGGTTAGGGGGGATCAATAAGTGCAAAGATACAGCCAAATACTTTTAAAACATCCTCTTAAGGGTGAAGCCAATATGAGCTACTTTTTTAGTACCTTTCTTGGTATTTAACTGTGCTTAATTAGAGCAATACCATCCTAGACAACTTAAAGACGAGTGCATTTTGTCAATTCGCCTAAATATAGAAATCAATTTGCGTAATAACTATAAAAGGAAGAGGCAAGTTAATTACCTCTCCCCGCGACTGTTAAATTATTAGAATTCTGCCTCGTGCCTTATTTTCAAGGCAGGTCTATTAAATTAAACGATAATGTCGCTTGCGACTAGTTGTGGTGCTCCTGCCAGGCGAATCTCAAACTCAGCCGATAGATCCCCATCATTGCTAGCTTGAAGAATACCTCCTGAATAACGAACCTGACCAGCTGCGGTGAATGCGCCAGATCCAATGAAAGTGAAGGCTTGGTTGCCCCCTATAGTGGAGTTGGCGTCGATGTTAGATATATCGATTATGTCACCTAGCAAGTTACCGTTTCCAAAAAAGTCAGTGATAACATCCCGTGAAAGACCAGCAGGACTATCTGAAACTAAGATGAACTGGAAAGTATCGTTACCTGATCCTCCAATGAGAGTATCAGTCCCACTACCGCCAACGAGGCGATCGTTGCCACTACCGCCAACGAGGCGATCGTTGCCATTACCACCGCGAAGGACATCGTTGCCATCACCACCGCCAATGACATCGTTACCATTACCGCCAAGGAGGCTATCGTTGCCACTCTCACCGAGCAGGGTATCGTTGCCATCACCACCGGCAAGGGTATCGTTGCCATTACCACCAATGAGGCGATCTTCGGCACCAGCACCAGTAAGGACATCGTTGCCAGCACCGCCAACGATACTATCCCTACCAGCACCACCGGTAACGACATCGTTGCCAGCACCACCGATAAGGGTATTGTTGCCAGCACCACCGGTAATGACATCGTTGCCAGCACCGCCATCGATGCGATCGCTGCCACTACCACCGAGAAGGACATCAGTGCCACTAGTGCCGTTAATGACTCTGTTACCACTACCGCTGCTGGCTTGGATAGTGTTGTTAGGAAGACCGACGAGAATGTCACTGCCGATAATGTTAGTGATATCGAGAATGGTTGCCATAAATTAGCTTCTCCTGAGTTTAGAGGGTAAAAATTACCTCGTCACTTCACCATCAAAAAACGGTGTTACTGATTAAGAGTATGAATTTCCTTTACCCCAAAGGCGCAAAGGAAACAGTTTCAAACATTAAATTTTTGAATTTCACACTTTTATTTAGCAATGCCGAGAAAAGAAGGTGGAGAAATAACGAGTGGTAAGAGATAAATGAACTACACCTGATTGGAACAGGTCTTTACTGTTAAGTCCAAAGATTTGAAAAGCACTGCATATATTGATGATTTTGGCATCAAAATCGTGCCAAGAATCATTTCTATATCCTTATGCTTTATGTATTCATTGGTTACAGTACTAGGCTGCTAGGGAACAAGCAGATTTTCTAGTACAGAATCGCATAGCTTTTACGATGTTTTTACTGTATTCACAATCACAAGATTATAATATTACCCTGAAGGGTACTTTTTTCTATCTATAAGAAATAATAATTAATCCTCTTTTATTTATTTCGCCATAAAAAAATCTGAAACCTTTGCTCAGACGGGGTTTTTTAATTTATATCGGAATAATAAGGTCATGATAGTGCCCTGGGGCTAGTTTGTTTTATTTATAAAAAAAAGTGGCATTAATTACCACTTTTTTTTATAAATTTCTGATGAATTTTAACGAGGTAAAGGTGACCCTGTAACGGCCACTGCTCCAGCGATCGCACTGGCTGCAAGGGAAGTTAATGCTGTCCCAAATAACCACCACGCAGCGTTTGCAACGGTTTTTTTGGTTTCTTGGGCTTGCTTTTTAGTTTGCTCTTGGATCGCTTTTAGGCGTTTTTTTGTTTCTTGTTGAATGCGTTCGGCTCGTTGTAGTACGCCATCTCGCGCCGCTTCTATTTGGTCGATGATTCTATTAGCATCCTGTTGAGAAATATCTTCACGAGAACTTAATACAGCAATTAAAGTATCACGATCAAATTGACTGAGCCGATCGCGCAATGCTTCAAATCCAGCTTGCGGATCGTCGAACACTTTCGCAAAGTCTTGCTTAATTCCTTCATAGTTAAGTTCGGAACGATCAAGCGAGTTGAGATAGTTGCGAACTCTAGCAAAAACTCCATCAAGCACTGATTGTACCCTTTGCTGGATCTGCTGGAATTGTTCGACAATGGAGGTGCGAACAGACTCAATTTGATCCACAATCCGGTTCGCTTCCTCTTCTGAGATATCTTCCCGTTGGGATAACAGCGCCACAATTGTCGAACGATCAAATTTGGAGGCGCGATCGCTTAAACTCCCAATTCCAGCGCGGGGAGAAGACAACAGCAATTGCAAATCGCGTTTAATTGCTTCTGGGTTGAGTTCTTCTTTGTTAGTGTTACGTAGGTAATCTTCGAGATTGGCTTCAAAATCTAAAGCTTGTTGAGCAGTACGCTTGGCTAAACGTCGTGGCGCTCTCACAATACTAGCGATCGCATCTTGTGCCTGATCAATGATCTGATTAACTTCCTCTTGGCTCAAGTCTCCCCGTTGACTCACGAGTTTAACCAAGGTTTCTCGATCAACATTAGACAAGCGATCGCGCAGTGCTAAGGCTCCTGCTTTGGGATCATCGAGTAATTTTTCTAAATCCCTCCTGATACCTTCGGGATCAAGTTCTTCTAAGTTGGTATTGCGGAGATATTCGGCGATCGCTTTTGTAGTTTTTTCATACTGTTCTTTCGCCTGCTGCGGTACTTGCAAAATATTATCTCGGACTGCTTCAATCTGATCGAGAGTTTGATTTATCTGTTCTTCGCTCAAATCCTGACGCTGACTGAGCAATTGTACTAGTGTATCCCGGTCAAATTGCGATAAGCGCGAAGTCAATTGGCTAATTCCAGCTTGCGGATCGTCTAGTAAAATTTGAAACTCACGTTTGATACTTTCGGGATTGAGTTCGTCTTTATTAGTATTCCGCAGATAATCTTCAACTCTTTGGCGCAGTTCATCGGCTCTGGCTTTTGCTTGTTCTTGCAGAACTCTTGCACGATTTAAGAAATTATCGCGGTTGCTTTCGAGTTGACTAACAATATTATTAGCTTCCTCTTCGCTAATATCTTGACGCTGTTGGAGCAATTGTACAAAAGTGTCGCGGTCAAATTGCCCGAAGCGGCTACTTAAATCTTCAAACCCAGCTTCTGGATCTTCCACCAATTTGGCAAAGTCACGTTCAATACCTTCAGGGTTGAGTTCTTCCTTCCCCGTCGAACCCAGATAATCTTCAATGCGGGTGCGGAAATCTTGCCCTTTTTCTCGCGCTTGGGCCTGTTTTACAGTTTCTAAAACTTCCGAGCGATCGCTTTCCATTTGTTCGGAAATTTCTTTCACCCTAGCTTCACTGATATCACCTCGCTGCTTCAGCAAGTTGGCGAAATATTCAAGATTGAGTTCTTCCAACTCCCGTCTTACAGTTGTCGGATCTGCATTAACATCATAGATGAGTTCTTTAAATTCATCTCTTAGGGTAATGCGGTTAAAATGCCAAGGGAACGAATTCAATATGTAGTCTTCTACATCCGCCTTAATTGTATTTTCGGGTGATATTGGCAACCTTGCAGATACTTGTTCAGTTGCTTCATCTCTGAACTTTTGGAGTTGTTCTGTGATTTGATTGACATCGACATCTTGAACTTTTTCTTTCAGTTTTTGCAACTGATTAGTAATTTTGTTGATATCAATATTGGAAAGGTTGGTCTGATCCAGCACTGCTGGTACAGCCGCACTCAAGCCATATCGAATAGCTTGCTTGATTACACCATTGGTTTGCTTGCCATTCCCACCTCCGACTCTAACCAGTTCTTGAAGGCGTTCACCTAATTGCTCTGAATTCAATTCTTCGGGAGTTGCAGATTTAAGCAAATTAATTACTTGTTCTGTGGGATTGCTACGATTCAAAGCTTGTTGCCAAGCACCTTGAAATTGGTCGGCAATGCGATTGATATCTTCTTGAGATAAATCTGTGCGACTGCTAATTAAATCAACAAATGTTTGACGATTGATATTTTGCAATAGGTCGCTGTTAGCAACAGATTGCAAATCTGTATCTTTCAGAAGCTGGTCAAATTGGTTACGAATTTCTGTGATATCAAGCTTTGGTAATTGCAGAGAACCTAAAGAACTTTGGAGTGTATTTCTAATCTCTTCAGGATTAAAATCTGAAGTTAATTCTCGCCGGACTGCGGCTGTAATATCTTCAGCAGTAGAAACTAACTGTTTTTTCGCAGTATTAGCACTGATGCCAGCAGTTGCTGTACCCATCAGAGTTTGAAAACCAGAAGTGACAGTACTAGCGATAGAACCAATAAAAGAACCTACTGCTGATGAACCGAACCAAATTACCAGTGAGAAATAGGTAGCCCAGATGACTACACCGATGATTGCACCTAGAGATTCACTTTCGATTAAGCTAAGTTTTACCGCCAGAAAAGAAGCAATAAATAATGCAATACTAACGGTTAGTAACGCCCAAGCACCAATTTTAGTCTGAACTGAACGAATTTTACTACCCAAACTTTCTGAATCATCATCAGAATCTGAGTCAATTTCCCAAGATGAAATTCCGACAGCGACTGAAAAATTAGTCAATAATAATTGAAAGGCAAATGCCATTAAGACTCCAGCCAGCAATGCTACCAAGAATTTAGGCCCAGAAAAAAGAACTGATGCTTCTTCTGGAGTTAGTGCTTCCTCAGCTATTATTGGCGCTAATCCAAAAGATAGCCAGTTCGATGCCCAAATAGTTAAAACACCTTGAAACATAGTATTTTCCCACTTGCAGTCAATTAAATTACCATTGATAAAATGGCTTATTTATCAATCTACTTGCCTGTTAGATAAGCTGACACTTTCTTAGGTAAGAAGTTTGCTTGTCAAAAGTCGTATTTTACAAAAAAAAATTTTTTTCTAAATAAAATAATGTAAAATTTGGTGATTTTCTATTAACTTTTTTGATAAATTTCAATCTGCTTGGTATTAGTAAAATTTCCACCGAAAATTTAAACTAATACATATCCATATATTTTTATTATAAATTACATTTAATAGATAGGTTTATAACAGAAATGTAGCTAGTTTCAAAAATAATATTTTAGAGATTGTTTTGATAAATAAAATTATCAACATCTAATTTTTATTAAATATAATTTATTTAATTATGAAAATTTGGTGCTATCTTTAGATAAAGCCACGTATATCTAACGATAGAGAGAAAATTTCTTCCAAGCGATTGATGAAATGTAAACACAAACATGTATTAATAAGGTCATTAGGAGCTATAAATTAGTGAATAATTGATTTTTGCTGAGGAGAAAGAATAATGGTTGTAGGTGTACATAAACGTGGTGTAGGTGTATTTTCTCATCGTCGAGATGTTGAACATGCCCTACATGAATTAAAAAAAGTTGGTTTTGACATGAACAGAGTCTCTGTCATCACCCAGGATGGAGACAAAGATGATATTTCTGGGGCTGAAGTACACGATCGCGTTGGTGATAAATCTGACGAAGGCGCTAAAGTCGGAGCAGTTACAGGCACTGCTTTGGGCGGATTGACTGGTTTATTAGTCGGTCTTGGTACTTTGGCAATTCCTGGAATCGGGCCAATTATGCTGGCTGGAGCCGCAGCAACTACCCTAGCTACCACCCTGACTGGCGCTGGTATTGGTGCAGTAGCTGGTAGTTTGCTTGGTGCATTAGTTGGTTTAGGAATTCCCGAAGAACGAGCCAGAGTTTACGACGAACGCGTGAGACGGGGACACTATTTAGTCATCATAGATGGCACAGATACAGAAATCGTCAGAGCAGAAGCAATTCTACATCAGGGTGGTGTGGAAGAGTTTGGCATTTATGAGAATCCAGATGCTAAAAATGCAACTGCGGATTATGTCGCTCCAACATCTAATGTTGCTGATAGTGGTGTTGCCAAACGCGCGATTGGAGTCTTTTCTCATCGCCGAGATGCAGAGGCAGCAATTACAGAATTAGGAGATGCAGGTTTTCCCTTAAGTAGAGTCTCCATCATAGCCAAGGATACAAACGGTCATGGGATCGCTGGTGTAGATGCAGATAAAAATGTCGGCACAGGTAATAAAGCAGACGAAGGTGTAAAAGCTGGAGCAGCTACAGGCGGAATTGTAGGCGGCTTGACTGGCTTATTAGTTGGTCTTGGAACTTTAGCAATTCCTGGAATCGGGCCTGTAATTGCAGGTGGCGCAGCAGCGACGGCTTTAGCATCAACAGTAGCTGGCGGTGCGATCGGTGCAGCAGCTGGCGGTATTGTTGGCGGACTCGTGGGCTTGGGAATTCCTGAAGACAAGGCGCGAGTATATAGCGATCGCTTCCAAAGAGGCGACTACTTAGTAATTATCGATGGTACCGAAGCTGAAATCCGCGAAGCTGAAGCGATTCTCAGACGTAGAGGCATTGAAGAATTTGCTATTTATGATGGCACTGATTTAGGCGAACATCGCTCAGGTTTAGACCGAGGAACGCATCACGACACAGGAGTTGTGAATAGCGATCGCACCAATTATTCAACAGGTGTTCATGGAGACGAGCCTCCTGTAGTCATTGTTGACCGTCGTGATGAAACACTTTAACCTAAGGTAGTTGTCACTCACACTAATTCTCCAAAATTGCAGGAGCAAGAACATAAAAACTTTGCTCCTAACTTAAGAAACTTGCTCCTCACTTCTGCCGTAAATATCCACAAACTCGACAAGTTTCACTTTCCGATTCCGAATTAAACCTATGCAAAAGCTAACTCCCTTCTTAATTAGTTCACTTTTAATTTTTGGTGTTGCTGCTTGTGATAACGCTTCTAAAACAACTGTGTCTGCACCCGATCCTAATGAAGCACCAACCGCACCAAGTGTAGAAACAACACAAGCTGCTCAACAAGACGCTCAAAGTGAAGTTCGCAGAAGACAACTTAATTCTGATATCCGTGCCCGTGAACAGCGCAATAATACAACTGGTGGCGATACACAAAGAGCTACAGATGATCTAGCAAGTGAAGTTCGCTCCAAGCTGGAGGCAAACATACCCAAGGGTCAACTAACAGTTAAAGCAGCAGAAGATGGAACTGTCACTGTCGCCGGAACTGTGAACAATCAGCAGGAATTGGCTAAAATTGAACGTTTAGCTAAGGAAATTAAAGGTGTCAAAGCTGTAGTTGTTACAGCAACAGTTGCTCCACCAACCAGGTAAGATAGCTAACATTAATCCAAGTGAGTAGGTAGGCATAAATAAATTTAGATGCCCCTGCTCAGTCTTAGGGGTCAGTTATATTTATTACTGACCATTAATAATTGACAACTGACGGTCTTAATAATTATATTTATTGACGCTATGTCAGTTATAGAAACTCTTGTACTTGCCGAAAATAAAAACTATGGAAACTGAACAACAGCAACGTGAATCCATCAATGCCTCCTTATCACAAGGCACGCTAGCGCTTGAAGGTACAGATACTGCAAACTTGCCAAAGTTACCACCAGCACCTGAACCAGAATCTCAATGGCAGCAAATTAGCAGACAATTTTCTCAATTTTTGGAGCAATTGCCCGAATACTTAGGTAGCTTTTTTAATAACTACAAGCAGCCTTTAACAACAGTTGGTTTGATTTTGGCGGCGATTGTTACAGCTAAGATAGTACTAGCAGTACTGGCTGCAATCAATGATATTCCATTACTATCACCGACTTTTGAGTTAATTGGAATTGGTTATGCCACTTGGTTTACTTCCCGTTATCTACTAAAGGCTTCAACCCGGCAAGAATTAGCCGATGAAATTCAATCACTGAAAAACCAATTTGTAGGCGAATAAATTTACTAACCATTAAACTAGTACACTGTGGTGTAAGTTTATCTGCCTTTAACAATTTGCTTAAGCCAACCTTTACTAGCTTTAGCAGACTAGTCTGTATCTTCGCTAATTAAATATATACTATCTAAATGTTCACATTCCCGACTTCTTAGACAAGCCGGGAATTTTGTAACTATCCTTTTTCGGATACAAAACGCAGTAGAGGCACAATAATGTTCATTGCTATCAGTGTCAACTTCAGCTAAAACCCTTGTTTTACACCATGAACGTAAATTACAAGTATTTAGCCGGACTTCAGATTAGTCTTTTGGATACATCAAAAGATAGAGAGCATGGCATTATATTTAAATTTAAATCACTTCTAAAGATAGTAGATCGAAGATGAAAAACAGCCTAATCTAGGCTTTGAAGTTATTTAATAGATTCTTTAACGAGGACATAAATTATGGCTAATGAAGCAGTTAATAAAGGTATAGATTCATCTGATAGAGCTGAAGTAGATACATACGATCGCGGCATTATCCCAGCTGAAACAGCTGCTCGGATGGAAAGAGAGGGAAATCTGTACAAAACACTCCCTACAGAAGAAAGGGAGGCAGATGCACCTACCGATGACCAAACCGATCCAGACAGTATACGCACCACTGACGGATATACCGTGGACAAAGAAGGTTTGTTAAACAACTATGCTGTTGAACCGGAAATATACTACGAAGAACCGGGTGATGCACGCAAAGCAGCAGCAGAAGATACAGCCCAACGTGTTGAAGAACTTGCAGAAGTTAATCAGGACGAGGAAGGCAAGTTGACCGAAAAGGGTGATGCACGCGGTAGAGGCCCAGGAATAGTTTAATTACAACCATCCTTTTTGCTGGGTGCAATTACACGTAAGAAGGCTAAATAAGCACTTTGTAGAGACGCAATCATTGCGTCTCTACTTATATGTATGGGCTAATAGTATCGAGAAGTATGTCAATAGACCTCTAAAGTCCTTAACACCCCAATACTGCTCGCTTAAGCCTCTTTTGGACATTATAGACAACGATATTTCAAGGGTTTGAGCCTACTTTCTTTCCTTAACCGAGCAGTATTGCTTAACACCCCACCCCGCAAGCAGGAGGGGAGCGTTTGCTTTACTCAAATGCGGGGTGGGGTTCTTTATTTTTGATTTATGCAAGAGGTCTAATAGATAATTAGCGGCTCAAGCTTACGATTATGCCATTGCCGCTGATGCCATTCGGCAACCAAGGGACGGACAATGAACTTGGGATGGCGTTTGCCCTTGGCGTTGGCAAAGCCATCGCCTTTAACGTCAATGCGTAAACCTGAGTAAGGTCGTCGCTTTTGAGAACCTTCACCGTTGCGACCAATGAAGAGATGCGATCGCGCCACTAATTTATTTTCATTTCCAAAAGTCTCCATCAAATCTGCTCCCTCAATTCGCTGGCGTCGCAAACTAAACCCGCTACCGCCACAAACAATCCAGTGGATATGAGAATCAGCGTGTCCTGTATCCATTGTCTCCAGGTGTTCCAAACAGTGGGCGTGACCGTTTAATACTAAATCAACCAAAGGACGCCCCTGAGTTAAGGAACCTATTTCTTTAGCTACCGCATCCAGCACACCACGAAGGCGATCGCGAATTATCAGAGTTTGTGCTTGCTGCCACTTTGTCGCTTCAGTTACATAAGGTGGATGATGGAAATAAATCACCCTTCCCCGAACTTCAGAGTTATTCCAAGATTCAATTAATTTTTGCTTAAGCCAGTTTAGTTGTTCAGTGTCAGTCAGCGTTGTTTTATCAGCAGCTAATTGCTTGTCGATATCGACAATAATTTCTTCAATTTGTGACACCTTGGCGTGGTAGTCGTCTAATTGGTCGGCTTCGCTGGGGTTTTCTGGACGAAGCTTGGCTGAGGTTTCAATGATTTGCTGCTTTTCTTGCTCTAAATCTTCACGCCGTTTCTCTAAAATTCTGCGATCGGCATCGCCTTGTTTGGTTTTAGGTAGGGGCGGTGGATCGTTAAATGTATTTGAATCCAAGGCAAAGAAATCAATCCCGCCATAGCGAAAAGTGTAGTAGCGATTGGGAAGGCGAGTAAAGTGCCCAGGTTCATAGCTGAGACAATAACCTGTATCTGTCTTGGCTGTGTAATACTGATTTAAATGATTATTTAACTCTCCTGGAAGCTGAAACGCCTGAAGATAGTCCATAAATGCCCGTGCGTAGGCTTCACCCGTTCCAGAACCATGCAAGCCTACATCTAGGTCTAACCGCGATTGCAACAGGCGGCGAATGGGTAATGTTGTCAGAGAGGCCAAGCTCAATAGAATCGGCAAGTTATAGTAATCGTGATTACCCGGTACAGGTAAAATGGGCAGCTTAAAAATCATCTGGTCATAAGCAATCCGTTGGGGATGCTCTCCCCCCAAGATAAACTCTCGGTAAGGCTGGATGAAGTTCTGCTGATAGTATTCACTCGACCCTACTAAATAGATCACATCCCCGGTATGCAGCATAAAACGGGATTCGCTGTGATGGGGCAACATAAGTTCAGCCACCTTTCGCTGGGGGTTGTGTCCCCGGTGCTTGCCGGAACCACTATCACCTACAACTAAAAATGAGAACTCAGAATTGTCTGTTTGGCCATCCTCCAACACCAGCCGAGTTTGGTCGATGTTCCGTTCCACAATTAACGGATCTTGCCACCGTACCCGTTGATTCATTTTACGAATTTTGTTAGCGATCGCTGGATCAGATACAAGTTTCAATGCAACCTACTCCTGAATTTTCAATTAGGAATCGAAGAAGAGGAAAGGGGGCAGTTCTTGCTGGGGGCAGGGGGCAAGGAACAGAGGGGAGAACCCCATAAATAAATTTAAATTTAGGGCTACTGAAAGGTTGGACGCATTATTTCTTGTGTTACTTGAAGCTCAAAATAAACATAAAACATTGAGCATAAATAAATTTGCTCTGAAACCCAAGGGGGGGAATTCCAACATCTTTCTCTCTTGCTCCCTGCTCCCTGCCCCCTGCCCTCACTCCTCCACTGTGTCTTTCATCTCAATAGTCAGATTAGGAAGTCCCTCTAGTTTTTCGGTAGGCTCAACTTCTTCTACTAATGGCACAAAAATGTTCAAACCTGCTGGTACACACTTAATTTCTACTGGTGTTGTGCCCATTATTTCACCATCTAGAACAACCTTTTGCGGTGGGTTAGTTGTAATTTTAAATTGTTTGGCTCGTAGAAAGCCAATATCATTCCGATCTACGGCGTTACCTGTAGAAGCCGTTTGGAATAGATGAAATGTAGCTGCGATCGCTCCTGCTTTGTTAGCTGGAGCTACAATCGTTAAATCTAGTAACCCATCATCATAAATCAAACCTGCTGGGCCTTGGGCTAAGACTGAAGTGGGAGGCGCGGCATTTGCTACTGTAACTGCACAGGCACTAGTTTTAATTATCCGGTCTTCTGTTTCAATTTCAACATCAAAGTTTTTTAAGTTTCTCAGTTGCTGAATTCCTGCCAAAACGTAGGCCATCATCCCAAAGCGATTCTTGGCGTCTCGGTCTGCCAATTGTACAGTTTCAGCTTCAAAGCCAATACCTGCCAAGAGTACCATTGGCTTATCATTGCAATAGGCTACGTCTACATGGCGGGTTCCTCCCTGCAAAATTGTCTGACAGGCATCTGCGATCGTGTCAGGAATTCCTAAAGCTGTGGCAAAAGCGTTTGCTGTTCCTCTAGAAATGATCCCAAATGGAATATCAGTACCCACTAAAGCCGTTGCCGCCGCCGAGAGAGTGCCATCTCCCCCCGAAGCAATGATTGCATCTACTCCCCTCGCTACAGCTGCTAAAGCCAGTTCGTCAGCGTCGATTTCTTCAGTTGTGAGATAAATATCTAGGTCAATTTCTGGCTCTAATATTCCCCGAATTTCTGCCAGTTCTATATCTGGGTCACCCTGACCCGCAACTGGATTGAAAATGAGGCAGGCGGAACGATTCATAAAATATAAAGGCTAAACTTAGATCACTAAAATACCAAATTCTTTTTAGCATTCTTGTGAGCTTTCGGCTTCCTTCTGGCGGCTGGTTTACCTTTTGTAAGAAGTTTAGAAGTCTTCTGCGTGGAACATACCAATGCTGACGCGTATTTTGGTATCTTTTGTCTATACCTAAACAATAATAATTTTGCCATGCGTCAATTATTACTAGTTTTGGCAAGTATTCTAACTCTCAGTAGTTTAAATACCCCCACCATGACAATAGCAGGCACAACGCCTGATTTACCAATGCGCTTAGTTCAAAAGCTTAACTGCAATAATGCTCAAACTCAAGCAGCAATTAATGAATGCACGAAGTTATCTTATCAAAATGTAGATAAAAAGCTGAATCGAGTTTATCAACAATTGCTATCTACGTTAGAAAGCTCTAGGAAACAGAAATTGATTGCTGCACAAGTAGCATGGATCAAGTTTCGAGATACCAATTGTGAGTTTGAGAGAAGCAGGTATGAGGGAGGAAGTATTGCCCCAACCATTTATTTTGGTTGTCTAGAAAATTCCACCAAATTGCGTACTCAACAATTACAGGAATATCTCAAAGCCGATCCTTAATTCGATAAAAATTGTTAATTTTTTTGATATTTACCAATTTTTCTGCATCCATTATGATGTGAGGTAAAATATGATAAAAAAGTGTTTCTATGACCGTAACTACAGCGAAGTGGACAATAGATGAATATCACCGCATGATCGCGGCAGGTATCCTAGATGATCGGCGTATGGAACTTCTAAAGGGAGAAATAGTAGAAATCTTCGCAGAAGGAGAACCTCATGCCTACTTTAGCAGTGAAGCCGGGGAGTACCTGATTCAACTTTTAGGCAATCGCGCCACGGTTCGCCCCAGTAAACCGATTACGCTTCCTAACAACTCTGAACCTGAGCCTGATATTGCTATTGTGAACTACCTACACTTAAGAGACGGGTAAGTGTAGGCTTCCCAATTCATTGAGAACAGCCATTTATTACTCCATAGCTTTATTGGTCTTACATTCCCTCCTCTTGTCAGGAGTCCTGGTTCCCAAGACCCAAATCAAAATCTTGCAACATATACCTTTTAGCTTGGTTTTCGCTTATGGCATTGATGGTCAAGTTGATTGTATTTTACCATACTTTGCTCGTTTCGTCGTTGTAGTCTTTCCGGTTTTCGCTACGCGAGAAATTTGGTGAGTCAGCGCGGTCTTGGGGGTTTCCCCCATGAGCGACTGACGAACCTCGAAGAGGTCAGACTACACTCCTCACCTCACGCGCAATTCATCTCACTCTTCCGATCAAGCGGTAAGATGTGAGCCTTATTGCTGTTAAAGGTAAAAAGATTGGGACGTGAATATTTAGAACATCATCCCTACCCTGAAAATATCTTCTGGTTGATCGAATATTCTGATTCTAGCTTATATAAGGACTTACAAATAAAAACTAAAGTCTATGCTGAAGTAGATATTCCTGAATATTGGGTAGTTAATCTTAGAAAGCGACAAGTTGTAGTATTTCGAGATCCTCAAGATGGAGAGTATGCCTCAAAAACAACATTAACTACAGGTACAATTTACCCACAAGCATTTCCAGATTTGGCTATATCAGTAAGTTCGATTGTTAACATTTAGAAATAGAAACTAAAAAATCTATTAATCCGATGATTTACAAAGAATTTTAACATGGCTTACTCACTCGGCTTTCATCTTTAACCAGCCAAATACCTGTTCTACTGTCAGTTCTAAATCAATACCATCTAGAACAGCCAACCTATCTGCTTTATGACAAAATTCTGGTTGTTGATGTGGTTGAAAAACAAGAACTGAGCGGTCATCGGTATCAATCAACCATCCAAGCTGACAACCATATTTTAGGCAGTGCAAGATATTGCTTGTAACGCGATTGGAACTCTGATCTGGAGAGAGAATTTCAATTGTCCAGTTGGGAGCAATTAGCACATCATCTACAGGTTCTCCGTTATCGTTAAACTCAATTTGTTGCCAACGAATAACCGCCACATCTGGAACAATTGACCGACCACCAAAAGTACAACGTAACTCTGGAAAAGCATAAGCGATTTGCCTCTCCTCTGTGACTTCATTAATCCCATTAATCAACTTAGCCTGAAGTCGGGAGTGGCGGGTTTTCGGCATTGGTTTCTGGCTAATTTCACCATCAATATAAATACTTGCAGGCTTTGTTTCTGGTAACTTCAGAAACTCCTCTAGGGTTAGGGATGCGGATTTTGCAACACTCATGACTTCTGCTATTTGGAAAGTCCTATATCCAATTTATCAACATTCGTCACTGGCTGGATACAAGAAGGCGATCGCCTGCCTATACATAGCACTAACTCAAAAGCACTCTACCAATAACTTCAAAGTACTTAGGACTTACGCAAGAGTTACGGAATAACGAACCACAGAGGCGCAGAGTACACGGAGAAATCAGAGTTTGAGAGATATTTTGCGTAAGTCCTAGTACTGCTTTTGCAACAACTCCGCAGTAACTTGATCTTGAACACATTGATCTACTGTCTCTAACGATAAATGCAATGACCTGACGATGAAGTTGAGTGATGCCAGTAAGCTTTGAATGCCCTACCAAGATATTGCGACCATCCGCTACATTTGATTTATCGAGTCGCCCTTCATCAAACATCTAAAATTCTCGCTTGATTATTTGAGACAGTAAGAATAGCTCCTCTAACCTTCTGCTGCATTCCAAGTGAATCAACTGACCAAGCCAAACCGTAAATCATATCGCCATTGACCTTTGGAACAGCTATTTGAAAGTGAGGATCACCAATTGTAAATCTGACTCCTTGCCAAATAGGCATAGCTCCAGGTATTGAATAGTTATTAGAATACGAATTTACAATAAATGCCATATCACCTATCTGTAAAGTTTGCTCTGAGTTGAATCTAAAACCACCGCTGTTGATAACTGTAAGCTGTTTATCAAAAAATAAACGCACTATGTAGTACATCGCTGGAGCTATAGATTCATTTGTTATGGCTGCATACAAGGTAATTGGCTTTGAGAATTCTTCATCTTCTTGAAATTCAATATCAACTACATTACTTTCAAAGAAAAATTGAAGTGATAAGTCAGGAGCATCAGCACGATTCCCAATATCTCGAACTTCATACTCCTCCATTGGAGTTGACTATCAGTACGATCGCACCCGTATATGGAAATCTGGGGAAATTCAGTTGATGAACCAACTTGCAACCCAAGTTGCGATCGCCATCCAACAATCAGAACTTTACAAACAGCTACAAACACTCAACGCTGAATTAGAACACCACGTTCAACAGCAAACTCAAGAGTTCGTTTTTAATGTCAGCAGACGCATTGGCATTGTCAGCAGATGCATTGGCATTGTCAGCAGATGCATTGGCATTGTCAGCAGATGCATTGGCATTGTCAGCAGACGCGTTGGCATTGTCAACGGACGCGTTGGCATTGTCAACGGACGCATTGGCATTGTCAGCAGACGCATTGGCATTGGAGGGTATTGCCAAATTTAATTCGCTACAAATTTAACGAAATGCTGTACCAAGTAGTATTGTTCGAGATTCCTCAAACCAGCTTTTGGTAAAGAATTGTAATCCAAAATCCAAAATCCAAAACCCAAAATTAGTATGAGTCCCTGACTACGGTAGTCTAGATGAGAGTGAATTTATCGCCTAGTTTGATATATTGTTTTATGACTTCAGTTGTTTCTAGTCCCCCACGCACTATTCGGATCGGTTCACGCAAAAGCCAACTTGCTCTGGTTCAAACCTACTGGGTACAAGAGCAACTCCAGAAAGCCTTTCCTGATATCACTTTTGAAGTCCACACCATGTCTACCCAAGGCGATAAAATCTTGGATGTAGCATTAGCTAAGATTGGCGATAAAGGACTTTTTACTAAAGAACTTGAACTCGGAATGCTCAATCAGGAGATTGACTTTGCGGTTCATTCTCTCAAGGATCTGCCGACTCACTTACCTGAAGGGTTAACACTGGCAGCAATTACTGAAAGGGAAAATCCAGCAGATGCATTAGTGGTGCATGAAAAGCACAAAGATAAACAAATTGATACATTGCCAGAAGGTGCAGTAATTGGTACATCTTCGCTGCGGCGGTTAGCACAGTTACGCCACCACTTCCCGCACTTTACCTTTAAGGATGTCCGGGGAAATTTGATTACACGGTTGGCAAAACTGGACGCAGGCGAATACGATGCCCTAATTTTGGCAGCAGCAGGGTTAGAGAGATTGGGAATGGGCGATCGCGTTCATCAAATTCTCCCCTCATATATCTCCCTCCACGCTGTTGGACAAGGAGCTTTGGGGATAGAATGCCGTGCTGATGATAGTGAAGTGCTATCTCTACTCAAAGCGATCGAACATCCCGAAACACGCGATCGCTGTCTCGCTGAACGATCATTTTTACGCTCTCTAGAAGGCGGCTGTCAAGTACCTATTGGTGTAAATACAGAAATATCTGGTGATAATTTGACCTTAACTGGGATAGTCGCTAGTGTAGATGGTCAAAAGTTCGTAAAAGATACCGTCACAGGCATTGCCAACAATGCCGAAGCGCTAGGCATAGAACTAGCAGAAAAGTTGCGGCAACAGGGAGCGCAAGAAATTTTGTCAGAAATTTTTGCAGTGATTCAGCGCGGTTCCTAAGCAATTGGGCAAGCCGATGTGATTAGATAAGAATTGATCGCCGTTGCACTCTCATACGTGCCAGACGCGACATATCGCGTTGGTCAGGATCATAGAGTTAATTTGACAATCTCAGGGAAGCAAAAATTACCATGCGGATTCTATTTGTTGCAGCAGAGGCAGCACCCATTGCCAAAGTAGGAGGAATGGGTGATGTTGTTGGGGCATTACCCAAATTTCTGAGAGAAATGGGGCATGATGTGCGGATATTCTTGCCTTACTACGGCTTCCTGCCAGACAAAATGGAAATTCCCTATGAACCCATCTGGTGGGGAGATGCGATGTTCCAGCACTTTGCAGTATACGAAAGTGTTCTGCCTGGTACTGATGTTCCCTTGTACTTATTCGGACATCCCGCCTTCATGCCCCGCCGCATTTATTCTGGAGAAGATGAAGATTGGCGGTTCACTTTGTTTGCTAATGGTGCAGCCGAGTTTGCCTGGAATTACTGGAAGCCAGAAATTATCCATTGCCACGATTGGCATACGGGGATGATTCCTGTGTGGATGCACCAAGATCCTGATATCAGCACAGTGTTTACCATTCATAATCTGGCTTATCAAGGGCCGTGGCGTTGGTATTTAGAAAAAATTACTTGGTGTCCCTGGTATATGCAAGGACACAACACAATGGCAGCGGCGGTGCAATTTGCCAATAAGGTAAATACAGTTTCGCCCACTTATGCCGAGCAAATCAAAACACCGACTTACGGTGAAACATTAGAAGGTTTGCTGTCCTTTATTAGCGGGAAATTATCTGGGATTATCAACGGTATTGATACCGAAGTTTATAACCCAGAAAATGACAAATACATTACTCAAACCTTCACTGCTGATACTTTAGATAAACGCAAGGCCAACAAAATTGCTTTGCAAGAAGAACTAGGGTTAGAAGTCAACTCCAAAGCCTTTTTCATTGGAATTGTGACGCGATTAGTGGAACAAAAAGGCATTGACTTGATATTGCAAATCCTCGATCGCTTCCTTTCTTATACAGATGCACAGTTTGTACTGTTAGGGACAGGCGATCGCTACTATGAAACTCAGATGTGGCAATTAGCATCCCGCTTTCCCGGACGCATGGCAACTTACTTACTGTATAACGATGCCCTGTCTCGCCGCATCTATGCTGGTACTGATGCTTTCTTGATGCCTAGTCGTTTTGAACCATGCGGTATCAGCCAAATGATGTCTTTACGCTACGGTTCTGTGCCCATTGTCCGCCGCACAGGTGGATTAGTTGACACCGTAAGCCATCACGACCCCGAAAATGCAGCAGGCACCGGTTATTGCTTTGACCGCTATGAAGCGCTAGACCTTTTCACCTGTATGATCCGGGCTTGGGAAGGCTTCCGTTTCAAACCGCAATGGCAAGAACTACAAAAGCGGGGCATGAGTCAAGACTTTAGTTGGTATCAATCCGCCAAAGAGTACGTGAAGTTGTACAGGTCAATTTACGGTTTGCCAGAAGAAGAGGAGACACCACAACCAGAGTTAGTTTTAAACGAAGCGATCGCTAATAGCAAGTCATAAACCTCTGTACGGGTGTACAGATGTATGAACCTAATTTTTGGGACTCATGATAGCATTGTTCAGATTAACATGATATCTGAAGATGCTAATCATGAGTTTTTTTTGTTTTTGAAAAAATTTTTTCTTTGTAAGTATCTAACACTGCTTTATTACTGTCACCAGATAAAAATCAGAAACCTTTGTTGTGATTAGTTTTTATACATGTAGGGTAGGGGTAGCTTGACTTCAGCAAAGCGCAACCCAACAAAGCCACGGAAATGTTGGGTTACCCTGCACAAAGCCTCTTTGAGTCTGCGTTCCTCGACCCAACCTACACAGTTTAAGATTTTTGGCGCTAGCTGAACCGTATTGGGTAGCCCGTGAGATTCCTGAGCTTTGCTTAAGGTATCTCATCTTTCTTATTTGAGTTTGATGAAGATCCTATAAACTTTTAAAAAAACTTTTTGTAAACTTGTAAGTATTCATATATAGATAATTGTATATTATTTGTTGTATTGAGCTAACAATTGTCCTTTTTATATTCTCCCTTGTTTTAAAGCTTTAACTAGGGAAATATTTTTCTATATAGCTCAGTTAATAACTCTAGAATATGAATTAATTTTGGCTTCTTTTGATGTCTTTGCACGTCTCTATATATACTTTTACAGTGGCACAGTTCGCCATTATAAGTGAGACATAAGACGTTGCATAATTTTGATTAATGATCCTCTATTATAACAATTTAGTGTTTGTTATATAACCAAAATGCAAGTAGAAAAAACTCAGACGCAGCCTATTTATAATATTTCTTCAATCAGGAATTTTCGATGGTCAATTCATCTTGATTTATTAAGAGGGCTAGCTTCTTTATTAGTTTTTCTTGGTCATATGAGACTTTTATTATTTATAGAATATTCAGAAATTAGTAATCCTAGTTTTTTGATAAAAAGGTTAAATTCATTAACAGTATTGGGTCATCAATCTGTAATGATTTTTTTTGTGCTAAGTGGATTTTTTATTTCATCTAGTGTAATAAGGAGAATTCAGCAAAAGCAATGGTCTTGGGTTAATTATTTAGTCGAGCGTTTAACACGCTTATATATAGTATTAATTCCTGCTTTATTGCTGTCTTCTTTTTGGGATTCTCTGGGTATAAAAATATTTGGTACTGGACAAGACAGCTTTTACGGAGAAAAGTTTCACAACGGTCATTTAGCCACTTATAAAATTTTGGAAAATTTCACATTTCAAAATGCTTTGGGAACTCTAGCTTTTGTGCAAACAATTTTTGTAGATTTATTTGGCTCAAATAAGGCAGTTTGGAGTTTAGCCTATGAATTTTGGTACTATATACTTTTTCCTTCAATCATCCTATTCTTTTGTATTAAATCCTTAAAAGCGCGTGTTTTCCACGCTTTTTTGGCTTCAGGTATATTATTAATGATTGGTTCGGAAATTAGAATTTATTTTCTGGTTTGGCTGATGGGAGCGTTAGTTAGTATATGTCATCCTTCTAAATATCTTAAGAACAAGAATATCCTAAATTTACTCATCATTTTGTCTATCCTAATCCTGTGCATTGCCTTAATAAGTGAACGTTTTATATCTAGCCCAAAGATAGCAGATTTTTTAATAGGAATTTCTACTGCTGTTATGATATATCTTTTAGTTAATAGTCGTAGTCAGATAACACAAGAGGGAGCATACGAAAAATTTTCTAAAGGTTTAGCAGGATGTTCATACACTCTTTATCTTGTCCACATGCCGATACTGTGCTTTATCAGAGCATGTGTAATTGGCGATCACCCTTGGGAGCCAGATATTTTGCACTTATTATTGGCACTTATTATAGTTTTATTTGTATTTTTATATGCGGTTGTAATCGCACATTTTACTGAGGCAAAAACAGACAAGTTTAGAAAACTAATCATGTCTTGGATAAACAATAGACGTTTAAATCAGGCTTAACTGTATTAATCCCAATCCCTGTAGAGATACGATGAATCGCGTCTCTACTCCTATTAATTACTCGTAGCTTTTGCCTTAATTAACCAGTCACCGAAGAGGCAGGGGGGAAGGGAGCAGTTCTTGCTGGGGGAGCAAGCCCTTACCTTGAGCGTGGAGCAAAGCGAAACACAGGTACGTTCGCAAAGCGTCTCGTTGGCGCAGCCTAAGAAGAGAAGCCCCGTCCTTCTTTGTCCGCTTGAACGCAAGCCGCGAGTACAAGCTCTGTCTCAGTTTTTCCCCTAAGCTTTGCGCCCCCTG
The DNA here is from genome assembly GCF_020829645.1 of Nostoc mirabile CHAB5784. Lineage (GTDB taxonomy): Bacteria > Cyanobacteriota > Cyanobacteriia > Cyanobacteriales > Nostocaceae > Nostoc > Nostoc mirabile. The sequence goes on along the minus strand of NZ_JAIVFS010000002.1, from coordinate 289,841 downwards.
CTCCCTTGCCTCTTTTGACCATCGTTAACACATTACCGACCAGACTGCTCTTTTAAGCAGTCTAGCGCTACTAATAAACTTGGATGAGCGTCCAGTAATTGCTCTAAGTAAGGTTGAATTTCTATAGAGATAATTTCACCACTGGGGAGGCCAGCATCTAAAAGCATAGGTAATCATCGCAACCGAAACACCAGAGATACAGGACAACGGGCATTTTCTGGGATTGCTTTGTAGTAGCGTGAATGAATCAGGTCTTGAAGCTGACCACTAATCGCTGTAATGTTTAGAATGTTTATATACCAAAAACTTAAAACAAAAGCTCGTAAAACATCATCCGCAGGGGTAATAAGTAGGAGTCAGAAGATTGATAAACGCAATGGACTTTTTTCAGCAAAGTGCTGGTAAGTGGCGATCGCAACGTGCAACTCATCACCTGCCCTTTAAGCGCTCAGAAACAGGAGAATCGGATATACAGGTAGAGACTCTGGATGCCAATCATCCAGAAATCATTGAACTGTGCCAGTATCATCAGATTGACCCCAGCCTGTCAGTAGGTGGGTCACGGGTGCGTTGGCTAGGCACAATGGCTTGGGATAGAGAAAATGACGAGAACCATCAAGGGAAAACCATATTTGCGATCGTGCCTGATGGCGATAACCCCAGAGCTGGTAAATTACTCCGTGAAAGAGGCTACGCCGAAATTATGCCTGTAGTCGGTCTTTTTCACATGGATGATGAAGATGGGCTAGTGTTGACAACTGAATATGAAACAATGAGTTCCATTGAGAGATTCTGGTTTGCCAGCCCAAATATGCGACTGCGAACCAGTACAGTGAAACGGTTTGGCGGCTTCAGCACTGCATCATTTTGTACTGAAACCCGCATTGAAACTTCTGTTGAGGTTTCCAAACCAGAAGAAGCTACAGAAAGACAAGGGCCTGATGTTCTGGAAAAAAGACAGTTTTATTCAGTTTTGGGCTGGTGAATGATTCTTAAGCAGATCGATGCTTTTACTCGTGGCCAAGATTATCTGCATCGGGTACGGGGGTTTGCCCTAGAACCGGGTATGGTGGATGTGTTCGATAACGTGCGCGATCGCATCCCCATTTGTACTTGGATTGGCGATAATATTAACACCGTTAACGCTCAGATCAACACTTATCTAAACCTTTGTCATGAGTGCTTTCATCCTCAAGAGCGTCGCCCCATCCAAATTTTTGCAGTCCCCATAGCTCAATCCTTCGGCATCGACGGGCTATGCAACATTCTCACAAACCCAATCACTATTTTGGTAGATGTTGGTCGAGTTGCACCTAGAGACTGGTTTGGTGTAGTCATCCATGAATACGCCCATGCCCATCTAGGAGACTTTGGTCATAATCAGCAGTTTGCTAGCATCCTATGTCATTTATGTTTAGGACTGGGATTGGAATCTCCCAATTGGGAGGCAGGGATGGAAGCAACTTTGCGTAGCTGGCCTTACTGTAAGTCAACCATAGATCCCCTTGAATTTTGGATAGGTCAAGGGAGTAGGGAGTAGGGAGTAGGGGAGACAAGGTGACAAGGTGACAAGGTGACAACAGGTGAGAACTTGCAACAAGTCTTTCCCCTTGTCCCTAATTCCCCATTCCCCATTAATTTCTTTTGCTACATGTTAAAAAATATTGCTTTATTTCAAAAAGGTGAAACTAAATCTTCTAATCTGAAGTATGTGAACAAAGTTTTTTAGGTAGTTATTAGGCTGAAAGCCGCACTCCCTTTATAGATTAGCTATGGGTTGAGTCCAACAAGCTAATCCTTGTTTTTCGGAATAGTTAAATTCCCCTTAGTTAAGTTTCGTGAAATTTTATCAGAATCTGAAGTTCTGATACAACTACTCCCTTAATATGTGATCTAAAGTTGTTAACTTTAATTAAGAACATGGAGGCTTTAGAGTGACAATTCCTCTGTTAACATACGACCCTTCAAGTCAAAACCAGCGTGTAGCTGCATACGAAGTACCGGGTGATGAACAGCCCAGGATTTTTTCTACAGACAATTTGCTTTCTCCGTCAGATTTAGATGTTCTGATCGAAGCAGCATATCGTCAACTTTTCTTTTATGCCTTTACTGCCGATCGCGAAACATTTTTAGAGTCGCAACTCCGTAATGGACAGATTACAGTGCGGGACTTTATTCGTGGGTTGGTACTTTCCAATACCTTTAAGAAAAGCTTCTACGACCTCAACAATAATTATCGCTTTGTTGAGCAAGTAATCCAGCGCGTTCTAGGACGCGACCCATACAGTGAGCGGGAAAAAATTGCCTGGTCAATTGTAGTCGCAACCAAAGGTATTAGAGGCTTTGTTGATGAAGTCCTCAACACTGAAGAGTACCTGAGCAATTTTGGAGACTCCACAGTGCCTTATCAGCGCCGTCGCATACTGCCATCCCGCGCTGAGGGTGAGTTGCCATTCAACATCAAATCTCCACGATACGAAGCTTACCACCGTGCCAAACTGGGTTTCCCCCAAATCATTTGGCAGGTCGAAGTACGCAGATTCCTTCCACAAGAGCAAAAGCCCAAGGCAGGCGATCCATCTCTATTCTTGTCTATGGCACAAAGTGTCAATGCGACTGGCAATACTCCACAAAGGATCTCGTCATTCAATATCGATATCGAAAAGTCTGTACCTTATCGGCAACTGGCAGGAATTAAATAACGATTTTTGTTCGACGGCTGTCTAGTACATCCATTTGATCATTTTATAGCGTGCATAAGTCTTGGGTTAGTTAGGAGTTTCATTTAGGTATAACTAGTGGAACAGACTCTATCCCATGTCTGATGCACGCTAGTTGTTTAAGGTGGATTGGGAATTGGGCATGGGGGATTGGGCTTAAAGTGCAATTCGTCTTTTTAACATCTCCAAGAGTTTTGTAAAATGGCTGGGAGGGTTTGCTGTCACCTCAATCAACTCTTCAGATATGGGATGCTGCAATTTTAGTCGCCAAGCGTGCAGTGCTTGACCGGGCAGATTTACCCTTACTGAATGACCAGAACTATAAACTGGGTCGCCAACAATAGGATGACCCATTTTGGCGCTGTGGACGCGAATTTGATGGGTGCGTCCAGTTTCCAGTTGGAAGTGGATTAACGTGAAGTTACCGAGGCGTTCTAGTACTTGCCAATGAGTGACGGCGGCTCGTCCGCCTTGTTCAACAGGCATAATAGCCATTTTCTTGCGGTCTTGTGGATGGCGGCCAATGGGTAAGTCAATTGTGCCACTTTCAACTTTTGGCGCACCGTAAACCACGCCCAAGTATTCTCTGCGTGCGGTTTTAGCTTTGAGTTGTGCTTGTAGGTGATGATGGGCAACTTCTGTTTTAGCGATCGCGATCGCCCCCGTTGTATCCTTATCCAATCGATGGACAATTCCCGGACGTTGGACTCCGCCAATTCCTGGTAAATTGGGGCAATGTGCCAATAGAGCATTTACCAAAGTGCCATCTGGATGACCGGGTGCAGGATGGACAACTAAGCCTGCGGGTTTGTTGAGAATGAGTAGCTGGTCGTCTTCGTAGAGGATATCTAAGGGAATATCTTCTGCAAGGAGTTCTAAAGGTTGCGCTTCTGGTATTTTGACAGTGATGCGATCGCCTAACTTGACATTGATCTTCTTAGATGTGCAAACTTTGTTGTTAAGTTGGACGTTACCCTGTTCGATTAACTGTTGGATGCGGGAACGGGATAAGTCTGGTAATTCTTGGGAAAGGTAACGGTCAAGGCGATCATTGCCTTTAGTGTTGACGCAGTGTATCGTATCCCTGAAGGGAAGTAAGCTAGACGCTGCATCCTCTAGCGGAGTTGACAAGCGTTCGCTATTTTCTTGGATTTGTAAATTAAATTCGGTCACAATTGCTCTGGATTATTAATTCCCCTTTCTTTAAGTAAAGCGCGGAATCATTTTAGTTGGGCTTCTGAACTTGCCTAAGTCAATTAATACACCATAATTCAGCAGCAAAATAGGCTTTATATCTTACTTTGGAACCTAGCTTGTGTACTGAACCAAGCTTAAATCTGCTGTAAACTTCACCAGAATATTCGCGCCGTTCGCGTAGCGTTAGCAAATCCTTGAGTGTATGACTCGCTAACAATGCTCTGTCTCTCTTAGGGTCGCTCTTTGGGCGTACCTTTAGAGGGAAGCAAGCTACGTCTAGCGTGGCGGAAAGTATTAATATAGATTTAATGTAGATTTAATGTAGTAAACTAGCAATTCCATTCACAAATCTAAGTTTTTCTTAGTGAAAGTTCTGTAACATTTTGCTCATATCATTTACGGGTATGAGATAGTTTTTCATTAATTGTTTTACACAAAGTAAATTACTCAATATTAGTATGCGGCAAGTATCAAGCTCTAGTGTAGAGTTACCAATTCATCTCTGTGCTAAAACAATTGCTCAACGTTTAATACTCACAGTTATCAGCCTGACCTTCGCAGGCGTTTTAAGTGGCTATTTTTGGCTCTCAGAGTTTCCCTTACCAGCTAGCAAATGGTTTTACGAACTATTTAGCCTTGATAGAGAATTGAATATTCCTGCTTGGTATTCCGCATTTTCTCTATTATTTTGTTCGGGATTACTTAAAGTAATTACTGTTATTAATAGGAAAGACCGTCATTTCTCTTACTGGAAAACCCTATATTTTATATTTGTATATTTGAGTTTGGATGAAGCATTTAGTTTTCACGAGATTTTTATCATTCCATCACTACGACAAGCCCTTAATCTCAATCCTATATTTTTCCAAACCTGGGTTATTCCTGGTGCGATTTTAGTAGCATTTTTTGCATTTAAATATCTAAAATTTTGGCTCGATTTACCTCCAAAAACTCGGTATTTATTTTTGATTGCCGCAGTTGTTTATGTGAGTGGAACATTAGGTATGGAAATGATAGGTGGACTTTTGATAGAATATTTTAATCGCCGCAGTTTCATAACGGTAATTGGTATAGTTATTGAAGAGTTTTTGGAAATGACAGGAATTGTGATTTTTATTTATGCACTGATAACTTACCTTAGCAGCTTGAAAGAAAGTATCAGACTGAAAATCTATATCTCTGATAAATAAATTCATCCTTGGGGGTAAGGCTCAGATGATTTTAATAAGCTCGCAGGTTCGCTAACGCAGTCAAAAAATATGGGTAATCAGAAAAATATTTTTGATTAGGAAAATAGTTATTAGCAACTTTAACTATTTGCGTTAATTTAGAACAGTGAATAAAGCCTTTAGTATCGAGTAAATCAGCGCGATCGCGGTGCAAATCTTTTGCTTATTCCCATTGTGGGCGTTTGGTAATGTGGAGGATAGTATTCATGTTTTTTTATCAAGGTTATTTTATCTCAATAGGTTCATCTGGATGAAATTCAAGACATACATTATTTGGTTTATGACTATTAGGATATATAAATATTTTAATTTCTAATTTGCCTTTCTGCCAACCTTTACCATCAACTTTAAGAACCTGACAATCTTTGACAGCATTTAGTTTAATTTCACTAAAGGGTATGGACTCGTCTCCAGCAGAGATACTGCCAAACAAACTACCAACTGAATCATTATTAATTTGAGTTTTATATGTACAAATTTCCTGACGCCATTTTTTTATAAATTGTCGTATAACTAACTCTCTTAGTTTACTTACTTTATAAGTATCATTCTCAAACAAAATGACATCATCTCCACAGTCTAGAGGAATGAATTTATTTTTCATACCAATATCTATACTGACAATTCAAAGTTGCCAGTCTATACTTACTACTAAATTATATTGGGGTTTTATTAACAGGAATTTAGTATAAATACTGAATAATGAACTGTAAAGAAACAATCTGAGCAGGATCAAGCGATCGCTCAATAACATTATTCTTTAAAATCTCACCCAAAGACGCAGAGTTTTTCTTTGCATTTTTGCACCTTAGCATAAGATTATCATTTTATAAATTCGGCGGAATACATACATCTGGCGCACACAACCCAGTAAATTGCAGTGTTGTCACCTCAAAGGTATCCAAATCTACGCAACGAATAGCATGGTTATTAGTATCAGCAATATATAAATGTGAACTCAAAACACTCAATCCCGAAGGTTCAAAAAACCGAGTGTTTTTACCCTGGCCATCTTGTAAGCCAGTAGTACCATCTCCTAAAACTGTTTGACAATTCCTTGTACTGGTACTCACTAATTTAATTTTGTGATTGTAAGTATCTGCTACCCACAGAAAATTTTCAGCGTATTCCACTCCTAAACAGTGCTGCAAACGAACATCTTCACCTTGTCCATCTACATCGCCAAAACCAAATAAACCCCCACTACCGCAAACAGTTCGCACTTGATACGGTTCTACAATTCCAACACTACGAATTGAACTAACTTCACTGTCAGCAATATATAATTCATTCCCATCTGTGCTAATACCGCTAGGTTGAGCAAAGGCAGATTCAGTAAGTGAACCATCAACGCAAGCTTCTACACCAATACCAGCATAAGTTTTCACAATGCTAGTTTCTAAATCCATTTCCCAAATTTGATGAGGCCCAGCCATTGCAATAAACAAGGTATTTCCCACTTTGACTAAATCCCAAGGAGAATTTAGCGCAGTTTCTAAACCAGCACCACCATGAGGACGGATATTGCGGCTTTGTTCACCAGTTCCTGTGATCGCTTCGACTACTTGGCGCTTCAAATCAACTCGCCGTAGGGTATGATTTTCTGTATCAGCAACATAAAGAATTTGATTTTCGGCATCATAAGCCATTCCCTGTGGTGCAAAAAACTGCGCTTCGTTAAAAGCACCATCAGTTAAGCCAGATTTTCCAGTACCAATCAACTGTAAAATTTCCCCATCAAAGCTACTCATAATTAGGCGATGATGTCCAGAGTCAGCGATGAATAAACCCGTTGGAGTAGCTAAAACTTTACCAGGAAAAGCTAAGGGTGTGATTAATGGTTGGCGCTGTTTTTCTAAAGTCAAGCTGACTTCTTGAAAATTAATTGTGCCTTTGTCTTGATGTTGCTGAATTACCTTTTGAATCAACTCGTCTAAAGTGTCACGATTTCTTTCACCAGAAATCTGGCCAATCACGTAACCTTCTGGATCAATAATTATTAACGTAGGCCAAGCACGCACAGCATACTCTTCCCAAACTCGAAAATTGCTGTCAACTACAACTGGATGTTCAATGTCGTAGCGCAGGATAGCTTGACGAATGTTTTCTGTTTCTTTTTCGTTGTCAAATTTGGCAGAGTGAATACCGATAACAGTAAGGCTATCTTTATATTTCTGTTCTAAATATTTCAGGTTTGGCAGAATATGCAGACAATTGATACAACAGTATGTCCAAAAGTCTAAAATTACTACTCTACCCTTGAGTTGTTTGAGAGACAAAGGTTTCTCGGTGTTGAGCCAAGAGTAATTTTGTGGTAATTCTGGCGCTCTGACACGGGGAATCATAAAGTATACTTTGCTCTTAAGGATGTTTATACCAATTTTCTGAAATAGATCGATGAAAAATAATGATATAACGCGATGTGCAACTTATTCTTAAAAGCCCTCTCCAAACCTCTCCCCGAAGCGCAGAGAGGCTTTAAGTCCAATACAGTTCAGTTAAGCATTTCTTCCTTCTCTCTGTGTTCTCTGCGCCTCTGCGGTTCGTTAAAAAAATTGACTTTCACAAAGAGTTTTAGCCTTAACTGAACCGTATTGGCTTTAAGTCTTGCTCCCCTTCCCTCTTAGGGAAGGGGTTGGGGGTTAGGTTTGAGAGAAAGTTGCACACCGCGCGATATATTCCCGTGTGTTGCTACTAGAGACTTAAACAAAACTAAACCGAAGTTTAATTCCAGGAGAATTAGATATTTAACCAGTAAATATGAAGTCAGAAACACGAAATGTATTATTACAAGCTTACGCACAATTACAAGAAATCATTGATAAATTGTACGAAGCTCATGACAGAGCAATAGCAAACAATGATTTTGATGATGCTAGCTTGCTGGCTAGTAGAGCAGATAGACTTTATGAAGAAGCAGAAAATTTGGAAATTGTGATTTCAGAACAGGAGCAAAGATGAAAACAATTGAAGAATTAAAGACTCGTATTAAGGAACTCAGTAAACAAGCTGTTGAACTCAGGCAAAAAGCATCTGAAGTGTATTTAACTAACCAAGAGCAAGCCAAACAGTTTAGGCAACAGGCAAGAGAAGCTAGCAAGCGCTGCCAAGTATTGATACAAGAGTTAAAACGCCAACAAGTTTAAAGTTAAAAACTGGCACTTTTCAAAGCTAGCCAGTTTTTAACTTTACATATAGAATGTTCTCGCTGATGGGGGTATTTTTGATTTTACCTGTACTTTGATGTTACCAAAAATACTTTTAAAACATCCTCTTAGATAAGAACTTCTCCGAGCGAAGAGGCTATGCGTAGCTTGCTTCCTGGTAGAGGTACGGTAAATACGCAGAGATTTAATAAGTAGTAATATTTTCCCTACAAATTTACGAAATCATCTACCTTAGCTCTGGGCGACTCATCCGGTTTAACTCAAGCAGTATTCTTAAAACCTTGGTTCCCATCGCCACCTCTGATCTGATCTGGCACCGGAACCGATGAATCCAGATAGTTCGCAATCAAAAAGTGCCAATAGCGCACCATTAACTGTGCCAGGATCTCCAGCTACATCAATGCATTTGTTGGATAATTTATTTCTGAGAAATCCTCCACGAATAAATTCCCATTTCTGATCTGTGGTACTACCGGAACCGGTAAATCCAGATAGTTCGCAATCAAAAAGTGCCAATGGCGCACCATTAGCTGTGCCAGGATCTCCAGCTACATCAATGCACTTGTTGGATAGTTCGTTTATTATAAAGAATCCCCCTACTTGTGCAATAGCATTTTGATTTTCTAGAATGCAAGTTGCTCCCCATAACAGCGACCCAACGAATCCAACTGCGATCGCTGTATGCTTTTTTAAATTAAGTTTCACAAATTTTTTCTCCTTGATCTCGTCTTTCTACGGTATTACAAAGCCTTGATCAGGTTCAGAGTATACTGTTAGTTACTATCTAATAAATGTACTTTTAGAAAATTTACACTTTGAAAGGACTTGACAAACTAACTACTACGGATTTATCAACCTGGGTGCAACTAGCTAAAATTAGGGCTAAACAGGGACAAGTTGCCGATCGCATTCCGCAATTAGCTAAAGCTAATCCTGGTTGGTTTGCAGTTCACATCTGCTGTAAATCGGGAAAAACTATCAGCTTCGGGCATACAGCTTGTGTTTTCCCGCTAATGAGCGTTATTAAGACCTTTTCCTTACTTTATCTGCTAGAACACTTTGGTGCAGAAACGGTTTTTGGGTGGGTTGGGGTGGAACCATCCGATGCACCCTTCAATTCTTTAGAGCAGTTGGTTGCCGATCGCGGCCATCCCCGTAACCCGATGATTAATAGTGGAGCAATTACTGTCGCTGATAAATTACCAGGAAAGGATGCTACCCAACGCACTTTTTTATTTTGTCAATGGCTCAACCAATTAGCAGGTTGCCAACTCAGCTTAGATGAGGTAATGCTGGCTTCAGTGCGATTAACCCGCTCAAAAGCCAATGAAGCGATCGCAAACTATCTTGCCGAAACAAGTCATCTAGAAAATTTGGAGACAGCACTTGACACTTATGAGCAAATATGCTGTATATCTGGTCGAGTTGAAGATTTAGCCCTGTTAGGAAAACTCTTAGCTTGTGAAAATGGCTATTTATCATCACAAAATCGCCGGATTGTCAATGCTGTGATGTTAACTTGTGGCTTATATGAAGCTTCTGCCCAGTTTGCAGTCAGAGTTGGTTTACCGATGAAATCAGGGATTGGTGGTGGACTTGTAGCAATAGTACCAGGTGAGGGAGCGATCGCTTGCTACAGTCCCACCTTGGATACGGTAGGAAATCCGGTAGCAGGGCTTGCCTTTGTTGAGGCTTTATCGCAAAAGTTAGAGTTGAGCATTTTCGGGTAAATGCTGCTTTTGAATGGGAAGAGAAATGATGAACTCAGTACCACTACCCACCTCAGATTTACACATTAGTTGTCCTCCGTGTTTCTCGACTACAATCTGATGGCTAATCGAAAGTCCCATACCAGTGCCAACACCTCTGGCTTTAGTAGTGAAGAACGTCTCAAAAATTCTTTCTTGAACATCAGGGGGAATCCCAGAACCATTATCAGCAATGCGAACAACTACCCAGTTTTTATCTTGAAGTTCAGTAGCGATCGCAATTCGTGGCTTGTCTTGAAGATTGTGCTGTTCCTCCAATGCATCAAGCGCATTATTGATAATATTCATGAACACTTGATAAAGCGAACTAGAAAAACCTTCAATGCTAGGAATCTCGCCGTACAAGCGCTCAATCGTAACGCCTTTTTTGATCCGATTATTGAGGATGAGTAGCGTACTATCTAGGCATTCATGTAGATTGACTGGATGTGCATTTACTTCATCCAGGCGAGAGAAGTTTTTCAAGCTTAAGACAATTTGTTGCACGCGAGCGGCACCAAACTTCATCGACTGCAAAAGTTTGGGTAAATCTTCTTCTAGAAATTCTGCATCAATTTCGGTGGCGTAAGCTTGCACCGCTAGAGGTGAATTAGGCACTTCTTGGCGATAGGTTTGTAGCAATGCTAATAAATCGTCTACATATTGAATAGCAGGATCTAAATTCCCATAGATAAAATTCACCGGATTATTAATCTCATGGGCAATACCAGCTACCATTCGTCCTAAGCTAGACATTTTCTCACTTTGAAGCAATTGGGCTTCTTGCATTTGCTGCTGACGAAAAGCTGCTGCTTGCTGTTCTTCCAGGAGACATTTAACTCTATGTAAAACTTGGTTAAATGCAATAGCAAGTATCCCAATTTCATCTGTGGTGATGACAGGTGCTTGCAGGTCAAAGTTAGATTCTTTAGTGACTCGCTGCGCCATATTCGTCAGTACTTCGATCGGATGAGTAATAGTTCGACTTGTTAATAAAGCTAAAAGAGTAGCAACTACCACTGACAACAGTATACTAGCAGCAATAATATAAATCCGTATTTGTGCTGCTGTCTTGAACGCAGTCGTCGCTGCTATTGATTCCTCATAGGAAGCCTTAATGATAGTAACCAATTCATCAGATATCCCGTCAAACTTGAGTGCTAATTCACTGTTGGTAAACTTCAACAGTCGTTTTTGGGCGATCGCAATTTTCTTTTCAGTTAAAGGCGATAGATCAAGTTGCTGAAATAATTTGTCAAGTTGCCGAATATAAGTTTGTGGTAGACCATCATAGGTTCGCAGAAGCAGAGGAATATTCTCAGTGTGGTTTCCGCCCGCATAATCAGCACTTTTTGCATATTTTTGGAGTTCAGACCAGACTTGCTCAATTTCCGGTGCATGTATATTAGTAATATGGGCGTATTCCTCTGTATACAAGTTTGGATATGGCACTAATGGAATGAGTTGCTGTTGGTGCGTCCGTGTCTGGAGAATACCTGTCTGGAGGCGATCAAGCAAATTGAGTTCCTTAAAAGCGTTTTGTTGCTCCTGCAACGCCTTTTCTTGATAGTGGTCTCCGAGGATTAATCCAATCGTGGTTCCTAAAATTCCAACACTGAGGGCAAGAGCATAGCCGCATTTAATTTTGTTACTAACACTTAGACCATTTGTAAGTCGTGAAAACAACCCTTTCGGGTTCGATTGTAGAGCAGCAACATCACCGGAAACTGCCTGAAAATTTGAACCTTGAGTCTGGGAAGCCATAGTAATCCTAAGTAAGCAATAATAAAAGCCAATCCTTACTTAGAATTCCCTAGTTGTTCTGCAAAATTAGAAATTTTACAACTTTATTGCTCCCGACAGTAAACGAGTTATTTAACTTCTACTTTTTCGGGTAACGGCGTTGATTCAGGAGTTGGCGTTACCTCTGGCTGTGGTTCTGGTGTTGGCGTAATTATTTCAGGTGCAGGAGACTCAATAATCTCTGGTAGCGTGGGTGGCAAACTAGGAGATGTCTCAACTGGTGCTTGTGGGGTGGAGAATTTGCCCGTCCGACGGTTGAAAAATCCGCCAAATCTAGGTTTTGTTGGCTGAGGTGCAACTTTTTCGGGTAACGGCGTTGATTCAGGAGTTGGCGTTACCTCTGGCTGTGGTTCTGGTGTTGGCGTAATTATTTCTGATGTAGGAGACTCGATAATCTCTGGTAGTGTAGGTGGCAAACTAGGAGAGGGCACAACTGGTGCTTGTGAGGTGGGGACTTTACCAGCCCGCCGGTTGAAAAATCCACCAAATCTAGGTTTTGTTGTTTGAGGCACAACTTTTTCAGGTAACGCACTTGATTCAGGTGTTGGTGTTACCTCTGGCTGTGGTTCTGGTATCGGGGACAAGGTGGGAGATGGTACAGCCGTTGGAACTTCCAATTTTGGTTGTTCTGGCTTGGTTGGCTCTGTTTCAGATTTTTTGGGAATTTCAGTTTCGGGAATCGGCTGTTTCTCTACCTTCGGTTGTATTTCGGGTGTTTTTTCAACAGAAGGCGTAGGTGTAAGTTTATAATTCGGGTCTACAATAGGGCGCACCTCATCTGCTGTGAGTTCTCCTCTGGTAATTCTCGACAAAGTGTCTTTACCCTTTGGCTGGTAGTCAATTAATCTAACTGTGGTATTAAAGGCATTTTTGAGAGGATTTCCTTGGTTATCGAGAAATTCTAGTTTTACCCAGTTTTTTCCGGGACGGAAGCCTTTAAGATAAACTGCTTGCCAGCGATCAAAAATAAAGCTTTCACCATTAATTGTGGAGCGAATGCGCCAATCACTGAATTCGTCGTTAGGGTTTTCCTTGCCGATGAGGTGCAGAGGAGCGTTAGTTAGGTAAAAGTCCAGTAAGATTGGTTCTGCTCCGTAGCTGCTTTGAGGACGGCTATAAGTTAGCAAAGGTAACTTGGGATCTGGATTGTTGTCGTCGGTTTTGGTGAGGACGTGAAATGTTGTTTGGGCATAAGCGCCTTCATTCTTAAAGCTTTCATGCCAAGGACGCGAGGCAAAGACGCGCAGGGTATGAGTACCTGGAGACAAGTCTGGCAAAACCAAGGGCTGATTCAGGTCGTAAACAGGAATATAAGGTTGGTTATCTAGAATTATGTGTAGATGGGGCCCTAGTTGTAATTGTGAATCCTTAAATATTGGTAGATCCTTAACCTGAAAACTGGCTGTGGCTTTGTTGTCTTGGAGAACTTCATCAGCTCGTGGAGTAACAATTGTCACTTGTGGCTGATAAACTTCCAAAATTGTCCGCAGTTCTTGGATAACAGATGGTGGGGAAACTTCCGAAAATTGCTTTGAAATTTGAGAAATCTGTGGAGGGTTTTCTCTATAGTCAGTAGATACTTTCTGGCTACTCACTTTATCGCCACAACTGGTCAAGCTTAATACCAGCACCAATGTTATTACCCACCTGAAAATCAGGAACCTCTCAGGGAGGAGCTTCTCTAACACCTTTTTCTGCCACGAGTTCATGCGTTGCACCCAGTGATAGTTCTTCGACAATTTACAGATTATTTTGGCTCAAACTGTCCATCTGGAACTATAGCCCAAAAGGTGAAATCTGCCTCAAATCCCATAATTTTTCTTGTGTATCTCCGGAAATTCTAAAATAAGTCATATTCTTTACAGCTTTTTACTTACAACAATGGAAATATGACACAAATGTTCATGAGTAATAGCAGCAAAAGCTGGAACATCGGCTTATACAGCCAAACTATAAAATTTGCAAATTGTTATTCTTTGTAAATTAAATCGATAATCTATTGACTTTTGGACAAAGGCTTTAAAGTTAAAAGGCAGTTAAGGCAGGAATTCCAGCAAGATTTCACCAAGTTTGAATTATTGTTAAAATATCTCCAACTATCTCCAACAAAGTACAAGTGAAGACTCTATAATTCAACGAGAAACAACAATCCACATAGGTCTTCATCGCGGCTTCAGCAAAATGGAATTTGCGGTAATGGTTAACTTTGTGGTATTCATGATTCCTCATTCCTTATCAAGAGAGGAGGTCGAATGACAATAAGTCCTCCGGAGCGAGAGGAAAAAAAGGCAAGAGTAATCGTCGATAATGACCCAGTTCCAACCTCATTCGAGAGATGGGCGCAACCTGGACACTTTGACAGATCCTTAGCCAGAGGTCCCAAAACCACCACATGGATTTGGAACCTGCACGCACTCGCCCATGATTTTGATACACATACAAGCGATTTAGAAGACATCTCCCGCAAGATATTCTCAGCCCACTTCGGCCACTTAGCCGTTGTGACCATTTGGTTGAGCGGGATGATTTTCCACGGCGCGAAGTTTTCTAACTACGAAGCTTGGTTAAGCGACCCGTTGCACGTTAGACCAAGTGCTCAGGTCGTTTGGCCCATTGTGGGACAAGACATTTTAAACGGTGATGTTGGCGGTGGTTTCCACGGTATTCAAATCACCTCCGGTTTGTTCCAAGTATGGCGTGGCTGGGGTATCACAAACTCCTTCCAGCTTTACTGCACAGCGATCGGTGGCTTGGTATTAGCAGGCTTATTCTTATTTGCCGGCTGGTTCCATTACCACAAACGCGCTCCCAAACTGGAATGGTTCCAGAATGTGGAGTCGATGCTGAATCACCACTTGCAAGTATTGCTAGGTTGTGGTTCCTTGGGATGGGCAGGTCACTTAATCCACGTGTCCGCACCGACCAACAAGCTTTTGGATGCAGGCGTTGCTCTCAAAGACATACCCTTGCCCCACGAGTTCATCTTGAACAAAGACTTGTTGACCGAGCTGTATCCCGGCTTTGCTGCTGGTTTAGCACCTTTCTTCACCTTGAACTGGGGTCAGTATGCTGACTTCCTCACCTTCAAGGGCGGTCTGAACCCAGTAACAGGCGGCTTGTGGTTAACTGATATTTCACATCACCACTTAGCGATCGCAGTTCTCTTTATCGTTGCTGGTCACCAGTACCGTACCAACTGGGGTATTGGTCACAGCATTAAAGAGATCCTAGAAAACCATAAAGGTCCTTTCACCGGTGAAGGTCACAAAGGTCTCTACGAAAACCTGACCACATCTTGGCACGCTCAGTTGGCTACTAACCTGGCCTTCTTGGGTTCGCTGACCATCATCATCGCACATCACATGTACGCGATGCCCCCCTATCCATATTTGGCAACTGACTACGCTACCCAGTTGTGCATATTCACTCACCATATTTGGATCGGTGGCTTCTTGATCGTTGGTGGAGCGGCTCACGCTGCGATCTTCATGGTGCGGGATTACGATCCAGTTGTTAACCAAAACAACTTGCTAGATCGGGTGATTCGTCACCGTGACGCGATTATTTCTCACCTGAACTGGGTGTCTATTTTCCTCGGCTTCCACAGCTTTGGACTTTACATCCACAACGACACAATGCGTGCATTGGGTCGTCCTCAAGACTTGTTCTCTGATACGGGGATTCAATTGCAGCCAGTATTTGCCCAGTGGATACAAAATATCCACGCCTTGGCTCCTGGTGGCACTGCTCCCAACGCCCTAGAACCAGTTAGCTATGTCTTTGGCGGGGGTATTTTGGCTGTTGGCGGAAAAGTGGCAGCTGCACCCATTGCTTTGGGCACAGCAGACTTCCTAATTCACCACATTCACGCTTTCACCATTCACGTCACCGTCCTAATTCTGCTCAAAGGTGTGCTGTTTGCCCGTAGCTCTCGTCTGATTCCAGACAAAGCAAACCTGGGCTTCCGCTTCCCCTGCGACGGCCCCGGTCGTGGCGGTACCTGTCAAGTGTCTGGCTGGGATCACGTATTCCTCGGACTTTTCTGGATGTACAACTCTTTGTCTATTGTAATTTTCCACTTCAGTTGGAAGATGCAATCAGATGTCTGGGGAACGGTAGATGCAGATGGTGTTGTGACTCACATCACTGGTGGTAACTTTGCCCAAAGCGCCATTACCATCAACGGTTGGTTGCGTGACTTCTTGTGGGCACAAGCAACACAAGTCATCAATTCCTATGGCAGCGCGCTATCTGCCTATGGTCTACTGTTCTTAGGCGCTCACTTTGTCTGGGCATTCAGCTTGATGTTCCTGTTCAGTGGTCGTGGCTACTGGCAAGAACTGATTGAGTCCATTGTTTGGGCGCATAACAAACTGAAGGTAGCACCAGCAATTCAGCCTCGCGCTCTGAGCATTATTCAGGGTCGGGCTGTAGGGGTAGCTCACTACCTCTTGGGAGGAATTGCCACAACTTGGGCGTTCTTCCATGCACACATCCTTTCAGTAGGGTAGCAATCAGCTTTCTACAAGTTAGGAGTTAAAAGTTAGGAGTTAGGAATGAAGTTAGGAGTTAGAAGTTAGGAGTTAGAAATAAAAATTGAAAACTCATAACTGACAACTCATAATTCTCAACTCATAACTCACAACTCATAACTCCTAACTATCCCAGCTGGTACTTGATGGCTAAAGGTCAGAGGATTTATTAAACCTATGGCGACAAAATTTCCGAAATTTAGCCAGGATCTCGCACAGGACCCGACGACTCGTCGGATATGGTATGCGATCGCTACAGGCAACGATTTTGAAACCCATGATGGCATGACGGAAGAAAATCTTTACCAAAAGATTTTCGCAACTCACTTCGGTCACTTGGCAATCATCTTCCTGTGGGCATCCAGCCTCCTGTTCCACGTAGCCTGGCAAGGTAACTTTGAACAGTGGATTAAAGATCCCCTTCACATCCGTCCCATCGCCCACGCGATTTGGGACCCCCACTTTGGTAAACCAGCGATCGAAGCTTTTACCCAAGCGGGCGCTAGTAATCCGGTAAACATTACCTACTCTGGTCTCTACCATTGGTGGTATACCATCGGTATGCGGAATAACGGCGAACTGTACAACGGTTCAGTGTTCTTGCTATTATTCGCTGCTGTATTACTGTTTGCTGGTTGGCTGCACTTGCAACCCAAGTACCGTCCTAGCTTGGCATGGTTTAAGAGTGCTGAACACCGCCTAAACCACCACTTAGCAGGTTTGTTTGGTGTTAGTTCTTTGGCTTGGGCTGGTCACTTAATTCACGTTGCTGTCCCCGAAGCTCGCGGTCAGCACGTAGGTTGGGATAACTTCCTATCCACCCCACCCCACCCAGCAGGTTTGACACCATTCTTTACAGGCAACTGGGGTGTTTACTCTCAAAACCCTGACACTCCTGGACATATATTCGGGACATCGCAAGGTGCAGGAACTGCAATTCTGAGTTTCTTGGGTGGTTTCCATCCCCAGACAGAAGCTTTGTGGCTGACTGACATAGCTCATCACCACTTGGCGATCGCAGTCCTATTCATCGTCGCTGGTCACATGTACCGGACAAACTTTGGGATTGGTCACAGTCTCAAAGAAGCCTTGAATGCCAAGAACTTCTTTGGTATTCCTGTTGAAGGGCCGTTCAACCTACCTCACCAAGGTATCTACGACACCTACAACAACTCCCTGCACTTCCAATTGGGATGGCACTTAGCAGCGTTAGGTGTTGTCACTTCCTGGGTAGCGCAGCACATGTACTCCATGCCTTCCTACGCATTTATTGCGAAGGACTACACAACCCAGGCAGCGTTGTACACGCATCACCAGTATATTGCTGGATTCCTGATGCTTGGTGCTTTTGCCCACGGAGCAATATTCTGGGTACGTGATTACGACCCAGAACAAAACAAAGGCAACGTCCTTGAGCGCGTGTTGAAGCACAAAGAAGCGATTATCTCCCACCTTAGCTGGGTATCCCTTTTCTTAGGCTTCCACACCCTCAGCTTGTACGTCCACAACGATGTAGTGGTTGCTTTCGGTACTCCTGAAAAGCAAATCCTGATTGAGCCAGTGTTTGCCCAGTTCGTCCAAGCTGCTAACGGTAAAGTACTGTACGGTTTAGATACCTTGCTATCTAACCCAGATAGTATTGCTTACACAGCATGGCCCAACTACGCTAACGTCTGGTTACCAGGCTGGTTAGATGCCATCAATGCTGGTACTAACTCCTTGTTCTTGACAATTGGCCCTGGCGACTTCTTGGTACACCATGCGATCGCTTTGGGTCTGCACACCACTACCTTGATCTTGGTCAAAGGTGCTTTGGATGCCCGTGGTTCTAAGCTGATGCCCGATAAAAAGGACTTCGGCTATGCCTTCCCTTGCGACGGTCCCGGTCGTGGCGGTACTTGCGACATCTCAGCTTGGGATTCCTTCTACCTCGCTACATTCTGGATGCTCAATACCCTTGGTTGGGTTACCTTCTACTGGCATTGGAAGCATCTAGGTATTTGGCAAGGCAACGTAGCTCAGTTCAATGAGAACTCTACATATCTCATGGGCTGGTTCCGCGATTACCTCTGGGCTAACTCTGCTCAGTTGATTAACGGTTACAACCCGTATGGCGTGAATAACCTGTCTGTCTGGGCTTGGATGTTCTTGTTCGGACACCTAGTTTGGGCTACTGGCTTCATGTTCTTAATCTCCTGGAGAGGTTACTGGCAAGAGTTGATTGAAACCCTTGTTTGGGCACACGAACGCACTCCTCTAGCTAACCTAGTTCGCTGGAAAGATAAGCCCGTTGCTCTATCTATTGTTCAAGCTCGTGTAGTTGGTCTAGCTCACTTCACTGTTGGCTATGTCTTGACTTACGCTGCATTCTTGATTGCTTCTACTGCTGGTAAGTTCGGTTAATTCGGCTGCTAGTTTTGTAAGTAAGTAATAAAAATCCTCTGCCGCAAGGTGGGGGATTTTTTTTGGGTTTTGGGTGAGGAGGACGGGAAAAATAAAGAAGGGGGCGGGCAAGATGCCCACCCCACAAGAAAAGTTACAGAAAAATTACAAGTAGTTTTCTATTCTGAATGCAAGAACCAAAGTTGAAAATTTTTCGGAGAAGATTACCTCATTGGGAGTTAGATGGGGCAGTTTATTTCATTACTTTTAATACTTGGGAAAAGTTAGAACTTAGCCTAGAAGCTAGAGAAATAGTTTTTAATTCATGTTTGTTTTTTGATAATCAAAGATATAAAATATTTGTCTTTGTAGTCATGACAAACCATGTGCATCTGCTCATTCAGCCATTACTCAAGTCGGAAAATGAGTTTTGGTCATTGAGTAGCATTATGAAAAGTATTAAAGGTTATAGTGCTAAACAAATTCCCAAGGTGATGAAACATATAGGAACAGTTTGGCAAGATGAAAGATATGACCGTATTGTTAGGAATGACCAAGAGTTTCAACAATATTGGGAATATATCAGACAAAATCCTGTGAAAGCAGGGCTATCATCAAGCCCAGAAGATTACCCCTTCTTTTGGCAACTCCCTGAATAATCTCAATCATCACATTCTCTCTTCTGTTGTGAAGTGACATTCTTGTAGGTTGACACTCTCTCTTGTGGGGTGGGCATCTTGCCCGCCCCTTTCTAGCCTTAAATGCCAGTCTAGAATTAACTATACAATTTAATTCTCTTTATTGCCTCTGAATATTTTTTTGTATCCCCTTGTTTTAAATAAAGGTTAGCAGCTTGCTGCCAATCTTTAATTGCAGCTTGCTTATCTCCTAAATCATAGCGAAGAAAAGCTCGATTATTGTAGGTAGTAGCATTTTTTGCATTTAACTGAATTGCTTTATTATAGTCTTGTAAAGCTCCCTGTTTATCACCTAAATTGGAGCGAACATTACCTCGATTGTTATAACAAACATCAAAATTAGGTGCAAGCTTAATTGCTATGTTGTAGTCTTGTAATGCTCCTTGATTATCGCCTAAGTCACTACGAAGATCAGCTCGCCCTTTATAAATAATGAATGGAGGAGTTAATTGTTTATTACCAATAGCTAACATTGAGTTTGAACGTCTAAGCTGAATTGCTGTATTGTAATCTTGTAAAGCTCCCTGTTTATCACCATATTTACTGCGAAGAAACCCTCTAGTACTATAGGTATCACCATCTTGAGGTGGATAAAGTTTATAATACTGGTTAATGTCTTGTAAAGCACCTTGGTTATCGCCGATCTCATGGCGCAATTCTGCACGTTCAGTCACCATTGAAATATTTTTAGAGTCAATTTTAAGTCTTTGGTCATAGTCTTGCAAAGCACCCTGTTTATCCCCTAATTCACTCCTAAATTTAGCGCGATCGCCGTAAGCCGCTCCATTTTTCGGCTCAAGCTCAATTGCTTTACTATAGTCTTGCAAAGCACCTTGTTTGTCACCTATGTCACGACGAAATCTAGCGCGATAGCTGTAAACGAAGCTATTTTTCGGGTCAAGCTCAATTGCTTTACTATAGTCTTGTAAAGCACCCTGTTTGTTACCCAATTTACTTCGCAATCGGGCGCGATTTGTGTAGTTATTGCGGATTTCATAGCGCAGGTTTGCCCGTTCAAACTGCATTAAAATATTTTTAGAGTCAATTTTAAGTCCTTGGTCATAGTCTTGCAAAGCACCCTGTTTATCCCCTAATTTACTCCGGTATTTAGCACGATCGCTGTAAGCGAAATAATTTTTCGGGTCAACTTCAATTGCTTTATTGTAGTCTTGCAAAGCACCCTGTTTATCACCAAATTCACTTTTAAATTCAGCAGTCCCTGATTGAATCTCTAGTTCAAGTAATATTATCTCTCTCTGATGAGGAGCGATCGCTATTGGAAGAAAAACTATTTTTCGATTCATCAGAGCCTTCAACCCATGACTTAATGCAACTTGCTCAGACTGGTGGAGCCTTTAAATTTCTTGAAAATGAACCAGACATATACTCACTAAAAGATGGAGAATCTATCTAAAAAGAAAGCGATCGCCTAATCATGACAAACTGGCAAGAACGCATTACTCAAAACCCAAATATATGTCACGGGAAACCGTGCATCAAAGGAACACGCATTATGGTATTAGTCATCCTTGATAACCTGGCCGAGGGATTGACATTTGAGGAAATTGTTCAAGATTATCCACCGCTAACTTTAGAAGATATCAGAGCAGCTATTGCTTATGCAGCCCAATTAACCAGGGAAGAGGAATTGTTGCCACTGCGATGAATAAAATGACAGTAAAACTCGACGAGAACATGGCACAAACCCATGTCGAGTTTTTACAGCAAGCTGGTTACAACGCTGACCGTATGACTGATGAAGGATTGTCTGGTGCTGATGATGAAACTGTTTGGGAGCAAGTTTGTGCTGAGGAACGATTTTTCATCACCCTTGATTTAGACTTCTCTGATGTTCGTCGCTTTCCACCAGGCACTCATCCTGGTATTCTACTATTACGTTAGCAAAGCGTGCCGTAGGCATTCGCGTAACCGCAGCCGTCAAACAGTGCTAGAAATTTTGTCTCGTGTTATACGTGAGCAACCTTTAGAAAATCTGAAAGGTTGTCTTGTAGTTGCAGACGAAATCCAAACGCGAATCCGGCGTCCGCAATGATCACTTTTATAGGAAATCAATAATACAGTTAGCTTTTGAATAAATATACATCCTCTGCGTTACTTTGCGCTTCCCTCTGTGTCCCTCTGCGTTAAAAAAATAACTTTTAAAATTAAATACTTAGATAATACAAAAATAAGTTATAACTATAAAAAACGAGATAATCTTATAACTCTTGCAAGAAGAATCAGTAACACCAAATACTGAATCGAATAGTGCTTATTTACGACGCTGTAAAGCAGCAGAAATTAGACCCCATCCAGCACGTTTTCCTCAAGGGTTTGCCGAGTTCTTCATCAAATTCTTAACTGATGAAGGTGATATGGTTTTAGATCCATTTGCAGGTTCTAACACAAGTGGGTTTGTGGCACAGACTCTGCAACGCCGATGGATATCTTTTGAAATTAACGAGGATTATGTAATGGGAAGTCGTTATCGTTTTACTCAATAATCAAATTAAGTAAAGAGTCAGGACTGAGGAGTTAAAATCTATAACTCATAACTCCTTACTCATAACTACTCACTTAAATTTCTCCATTCACCTGCATTTGATGAACTTGATCCGCTAATTCTTGACGACCTTGATCATCTAGTTTGTCAATTGCTAACATCCCCATCAGAATAACTTCTTTCAGGGTCAAACGTGTCGAATGTGCCTGTTTTTGCACAATCTCTTTAATAATGGGACTTACACCAATCGCTGTACTAGCTCTAGCCACGGAATAAAAGGAAAACACTAATGATTAAGCCTAAATCTTAGCACCTCACATGAAGTTATTTTCTATAGTTAAAACTTAATTTAAATGTGTTTCAACTCATACTTCAATAAGTAAACATTAATTTTAAATTAGGTATGTAGAGAATAACCTTCTAGGTGTAGGGCACTGTCCGACAACTGGAAAATTTATATCAAAACCTCAATTATTGCATCAAAGGTAAGAACCTACTTTTGGATGAAAATAAATTTAACTTTTATTATCCCAGAATAACGGGTATAGTGTCTAACAGCGCTATAGATAGATCCCTCTAGAGTTATCCCAAACCTTTTTGATTCAGGCTCTAACCTCTTTTCTTTATCAAATGGTTATTTATTAGATTAGCAACGGCAAAAGCAAAAACCTCTGTCCTGAGATACTCAAAAATCACCTACGAATTGCCGAGTTCGTACACACTTGCAATATTTGTGGCAACTGAGTTATAAAAAGTAGTCGGTTTGTGAAAAGAAGGCTTTCAGTACAACTATCTTCACAAATAAGACTTATATACCACCGGGAAAACCGTAATTTAAAGAGATCGTGAATTGTCAAATATAATCTTGTTAACACGCTTTACAGAACTATACAGTTTAAATAAGAATAATAACTTAACCCAAGTAAAATTTTCCTGAATACAGGCAACTAATGCTGTCATAGGGAAAAGCAGTGAGTAGAGGAGAGACAAAGCGATGAGGGACCCTTATCTGTTGGCAGCAGGCTTGTTAACAGGATTAGCAATACCAGCATCGGCTCTTCCACATTTGTCGATTGTCCTGCCAGAAAATTCTAGATTCCTGTGGGATTTAAAACAAGGTTCGCAGACAATAGTAAGTAGACAAATCATCCCCAGTGTTGATCTTTCCTTACCAGAACTCAGCAGCCAAGCGTTCCAACCCCTAAAAAGTTCGCAGCCAACAGCAGGTGATAGAAATATCAACAGCGTTGATCTCTCCTTAGCAGAAGTCAGTAGTCAGGGATTACCAGCCCCAACAGAGTCATCACTCAACCCCAGCGCCCAACCAACTGGTCTTTCACTGACATCTGGGAATCAACTTTATTACCAAAGATTGGCAGCTCTAAAAACAGGTCAGATTTATACACGCGTAAATAGTGATAATTTGCAATCATTGTGGGAGTCGATCAAGAAGCGTCAATTAACTTATGATGACTGGAAAAGTTTACTAGCTTTAGAAGCTAGAGCGATCGCTCAAGGTCAAGGTGCAAATCATCTAAGTATCTTAGTTGGCGATTCTTTGAGCATGTGGTTTCCTAGAGAAAAACTACCTGCTGGTAAATTATGGCTGAATCAAGGCATATCTGGAGATACTTCTAGTGGCGTTTTAAAAAGATTGGGGGCATTTTCGGCAACGCGGCCGGATGTCATTTACGTCATGGCTGGGATTAACGACTTACGAAAAGGCGATAGCGATCAAACAATTTTGCGTAATTATCGCCGGATTATCCGTCGTTTACGGCAGACTCACCCAAAAGCTCAAATCATTGTCCAATCAATTTTGCCTACTCGCCTAGCAAAACTTTCCAATAGCCGGATTCGTCACATCAACATACAATTAACCCAGATTGCCAAACAAGAAGGCGCTAATTATCTAAATATTTATAGCTGGTTTACCGATATGGAAGGTAATTTGCGCCCAGAGTTGACCACAGATGGGTTGCACCTGTCTCAAGAGGGTTATGATGTGTGGCGATCGGCACTACAGCAGATAGAATACAAGCTGACTCAAGGTGGAAATTGAGCGATCGCTACGCCAACGCCGACGTTTGGGGCGATCGCATCACCATAAGTTAGAAAATTGCGTAGACAGGCTGCCAAATAGTGTCTGTAAATATAAATATTTGTAATTTCAATAGTAAATTTGCGTAAGTTCTTCAGAGGGGAATGAAATTAAACGTGTGCAGATCGCTCACAAAAATCAGCGATGTCTACGACGGGCTATGCCTATGCACTTAGTGTAAAAACAAAGGAGAATATCATGGAAAACCGTCTGGAAGGGCAAGACATTCAAGGCGACGAATTGTTTATGGATCTAACTCCAGAAGAACTACAAGAACTAGAACAGGTGAAAGGAGGATTCAGTTTCCCACGAGGCAATGATCCTCTTCCTAATGGGATTCCCGCCTTTGACATCCCCGATATCAAGGAGCTAGATACCCCTCTAATCCCTGTTAAGCCTTTTCCTAATGGGATTCCCGCCTTCAATCCTAACAGGCTAGATATCTCTAAAGATATCTCTAAGCAGGGTTGAAATTCTAAGACTTCTTCCAGAAGTTTGGGAAGAGCGGTGGCGATGGAATTTTCCTTTTTATCGTTACCCTTTAACACTTCCCTTAAGCATTGCAAAGCTTCATAGAGTTTTAGATCACAAAGAGTAATTGGAGTTAGTAATTAGTAAGCATATGGCACCTACTGGAAATTTTAACCGCATCCTACAAATCCACCCGTCCAGACGGTGCAATCTGCGCTGTCTCCATTGTTACTCTTCTTCTGGCCCAGAGGAGCGTGACCAACTCAGTGTCCCGCTCCTTTTACGAGCAATTACGGATGCAAGTGTACAAGGATATACCATTGCCAGCTTTTCAGGAGGAGAACCTCTTGTCTACAAACCTTTGCCCGAACTGCTAAAACAGGCTCATCAATACCAGATGCATACGACGGTTACTTCCAACGGCATACTCTTGGACGAGCGACACATTGAGCAGCTGACTGGAGCGGTTGATCTACTTGCCATTAGTCTTGATGGAATGCCAGCCTCTCATAACCGTATGCGTTCTTCAGAGCAAGCTTTTGAAAAAATGGCGGCTCGACTCGAAGGGATTCGCCAATCTGGTATCCCATTCGGGTTTATTTTTACACTCACAAAACAAAATTTTCGAGAGTTAGACTGGGTTGCGAACTTCGCCTTAGAGCAAGGAGCGAAATTATTGCAGATTCATCCACTTGCGGAAGTTGGACATGCTACCCAAAGCCTCGTCGGATATAGACCTAATCCCAGCATCTTATCCTATGCTTACCTAAAAGCCACGCGTCTGCGAGAAGCCCTTGGTGACAAGCTGTTTGTTCAAATTGATTTAACTCACCAAGATTTACTGCGTTCAAATCCCGGTAGCTTTTTTGCAGAGGAATCGCTAATAAATCAAGAAGACTACAGCTTTGCTGAACTCATATCGCCCCTAATTATCGAAGCAGATGGGACAGTTGTGCCAATGCAACATGGTTTTGATCGCAATTATGCTCTAGGGAATCTTAATGAGGCATCTCTGGGCGAACTCACTAAGCATTGGCGTCAAGAGCGCTACCGGGCTTTTCGAGAACTCTGCCAACACGTTTATCAAGAGCTAATAGCACCTGCCAATCTGCCGATTACGGATTGGTATGAGACACTGATGCAGTTGGCAAAAACAAGTGAGGTAGGTGAAAACAGCACAACTGTGTCTACAGTCCAGGAAAATGCTATAGTTTAACCCCCAAGGCTTCCCGATTCAAAACCTGATTCAACTTCCCACTGCGATAACCTTCTAAATCTAAGGTTACGTAAAGAAATCCGAAATCCTGAAATGCAGAAACTACTTTGTGTAAATCCGTAGTTAACACAAACTCTTTAATTTGTTCTGGTGGTAATTCAATGCGTGCTGTATCTCCTTGTGATCGCACACGCAAATTCTGCCAACCCAGCTTTCGCAGGAAAATTTCTCCTCTACCAACTCGTTGTAACTTAGCTACAGTAATCTCTTCACCATAAGGAAACCGCGAACTGAGGCAAGGTTGAGCAGGTTTATCCCACCAAGGTAAACCGAGTTGTTGCGAAAGTTGGCGAACTTCAACTTTAGTGACACCCACTTCTGCTAAAGGCGATCGCGCCCCTCTCTCTTTCGCCGCCTGAATTCCTGGGCGATAATCATGCAAATCATCGGCATTTACCCCATCCACTACGTAGGGATAACCCAACTCTAAAGCTAAAGGTTTGAGAGTATCGTGCAATTCACTTTTGCAAAAATAACAGCGATTAACAGGGTTAGAGGTGTAATTGGGATTTTCCATCTCGTGAGTCTGGACGATTTTATGCCCAATCCCAATAGTTGCAGCTTGAATTTTAGCATCTTCCAACTCTTCTGGTAACAGCGAAGGAGAAACAGCTGTTACAGCCAAAGCGCGATCGCCCAACACATCATAAGCAATTTTGGCAACCAAAGTGCTATCAACGCCCCCAGAGTAGGCAATCAACGCCTGCTCCATTTCTGTAAATAAGGCTTTTAATTGCTCAAATTTTTCTGTCAGCATAATTTCCTAATCCTGCCCAAACCTTATAGCACCCTGCAAATTCTATTCTAGTAAAACAGCAGCAGTGACAAGAGAAAAACTCAGCAGAAAGTCAATCAACAGCCGCAAAATCAAGTAACATCGTCTTCTAGGAAAGAAACATCGGCTTTTCAACCAAAAATTTCTGACAGAGATTTACCATTTCTACTCATTAGACATAGGAGTGAAAATAAATGTAGAGACGTAGCACTGCTACGTCTCTACAAGGGTTTCAGACAACGAATATTTAATTTCTACAGATGTCTATTCGGGCAACAACGCCACTCCTCAGAGATTTATTGCTTTTTCAATGTAAATGTATCTCGGTTATTCTCAACATCTATGAAAAACCCAGTAATCGTTTGAGGGTCATTTAGTCTACCGACAAGAGCGGCATTATAAGTAATTGGCGTTCCTGGCTGTGCAGTCTGAACAATAGTGATGACTGGCTTCCCGCGATTAGGGGTCGAATAAACGTCAATCAGAAATAGGGAAGTATTGCCACGGGGTAAAATATATTTACCTGCATTGCCTGTAATCTGGATTGTGCAACCACCTTGTACATAGCAAGAACTTCCTGGAAGGCTGACTGTATAGTCCCATATCCCATCCAAATTGGCAGGTAAAGGAGCAGTAGCAATTGACTCAGATGCATCCTTAGCATAGATGATGCTGGAAGCTAACAAAGTCATTGTGGTAACGGCCAAGAATTTACGTAACAACATAAACACCACCTTCTTGAAAAAAGTAGTTCGTAGCAGATTATTAAATGTATTCCTGCTGGCTGATTGAAAGGATAATATAGTCTGCCTATGTTGTTCTTTAAAAGTAACGATATTATACATACTGTTAGACACTCCGCCGACTGAACAAATTTCGGTTTAGGTTGGCGGTTTGCTGTATTTAGCCACCAGACTGGCTAAAAGTGGTAAATCAATTGGTTTAGAAATATAGTCATTTACTCCAGCTTCTAGACAAGTTTCGCGATCGCCTTTCATTGCCATTGCTGTTTGAACAATTACCGGAATCGTCTGATATTGCCGATTTTCTCGCAGCTGCTGTACCAACTTAAGACCATTTCCATCTGGCAGATGAACATCCATCAAAATCACCACTGGGTCTAACTGTGCTAAAGCTTCCCACATCTCGGCAGCATTCTTAACCCAAGTCACCTGATATCCCAATTTACGTAGATAAATTTGCATCAAATTAGCGTTGGGTAAGTCATTTTCTACCAGCAAAATATCTACAGAAGAACTGGGGGTGAAAGGCAAAGGAGGTGAGGAGGATTGTTCTTCCCCTCCTTCCCCTGCTCCCCCTCCTTCCCCTGCTCCCCCTGCTCCCCCTACTCCCTCTGCTCTCTCTGCTCCTTCTGCTTCCTCATCTCCCCCCACTCCCACTTCTTGCTTAAAGGGAAGTACAAGGGTAAAACGGGAACCGCAATTTACTTCAGATTCCACGTTCACTGAACCACCGTGAATTTGGGCGAGTTTCCGAGTCACTGCTAAACCCAAACCAGTACCTTCACCACCAGCGACAGCCTTGGCAATTTGGAAATAGGGTTCAAACAGTTGAGCCTGGTCTTCTTGGGAAATGCCAGTGCCAGTATCCCAAACTGTAAAATCCACAAATAGACCTTTGGAAGCAACCTCTAAGCCAACACTTCCTTTGCTGGTGAACTTTAGGGCATTGAAGAGTAAATTCAACAGCATTTGCTTGAGTCGCAAGGGGTCAGCTACTAGGGTTGTGATATCGGGGTCAAGTTTTAGACGGAGTTTCAAACCCTTATTAGCGGCTTTCTCTTTCACCAGTGCGAAAACATTGCTACATAGCATTGGCACATCAATTGTTTCCCACTGCACCTCCAGCTGATTTGCTTCAATTTTAGAGAGATCCAAAATATCATTAATCAGACCTAGCAAGTGCTTGCCGCTAGATTGAATGATATTTAAATACTCTTGCTGGCGTTCTTTAGTTGGTTCGTACCCTTGGGCTAAAAGCAGGTGAGTAAACCCAATAATAGAACTAAGCGGTGTGCGAATTTCGTGGCTGGTGTTTGCCAAAAACTGATTTTTCAGTTGATTGGTGCGCTCCAATTCTTGATTAAAGTTACTTAAATGTTGATACTGTTGCTGCCAATATAGGATGTTTCTAAGTTGTACCAAGGCTGTACTACAATGCTTGGCAGACCTTGCCATCAATTGTGATTTGAGTTGAGCAAGTGATTCTATGAGCGACTCACGATCAGAGCTTAGGGGCGCTGTGGCGATAATTAGCCAGCCCATGACATTGCCAAAATCATCAGCTAACCGCCAAGCGCTCGGTGGTTGTTGATTCTCAAGCTGCTGCAAATCTTCGAGTTCTATGACCTCTTGCAATCTCAACAGCAGCTTTTTTTCTGCTGTCAGCAATTCTAGAAATAAAGGTTGTGAGTTTGAAGATAGAGAACACGAAACATAGCAAACTGTGGCAACAGTTTCTTGTGGTTCAAACAAAGCGATGCCTACGGCACAATCTGTAAGCGCCAAATTACTGCTGTTGACAGCACTGTTAATCTCGTTGACCACAGTTTGGAGAATTTCTGCTTCTGCGGCTCCTGCCTGTAGGACAGTTTTACAAGCAGAAAGCAGGCAATCATTAAGGCGACTTTGCAACTGGTTCAAGCTGCTCTCCAGCCACAACTTGGCGCGAAGTTGCTGAATTGTTGTCAAAGGTTTTGGCCTTGCATCTATCTGTGAGTTCTGGTCTGGTAAGCTTGAGTACTGCTGCATGGTCAACTAGACCGCTGAACTAGTTTAGCTACGCATAAAAATCCGCAAAGGATTCTATGTATATTAACGGACAATTCTTTTTTATTTATAAACCATAACTTATGTTGTTATAAACCATAACTTATGATGTCAAATTTAGCTGCTATTCCAAAAAAATTATTATATGAACCATTGACCTAAAATTTTTTAAAGCAACTGAAGGCCTATGGATACACAATTCGCTCAACTAATCGTGAATGGGATTGCGGTGGGGAGCATTATTGCTCTAGCGGCAGTCGGACTCACTCTTACCTACGGAATTTTACGGCTATCTAACTTTGCTCATGGTGATTTTCTAACTCTAGGAGCCTATCTAACCTGGCTGATAAACACTATTGGAGTTAATATTTGGCTGTCGATGATCCTGGCGGCAGGAGGAACAGTAGCAGCAATGCTGTTATCGGAAAAGTTACTGTGGTCAAAGATGCGCTCTATTCGTGCTACTTCCACTACGCTGATTATTATTTCTATCGGACTTGCCTTATTTCTTCGCAACGGCATTATTCTTATCTGGGGTGGCAAGAACCAAAATTATAATTTACCTGTTACGCCAGCTTTAGACATCTTTGGCTTAAAGGTGCCGCAAAATCAATTATTGGTATTGGGGTTGGCGGTGCTAGCAATTTTGGCACTGCATTACCTGCTGCAAAATACCAAAATTGGTAAGGCGATGCGAGCAGTTGCTGACGATCTGGACTTAGCCAGGGTTTCAGGTATCAATGTTGACCGAGTGATTTTATGGACTTGGGTAATTGCTGGCAGTCTTACATCCTTGGGCGGCAGTATGTATGGGTTGATTACAGCCGTGCGACCGAATATGGGATGGTTTTTAATTTTACCATTGTTTGCCTCAGTAATTCTTGGTGGGATTGGCAACCCTTACGGTGCGATCGCAGCAGCTTTTATTATTGGCATCGTCCAAGAAGTCAGCACTCCTTGGTTAGGTTCACAGTACAAACAAGGTGTAGCACTGTTAATCATGATTTTGGTGCTGCTCATTCGTCCCAAAGGTTTATTCAAAGGAACGATTTGAGCAGCACCACTCCACTTCTAACTACTCAATAATGTGGAAATAGTAGGCTGCTACCAGAAAATTGATAGCTAACAAGAACAGTGCCCAGCCTGTGCGAAAGGCGTAGGGAGGTTTAGCTCCACTGTCGGCAACTGGGGAATTGTTCGTTTTAGAAGTCATAATGCGATTCTCCTAATGTCAGGACTTTTTAAGAAATACCAAACTGGTGTACCAAATACTCAAATTCTTCAAGAATATTTGTGTGAAGTTAAGAATTGGGGAATGGGGAATGGGATTAGGGGAGAGGTTACAGGTGACAGGTGATAGGGAATAATCTGTACCCTGTAAGCTGTACCCTATTCCCTTCTTCATTCCCCACTCCCCACTCCCTCCTCACCAGCATGATAGGAACTGCGAACCAGAGGCCCAGAACGAACATGGTTGAATCCCATTTCCCATGCTAATCTGCCGAGTTGATCGAATTCCTCTGGAGTCCAATATTTTTGTACTGGCAGATGTTCTAGAGAAGGACGCATATACTGTCCGATAGTCAAGCGATCGCACCCTACAGCCCTTAGATCAGCCATTGTTTCAACGACTTCATCAAGTGTTTCTCCGTGTCCCAGCATCAAACCTGATTTGGTGGGAATTGTCGGATCGATTTCTTTGACCATAACCAGTACCGAGAGGGAGCGATCGTACTTGGCTCCTCGCCGCACTGGCCCAGTTAACCGTTTCACTGTCTCGATATTGTGATTGAAACAAGCTGGTTTGGCTTTTACAATCATGGCTATTCGCTGGCGTTGACCTTCTTCCCCAACACCAGCACCACCCCAAAAATCAGGGGTCAGCACTTCAATTTGAGTCTCTGGGTTCAATTGGCGGATAGTCGCGATCGTCTCTACAAAGTGCCCTGCGCCCTGATCGGGCAAGTCATCACGGGCTACAGAAGTCAGCACCACATAACGCAATCCCAAAAGCTGCACCGCTTGGGCTACCTTTTGGGGTTCCTCTAAATCAAGAGGCATTGGTGCATGACCTTTATCTACTTGACAGAAAGCACAAGAGCGTGTACAAGTAGGCCCCATTAGTAAGAAAGTTGCAGTTTTTTGGGCGTAGCACTCTCCCCGGTTGGGACAGCGCCCTTCTTCGCAAATCGTGTGAATTTGGCGTTGCTTAATAATGCGTTGTACGGTAGAGATTTCACTGGCTTTGCCAATAGGACGACGTAACCAGTTAGGCATTGCCATAATTTCAGACTTTAGTTCGGCTTGTTGTGACGAAATCATAGACATCTAAGCAAGATACGGATATAGAGTAATTGTCTGTTAATTAACAAATGATAGATAAGAATAGACGCGGGGATGCTCTCACCGATGCACCATGTCTCGGTGTCACCATGTCCCTTATGCCCTAGAACAAAGCTAAAGCCTTAAATATCACCATGACACAAATTGAAAACAGCACAAGCAAAAGTTTTGCAAAACACCTCTAGCAATGTCATTTATACCGAAATATACTATCCCCCAATTGCTAAAAATTTTGTATATAGTGGGGGAATTCTCAATGACAATCGGCAAAGCCGCTATTTACACTTAAAGTTTCTGTTAGAGCAAACAGTCGTGGCAAGCAACAAAATTTTAGTTATCGATGACACTACAGTTGTCAGGGTAAAAGTACGAGAAATGTTGCCTCCGGGCAATTTTGAGGTGCTGGAAGCAAAAGACGGTTTGGAAGGACTAAATTTCATTCTTCAGGAAAAACTCAGCCTGATTATGCTGGATTTCCTGTTGCCTAAAATGAGTGGCTGGGAGGTTTTCCAGAAAGTTCAAGCCGATCCGGAATTAAGGAAAATTCCTTTGGTGATCATGTCTGGTCGCAAGGAAGAGGTGACTGAGAAAATCACAGAACCCTTTGAATACTTTGAATTTCTGGGTAAGCCTTTTGATCAGAAGCAACTAATTAACGCAATTAAGTTAGCTATGACCAAGGCGAAACAGCCACGCCCAGAGCTAGTGCCAGTAGGAGCAGCAGCAAGTGTCAAAAATAGCACATTTGCGACTTCTAGTGTAGCCACTGCTACGGTAGCAACTCCTAGTGCTGCAAGTACTGCGATGCCTACGGCGGCAAGCAACGCAACTCCTAGTGCTGCAAATACTGCGATGCCTACGGCGGCAAGCAACGCAACTCCTAGTGCCGGGGAAGCCTCTAACGCAGAAATTAATGCATTAAATGAGAAAATTGTCAAAATGGAAGCTGAAATCGATGGCTTGAAGAAACAGCTAACTCAGGTTGTGACCTTTATTAAACAAAAAATCAAGTAGCATTTGTACTCATTATTATTATCGCAGCCAAAAATACCCCGTTTCTAATAACGGGTGTCCGATTAAAAGCGGGTAAAAATAGTTAGTACAAAAATACTTATGTTGACAAATCATCGTTGAAAACAAAATTCAAAAGCAGGAAAAAATAACTAGCAATTATCTGCACCTCTATAAATTTTGAATTTTGAATTCCCCGAACGCGAATTTATGTTGAGCGGAGTCGAAACACAGCGTCTTCGTAAAAGAAGAGGTTGACAGTCTAGCAAAGTAGCCCAATACCCACGAAACCTGCCGCAGTTTGCTCTTAATCGAAGGAGAACGGCAGGCTTTTTTCTTAATTATCCTGCGATCGGAAATAGACCATACCAAAATACTGTAGTGATCGCTCCCGTGGTCGCAATACGGTTCGGTTAAGAATATTTGTAGGTTGGGTTGAACATTCGTGTTACCCAACAAACCCTGCAATATGTTGGGTTTCGTTCCTCAACCCAACCTACACATTTTTATTTTTTGGGCTTAACCGAACCGTATTGCCCGTGGTCGCATAGAGCAATTTAGTCTGAGAATGTTGCTGTTCTCAGAGTTTTTGGGAACTATAGGATTGTTAGGCTATAAATTTATCAATCAGCCCGCCAATAAAACAAAGGTGACTTAGCTGCGATCGCAGAACCAATAGTGAATAAGTAGCAAGGAGTTAAATTAATTTAAATAATGAATTACAAGACAGATATAAAAACGCTTAATTTACCAGGAAATAGTTTAATTTTAGTGGTAGATGATACTACTACAAATTTAGAAATTGTCTTTAACATATTAACTAATATAGGTTTTGACGTTATTACAGATAATAATGGAAAAAGTGCAATTAAGCAAGTTGAATCTAGACCACCCGATTTGATTCTATTAGATGTAATGATGCCGGGTATAGATGGGTTTGAAACCTGCAAAAGACTGAAAGATAACTCAGCTACTTGTGATATTCCAGTAATTTTTATGACGGCAGATTCTGATACTGACAGTAAGGTAAAAGGTCTAAATATAGGGGCAGTTGATTACATCACTAAGCCCTTTCATGAAGAAGAATTATTAGCTAGAATTAAAACCCATCTTCAATTACGAAATCTCACAAAAAATTTAGAAAAACGAGTTACAGAAAGGACAGCAGCGTTGTCTAGGGCATTAAAAGACTTACAAGAGTCTCAACTTCAGCTTGTACAGACAGAAAAAATGTCTGCCCTTGGTGAATTAGTAGCAGGAGTTGCTCATGAAATTAATAATCCAGTTGGTTTTATTCATGGTAATCTCCAACATGCTTCAGTATATTTCCAAGACATGATTAATATCATTAACCTCTATCAGCAGTATTATCCTAATCCGGTTCCAGAAATTAAAGAGGAAATTGCAGCGATAGATTTGAAGTATATGCTTGCCGATCTACCTAACTTAATTTCCTCAATGAAAGAGGGTGTTCAGCGCATTCGTGACATTAGTATCAGTCTAAGAACCTTTTCTCGAGCAGATAGCGATCGCAAAGTTTCTTGCAACATTCATGATGGCATTGACAGCACAATCATGATTCTCAAACATCGCTTAAAAGCATCTGAGGATCATCCCGAGATTCAGGTAATTAGAGATTATGATAATTTGCCAGAAATAGAATGCTTTATCGGACAACTAAATCAGGTATTTATGAATTTATTAGCTAATGCTATTGATGCTTTAGAGGAGTCTAATGTAGGGCGCACCTATATTGAAATTGAAGCAAATCCCAATCAAGTTTTGATTCAGACTAGCCTCACTGAAAACAAAAAACATATTTTGGTTCGGATTAAAGATAATGGCGTAGGAATGTCACCTGATGTCGAGCAAAAAATCTTTGACCATTTATTCACCACTAAGCCTGTGGGTCAAGGTACAGGATTAGGGTTATCAATTGCTCGTCAAATTGTTGTCGAGAAACATGGAGGAACTCTGGAAGTAAATTCAGCGCCAGAACAAGGTTCAGAGTTCATAATTAAGCTTCCCGTTTGAAAATCATAGTAAAAATAATTCTCCATATAGATAAATTTATGTTTAAGGCAGTAGTCGGTCACAGTAACGATCCAGATTCTCTATCAGCAGTTGAAGAAGTTATTCAGCAATGTGTCAGTTTTCTTACAGGAGATATACCAAAAGC
Organism: Nostoc mirabile CHAB5784; assembly: GCF_020829645.1. Lineage (GTDB taxonomy): Bacteria > Cyanobacteriota > Cyanobacteriia > Cyanobacteriales > Nostocaceae > Nostoc > Nostoc mirabile. The sequence goes on along the minus strand of NZ_JAIVFS010000002.1, from coordinate 254,917 downwards.
TGGGATTCTTTTTGCTGCAATTGACTTTGAACAAGGTTAAAAACCATATCTTTCGTAAGGGCTAAGCAATGCTTAGCCCCTACAGCATGGTCTATTTACGATCGCAAGATAATTAAGAAAAGCCTGAAAACTTCCTCAAGATAGGTAATGCACATCACGATGCATTTGTACAGTGCGTAAGTCCTATTTACGTACATTAATCAGAGAATTATCTGGTACTTTGCAGGACGTAGTTGGCTATATTATTTATATATAAAGCCTGTTTTGCTTATGTTAGCGCAGCGGGGCGTAGCCCATTCTGACGCCTCGGCGGAGCATCTCCGGCTCCGCTCCTGAATTCTGAATTCTGCTATAAATTGTAAATTTGATTTTATGTTAAAAAATATCAGAAACGCCTGTCTGCTCATTAGCAAACAGGCGTATCTTTAAGTACAAAATTTGGTTGAGACTCGGTTAAATCTTAGCGGTAGAATCAACTGAGGGTTGAGACTGACTAACCGAATCTAACTTTGGTAAAAGCAGTGGATTTTCTGCTTTTACATTAGTGTTGATTGTTGCTTGCAAAATTGGGGTATTGGAGATGGAATTGTTCGCCAATGTAAACAGTGGATTTGACAAAATCCCTGCTATGGAAGTGGCAATTAATGTTACCACCAACCCGACCTGCAAAGGTCTTAGCCCAGGCAAATCCCAACGCACTTGTGGATAATTCTTCACCGAGTCGGACATTTCATGGGGTTCTTTGACTACCATCATTTTGACTACACGAATGTAGTAGTAGATGGAGACAACGGTGGTAACTAAGCCCAGCAAGACTAACCAATAAAGACCTGCTTGCCAACCAGCCCAGAATAAGTAAATCTTGCCGAAAAACCCAGCCAATGGTGGAATACCACCCAAGGAAAGCAGGGAGATACTCAACCCCAGTGTTAAGAGTGGGTCTTTTTGATATAAACCAGAGTATTCGGCAATCTGGTCAGTTCCCGTCCGCAGTGAGAACAGGATGATGCAGGTAAAGCCGCACAGGTTCATGAACAGGTAAACCAGTAGGTAGAATATCATACTGGCATAGCCCGCTTGTGTACCAGCAATCAAGCCAATCATCACAAACCCAGCTTGGGCAATCGATGAATAAGCTAGCATCCGTTTCATGCTGGTTTGGGCTAGGGCGACTACGTTACCCAAGATCATACTCAGAACGGCCAGAGCAGTGAAGACAAACCTCCACTCTTCAGCAACAAGGGGGAAGGCTGTTGTCAGCAAGCGGATGGCTAGGGCAAACCCAGCTGCTTTGGAACCGACAGATAAAAAGGCGATGACTGGGGTGGGAGCGCCTTCGTAAACGTCTGGTGTCCACTGGTGGAAGGGTGCTGCGGAGATTTTGAAGCCAATACCTGCGATCGCAAAAACCAGCGCAATCACTAAACCTAAAGATTGACCGACTTTAGCTGTGGCAATGCCATTAGCGATCGCACTTAGTTCAGTTTGTCCTCCAGATAGTCCATACAGCAGTGATACACCGTACAAAAATACTGCCGTGCTGGAAGCTCCAATTAACAAGTATTTCAGCGCTGCTTCATTGGAGCGGGGATCGCGCTTGGTATAACCTGTTAACAGATAAGAGGAAATACTCAGGGTTTCTAGGGAGATGAAAATCATCACCAACTCACTAGCCCCGGATAAAAACATCCCTCCCAAAGTAGCACTCAGCAAAATAGCGAGAAATTCTGCTAAAGCGGTGCCGCTCTGCTCAACGTAGCGAATTGACATCAGTATAGTGGCGATCACAGACAAGGCAATAATACCGCGAAAGACTATACTCAGGTCATCACCGTTAAAGCTACCGGTAAAACCGATGGGATTAGGAGTATCCCATTGAAAATATAGGGCGACAATCGAAGCAAATAAACCTGCGATCGCTAGATATCCAATCCAGCGTGCGGATGTACGCCCCAAAATCAAATCAACAATCAAAACCCCCAAGAGGGTGAGAATAACAATCCCCTCTGGCAAAATCGTTCCAGCGTTTAGCTGGGATGCAATATTAGCAAAATCCATGAGATGTATAGGTTTTGGGGATTAGACATTAAGGCTAACTCTGTTCACTCTAGCAAGTTTTCTAATCCCCGGACTAGCTCTTTTAACAAGAGCTTAACAGCTTTGGCATAGATCCGCATAATTCGTAATTCGTAATGACGCTCGTTCCTCGCTACCGCTACGCTAACGTAATTCGTAATTCAAAATAATACAAGTTCTCACTGATTGTAATTAAGAATTATAAATTATCAATTACGAAAATAATTATGCTGCAACCAGTGTGATCGCCAACAGCGTGCCGTAGGCGATCGCCACGTACAAAAAGCTCATAAAATTAATAAGGGCACAGCATTGCTGTGCCCCTACAATATTCATAACTCCTAAATTTATTAAAAACCGACCGATGGCAGCTTGCCTTGTAGCGACTGAAATTTAGACTGAATACAGTTGGCACAATTGCAACCAAGTTGATCAATAATCGGATTCGATGTTTGAATCAAGTGTGGTGTTGCAAAATCAGGAATTTGTTGTGTAGATACTACCGTCATAATTTGGGTAGCATATATAGATTTCAGGCTGGATGCGTGTGCTGGATTGAGTACCAGCAGCATGGATACTAGAAATGCGGGACAGGCAAGTAAAATCAGTTTGATTATGTTCATAATTTACACAAAGATACCTTTGCTGATACAGCATAGCCAAGAAATTGCCGAAGTTCAACTTTAATAATTCCTAATTCGTAATTTTTGGATTTAATTACCCTTCTCCCAAAGGGAGAGCTAACGCCAATATCTATACGTGTCGTCCCTTCATATCTGTGTATAAATACCTTGATGTAACAGTCTTTAATTACGAATTACTGTCTTCGCAGCGTTAGCGAGTCCTCGAGCGTCATTACGAATTACGAATTATTTTAACTACGCCCAAAGCCTTGACCCCGCAAAACCTTTGACCATACAAGTAATTCCCCTTGTTCACCGCCTGCGGCCAGTAACTTGCCTTGGGGATGCCAAGCTAGGGTGGAAAAGCCTCCTGAGACACCTGTGATAATTTGGGATACTTCCTTAGCTTTGTTCCACAAACACAACCAGCCATCAGTAGCAGCAGAAGCGAGAAGGAAGCTTTTAGGTGCAAAGGCGATCGCATTGATCACACCCACATGATTAGTTAATACTCGTGCTTCCCAACCTAATGAATCATCCTCTAGTTTTTCCCAGACCACAATACCTTCAACGCTAGAAGATGCCAGTATTGGCGCACCCATCGTGGTAGCTTCTGACCATGCCAATTGGCGAATTTTACCAGGGAACCCACGCATCACCCAAGGGTCGGGATTGTTCCATTCTAAAACGGTGACACTACGATCCATGTTGCCAGAAGCCAGGAATTTGCCATCGGGCGACCAAGCCATAGCTACACTGACACTAGGCATATCCAAGATGTATGGTTCTTCATCCCAGTTTTGACTATGCCAAATCTTGATACCCTGATAACCGCTAATGGCTAGGTATTGCCCATCAATGCGCCAATCAATGCCCAAGACTGACGAGTTTTTGAAATTCAGCGTTACGACAATTTCACGAGTATCTGCATCCCAAACTTGGACGTAACGCCCCAAACTAAAAGCCAGTTGGTTACTGGTGTAATTCCAAGCTAGCTTGTCAACCCATGCGGGGGCATTTTCCAAGGTGGCGATTAATTCAGTATCGCGCCAAATTTTCACCTGTCCATCTTGTCCACCAACGGCTAAAAATTTTCCATCGGTTGAAAAAGCTAGACAGTCTACTGATTTACCGTTACCAGTTTGTAAGGTTGTGAGTTCGCCATCATTCCACAAAACTACTTCACCGGCGGCGGAAGTTGCTGCTAAAGTTTTACCTTGTGGCGACCAAGCGATCGCAGTTACATAATCTGAAAGTGTTCCCGAATAGTGTTGTTCAAATTCCTTAGATTTGGTTGTGGAGTTCATATTTGTAAAGGGGGAGTGGGGAGTGGGGAATGGGGAATGGGGAATGGGGAATTCCCTACTCCCTACTCCCTACTCCCCACTCCCTAAATTAAGCTAGACAAGCGAGAAAATCTTGCTTGAGTTGGGCTGCATCAAGATTGCGACCGATGAAGACTAGTTCGTTTTTGGGGGTTTCGCTGGGTTTCCAGGGGCGATCAGGTTTGCCATCAAATATCATGTGTACTCCCTGGAATACAAATCGATTATCTTCTCCAGCAATATTTAAAATGCCTTTCATGCGAAAAATATCTGGGCCTTGGGTACGCAGTAACTCCGAAAGCCAAGTGTTTAATTTTTCTCCATCGACTGCACCTGCTTCTACTAAAGCCACAGAAAAAACAGTTTCATCGTGTACGTGGGCATCTTCGCCTAAGAAATCTGGATCAATTTCTAATGCGCGATCTAAATCAAAGGCTTTTACACCTAATAAAGCATCCATTCCTAGTTCAGAATTTTGGGTACGGTAGATTTTTGCGATCGCATTCATCGCCCGAATCCGTTTTTCTAATTCATCCAACTCTTCCGGCGCTACCAAATCTGTTTTATTAAGTAAAATTACATCGGCAAAGGCAATCTGTTCTTGGGCTTCATCTGCGTCCCAGTGCTGCGAGATATGCTTGGCATCTACGACTGTTACCACCGCATCTAGAGAAAGTTGGCTTTGCAAATCTTCATCAACAAAAAATGTCTGAATCACTGGTGCAGGATCGGCTAATCCAGTTGTTTCAATTACTAAATGGTCAAATTTATCGCGCCGCTTCATCAAATTGCCAATGATCCGAATTAAATCGCCGCGCACTGTACAACAGATACAGCCATTGTTCATTTCAAAAATTTCTTCATCTGCATCGATAATCAATTGATTATCAATACCCACTTCCCCAAATTCATTGACAATCACAGCAACTTTTTTGCCATGTTCGTAGGTGAGGATGTGATTGAGTAGAGTCGTTTTACCTGCTCCCAAATAGCCAGTCAGAACAGTAACGGGAACTGAATTGTTGATTACGTCAGCCACCATACTCTAAATTCCTCTTGTCTCACCTTATGGATAATCATTATCACATATCATAAATCTTTTTATATTTTTGTGCGAACTTGCTGTTATTTGGGGTTTCAGAAAAATAATCACATAATTTAATCACCAAACATTTTATTTTTATGCATCTGTAATAAGTAGTAAATATTCACAAGTTGGCGTAGCTGATAGGAACATTGCATATAAGCCGACCTACCCTGTGGGAATTTGCAAGCTAGTACCTTGACATTCCTACGGAACCCATGATAATCATTATCACATAGAAAAATTATACATTGATGGAGAAGTGTGGTGGTTTCAAGAAACACTACCTGCTTGAAAAAGCAAGTAACTCAAACAGGTCAAGCATCTGCGTCTCTTGCAGTCAGCTTTTTAGTCGTTGCACCACTGGTTTTATCTACCACTTTTGCACCCGCACAAGCAGATGATACTCATAATCATTCGGAAGAAACGGGCTTTTACATTGGGTTAGATGGTTTGGAGGCTCTCTCTACAGGGACATACGCAGGATTGGAAAACCCCAACTACAATCGTTTGACCTTTCTCTTTGCACACAGGAATGAAGACACGCCGGAATCAAGCCATTTCCACGGGATTGGTGCTTATAGCTACTCAGGCCCATTAGATAACCCAACCATTAACCCAACCAATACAAATAACCGAATTCCTGAGTCTTACTCAGAACAACCGCCGCTAACATTATTACCTGGCACAGGGTTTTATACTGGTCGCTTGATTAGTACTGCAACAGATAAGGAATATAGCAATCTCACAATAGAACCTATAGCGTCTCTAAAAACTTCAAAAGAATTAGATAACCAGTATTTGTTCAATAGCTCTAATGGTCGTTGGCAGCGATCGCTTGAGGGTGCAAATATTGGTTTACAATTAGCCTCAATTAGTAGTGGATTGAATATTGGTGATTCAGCAGGCGTTGATATTGTCAAGTCGGTCGGTGATATCTACACAATCGGCAATGGTGATAATTTTTCGTTCACCCCTACCTTTTGGACTGATGCTGCTGCACCACTGGGAACTTACTCTGCATCATTCAAACTGGTGGATTTAGGCACTGGTAGTAACCCCATTCCTTTTAAGGAGTCTGGCACTTTCAGTTTTGATTTTGAAGTCAAGACAGTACCTGAGTCATCAACTGTTCTTGGTCTTGGTATAGTCGGTCTACTAGCGCTTTCTCTTTCTCGCTTGCAAAAACTTACTCGCAGTAGCTTGAACTAATCTTAATCTCGCACCAAGGTGCAAAATTATTCTTTGCCTCTTGGTGCGAGAATTTAATTTTTTCGAGAGAACAAAAAATCTTGAACTGCTTCTAAAACAACTGCTGGGTATTCTTCATGTAGTCCCAGAGAACCAGGAATGACAACACTTCTCACTCCTGGTAAGGCTACCAAAGCGTTCATTTCTTCTCGTGATTTAGGGGGGCTGGATTCTCCAATTACTACCATGAGCGGTACAGTTAAAGACTGCACAAGTCCCAGAAAATCAGATTGTTCGTGTACAGCATCAAGATTACCAGTTACAAAGGCAGCAGAAGCAAATCGCGCTCCTGGTTGTTGAGTCGTGTGCCACTTCTTCTCAATGAAACTGGGTGTAATTTTAGCCGCGTCAGTAAAGACATGACGGCGGTACATAAAACTTAAGAAAGATTGGCTAGTGTTAAGTTTGTAGAGAGCTTGACCAAGTATAGGCGATCGCACCAATTCTCTCACCATGCCAGCTATCTGCTGACTTGCCCCCATTGTCGGCAAAGGCCCACGCCAAGTAGGAGCTAACAACAAAATTCGTGAGAAAGTAGCAGGTTGTTTGACAGCTAATTGTAAAACATAACTAGCACCATGACCAGCCGCTACCACAGTAATGGGAGTATTAAAAATAGCTTTGACAAAATCTTCCAGAAATTGCTGATATATTTCTGGTCGGTAATTCAAGCTAGGGCGAGAAGATTCACCAAAACCTGGCCAGTCTACGGCTACAACTTGAAAATTGGGAGCTAGTAACCTGGCAAGTTCGCCTACTTCCAAACGCGTCGAAACACTGCTGAAAGATGGTAGCAGCAATAGCGGTGAACCTTTACCGAGGGTTTCATAAACAACCCGCAATTGCTGATTTTCAAAATTCCAGAGATATTCTTGAACTACTCCACCAAAGTCAATAGCAGCAGAGGTAGATAATAAATTGGTTGACATGAGACTAAATTTTGGTAGTTGTACCTTATTTGTCATTTGTCAGTTGTCCTTTGTCATTAGTCATTTGTCCTTTGCTAATGACCAATGACTAATGACTAATGACCAATTTTAGATTCCAATGCTTTTTTTTGCATGGTTTTAAAAATATTGTAAAACCCATTAGCACGGGAAGGTGTCAGGCTAACATTTAAACCTGTTTCTTGAATAAAATCTGGAGTCAGCTGGACAATCTCAGTTGGCGTTAATCCATGTAATCCTTCAACCAGAAGCCCTACTAATCCTTTGGTTAACTGAGAATCGGAATCGCCCTGAAACACAACCTTACCGTCATCCAAGGCTGCGGTGATATAAACTTGAGACACGCAACCAGGAACTTTATTTTCGGATAATTTATCAGCTTCTGGGAACTCATTGAGCTTCTGAGCATACCAGATTAGCTGTTCGTAGCGTCGCTTCGGTTCGGAAGCGCGTTGAAAGCGCTGGACAATTTTAGCGAGCGCAGGTGGCAAAGAATCTAGAGTTGAGGACATAACAGAAGCTGCAAACGATCGGTATCACCTTGAGTGTAGATTATCTTTAGAGCGATGCCTACGGTGGTCACTGAGCTTTGTCGAAGTGAGGGCTGCGCCTACGCGCCTCCGGTTCACCTTGGCATATCAGCTAGCTATAACCTGTCAAATCTAGACAATTATTGCGATCGCATTCATTTTCAGTCAGGTTTTTGAATGCGCCTAATCACAAAAACTTAATTTTTTTATAAGCAAGCTCTAACAGTAACTCTATGGAAGGTATTGTTGTATCAGTATAGACTTACTATTACGTAAGGATGTGGAATGCGTGAAATTTATGTGTCGCTTGATTTTACTAGGAGTTACGCACTGTACAAATGCATCGTGATGTGCATTACCTAAAATAGGAAGTTTTCAGGCTTTTCTTAATTATTCTGCGATCGTAAATAGACCATGTTGTAGGGGCACAGCAATGCTGTGCCCTTACGAAAGATATAGTTTTTAACGTTGCTCCATATTTAATACTTCTTGTCAATGCGTAAGTCCTATTTACTATGCGATACCTAGGTTAGGCTGCGCCTACCCACTTACCAAATTAGCTGCAATTAGCTTTTAACTAAGCAGCTAGGTAATAATCAACAATTAAAAATTAAAAATCAAAAAAAATTCTGATTTTTAATTTTTAATTTCTCTCCCTTAGGGATTAATTCGTAGTTTGTGCAGCTAACATCTGCTTCAGCTTTTCTAATTCCGAAGCCCAACGAGGATCTGGACGAATAGCATCTGAATCGGTGGTTGTGGTGCTGTTTTCACGAGAACCTCCGCCACCGCCGCCGCCACGACGAGGCTTCTTAGAGCTTTTTTCGCGGCGGCTACCTTCTCTATTAGGGTTAGGAGTGGGGGTACTACTAGCAGCAAGAGTAACTGGTTTTGGAGGTTGCTCCTCACCCTCATCACCTTTTGTCCGAGGTAATGCCTTCTCTAGCTTAATGGGAGTGTCTTTGAACATCTGACCATTATATTTTTCAATAATTTCGTCAGCTTGTTCGTCGTTGTTGACTGTAAGAAAACCGAAACCACGGCATTTGCCAGTTTTACGGTCTTTAATTAATTTAGTAGTTACAGCATCACCTTCTGCTGCAAAAACTGCTTGCAGATCCTGACGATCTATTTCTTCTTTAGGCAAATTACCTATATATAGGCGAATGGACATGAACTATACCTCCAGAGTTGAATGAACATGGCAAGGCAAGAAAACAATCACTTGGCTTTGGCTTTTAAATAGATGCTATTGACCAAGACTGCCATAAACCAATTTTTTTGCTCGAAACTGTCAACCTATACAACAATACAGTTTTTCGTCGGGATCAAGCTTGTTTAATCCAAAAGCCCACACTATGTATGGTGAGCTAATAACACCTTAATTCTAAGAATTGTAAATTTAATAGTCTATTGCCTGCTAAAGTACACGCTTTCTTCCATGCCTTTTTCGCAGAATCAAATACCATTCCTTACATTACCACGGTATTTTCTACGTAGCTAGTTTAGCGCATACATTTCTGACGTTAGTATTACTGCATCGTAACATAAAACACATTTTTTATTCAACCAAGCATATTTTGAAACAAAAACCAGCCAGTGGCTGGTTAATTTCCTGCTGTGTTGGGAGGATAAAAAGTATGGAGCGGGGGAAAAGCATCCGAATTCATAACTAAGCTGTAGTGCTGAGTTATGTCGTTTGCTATTGTTTGTGTAAATAAATGTAACACTTTGAAAAAAAACCTGCAACTTTTGTTTACATTCCGATTTGTCCTTTGTCCTTTGTCCTTTGTCCTTTGTTAATGACCAATGACCAATGACTAATGACTAACCAGTGAGAAAAACGTATGCGCCCCAAGCCTGTGCTGCAACTGCTAAAAAAGTAGACCAAATGGGATGAGGGCTATGAATGGTTTTACCACTTTGAGTTTCCAGGGTTTGGATATCGATCCAAGGTGTTGCTCCTCGGCGGAACCAACCTGTGACAATAATTTGCCTACCAATGAGATCCTGGTGATTGACTGGCTGTCCTAGCCAAGAAACGTGGTGTAATTTCACTAAACCTGCGCTGGATTGAAGGATTAAATCTTGCGCTAGGGAGTTGCTAGTGCCTTGACGACCTAATAATTTACCCACAAGACGCACGCTGATGCTATCAATTGGTAAGGCAGAAGGGTCAGCTAACAGGTTGGGTAGGTAATCGTCATTTTGCACAGTGGCAGGTTTAATATCGGGGAAGAAAGAATTAATCCGCATCACTGTACCGATGCTAAAGCCAATCAGAAGGCAGCCTGTAATGAAAGACCAATCTTCATATATCCACTTTAGATTTAAAAACTTGAGTGCGAATGCTAGTTGCCAGGTTAGCCAGACGAAACCTGCAAACAGAACCCCTAGAGGAATTCCCAACCAGGGAGCGATTTGTAATAAGAAAGACTGACGCTTAACTTTTGATGGAACGCTAGCAAAATGTAATTCGGTGTCTAGATGCCAGTGACGGGCTATTTGGCAGAGGCGTTCGATGCGATCGCCCATCAGGGGATGACTATTATTAATCGTAAACCATCGGCGATAGGGATTGGCAGTATCCCACTTCAAAAATGATTCAAAAGATAGATTGCTGGCAATAGTGCCCAAAGAAAGGCTCTGTTGCTGGCTGACTGGTGTCAAGAGATTTAAGCTTTCTAGTTGCCAACTTGTTTCTTCTTCTTTTTGGATATCAGCTGCAATGCCAATGGCAATTTTGAGTAAAGCGCGAATCAGGGCATTGGGATTACCAGTAATTTCAGAGGCGACGCGATCGCTATAATAAAGCCGCAACCGCGACAACCATAATGCAGTCCCAGTCAGCAAACACCAAACTCCATAAACGATACTAGCTAGAATTGTCACCGGCGATCGCCAAATTTTCCCTGATATTTTGTCTCCCCAGTTCGACACTTGCTGATATAGCTGATGAATTGGTAGTGTCACCAGCAGCAACAAAGACATCACAGCAAAATCCCAGTGAGCAATATGCCCTAGCTGCGTGGCGTAGATAATGGCGATTTCATCATCAGCTAGTTGCTCTAATAGCCCCTGACTTACAACAATCCTGGCATTACGTGGTAAACTACCATAGGTCAGGATAATTGGTGCAGCCATTGGTAAAATCCGCAGTTTGGGTAACGGCCAGTGCCTCTGTTGGCAACAACGTTGTAGCACCCGAACAGCTTCGCGGCTATGGGCATTCAATACATCTTTGGAAAATTCTCGCTGACCATACAAGTTTGCCAGTAGCAGATCCAACAACCAAGGTGATACTCCAATCAAAATCACCAATACTATTAGCAACAATTTAGTAGGGTCGCGGTATAAAAGCTGCAATGGCTCTAGATAAGGTAGTTTGACTAGAGTCTGGTTGATGAATCCCATTGCGAACTTGAGCATTTCTCGGATCACCCAAAACAGAGCAATGAATGTTCCTGCTGTTAGCAACCGTAAAGGGATTAATTTTGGTTTACGTAGGGGTTGCCATGCTCTGGCGCGTTGTGCTTGTCGCCAATAAATAACGCCGAATAATTTAGCTTGGGTGCGGGTAACAGAACCCATGAAGCCGCTTAAGGGTACAGATCCTGCTGCTGGCAATGGTGTCGCTACTGTAGCTTTGAGTTTAGCTAGTGGCACCATCGACGGGGTATCATTGCTCTTGCTTTCTATTACTTGATCTTTTGGTTCCTCTAATGTAGAAGTTTCCGGAGGAGTAACTGGGGTTGAATCTGGCGTTGAATCTGGGGTTGAATTATCAAAAGCAACAAATCCAGTTTCGATATTTTTTGATTCTCGATCGCGTTTTTGACGTTTTGTCAGGTGTTCGAGAGCGCGTGTTGCCCACTCTTGAACTTGCGGATTGTTACTCTCAATGAGATTCTGAGAAATAGCGATCGCTTTGGAGGCTTCTCCAATCCGTGCATAAGCCATCACTAAACCAACCTGGGCTTGTAAGCTAGCAGTACCATTACTTTGGCTGCTAGCAATAGGTTCTAGTTGAGCGATCGCTGTTTGGTAATTTCCCTGCTTGAGGGCAACTAAACCAGCCTCCAAAGACGGTTTGGCATGTGAAGGCATACAAATTCTGGCACTCCAATCTCTTCTAAATGATCCACGTTTGTGCAAAAGCGCGAACCTCGGATGCCGTGGAAATCAACCGCGCTCAAGTTTTGCTTGTCAAATGAAAAATCAAGAAAGAATAAAGGCGTCAGTCGTCAGAATTCAGTTGGCTCTTTTGTAGGACTAATTCTGAATTCTGGATTCTGAATTCTGTATTCTTCTTCATTCCTCCACTGGTTGTTGACTAGAAAAAACTGGGGCAATCGCGCTTAATTTTAACTCTGGATGGTCGCCCAGTAATTGTTGACAATTCCATTCATTGCGGAATAGCAACACTGGTCGTCCCATACTGTCTTTAACTGTAGTGGTATTGAATATTCGTCCCACTTTTTCTAATGCTTCCCAACCACCCTCAACCCAACGGGCGACACTGTAGGGCAATAAGTCTAATATGGTTTCTACACCATACTCATTTTGTAAGCGAAACTGCACCACCTCAAATTGCAACTGACCCACCGCCGCCAAAATTGGATCGCGCTTGGCTTCATCAGTTGAATACATAATTTGCACAGCACCTTCTTCGCGCAATTCCGCAACGCCTTTTTGGAATTGTTTAGACTTCGAGGGGTTGGGATTCCTCAGAGATGCAAACAGTTCCGGCGAGAAATACGGAATCCCCTCATATTCGAGCTTTTGTCCCGTGTAAATTGTATCCCCGATCGCAAAAACACCAGGATTGTTCAAACCGATCACATCGCCAGGATAAGCCACATCAATCGATTCTCGCTCTTGGGCAAAGAGTTTTTGCGGGCGAGACAGACGGATGATTTTACCAATGCGGGCGTGATTCACCATCATATCTTTTTCAAACTTACCAGTGCAGACCCGGATAAATGCGACGCGATCGCGATGTTTCGGGTCCATATTCGCTTGCAGTTTGAAGACAAACCCCGAAAATTCCGGGTATGTAGGGGGAACTTCGCCAACACTGCTGTAGTGAGATCCGGGTTTGAGGGCATAGTCGAGGAAATACTTGAGGAACAACTCTACGCCAAAGTTAGTCATGGCGCTACCAAAAAACACAGGAGTCATTTTGCCTTCGTGTACCAACTGCAAATCTAACTCTGGCCCAACTCCATCTAACAGTTCCAGATCATTTTTCAGTTGGTAGTACAGGCTTTGTTCTAGCTGCTCTTCTATTCTCGGATCGCCTAATTCCACTATCGTATCACGGGCTTCTCGGCTGCCGTGGGCGCTGCGTTCAAACAGGTGAATTTGTTGCTTGTGTCGGTCAAAAACACCTTTAAAGCGATCGCCCATACCAATCGGCCAGTTTACCGCATAGGTTTGCAATCCCAGTTCTTGCTCAATTTCATCCAACAATTCCAGAGGTTCTCTTCCTGGGCGATCGAGCTTGTTGATAAATGTAAAAATTGGGATACCCCGTAACTTACACACTTCAAATAATTTGCGGGTTTGGGGTTCCAAACCTTTTGCCGCATCAATTAACATCACTGCATTATCGGCGGCGGCAAGGGTGCGATACGTATCTTCACTGAAGTCTTGGTGTCCGGGAGTGTCTAATAAATTTATCTGGCAGTCCCGGTATTCAAATTGCAACACCGTGGAAGTAATAGAAATACCCCGTTGTTGTTCCATCGCCATCCAGTCAGAGGTCGCCTTACGCTGTGCCCGTCGCGCCTTAACCGCCCCAGCTTCGTGAATTGCACCTCCGTATAAGAGTAGTTTTTCTGTTAGTGTAGTTTTACCTGCATCAGGGTGAGAAATAATCGCAAAGTTGCGGCGAAGTTCAACTGCTTGAATAAGTTCAGACTGAAGTTCAGTAGACATAAGTGTATTTGTTTGTTAGCTAGCTTAATTTTTTTTTGACTCTAGTAAGTCTTTTAATCTTAAGACAACGATGCTCGTGATAGGGTCGTAATATAACCAACAATCTGACCAAATAGGAGAAAGCAATGTACGACACAGATAAGCGAAAGCTTTTATCCGCCTTGTCTCATGGAGCCATTTTTCTCAGCACGACATTGGTATCTGTAGGTATACCTATTGCCATACTGTTCGTATCTGATGATCCTGTTGTTAAAGAAAACGCCAAAGAATCCATTAATTTCCACTTCAACGTCTGGCTTTATGGAGGAATTCTGGGAGCGCTGTTTTTTCTATTCGGTTGGTTAGTGTTACCTCTATTATTGCTGGGGCCATTAGCCGGTCTGGGATATCTATTACACTGGGGATTAACAATTTGGGCACTTATCGGAGTTTTCAGCAATCCTGATATACCCTTCCGTTATCCCTATATTTTCCGAGTTTTTTAATACAAATTATCATAGGGCATGGGGCATAAGGTCATTGGTAATTGTCATTTATTTGCTACCAAGTACAACATTTCATTAATTCGTAGCGAATTCTCTGCATCCCTTTGCGTTTACCTCTGCGCCACTACCCTGCGGGAAGGCAAAGCGCCTATGCGTTTAAATTTCAACCCTCAATTCCCCACGATTTTGCCAACAGACAGTCTTATCATTTTGAATGCGTGAATTTTGAATTGCTTACTATGTTGTTTTTTTTCCAGCCCGTCGGATAGATGCAACCAAGCTGTAGAATACAAAATTGCCCCACAACTTGATTAAGAGTAGGGCAAAGGACAGTTAAGCACTGTTTGTAGTCTGTCTGACGGCAGGAAAATTTTAGCCTGCTTTTGTGACGGTTTGTTTTGTGTCCATTTGCGTTGTTTTTCTTCATAAAATTTTATGTTTCCTATACATCGCCCCCGTCGTCTGCGTACTCATCCTCAATTGCGCCGGATGGTTCGTGAAACTGTTTTGACAACAAGCGATTTAATTTACCCACTATTTGCTGTACCGGGTGAGGGAATCGCTAACGAAGTAAAATCGATGCCCGGAGTCTACCAACTTTCGGTAGATAAAATTGTCGAAGAGGCAAAAGAAGTTTACGACTTAGGAATTCCTTCTATTATTCTATTTGGGATTCCGGCTGATAAAGATGTGGATGCTACTGGCGCTTGGCATGATTGCGGTATCGTCCAAAAAGCAGCGACGGCGGTAAAAGCAGCAGTGCCAGATTTGATTGTAATTGCCGATACTTGTTTATGTGAGTACACTAGTCACGGTCATTGTGGTTATTTAGAAGTTGGTGATTTAACAGGACGAGTTTTAAATGACCCTACTCTGGAATTGTTGAAAAAAACAGCAGTTTCTCAAGCAAAAGCTGGTGCCGATATCATCGCGCCTTCTGGGATGATGGATGGCTTTGTCCAGGCAATTCGTGTGGGTTTGGATGAAGCCGGATTTCAAGATACACCGATTTTGTCTTATGCTGCTAAGTATGCTTCGGGTTATTATGGCCCGTTTCGGGATGCAGCAGACTCGACACCGCAATTTGGGGACAGAAGAACTTACCAAATGGACCCAGGTAACGCCAAGGAAGCGATTAAAGAGATTGAATTGGATATCGCTGAAGGTGCGGATATGCTCATGGTTAAGCCAGCCTTGGCATACATGGACATTATCTGGCGGGTGAAGGAAGCGAGTAACTTACCAGTTGCGGCTTACAATGTTTCTGGTGAGTATGCGATGGTGAAAGCTGCGGCTCTCAATGGTTGGATTGATGAAGAGCGAGTGGTTTTGGAAACTTTAACTGGGTTTAAACGGGCTGGTGCAGATTTGATTTTGACTTATCATGCCAAAGATGCGGCGCGATGGTTAAAGTAGGCTAGGCATATTGAATACTAATTTAGTGGTAGTGGGAAATCTCACGCAGAAGCGCAAAAACGCAGAGTAGTGTTTTGGTGTTTGGGCGTGAGATTATTTGTATTTTGGGTTTGGCTGGTGCGAAATTCAAACAAAATTTAACTAATCCGCGTTATACTTGTCATACGTGTATTGCAAGTATGATAAAAGTTATGCTCAGTGTCAGGCTGGATGAAGAAACAGAACGGCAGCTAGCCGATATTTTAGCTCACGAGCAAACGGAAAAGAGTGAATTGATCCGACGCTTGATTGCTGAACGCTGGCTAACCTTACAAGCGGGTAAAACTTTGGTAGAGAGGCGGGGTGGACACCCTGAACATCTGCTACAAGATGCACCAACGGATTTATCGGAACGCTCAAACCGTAAAAAAGCGATCGCTCAATATCTGAACAAGCGCCACCCATGACCTACTACCCGCTCATACTCGCGGATAGCGGGTTTTTGTTTGCGTACTACAGCGCCAGAGATCAGTATCACCAACAGGTGCGTCGCTTCTTTGAAAACTGTACTTCCAGGCTGGTAACTACGCCTATTTGTATTGCAGAAGTGGTGTGGTTGCTGAACTTTGATTGGCGCACACAAAACGACTTTCTTCTAGATGTTGCCAAACAACTCTATGAGTGTGAGCAACTATTGCCGCAAGATTTTTCGCGCATTGCTGAGTTGAATACTCAGTACAGAGATTTACCAGGGGATTTTGCAGATTTATCTTTGATTGTCATTTCAGAGCGTTTAGATATTGCTGCGATCGCTACTTTGGACAGTGATTTTGATATTTATCGGCGTTATCGGAAAAAACCTTTTGAGCGGGTGTTTTAGGGATGCGATCGCTACTTCATTATAATTTTTTTAGCGGACACCACTAGCTAAGATCCCTAAAATTTTATTGACATCTTTAAGATAATATTCACTTAAATCAATCTGGATAGATTGACCTTCTAATTTTAAAAATTGCCAAATACTTCCAGTTGTGACAGTTCCATAAATTATCAAATTTTCATTACCTGCTCGTTCGTTAAATATTCTTGCTGCTAACATTTCGGCTACACATTGTCCTAAACCAGCAGTAATGTTTTCTTTTTTAGCTTCTACAATAATAATAACTGGTGCAGTGATAATTAGTCTTTCTAGAGAACGGGTAATTATAAAATCACAGATTCCATTTAAACCTTGTGCCGGATCAACATTGAATTCAACACCAGAAAACAAATTTATCTGGTCATTTAATTGTCGTCTCAAATCTAGTAAAATCGGAGAAATAATCATCTCAGAGCGAGCTTTTTCACTATTGCTAGCAATAGCTATAGGTAAATTATATTGAAGAATTTCTTTTAATAAATCACTGGATTCTATCTCAGATATATTAGCAAAAATATTAGTTTGCTCAATAGTATTTATTTGAAAATTCTGTTTAATTTTCTCTAAAGTAAAATCACTATATGACATATCAGGAGACACCTTCAGACAACAACGCTAAAACTTAATCTAAGAAATAACGACTTAAAAAATCTTGCGGAGTTAAAATTGGAATTCCGTTAAATTCTATCAACACCAATAAATCTAAATCACCAGTAACAATTGCTTCAGCATTTGCCGCAACAGCCGCAGCCAAAACTAAATTATCTTTTGTATCGCGTAATTGAGGAGCATCTACAGAGACAGTTGGACAATCATTTAATAAACCCTTGACTACAGAAATCAAATCCTCAATCGTATAACCTCTTTGTTGTAGTCGTAGTTGAAATTTATCACGTTTTAAAGTTGTTTCTAGTTCTAATAATAAAAATTCAGAAGCAAATATATTAATTTGTTGATTTCTTGCTAAACGCAAGGTTTTACCAGGAACACCTCCCCACAACAAGGCTGAAATCCAAACATTTACATCAAGGATAACTCTCATGGATTAGACCATAACTCCTGTCTGACATCCTTAACAATTTCACTAATTTCTTCTAGCGTGGGTTGATTTGGATCGGGTTCTAATTGTTCAATACTTTGTAAAAAATCATCTAAATCTACATTTTGCTGAGTAATTTTTTCTAAAACAATACAATTTTCCTTTAGAATTACTCTGTATTCATCACCAGGTATCAGTTGAGATTCAATTTCTGCTGGGAGATTTATTTGCTTTTCATCAGTGACTCTGATAATTGGATCTGTCTGCATAAGTTTACTCCTTTATCGCATTATAATGAATACCTAATATATCAGTCCAAAGTTCTTGTCTAACTTATTTAACTATTTGGCTGATTTCTTCAAGCTTTGCTTGATTTATATCTGAACCAGCCTCTTTCACTCGTTTTCTTAATTTTTTTAGTGTTAATCGGTTATAAGTTTTTTTGAAAACTATCTCATCTTCTATAACTGAGACTTCATACTCAGTACAGGGCTGAAGCTGTGCTAACACTTCTGGAGGAATTTCTAGCTTTCCATCAGCCGTTACTTTGGCAATAATAGCTGTGTTCTTAATTTTCATATTTGAGTCTAATTCGATTTTATCCTTTTATTTATGCCATTTAGCTGGGACGTAGACAAGAATTGCTTGTAATTAGGCAATATATACTTTTTCTCCTGACTTATCTTCTGGGAGGAAGCGTGAGAACGATAAAATGAGGGTTTGCCGAGGGAGTTCGTTGCAAAAACAGAAACCAGAACCGTAAACTTTGACCGCACCCATAAAATCAATATAAAGTTTCAGCAATATCCCTGAGGACAATTAAATAATTTACTAATATGCGGGATTGGTTCCGGCAGGAATAAGGCTGTCAATAATCACTGATTGAGGCTAAAAATGATGAGGAGTGCAAAGTCTCAGAGGATTTTCTGGTGCTTGCTACCAAGATTTACCCGCTACAGTTTAACTTTATTGCTGAGTGCGGTAATGCTTGCTGATGCTGTGGGGGCGACACCGAGAAACCGAGGGTTGCAGATAGCACAGCAACCAGGAACCACTCAACAAAATGCCACTCGCGCTGCTGCAGAACGGGTTTTTCAAGAGGGGAGGCGATCGCTCATAAAGCTCATAAAACCTCTAAAATCTAAATAAAGTAGCTGTTGATATAGTTATGGCAATTACTCGCTCTATGCTTGGGGCGGTTCGTTTAAAAAACCCAATCTCTAACTAGTGCGATCGCTCACCGTATTTGCGACAGCAGCACGATAAAATTCTAAAACTATAATCGTACTAAAAGGTCTAAATGGCAGAAACATTATTCTTCAACGCCTTACGGGAAGCCATTGATGAAGAAATGGCGCGTGATTCCAGTGTATTTGTTCTCGGTGAAGATGTCGGACACTACGGCGGTTCCTATAAAGTTACCAAAGACCTGTACCAGAAATATGGTGAACTCCGCATTCTAGACACCCCCATTGCCGAAAATAGCTTTACTGGGATGGCAGTGGGAGCAGCGATGACAGGGTTGCGTCCCATAATTGAAGGCATGAATATGGGCTTTTTACTGCTCGCCTTCAACCAAATATCCAACAACGCTGGGATGCTGCGCTATACTTCTGGCGGTAACTTTAAAATTCCGATGGTAATTCGCGGCCCTGGCGGTGTGGGACGGCAGCTAGGCGCAGAACATTCCCAGCGACTAGAAACTTACTTCCAAGCTGTGCCAGGGTTGAAAATTGTTGCCTGCTCCACACCAAGAAACGCTAAAGGACTACTGAAATCCGCTATCCGCGATGATAACCCCGTGTTGTTCTTTGAACACGTTCTGCTTTACAACTTGAAAGAAGATTTACCAGAAGAAGAATACTTGCTACCTCTGGATAAAGCAGAAATGGTGCGTGAGGGGAAAGATGTCACAATTATTACTTATTCAAGGATGCGGCATCATGTGCTACAAGCAGTAAAAACTCTTGAAAAACAAGGATATGATCCAGAAGTTATCGATTTAATATCTCTCAAGCCATTAGATTTTGATACTATTGGTGCATCAGTACGTAAAACCCATAAAGTCATTGTTGTAGAAGAATCGATGCGAACTGCGGGTATTGGAGCAGAAGTTATTGCCTCAATAAACGATCGCTTATTTGATGAATTGGATGCACCAGTACTGCGCCTTTCTTCCCAAGATATCCCCACGCCTTACAACGGCAACCTGGAGCGATTAACAATCATCCAACCAGAGCAAATAGTGGAAGCTGTGGAAAAAATGGTAGCTTTGCGAGTTTAAAAGTTAGGAGTTAAAAGTTAGGAGTGAGGAGTTAAGAATTTAATCTTGAATTTACAACTCCTAACTCCTAATTCACAAAACTCCTAACTCTCAACAAATTAGCAACCAAAGCCCAAACATTTACATTTTTGTTCACAACTCCTAATTCACAACTCCTAACTCATAACTCCTAACTCATAACTCCTCAAAAGAGCGCTATTATAGCCTTTGTCAGTTGCGAGTTATGGTATGCAAAGACAGCGATCGCTATTAATTTTGATTTTAGTCCTGATAATCGCCGCTATTACGGTGATTGCTACAATTCCGATACCTCTTGGGCTGGACTTGCGCGGAGGCTCACAGCTCACAATTCAGGTGAAACCATCAGCGGATATTCCCCAAATCACCGAACGAGAATTGGAAGGTGTAAAGAAAGTTGTCGAAGGTCGGATTAATGGTCTGGGTGTTTCTGAGCCATTGATCCAAACAGTGGGCGCAGATAAAATATTGGTGCAACTACCAGGAGTTAATGACCCAGAGCAAGCCGAACGGGTGCTAGGCGGTACGGCGCAGTTAGAATTTCGCACCCAAAAGCCGAATACAGAAACCCAACTGTTTGCTTTTCAAACATCTAGAGCCGAATTGAAAGTCAAACAAGAAGAGTTGAGAAAGAGTACTGACAAAACAGCAATTGTCAAGAATCAAGAAGATTTGCTTTCAAATAATCAAGTGATCGCAGAATTGTTTGAAAGCACCAATCCACCGCTAATTGGCAAATACCTCAAGGATGCCTATGGTGAACCCAGTCAAGGTGACAACTGGCATGTTGCCATTCGCTTCGACCAACAGGGTGGTCAACTGTTTGCCAATTTGACAAAAAATCTTGCTGGTACTGGGCGTAGCATTGGTGTTTTTCTAGACAATGAACTGATCAGCGCTCCTACCGTGGGCATAGAATTTGCCACCGCAGGTATTAGTGGTGGCTCTGCCATAATTACAGGACGGTTTACCGCACAACAAGCCAATGATTTAGGCGTGCAGCTACGTGGTGGTGCATTACCCGTACCAGTAGAAATTGCAGAAAGGCGGACAGTAGGGGCAACTTTGGGTAAAGATAGTATTCAAAGCAGTATTTATGCTGGGGTCGGTGGTTTAACTTTAGTATTAATATTCATGGTGTTTTATTATCGATTACCAGGACTGATTGCGGATGTGTCACTAGTGATCTACTCCCTCTTAACTTGGTCAACCTTTGCTTTATTGGGTGTCACCCTAACTTTGCCGGGAATTGCCGGTTTTATCCTCAGTATTGGGATGGCGGTTGATGCCAACGTGCTAATTTTTGAACGGACGCGGGAAGAATTGCGGGCTGGTAAATCTTTGTATCGTTCTGTGGAATCTGGTTTTTACCGAGCATTTTCTAGTATTTTAGATAGCAATGTCACTACATGGATTGCTTGTGCTGCCCTGTTTTGGCTGGGGTCTGGTTTAGTCAAAGGCTTTGCACTGACCTTAGCTTTGGGAGTGGGTGTGAGTATGTTTAGCGCAATTACCTGTAGTCGGACATTGCTGTTTTTGGCAATTTCAATTCCTTCTTTGCGGAAGACAGAACTTTTCTGTCCAAACCTGCCAGTGTCGAAGAAGGCAGAGGTGGCTCAATGAAACTGAGTATAAACAAATCGCGATCGCTTTGGTGGGCTATTTCTGCTGCTATTATTCTTGCCGGTATCATCTCAATGGTGATTTCTTGGCAACAACCCAATATTCGCTCCCCCCTACGTCCCGGTTTAGACTTTATCGGTGGTACACGGTTGCAGTTTGTCCGAGATTGCACCAAACCCGGTAACTGCGACAAACCAATTGATATCAACGCTGTTCGGGAAGTCGCAAAAGCACAGGGACTTGGTGATAGCAGCATCCAACTTGTCTCGGAAAATGGGGCAGAAAATGGTGTATTAATTCGGTCAAAAGATTTAAGTGTCGATCAGCGCACCAACTTGCAAAATGCTTTAAGCGAACAAATTGGTGTTTTTGATCCGCAAAAAAACCAAATTGACTCCGTTGGCCCCACCTTGGGAAAAGAACTGTTTAGATCCGGGGTATTGGCTCTGATAGTTTCCTTCATCGGTATTACTATCTATATGACCTTCCGCTTCCAGTTGGATTATGCGGTGTTTGCGATCGTTGCCCTATTGCACGATATCTTGATCACGGTAGGGGCTTTTTCAATTTTGGGTTTGGTGGCGGGTATCGAAGTAGATAGCCTTTTTATCGTCGCCTTACTTACCATCACAGGTTTCTCAGTCAACGACACAGTGGTGATTTACGATCGCATTCGGGAAACCATTAAAATCAATCCTGAACAGCCAATTGCCGAAATTGTAGATGATGCGGTTAACCAAACCCTGACAAGATCAATCAATACGACCTTAACCGTGTTGCTAACATTATCTGCGATCTTTCTATTTGGCGGAGAAACACTGAGAAACTTTTCTTTAGCTTTGATTATTGGTTTCACGATGGGAGCTTATTCAAGTATTTTCATCGCCAGTACTCTCCTTACTTGGTGGCGAGAAAGGGGTCAATCTCAAGTGGTAGACAGCTTAGAGCCGATTGATACATCTACCAGTTCCCAGGATAGTTAAACTTGTGTGCATTTCACAATTGGTTTACTGATTTTGAATTGCTCACCTATGCTTTGGAATTTTATTCCCCTATGGATCAACCGGAAGAACCATTGATTACTGGCCCAGACTTGGAAAAATCTGACCCATCGTTTGCTCAACAAGTACAAAGGCTACACCAGCTGACAATATATGGCAGGTGGCTGTTTGTCGGCTTTTTGTGGCTCACCATTGCGCCTGTTAGCTTGTGGGGTCTACGTGCAGAAATTTCTCTGTGGCAACAATATTTTACCTGGGTAGCGGTGCGATATGGACTCTTCTACCATCCACTGTCTACCTTCGGTTTAGCCTTTTGTATTGGAATGACTGCTGCTGTTTTAGTTTGGCAAAGTCGAAATATCTTACTCGGACTACCACAGCAGGAAAAACAACGTTTAGAAACACAAGTTTATCGGATACGTCAGCAGGGGCCAACTCATCCTCTATGGAAGTGGGTTTGTCATTAAACTTCAATACGGTTCAGTTAAGGCTAAAACCTTTTGGCAAAGTCAAGTTTTTTAACGAACCTTATTAGGCGCAGAGAAGCCAGTGCGCCCTTGCGGTTAAGAGACTTGAAGCAACTGGCGCGGCACTGAGAGAAGAAATAAATGCTTAACTGAACTGTATTGCATTAAACTTTCTTTCTCGTTGAATATATTTTCTTGCAAAATATGACTTAACCATACAAAGGTATTGCCAAAACTGGATGCCATACATGAACGAGTCTCAGATTCAATTTAGCGAACGCAAGTCTGAAATTGACCTTTACCAACTCCAAGAACTGTTAAACGTTTCAGCTTTCTGGGCAAAAGGTCGCAGTATTGAAGATTTAGGTATAGCCATTGCCAACAGTGAGCCAGTGATTTCCGTTTGCCTTCGCGATCGACTCATTGGCTTTGCTAGAGCAACATCTGATGGCATCTATCGCGCCACAATTTGGGATGTTGTGATTCATCCAGAGTATCAAAGTAGTGGGCTGGGAAGTAAATTAGTAGAAACCGTTTTGAGTCATCCCCGCATGAAGTGGGTTGAGCGCGTTTACCTGATGACTACTCACCAGCAGGGTTTCTACGAAAAGATTGGTTTTCAACCCAACACCACGACTACGATGGTGTTATGCAACCAACCTAACCTTGCTTTCGTTCCTCCTACAAAAGTTCAGCTTCAGGAATCACTAGGGGGATAGAGATTTGTAATCTGCTAATCTCTTGATGTGATTCCTTCGCAATCGTCGAGGGCAGGATTTCTAACTTTCCTCCCATAACTTCCACCAGAGTCTGATTGATTAATAGCTTCATTCCTGGGGAAAGAGCAGCGTTTCCTTGGTCAATCTGGATCGGCTGATCTTCAGATTTAATCAAATCAATCGCTTCGCTCCAAGGTATGGCATGGGTTGGTACATCCAACCAAATGTGTACACAATTACTTGTAGGTACTGTGCTGCTAGAAATACAGATGCTGCCTTCCTCCATTTGAGTAATGGCAGTATCTATTAAACTTATCAATATTTGGCGGAGCCAGAGGTAATCTGTCAAAACATAAATTTCTGGGTCGGCGGGTAACAATTCCAAGGGAAAATTGCGATTGGCCGCCAGCATATAAGTTAATTTATGAACATCTTCCAAAACTTGTGCTAACGGTCTGGGCTGAATATCTAATTTATTAGTACCGTGTTCAGTTCTGGCAACGCTGAGAATTTCATCCATCAGCTTGAGTAGCTTCAGGGTTCGCTCGTAAGCTTGGGCAATAAATTCTCGCTCTTCAGCCGGATCTTCACACAGATCCGACAAAATTAACTGATGCAAGCCTATCAGACCACTGAGGGGCGATCGCAATTCATGGGTAGTCCGCGCCAAAAAACCAGCTTTAAACTGGCTCATTTCCCTTGCCATAAGGTATGCCAGCTGCGTTTGCTGTAGCTGTTGCGATATTGGTAGCATATCTTCTTGATCTAATGGCGCTACTGGAGATGAGCTAGATGAAACATTAGGCGATGCCTGCTCTGGGCGTAGCCATCGCGCAAATAACTGACGGAAAATCATACCTAGTGCTATTCCTGCTCCTAGATATATCCAGTTGCTCCAATTCATAATTTGGCAATTATTAACTTGTTAATTGACCACAACAGCGCAAACTAAAGTTCCAGATTTCTCTGTTGCTAAAACCAGGAAGACAACATTATAGCGACCTATATTTGGTTATCACTCGAAATATCTAACTTTATCGCACCTTGCCGCAAAATCTGCCAATTTATTCCTGTCCATTTAGCAACGGTGGAAGGTACACCCACCCCTGATATTTCACTCTGGTAATCTAAAGTCAGAACCTTGGGAAACTGAACCTCAATTTCTGCCATCGTTTGCAAAGGCGGCTGACCAGAAAAATTGGCGCTAGTAGTAGCAAGTGGGCCTGTTTGCGCCAAAATAGTTTGGGCGATCGCACTGTTTGGGACTCGAATCCCAATTGTCGTATGATCAATAGGGTTCATAACTTTTGGTAGGCGATCGCTCGCTGGCAACACTAATGTCAGCCCTCCTGGCCAATATCTGTCTGCTACTTCTTGCCAAACTTTATACTCGTCCTCACTACCTTTGATATACAGCCACAAATCTTTAGCACTAGCAGCCATCAAAATCAAAGGTTTGTCTTGACTGCGTTGCTTCACCGCAAAAATTAATCCTGCTTTTTCTGGTATCGCTGCAAGTGCAGGAACAGTATCGGTGGGAAAGCTCACCAACAAGCCAGCGCGTGCGCCAGCTATTAGATTTGTTAAAGAAACTTGTGTCATGTTTACAAATTTAAGAGTAGAGACGCGATTAATCGCGTCTGTACAGAAGTTACGAGTGAGGAATTGTCATAACTCATAACTCATAACTCATCACTCCTAACTTTTATAAGCTACGGCAAAGCGTTCAATTCCAGCTAAATCAGCGTGAATTTGAATTTTACAATAGCTACCTTGATTTTGTAAAAGTTCTCGCACTGCATCCGCCTGTCCTGCCATCATCTCAATTAACCACACGCCACCAGGTTGCAAATAGCTGGAAGAAATTTCTATCAAATGGCGAATGCAATTTAAGCCATCAGTGCCACCATCCAAAGCTAGATGTGGTTCATGGTTAACTACTTCTGGTTGCAGGGTAGGTAAGGTACTGGTGGGTATATAAGGGGGGTTCGACACCATACCACTGAACTGACCTTTTAAGAATGTCAGTGGCTCCCACCAGGAACCTTGATAAAATTTAATCCGGTCAGCAAAACCTAAATTACGAGCGTTGGTTTGGGCGATCGCCAGAGCTTCTAAACTGTAATCAACAGCATGAATTGTTGCTGGCAAGACATCTGCTAATCCCAGTGCGATCGCTCCACTCCCAGTGCCTAAATCAGCCCAGTGTCCTGAGCCATTACTAGCAGATGCTAAAGCTAAATCAATTAAGCATTCTGTCTCTGGTCTGGGAATCAAAACCGCACTTGACACTGCAATTTGAAAGTTACGCCAAGGTGTAACTCCGGCAATATACTGCACTGGTAAGCGGTCATTTAATCGCCTTTGCCACAAACGATCTAACTCTTCTAGAGGCAATTGCAGGTGAATTTGGGGCCAGTTTTTAAAAGACTCCAAACGCAGTGCCAAGCGGTCTAACCCAGCAACTTCTAGGAGCAGCCAATCTACCTCGGCTGGTGGGACATCAGTGGCGATCGCTGCTTGGTGAGCAGTATTGCGCCACTGCCATAGTTGTAAACCAGAAACTACCCTTGGCTGTTTATCCGCCATGTGGTAATGCTAGGGATGCTTATTTTTTGGGTGCGGCCGGAGGACGTGAATTGTTGCGATTGGTTGCGGGGGTCTTGGGTGCGTTATTAGGTTGCGTCCTGATGATATACTCTCTTGACTCTTGGGAAGGCACTAGAACCACTTGTTTGAGCCATTCATCGTTTTTCTTTTGTAAAGCATCGATAACTCCATCTACTTCTAGTACCTGAATGTCAGCCTTGGGATTTTTTTGCTTAACTTGGCTCAATAAACCTTGTGCGTCTTGCTTACTCAAAAATAGAGGAATAAGCCGCTGATTATTAGCTGTCAGGTTAACTGATACATATCCTTTATCTGGTGCAAATCGGACAGCAAAAACAGGTACGCTCTTAAACTGCTCTACCTTCTGACCGCTTTGGCGCAGCAAGTCCATTGCCCCCCGAATGTCTTGATCTCCAGGTTTAAAGGCAAATACAAGACGGTTGGGCTGATTTTTTGTTTGTTGCAGTTGCTGATAAATGACTCCTAAAGGCAGTGCTGTCACCTGTACGCTTTTCACCAATTCTTCCATCTTTGGATCTTTGCCTTTAACATTCCGCAACTCGGTAATAAAGGCTTGAGCCTCTTGGTGACTTAGATAAACATCTGTTACCGAAGCACCCCCTTTTTGACCATTTTGACCTTCTGACAGGGTACGACTCAGTGGTATACCTTTATCATTTGTAATCAAATATACTGGTACAGCATCCAATTTTTCTTTTATTTGTTGTTCTGGCAATGCCAGCACTGGAACATTTCCCAGAAAAACAGTCCCCAGCAGGGTACTCCCTACTAAACCCAATGTTGCGCCCAAGCGAATAAATGATTTCATGACTGCTCCTCGCATTAATAGTCCAATTAAATTAAACAAATGGTTGGATGTTGCACAGCACCAACTAGCTTTAGTTATATAGCAATCTATTTAAATTGTGAAAAATTCATTGTGCGCGTTGAGGTTGGGTGTTAACCGTCAACGGTCAAAATCCAATATTCCGCAACTATTTAGGGTTGCTATAGTAGCATTTTGAAAAATCGACTGTGCTAAATTTGTGTTTTTATCGATTTCGTTTTGTTATTCACTACGAAATCCTGTAGATGCCTATTATTATGTCTTTTCAAACCGTCAAAAGTCTCTCTGTCTCTTGACATTGGAGATGATAAATGCCATTTTATCGGCTTTCTCTAATATCGGGTGACGCTATTACTTAATCAATCGTTCCATCGCGCTTGCTTTAATATTTTCTCAAATCTACACAAAGCTTAGTGTCAGGAATATCTTACTGCATAAAGACGAAATTTGCCTGTTAGGCTTCAACAGCCAAATTAACACTATAACAGGCAATTTGTTATTATCCGTAAAAATGTACAAATTAATTGCACATCTTAGCAACAGAGCCTTAGCCAATCGGCCTTAGCTGTTAAGCATATTAATTATTTAAAAAATCGGGATGACAGGATTTGAACCTGCGGCATCCTGCTCCCAAAGCAGGCGCGCTACCAAGCTGCGCTACATCCCGTTTCGACTTATCTGCTTTTTGTGGTTTGGTTTTATCCCATCAAAGCGATCGCGCCTTACCAAAAGCATTAAGGTAACTATATCACATTAGACCGTTTATGCTAATCTTTTTTATCCTTTGCCAAAGACAAGATAGATTACATTGTTTCACTGATAGGACTTACGCATGAGTTACGGAATAACGTAGACGCAAAGCGGTGAAGCAGCGCGGTCTTCTCACATTGGGAGAGGCTAACGCCAACGCGTAGCGTCTCGTAGAGAAGGGGGTTTCCCCCATGAGCGACTGCTGTTAGGGCAGCGAAAGCGTTCGCGAGTGCGTCTCGTAGAGAGGTACGAGCGTCACCCGGAGGGCTTGCCCTCCGGCTACCGCTCCAGGCACAGAGGGCACGGAGAAATCAGAGTTTGAGAAATATTTTGCGTAAGTCTTAACTGATAAAGGTTTTTTGCCGACTTAGTTTTACAAAATAGATACTTGCGCCTTCATCGGCAGAAAAAAAGCAAAACCACATCAAAATCATAGATTTTCACTATTTAACCTGATTTTATTGCGTAAATCGGGTTTTATTTTGATTAAGCGCTAGTGAGGATACCAGAACATGCCTTTAATGCCTTCCGGATCAGCCATAAACCCCATAGTTCGGTAGAAATCTACAACATGGGGGTCGGCGAAGAGAGTGACATTACTAATTTCTTCACTCCTAAGTTTTTTGAGAACGTATTTCATCAGTGCCTTGCCCAGTCCTTGACTTTGAAAGTCTGGGTGAACCACCACATCCCAAATAGTGGCATTAAACGCGTGATCTGAGGTAGCACGGGCAAAACCAATGAGCCGCTTTTGGTTTCCTCTTACCTGCCACATTGAGGCGACAAGAAAACTATGCTCAATAGCTTTTTTCACTTTTCTTAGAGGACGACGCGACCAACCAACTGCATCACAGAGTTCTTCTAGCTCATACAGGTCAATGTCTCGTTCCGTACTGAAGACGATGCGAGTCTCCTTTGAAGAAGCTTCGCTCAGACTGCTGGAGTTGGAGTTGCCCGCAGCATCGGCTCTATATTCTTCAAAGGGGTTTGTCCTACTAGGCGCTACAGATTCAGGAGTACTAAACCAAGTTTTCCAAAAACCCATGCCAACGTGGTTCGGGTAGTATAACTGAATTGGTTTCCACTCTCAGGAGTGTTGATTCACGTCTAACATAGCTACCCCCATCTACTACCCTTTTACACTCAAATTTTTTCGGTTGTTTTCGGGATTTGCAATGGTAACAGCTAGTTAGGGCGTGTTTCACACCAATCATTTTCAACTTTAGCATTTTGTTGTAGAGGCTAGGAGAAATTCACCAAAAGGGTAAGGATATAAATACAGCAGTTTTCTTTTGCATGAAGTAGAAAGCTGCGGGTTTTGAGGCAGTCTGAATATCTGAGGCGTGAGTCTTGCATTTTGTACCTCGCTTAAAAAGCAAACTGCTGTAATTCAAAATTCAAAATGGAAAAACCTAATCCTGGCAATTGCTCGTATAGAGCTAAATGCACGTTAGCTTAGGAGTGAATTGTATACAAGACATTGAGTATTTGAGAAAATTCTCCCCAGTCTCTAGTCCCCAAGTGATGAAAGCAAGCGAGTCTTACCCTTAACAATGGCTTCTGGTTTAAAATCTTCGACACTGGAACTCCTAAAACGCTTTAACCGAGCGTTTCCCCAGTTTTATGAGCAATTCGTCAGCAGTGAGATTCAACTGCAAAATTTGCGGCTAGCCTACCGTCTCTATAAAACTAGACGTGCTGTTATTGAGTTAAAACCTGAAGGTAGCAAAAGTGCCCTGCATTTTGCTTACCGCAACCAGTCTTTTCTTCTCAGCGATATTTTTGGTGTACTAGCAGCTTATGGGTTGACTATTCACGGTCTGAGTCTATACGGTCAGATCCGTCCGCCAATGTTAGTTTTTATTAAACTGTTGGTATCTCGTGGTAGTAAAGCCTTGACCGAGAAAACCGCAGAAAATGTCTGTCGTGCTATTCGCGAAGCTTTAGGAGGTCGGTTTGAGGTAGAAGAGATGCTGGCAGTAGAATTCAATCTTGATACTGGCTTAGAGCAGGTACAAACTGAGTTCTATGTAGATCCGGTCTTTCATCTCCCTGCCCTAATGATTGAAGCCGATAATCAACCAGGATTATTTTACAAAGTGATGTACGCCATCTGGCAGGAAGACCTGCTGGTAGTCAATGCAAATTTACTGGTTTGGCGCGGACGTACACGGCTAATTCTCTACTTGTTGGGGCCCAATGAAAGTCTTATTCCTGAATATCTGGGTCACAAAATTGCTGATGGGGTGCGACAGAGGTTGCTGGATAAATGAAAAAAGTTAGGAGTTAGGAGTTATGAGTTAAAAATTAACAACTCCTGTACAGACGCGATTAATCGCGTCTGTACTCCTAACTCTTCGCACTCCGTATTTAGTCGCACCCGCCCTTAGGGGTACGATATAAGTATGGCAACTATCGAAATCTTGGGCGTTCCACACGCATACGAGCTAACGGCTCCCACTTCCTGCCCCCATGCTTTAGTATTTATCCACGGTTGGCTTAATAGCCGTGGATATTGGCAACCTGTGATTTCCCGTCTATCAGATGATTTGCAGTGCCTTTCTTATGATTTGCGGGGTTTTGGTGAATCCCAGTCTCAGGTAAAAACCGATTTTAGTCGGGCAGAAACGTCTTTGAGCCTGACGCCCATTTCCAGTAGTGCGCTTGGCTCAACAATCGATTCTCTTTATACTCCTGCTGCGTATGCTCAGGATTTAGCAATTCTCCTGAAACAGCTGAATATTAACAGTGCTTGGCTCATTGGTCACTCCTTGGGTGGGACGATCGCTCTTTGGGGAGCAGATCAAATACCTGAGTGTGTTAAGGGAGTCATCTGTATCAACGCTGGCGGTGGCATTTACCTCAAAGAAGCCTTTGAGCAGTTTCGCTCGGCGGGTCAGAAATTTTTGCAAGTCCGCCCGCGCTGGCTATCCCAAGTACCTTTGATTGATTTGCTGTTTACCAGAGCCAGTGTCGCTCGTCCTTTGGGACGCTATTGGGCACGTCAACGGGTAATAGATTTTGTTGTGGCTGACCCAGAAGCGGCTCTGGGAAGTCTGTTAGACTCCACAACTGAAGAAGAAATCAATCGTTTACCTGAACTAGTATCCCAATTGAAGCAACCAGTTTATTTTTTGGCTGGTGTCGAAGATAAGGTTATGGAACCCAAGTATGTGCGCCATTTAGCTAGCTTTCACAGACTGTTCCAATATTGTGGTGACAATGTTCTGGAAATTCCTAATTGCGGACACCTGGCTATGTTAGAACAGCCGGATGCAGTGGCTGATCACATTCGGTCAATAGTTATAGGGCATAGGGCATAGGGCATAGGGCATTGGGCATTGGGCATTGGGCATTGGAGCAAACAGAAAGTTTTTCTCTCCTGACAAATGACAAATGACAAATGACAAATGACCAATGACAAATGACTAATGACAAATGACTACTCAACAGGTTGATACAACTTCATCACCTGGGTAAGGGCTAACCTAGACTCAACGCTTAGTGTGAGGGGGGATGTATGACCACGAGATAGATGTTCGGCGGCGGCACAGCCGATCATGGCGGCATTATCGGTACAGAATTTTAGAGGTGGGAATAGGACGCGTAGGTTATGTTCAACGGCGGCGGCTTGGAGGTTTTTTCTCAAGCCGCTATTCGCTGCTACACCGCCACCAATTGCAATTGTGTCTAGACCATAGTCTAGGGCACAGGCGATCGCTCTTTTTGTTAGCGATCGCGCGACGGTTTCCTGAAAGCTAGCTGCTATATCTGCCACTGGTACTTGTCCACCATCTTTCTCTAACTGCTGCACTAAACGCAATACAGCCGTTTTTAATCCACTAAAACTTGCATCATAACGATGGAACCCCCCACCAGGTAAAGAAACTTTTCCTTCTGGTAAAGCAAAGGCTTGGGGATTTCCCTGTTGTGCTAACTTGTCAATTATTGGGCCACCCGGATAACCCAGCTTTAATAATCGTGCCACTTTATCAAAGGCTTCACCCGCAGCATCATCACGAGTTTGTCCTAGCGTTTCGTAATTACCACAATCTTTGACATAAATCAAGCTTGTATGTCCGCCAGAAACTAATAAACTCAAGAAAGGGGGATTTAAACTTGGTTCGCTCAAATAAGTTGCGTAAATGTGACCTTCAAGGTGATGAACTCCCAAAAATGGTTTGTTGTGTACCATTGCCAGGGTTTTGGCAGCAGTTAACCCCACCAACAGCGCTCCTACAAGTCCAGGAGCAGAAGTGGCGGCAATTGCGTCAATTTTCTCCCAGTCTAGTTGGGCTTGCTCTAAGGCTTGAGCGATCGCAACATTTATCGTTTCCAAGTGTTCACGAGAGGCGACTTCTGGCACTACCCCGCCATACTGCTGATGGACTGGAATTTGCGAGGCTACAATACTGCTACAAACTTTACGATTGTTAACAATTGCGACTGCTGTTTCATCACAACTGGTTTCTATTGCTAAAACGGTTGTCATTGGGAGTGGGGAGTGGGGAGTAGGAGAGACGCGATTAATCGCGTCTGTACTGGGGAGTAGGGAGTTCCGAGTTATGAGTCCTGAGTTTTGAGTAGCACAAACAAAATCTTGCTTGTTTACTACCGGACAATGAAAATTCTTATACTCAGCACTCCATAACTACCCTACTACAACAATTATTATCCTCAGCACTGCCCATTTTCCATTCCCCACTCCCCACTCATCTTAGTTGAGAAGCTTTAACTTTTATTTACTTAAACTTTACTCGGTTCCCACCCAAGAGTATGATGACTTCCTAGTTATGCAAATAAACATTGTACAAGCCGCTTCGTTTTGTACATAAAACTTTTTGTTTTGTAGTAAAAGGAAACAACTCTATGCGACGATTGTTTGCTTTGATTTTAGCGATTTGTCTTTGGTTCAATTTTGCCTCCCCAGCAAAAGCTTTAGGGGCTAATTTGACACCGTGCAAGGATAATCCCGCTTTTCAACAGCTAGCTGCTAATGCCCGTAATACCACCGCTGATCCTGAATCTGGGAGAAAGCGGTTTGAGCGTTATTCTCAAGAGCTATGCGGCCCTGAGGGTTACCCTCACTTGATTGTTGATGGCCGTCTAGATCATGCTGGTGACTTTTTGATCCCCAGCATTCTGTTTCTATATATTGCTGGTTGGATTGGCTGGGTAGGTCGTGCCTATCTGCAAGCGGTCAAAAAAGATCCGAACACTGAACAAAAAGAAATCCAAATCGATCTTGGTTTGGCATTACCCATAATAGCGTCAGGCTTTACTTGGCCAGTAGCAGCACTCCAAGAGTTGTTGTCTGGAAAATTAACAGCCAAGGATACAGAAATTCCCATTTCCCCACGCTAAATCAGCTTAACTAATTGTTTTGGAGACTAAATTCATGGCAGACAAAGAGAACCAATCATCCTATTTGGTTAAGTTTATTACTACAGCGCCAGTGGCAACTACGATATGGCTGTTCATCACAGCCGGTATCTTGATTGAGTTCAATCGCTTTTTCCCCGATCTACTTTTCCACCCACTGCCATAAGTGGAAAATGGGATTTAGGACAGTTGAATGAATGTCTTGTTTTTTGCCTAATATTGTGTAGTTGATATATTCAGCTTATTTAGGCAGAATTATCACTAAAATACGCAGCAAAAATAGTTTTTTGAAACTCGTGATACTGTTTACAGATCGCGAGTTTCACTGTTTTTAAAGTAGCTAAATTAATTTTTCTAAACTTATTAAGCAAAAGCCATCTTTAGCTACAATTATTATTAATATAAAAATGCCACCATTTTAATTTAGAGGCGAACATAAAATATGGCACAAGCAGTAGATGCATCAAAGAATCTTCCCAGCGATCCCAGAAATCGGGAAGTTGTTTTTCCCGCATTTCGCGATCCGCAGAAGGGTAATCTAGAAACCCCGATTAATGCTTCTCCTTTGAGCAAGTGGTTCATTAATAACTTGCCAGCTTATCGTCCTGGTATAACTCCTGCCAGACGCGGGCTAGAAGTTGGTATGGCTCATGGTTACTGGATATTTGGCCCCTTTGCCAAATTGGGGCCACTGCGGGATACAGATAATGCAAACTTAGCTGGGTTATTGGCAGCCATTGGCTTGGTTGTTGTTCTTACGGCGGGACTATCTCTGTATGCCAGTAGCAATCCACCCAAAGCACTTCCTAGCGTTACCGTACCCAACCCTCCGGTAGATGCTTTTAACTCTAAAGAAAGCTGGAACAACTTTGCCAGTTCTTTCTTAATTGGTGGTATTGGTGGTGCAGTAGTTGCTTACTTTTTGACTAGTAACCTGGGAGTAATTCAGGGTTTATTTGGTTAATTTAGAAATGAGGAGTAGCAGTACAGACGCGATTAATCGCGTCTGTACAGGAGTTAGGAGTTTAAATTCATAACTTCTAACTCTTAACTCCTAACTTATTTAAACAAAACCGTTTCAATGTCATTTAAAGCAGTTTCAAAATCGTCATTAACGATTTGAATATCAAATTCATTTGCGGCTTTAATTTCTTCTTGGGCGCGGAGTAGACGACGGGCGATCGCTTCTTCAGAGTCTTGGGCGCGATCGCGTATCCGTTTCTCTAATTCATCAAAAGAAGGCGGTAAAATAAAAATGCTGAAGGCACTGGGGAAGGAAGCACGAATTTGTCTTGCTCCTTCTAACTCAATTTCTAGCACTACCAACTTGCCAAAATGAATTTGGTTAATTACAGCTTCACGGGGAGTGCCATAATAGTTCCCAGCAAATTCTGCCCATTCTAAAAATTCACCTTCAGCAAGTAATTGTTCAAACTTACTGCGGCTGATAAAGTAATAATCTTTGCCATCGATTTCTCCCGGACGGGGAGAACGAGTCGTCACGGATACGGAATAATACAGTTCTGGATGACGTTTTAGGAGCGATCGCATTAAAGTGCCTTTACCGACCCCACTGGGGCCAGTTAAGACAATCAACCTGCCTAAATGTAAGCGTTCTTCGGTAGTAGCAATACTCTGGATGGGTAAAACTGGCATCATCCCCTCAATCTGTGAATCAATCAATAGATATTATTCATTAGTCTTGTGTTCCTGGCCAAGTCCACTAGTACCGCTTTGCGTAATTCGTAATTCGTAATTCGTAATTCGTAATTCGTAATTACTGTTCCGTAAGGGTTTTAGACATTTCAAATGGGTGGCTTATTTACGCCGCGCTGTACTAGTGACTAAAGAATTTGTAGCAAGGGTGACAGAAAACTTGTCTAATTCACATAGTACTGCTGATGTGGTGCAAATAGAAGTGAAATTGTTAATCCACTCTTAATCAATTATCTACAGTTTGATGATCGCGGGAAATCACAAAGCGATTCGCTACCGTTTCCGGCTGAATCGCTGACAGAATTACGTGGCTGGAATCGGTGATAATTACGGCCCTAGTCCGCCGACCGTAAGTTGCATCAATCAGTTGACCCCTGTCCCGTGCATCGGTAATAATCCGCTTAATCGGGGCAGACTCTGGACTGACAATGGCAACTACTCGATTGGCAGACACAATGTTACCAAAACCGATATTGATTAACTGAATCTCCATAAAAAAATGACGCCAAACGCGGTTTGAGAAGCTTGAAGTAAACTTATTTACATGTTATCGCCAAAAAACGGGAGTCACAACGATTAAATTCAAGCCAGCCTTCGTTTTTAAATAATGTCTGCTTTTTTTTCGCTATTTATCAGCTATTTATCCTCAAAATCTTCCCATAGATATAGGCGCAATTACACTGATACAAGCTAGTACCGCAAGGCAGAAGTTAAAAATCACGCATTCACACATTCACGCATTCACGCATAATTGTATTCCGAGCTTCTTGCGCCATTTAAAATGGTATGTTTATTTCCGCGCCCGTTGTACTAGTCCACTGTGCTGGAAGTTTGCCTACCTTTAAGGGCTATACCGCGCAAGAGGATTTCAAAGTAATAAATAGCTCTTAAATAATTCGTAATTCGTAATTCGTAATTCGTAATTCGTAATTCATAATTCGTAATGGGCTTCGCCCCGCAACGCTTTCGTAAATTTTGTTTTGTAATGGGGATTTAACCCCAACACAAAACAAAATTTTTATTGAACCGGGGGACTTAAACCCACGGAACTAGTTAAAGCTCTTATCAATAGAGTTTTTGAGTTTATTCATCAAAAATTTTTTTACTTATCGAACAGAATTCAGGAGTCAGGAGTCAGAATTCAGTTGGGTATTCTGTATGACTGGCGGATGAATAATCGGCGTTTTTGCACCCCCACCAAATTGAAAATTTGGTGGTGCAACAATTCAGTCGCGGGTCTGAATCCCCGACTGATAGCGCAGCGTTAGCGAGTCCGCGAGCGTCTTGATTCTGACTCCTGAATTCTGACTTCTGAATTCTTCTTCAATTTTCTTACTTATACACCTTATCAATAAATAAATGGTGGTAAATAATCCACATCTAAAATTTGCTCAATGCTATAAGGGCAAGTTTGTGGAAAACAATTCAATCCACTTTTCTTTTTTGCTTGTCGTAGCGCATCAATGTAGACTTCTTCAAGTACCGTGAGCAGATAGTTGTAGAGGTTTTTAGATTTGGTTAATTTCCTAAATTCCACCCGAAAATTATCAATTTCCACTTCCCAATGATTTTTACATTCAGGAAGACTCCAATGTTGATACAAAAGCAAATGTTTGAGAAGTTGCAGTAGATAACTTTCAAGCTTGTGTTTCTGTTCATTACCCAATCTTTCAATCTCCTCAATCAAATGATCCCAATCAAGATGCTCTAAATCTCGTTCTTGCAACTGTTTCAACGTAGTTTCTAGCCACAAGTGATAATCCTGTTCATAAATAATTTGAGTAAGTATTTTAGACATTATTTAATATTCTCCTAATTTACGAAGATTTAGAATTAGGTTTTATTGACCGAATAATTCGTAATTCGTAGTTCGTAATTCGTAATTAATAAATTCACTTGTTTCAAGCCCTCCGAAGTTTGGAGCCGAGGAAACCTGCTATCCAACTTCTCTCCGACTTTAGTTATGTGGTAATTACGAATTACGAATTATTAATTACGAATTATTATGACGTACACTTCCAGCTTGACAATCGCGTAACCAGGTTTTAACTCCTTGGGCAACAGTGCCGTTACTACTATCGCGTGGCGGAGATACTGGCTGCTGTCCTGAATAAGAACCAATTTGAGAAAACATCATCACTAAACGCCAACCAGTTTTAGTTTTAGTCAACAATATCCAGTGGAATTCCTGCAATTCTACCGCTTTCTTTCCTATGTATTGCCGCTCCAAGGTAGTAAAGAAAACTTGCTCAACTCCCAATGCAGAACTTTTAGACGCGTCTGCACTATATTCTTCAAGGTTAAGGGGCAAAGGAGTAAACTCAGGTCTTCCTGCCATTAGCATATAACTGTAAACATCACTGCTTCTTCTGAGGCGGCGGGCGCGTTGACTAGCGCGATTAGTATAACTAGGCAAATCTTGCAGTAGCTGTATAGTTAATGTTTCTAAATTTTGCTCAGAACACAAAGACTTCACCCCACCGTTGACATTCTCTTTTTCTGCTAGCGCAGAGAGGTTACGGGTGAGGTTTATCGAGAACGCTGGGTAAGCAAGGCTATTTGATACTAAAACCCAGAAGCCACAAGCTAAAAGCCAACTATAATTTTTCTTTTTGAGCGAAGAGGTAAGATTGTTCTCCCCTACACCCTGCATCCTATCCCCCAGCTTCTTACTGACTTTTAGCTTCATGCCACCGTGGTTAACTCCTCAGAAATCCTTTTCCAGGCTAACTCCGGCTCAGTAGCAGTAGTAATGGGACGCCCAATCACGAGATAATCTGCACCAGCAATAATTGCTTGTGCTGGAGTGAGCGATCGCTGTTGATCGCCTTTGTCTGCCCAAGTTGGTCTAACCCCTGGACAAACAAGCAAAAAGTCATCTCCACAAGTTTGTCGCAACTGTGCTACCTCTTGAGGTGAACAAACTACCCCATCCATACCAGATTCTTGAGCCAGCAGGGCCATTTCTAGAGCATATTCTGGCAATTCCAGAGGTATTTTTAAATCAAATGCCAACTGCCTAGCAGAAATGCTCGTTAGCAAAGTAATCGCAATTAACTTTGGTGGTTGTACACCTGCTTTTGCAGCCCCTTCCTGTGCCGCCTCAGTTGCGGCTTTCAGGGCATCTCTACCAGCAGTAGCATGAATTGTCAGTAAGTCCACCCCGTATCTAGCTGCACTCCGGCAAGCACCAGCAACGGTATTGGGGATATCATCAAACTTTAAATCCAAGAAAATGCGCTTTTGCCGGGACTTTAGTTCTTCTAGGATTTTCGGGCCAGTGCTGGTAAACAACTCTAAACCGACTTTCCAGAAATTAACTTGCGGAAGTTGATCTATAAGAGCGATCGCACTTTGTTCATCTGGCACATCCAATGCCACAATAACTCGTTGTTCTGCCTGTTCACTATTCCCCATTCCCTACTCCCCATTCCCCATTTAAGGCACTAAACGGACAAACTTATTTTTCCCAACTTGTAAAACCTTACCTTGTAACTGGGCAAGATCAGCAAAAGTAGTATCAACATCAGTAATGCGATCGCCATCTAAGCGCACTCCACCTTCTTGAATTTTCCGCTTTCCTTCCCCTGTACTTTTGCACAAGCCAGTGGCATTGAGAATATACGCTAACTTAACCGGAAACTGCGATACCTCAGCTAGAGAGAATTCTGGAACTGCACCTTCCTTACCGCCACTTTGCGCTGCTTCTTTCCCCTCTTGGGCTGCTGTTTCGCCGTGGTACTGTTTGACAACTTCCCATGCTAAAAGTGTCTGGCGATCGCGGGGATTTTCTGGCAGATTATCCAAAGGTAAATCCGTTAGCAGTTCAAAATACTCCTCCAGCAGATTATCTGGAACACCTTGTAACTTCTGATATTTTTGCCCCGGATGTTCCGACAACCCAATATAATTACCTAAAGACTTGGACATTTTTTGCACCCCATCCGTGCCAATCAAAATTGGCAGCAGCATCCCAAACTGTGGCTTTTGACCAAAATGGCGCTGCAAATCTCTGCCCACAGCAATGTTAAATTTTTGATCAGTCCCTCCCAATTCCACATCTGCTTCAACGGCAACGGAATCAAAACCTTGCATTAACGGGTACAGGAACTCATGGATAAAAATTGGATTCTCTTTTCTATAGCGATCGGCAAATCCTTCTTTCGCTAACATCTGCCCCACCGTCATCGTGGAGAGTAACTCCAAAATTTTCTCTAAGTTTAGCCCAGAGAGCCATTCGGAGTTATAACGCACTTCTAACCTTCCTGCTGTGTCAAAATCCAAGATAGGACGTACTTGGTCAAGATAAGTCTGAGCATTTTGGGCTACATCTGCTTCTGTAAGCTGACGACGCACCTCAGATTTACCTGTTGGATCGCCAATGCGTGCTGTAAAATCGCCAATAATCAGAACTGCTATATGGCCTGCATCTTGAAACGCTCGCAGTTTCCGTACTGGTATGCTATGACCAAGATGAATATCAGTACCTGTAGGATCAATGCCCAATTTGATCCTCAAAGGTTGGTTTGTAGTTAACAAGCGCTTTTCTAGACTTTCACTGTTAACATCAGTTGGTTGTGGGAAAACTTCTACCACACCACGACGCAGCCAAGCAAAATCTTGCGTCATACTAGAAAATCCACTGTTAGCTATGTTTTGCACACTAGAAGTTAAGTTGGTTATAAACACTTGCAATTTATCCGCTTTCTCATCTGCCAAACTACTATAATTGCAAAAAATTAACCGCCTTGCTTCACCCAATCAATTACAGTTAAATTTACAAGTGAGGAAGTGAAATAGCCGTGTCGTCGTCTAGGACTTTTGAAGATAAACAGCCACAGCGTCGGGCTTCATCAGGTTTTGAGTTTTTGAAAGGAGTCGGTCAGGTAACTGGCGGTACTCTCCTCTCAATCACCATGCTGGCAAGTTCCATTGTAGCCGGAGGACTGGTTGGTTTAGCCATCAGTTTCCGTAATTTGCCAGATGTAAGACAGCTACGTAACTTCTTTCCCTCAGAAACGACTTACATTTATGACGTTAAGGGCAAACTCTTAACCAGTATTCACGGGGAAGCCAACCGGGAAGTCGTACCCCTAGATAGAATTTCCCCGAATTTAAAACGGGCGGTATTAGCAAGTGAAGATAGCCACTTCTACGATCACCACGGTATTAACCCCACTGGTGTTGGCCGTGCTGTAGTAGTTAACGCTGTAGCAGGTGGAGTCAAAGAGGGTGGCTCTACTGTTACTATGCAATTGGTAAAAAACCTATTTTTGTCTCGCAAGCGTGCCTTTACCCGCAAGTTAGCGGAGGGCGTGCTGGCAATTCGGTTAGAACAAATTCTCACTAAAGACCAAATTTTAGAAATGTACCTCAATCAAGTTTATTGGGGTCATAACAATTATGGTGTACAAACGGCAGCCCGCAGTTACTTTAATAAGTCAGCAGAATATTTAAGCTTAGGTGAGTCAGCAATGATGGCGGGTTTGATCCAAGCACCAGAAGAATTCAGCCCGTTTGCGAGTATGAAGCTGGCAAAACAGACACAAAAAGAAGTATTGGGACGGATGCTGAAATTGAACTGGATTAACCAGTCAGAGTACGACAATGCCCTCAAGCAAGAAATCAAACTTGGTAGAATCAAATCCTTTCAAGGTAGTGCCCTACCTTATATAACCAATACTGTAGCGCAGGAGTTGGCTAAAAAGTTTGGGCGTGAGACACTACTCAAAGGCGGGATGCGGGTGCAAACTACAGTTGATGCCAAGTTCCAAATCATGGCAGAGGAAACTGTCGTTAAGTGGCATAAATCACTCCTTGGGCAAGGATTATCTAAGAATCAAATCGCCTTGGTAGCAATTGATCCGCGCACGCATTTTATTAAAGCCCTCGTGGGCGGTGTAGATCCTAAGACCAGTGAATTCAATCGTGCAACTCAATCTCAACGTCAGCCTGGATCTTCTTTTAAACCGTTTGTATATTATACTGCTTTTGCTACTGGTAAGTATGGGCCAGACTCAACAGTGGTAGATTCCCCAGTCAGCTATCGAGATGGTGACGGTTGGTACTTTCCCAGAAATTATGATGGGGGTTTTAGCGGAGCTATGCCAATCCGCACAGCTTTAGCCCAGTCACGTAACATTCCTGTGATCAAGATTGGTAAGGCTGTGGGGATGAATAGAGTCATAGAAACCTGCCGCACCTTGGGCATTATGAGTCCGATGGAACCTGTTACCTCCCTGCCTCTGGGTGCAATTGGTGTTACTCCCTTGGAAATGGCTAGTGCCTATGCTACCTTTGCTAATTATGGCTGGCAATCTCCACCCACTGTAATTGCCCGTGTCACCGATAGTAGTGGTAACGTGTTATTAGATAACACTCCTAAACCCCAGCGAGTTCTCGATCCTTGGGCATCGGCAGCAATTATCGATGTGATGCGAACGGTAGTTACTAGTGGTACTGGTAAAGGTGCTGCAATAGCTCGTCCAAGTGCTGGTAAGACAGGTACAACTTCCTCAGAAAAGGATATTTGGTATGTTGGCACTGTGCCACAGCTAACGACTGCTGTTTGGGTAGGGAGGGACGACAACAGACAATTAGCTAGCCGTGCTACGGGTGGCGGTATGGTTGCTCCCATCTGGAAAGATTTTATGGAGAAGGCACTTAAGAACGTACCAGTAGAAAACTTCAAGCCACCTTCTCAGTTTTCTCGGCCCAAGTCAAATTAAAGTTAGGAGTGATAAGTTATGAGTTATGAGTTTATTGAGAACTCCTAACTCCTAACTCCTAACTTTTGTTAGGCTTGTTTTTCTAGCTCGGCTTTCATCCGTTCTAAAGTGAGGTGCATTTGGTCAAACATTTGTTGCGGGGTGACACCGAACTGACCTAATTGTGTTTTCAGTTGTTCTACTGTCATTTGTGCCATGAAGTCTTCTGATAGCTCGAAGCGCTTCATAAAGATGCGATACCGATCCATCATGGCTTCCATTTTATCAATAAATAGCTTTTTGCCATCGCGGTCAAATTTGCCGTAGTTATTACCAAGCTTGATTAGTGCTTGATAATCCTCAAACAGCTGTTTTGCTTCTTGCTGAATTATCTCAGAATCGAAGAATCCCATATTGCTTATATTAAACTGAGTGTCCAGACTCAGTAGCTTAATAGTTTTACTTCTATTATTATTTTAGTCTAGGAGAGTAATCTAGTGACGAAGCTTCGGTTTTAGTACGGTTTGTTACCGAAATTTCACCACTTGACTTGAGAACCT
Source organism: Nostoc mirabile CHAB5784 (assembly GCF_020829645.1). Taxonomy (GTDB): domain Bacteria; phylum Cyanobacteriota; class Cyanobacteriia; order Cyanobacteriales; family Nostocaceae; genus Nostoc; species Nostoc mirabile. Next base: position 212,619 of record NZ_JAIVFS010000002.1, on the reverse strand, counting down.
TTCCCCTGAGTAAACCGACTTAATAAAGCCGCAATACTCATAGCTTTAGCCATTGATTTAGGATTGGTATTTTCACCAGATTGAATTTTCACTTCGGGAGCGTATTTCAAAGCTAGTGAATTTTGCGGGTTCAGTTTTAATGCTTGACGCATGTAAACCCTGGCCATCCCGATAAATTTCTGTCGGAGATGTACCAAACCTAATAAGGCATAATAGTCGCTGTTATTTGGCTCTAATTTGATGGCATCGCGCAATTCTTGCACGGCTAGGGGCCACTTGGCTAGCCTGACATACTCAATAGCTCGTTGGTAGTGACGTTGAGCGTAGTTTGTCAAAACTGGTTTGACATCAATTTTTTCATCTGATGTCAATTCACCTGGCTTAACTTCTACCTCCGGGAGGATGCTAACAGCTTTTTGCGTTAATAGGAGGTCTGGTTTATGCAACCGTAAGTATACTAAATTCAGTGTACTAATTTGTTGCGTCACCTGATAAAACTGCTCTAATGATTTGTATTGATCTTCTGCATAGCAGGCGATCGTTTCTTCGTAAAACAATTCTGCTTGGGGTGTAGACATTTCCATAATTTTCTGAGCTATGGCACTTTGAGAAGACAAAGGCTTCTGCTCCAAAGCAAATGCAAGCGATCGCAGCATAGCGATGGCAATCAAGCGCTTCTGTTGATGTTTCAGTTGTTCATAAGCTGGATTGATTAAATGGCTAAATATTGCCGTTGCTAATTCTGGGTTTGGATTGCAGCTTTTGGCATGGCGATCGGGATGTAGCAGCTTCGCTAAAGTGTGATAGCGTTTTAAAATCTGGCGATCGTCAGCAATTACAGAAATTCCTAGCACAGCGTAAGGATCACAAAGCTGTTGAAGCCATTTTGGCGGTAGGAAGGTCTGTGACATAGTAGTAATAAAGCTGTTAAAAACTTAAAATTAGCATCAAAGCTCAATGCACAGTCATGTGAAACTTACTCAAATTTCTTCAAATACTAAATTGTGTGTGGCAATTCCCATCTAAAAGTCCTAAGGGCAAGGCAGGGTAGTTGACTGTCTGATTGTAGAAACTATGTATTGGTATATTTATTAGAAATATGTTGACTAAACGCAAAAGCCGAAGTGTTGCCGCTATTTTAGCTTTTTCTGGCACGCTGACAATTTCAGGATTACATAAATTCTATCTGGGACAGCCGTTGTGGGGTGTTTTGTATGTGTTGCTTTCCTGGACGCCGATCCCCAAAGTAGCTAGTGCCATCGAGGGAGTTTGGTATTTAGCCCAAGACGAAGAAGCTTTTGATCGTAATTTTAATCTGGGCAAGTCAGCAACAAGGAATTCCCAAAGGGTGAGTAATCAGGTAGGAGCGATCGCTGAGTCTTTGCGTGAATTGGATGCTTTGCGCCAGGATGGGCTAATTTCAGAGTATGAATTTGAGCAAAAGCGCCGCCAATTGCTAGACCAGATTTCTTGAGGTAAGCGACAACATGAATAACTGGCTACCTTTGAACCCCAGGCTGCAAAAACTCCGGGACAAGCTCCTCAACGATCCTTACTATCGCCTACAATCTGGAGAAGAAATTCAGATAGCCGCTAAATTAGGTATTCGCATTGATGCTAATCAAGCGACTGTAGATGATTGGTTACGCTTACCAGGTTTGTCAATTCACCAAGCGCGATCGCTTGTAGAACTTTCGCATTCGGGTGTTAAATTTTACTGTATTGAAGATATCGCTGCGGCTTTGGCTATACCAGCACCGCGCCTGGAACCATTAAAGCCTCTGCTGAATTTTATTTACTATGATCACGAATCTCTAGAAAGTCCGATCCATTTAGTCAATCCAAATACAGCAACAGTTGAAAATTTAGCACAAATTCCATTTATAAATTTGTCTCTAGCGCAAGCAGTGGTGCAAAATCGGCAATCAGCCGGGCCTTACCGTAACCTGGCTGATTTCCAACGGCGGTTGGAGTTAACTGGTGATGCGATCGCTCAACTGATGTATTATTTAAGGTTTTAAGTTAAAAGTTTTAAAATATAGGGTTTTTCGTTTGTATGCAATATATTTTCACCTCTGTCCAACGCTAGTAGGGAAGGGGTTGGGGTTAGGTCTATATAACTCCAAACTCCAAACTCCAAACTCCTAACTATTTAAATAAACCCAATACGATCAAGAGGCCAAAAGCGAAACGCTGCTCGACCAATGACATTTTCTTTGGGTAAAAAGCCCCAATAACGAGAGTCATTACTATCGTTGCGGTTATCTCCCATGACAAAAAACTCATCTTCTGGAACTTTCACTGGTCGATATGGCTGATTTGGGGGTTCAGCGATGTAGTCTTCTGCCAAGGGTTGACCGTTGAGGTAGACTTTGCCAGAAGCAACACTAATTACCTCACCAGGCTGGCCAATAACCCGCTTGATGAAAGCTTGGTCTTTGGGATATCCTCGACGTTGTAGTTCTGCGGGTGGCTGAAAAACAATAATATCCCCAGTTATGGGAGGGTGAAAATGGTAAGAGATTTTTTCAACTACCAAGCGATCGCCAGTATATAAGGTGGGCAACATCGAATCAGAAGGTATATAGCGGGGTTCGGCGATAAAAGTCCGGATCAAGAATGCCAAACACAATGCGATCGCAATTAAAATCAGATTTTCTTGCCAACCACGCCATATTTTTAACGACGCACGCTCTTCTTTTGCATCACTTTCGTGAGGAACCATAAAAGTTTCTAGCCAGTTTAAGAAGTGGGACAAATACCTTGATTATTTTGACTCAAAAGGTATACTTATAAACAATATGGGTTCTGCATAAACCCACACAGATATTAAATAATACAGTTATTGCATCTACCAGAGATAAGCAAAAGTGCTGTAAATAAACTATGACCTGTCTAAGGCAATATAAGCTAATGATTAGGATTTTTAGATAGATAATTAAAAATCTTAATTCTAATTGCTGCAATTATAAGGCAAGTTATGAGATGATTTTCACTTTTGCTTCTTACTGCTAAAAAAGCAGTTACCGATTGGTAGAGCGATACAGCCAGTCGGTTTTTTCTTTGAGCATAAAATTGGTCGTTAAGTGGCAAATATGTAAGATCCATTACGAACATTAGTCCTAACGTACCAAAACTTTCGTACAGTGCCCTATACCATTTCAGTTTAATAAGGGACTTCCAAATAAAAAAATATCCCAAAACTGACGCAAAAATCTTCTCTATTTCTCCCCTCTCTGTGTTCTCTGCGTCTCTGTGGTTCGTTCATTTGGATAATTTATTTCTTGGAAGTCCCTAATAATGATACAAAGATACAAATAAGGCAGTCTAGACAAAGCTTTAAAAGATTGTCTTGTCAAGAGCCTCTGGCTGGAAACGAGTTTTTAAAGCATGAAACCCAACACCCTGGTGAATCTTGGGTTTTACGTAGCTCAACCCAAGCTACGCTTAATGCATCATTTTAGCTGTGCCACGCCACTACGTGTATTTCAAAAATTACCCATATTCTTAATTTTACGTCAACTAGTTTTACTGGACTGATACTTTTGTATACATAGATACTATATAACTGCACTTTTAACAGTTTGGCTATGAAGATGTGAATAAGTTGCGTAATTATACTGTGACAGTAGAGACTAGATTGTATTATTAATAATAATATATAAATCTCTTTTACTATCAAGAAGAAGATTAACAGACAGAAACCTACTAGTAATTTAGGCTTAAGTATCAGCATCAAAAACACAGTTAAGCTGCTGATAAAATCATTTTTACTGAATGATTTAAAAGTATCTAGATTAACGAATAAATGCCCCTTGGCAATGAGAAACTATATTTAATCAATTTTCGTCTGTCTATTTCATAGAAAATTCGAGGCAAGCTTCTGTCAGTTAAAAATTTAACTTTTTCTTAAAAAGGAAGCAATGGCAGCAGGCAGTAAGATATATCTTATCAAGAATAGAGCTAATAGTTGATTAGACTCTTTTTTGAAAGATACCCCACCCCTTGTAAGTAGTTTTGTATGTTAATCAAATAATTTACTCAGCTACAAATTATACAGCTTTCCTGCCAGAAAGTCTTGTTATAAAAACTTCGGCCCGCAAAAAATGCAAATTGTAGGCCCGACAGTTGAGCTACATCTTAATTTACAAAGCTATAAAACTTGAAACGATAATGCTGCCTTAGTGATGAAGTGAAAGACAGAAACTAATTCAGAACTCCGATAAAGAGGATTTTGGGGTGTCATTAATTATCCGATTGCGCTCCTTCTTAGAGCGAGCGGTAAGAATGTGGAAATTCAGACCTTGCCTTTTATAAATGGATTGACATTAAACAGTACCAAGTATTGTATAAACGTTCATCCAAATCTAGAGCATCTAGATTTCAGTTAAAGCTCTATAGTCTGTTTTCTCGATTGTGAATTTCCGTTATTCCCAATTCCAATTTTCAGGATTACCAGAAAGCAGCTGGTATCTAAGATATCTAAAAAAATGTGCTATAACGTACCGTCATAACGTGGTGGATGGTTCGATCTTTGAAGGAGCTATGAGGTGGAAAACAATAAGTCGTTTCTGTGGCCAGAAGGAATATTAATTGCACTGCTTGCCTTATGTGGTGTTTTTAGCCTTGCTTTCATGATGCTTCTAAGGCCAAATTCTTCGGAGGCTCAGAGTAGACAGAGTATAAATGTAAAGGATGTAGCTGCAAACGTAGGAACTCAGCAGCGGATTGAGAAATTAAAGGCGGCGATGCTTACAAGTTGGCAGCAAGAAGCACAAACAAAAGGACTATCCTACGCTATACCATCACGTTTTCAAGGGGCAATAGTTAAAGCGGCAAAACTGACCAAGGAGGAAAAAGTAATTGCTCTCACCTTTGATGATGGCCCTTGGCCTCAGACTACAGGACAAGTACTAGATATTCTTAAATCAAATAATATTAAAGGGACGTTTTTTATCGTCGGGCAGAACCTAAAAAATTATCCAGAGTTAGGAAAGCAAATTGTCTATCAAGGTCACGTCATTGCCAACCATACTTGGCATCACTGGTATCACTCTTTTAATCCACAAGCAGCTGCTTTTGAAATTGACCGCACAACAGACTTAATTTATCAAATTACAGGTGCTAAAACAAATCTATTTAGGCCGCCTGGTGGTATGCTCCACAATGGATTAGCTGCTTATGCTAAAGGCCAAAAATATACTGTGGTGATGTGGTCTGCTGACTCCACAGACTACAAGTTACCAACTGTACCAAAGTTGATCAATAACGTGATTAGAGATTCAAAACCTGGTGGTATTGTCCTAATGCATGATGGTGGTGGGAACCGTTCCAGAACTGTGCAAGCTTTACCAGAAATTATTAGCAACTTTAAAAAGCAAGGCTATCGCTTTGTTACTATTCCAGAACTTTTAGAAATGGAAGATGCAGACCAAAAGCTGCTTGCTAACAAAAAGTAATTATTAATTATGGGCAATTAGTCAATAGTGATTGGCTAAAAACTAAAATTATATTTTTTGCTTAGAATGCCTTATTTCTGACTGAAGTTTAGACTAGTACAACATGGCGGAAAAAAACATACCATTTCAAATGGCGCAAGAGCTTGAAATACAATTATTTTGACTTTTGACACTTCGACTTCTGCTTTGCGGTACTAGTCAGGAGTGCAAAACTAAAGAACAAATCAACTTAAAACTTGACGAATAATCTTGGCTATTCAAATGACGGTTTAACCCAGTCATGGAGAGGCAATAACTGTCCAAGTTGCCATATATGTTCCAGCGTACTTATTGGAATAGTTAGTAGTGCTATCGGGAACAAACCAGTCAGGAGTTTTCTTCTGCTGTCTAACTTTTTTGTCCAAGCCAATTTGTAGGGAAATATTCTCGTAAACAATTTTTGCGTTTACAACTTTCAGCAATTTTTCTAGCAACTTTTGTAGCCATTCTGCCCGAGCATAAAGATTATGGGATGGATGGTCACCATAAGCAAAAGGTACAATAAGCACCAAATATCCTTTCTCGCTTATTAGTTTGTCCAAACAGAATTGAACGAGTTCTTGATCGTCCTTTTGTTCTAGTGTTTCCTTATCGACATTGTGAAATAGCAAGCCGGCTAGGACGACGGCATCAAATTTTTGATTTTCTGAAGCCAATTCTGGCAGTGCTACCGATAAATCTTGAGCAGCAAACTTATTGTTGGGGTATAGCTTTGAACAGTACTGAATCGCAGCTTCACTGTGATCTATCCCAAGGTAGTCACATCGCTCAGGTAGATATTTGTTCAAAGCCGCATTGCCACATCCTAAATCTAATAAAGAGAATGAACGTTGCTTAAAAGCTTCATTGAGATACCAAACTGATGGTGTGTATCGAGTAGCATTTTCAGGAGATTCAAAGTATGAATAATAATCATCTTGAAAACGTTCTTCTTCAGAAGTTTTGCGATCGGGAGCTTGCTCTTCTATAAGCATTTTTATAGACAAATCCTACTTGTTAGTAAACATTTATATGGAAGTTTATCAGCATTTAGGTAATGCCTTCTATACCCAATTAGGTAGATTTCAGGACAGTGCTGATCTCGACTTTATTACCTGGACTTTCACAGGATCTGATTGCTCAGTCACTTTTGTTGCCTTAGTCTAAAGTCCAGTTGTGAATCATTTAGTGATATTCCCCCTTAAAAAGGGGGAATATATTTTCTCTTTACAGTCTTTTTAAGGGGTAAATTCAGGCAACTGCTTTAGGTATCCAAAGGGGTTTTCGCAGAGTACCTGTTTGTGCAGCTTCTCCGACGGGAGAATGGCTTAAGGCTTAGTATGAGAATGGTTACAGTTACTAATGACTGCTTACTAAACTGAACTCAGTTGTTTTTTCAGGATCAGCTTCGAGACTATCAGCTTCAGAAGGTGGAACCAACTGCCAGAATTTCGGCAAAAATTCTTCCCAGTTTTGCAGAATTTTATTCGCCTTTAGTGAACCAGTGCGTTCCGCATGAGTTTTGATTAACTCTTGCAGTTGTTTTGTACCTGCTTCTGTAATCACCCTCTGGATTTTGACAATTTCCGGGTTGACTAACTCACGAAATGAGTCGTTTTCATCTAAGAAGTAGGCCAGTCCACCAGTCATTCCAGCTGCTACGTTACGTCCTACTTTACCGAGGACGACAATCACACCACCAGTCATGTATTCGCAGCAGTGATCCCCAGCGCCTTCAATCACTGCTATGGCTTTGGAGTTTCTTACAGCAAAGCGCTCTCCTGCTAAACCGTTTGCAAATAACATGCCACCAGTAGCACCATAGAGGCACGTATTACCAACTATCACGTTTTGTGATCCGTCATAAGTAGCATCAGTTGGAGGCTTGATGATGATTTCACCACCATGCATCCCTTTACCTACGTAGTCGTTTGCCTCTCCTTGCAGGGTCAAAATTATACCAGGGAGGTTGAACGCACCAAAGCTTTGCCCAACACTGCCTGTAAAGTTGAGATTAATTTGTCCTTCAAAGTCGCTGTCACCGTATTTAGAAGCGATCGCTCCCGCTAATCTTGTGCCTACTGTTCTGTCAGTATTGACAATAGGGTAAGTCTTGGTGACAGTGGACTGATCCCTAATGGCAGTCTGAATGTCGGGATCGGCAAGCATCTTGTCATCTAAAACCACGCCGTTGCTGTGGACTTCTTCATGCAGCAACCAACTACGATTGTCTTTGGTATCTGGTAGCTTCAGTAAACAGTCCAGGTTGAGCGATCGCGTTTTCGTGAGTTTTGCCTCTGGGCGCAGTTTCAACAAATCTGCACGTCCAATGATTTCTGACAAAGAACGGTAGCCAAGTCGTGCCAACAAACTACGCACTTCTTCGGCGATGAAGTAGAAGAAGTTAACAACCTGTTCCGGCATTCCCGTAAACCGCTTGCGGAGTTCTTCTTTTTGAGTAGCAACACCCACAGGGCAGGTATTCATGTGGCAAACTCGCGCCATGATACAGCCTTCAGCAATCATGGCGATGGAACCGAAACCGAATTCTTCACCGCCCATCAATGCACCTATTACCACATCCCAGCCACTCTTGAGTCCGCCATCTACGCGCAAAATCACGCGATCGCGCAGGCTATTTTCCATCAAAACGCGATGCACTTCACTTAAACCCAGTTCCCACGGTGAACCAGCATGTTTAATCGAACTGAGTGGCGATGCACCTGTACCACCATCATGTCCAGAAATCTGGATAATATCAGCGTTTGCCTTGGCTACACCAGCTGCGATCGTGCCAATGCCAACTTCTGCAACTAGTTTCACCGATACCTTGGCTTTGGGATTAATTTGGTGCAGGTCAAAAATCAGTTGCGCTAAGTCTTCAATGGAATAGATATCGTGGTGCGGTGGTGGTGAAATCAGCGTCACACCTGGCTTCGAGCGCCTTAACATCGCAATGTATTGGCTTACCTTGGGCCCTGGTAGTTGTCCACCTTCCCCAGGCTTGGCACCTTGGGCAATTTTGATTTCAATTTGTTTGGCGTTGACTAGGTACTCTGGTGTGACACCAAAGCGTCCCGATGCAACTTGCTTGATGGCACTATAGGCTTTATCACCATTTTGCAATCCTTTTAAATGAGGTAGGGTTGGCGAATGACCAGACTCGTCTACATCATCTAAAACTGTATAGCGCACTGGGTCTTCGCCGCCTTCTCCAGAGTTAGATTTACCGCCAATGCGGTTCATGGCGATCGCTAAAGTTTCGTGAGCTTCTCTTGACAAAGCGCCTAAAGACATGCCACCCGTGCAGAAGCGCTTGACAATTTCAGTTACCGACTCAACTTCTTCTATAGGAATTGGGGTGTGTAGCTTGCCGCCTTCGGCATCGCCTTGGAAGTCCAACAAGTCCCGCAAGGCTGTTACTGGCCTGCCTTGGAGATGCTTTTTGTAAACTTCGTAGTGGTCGTAGTTTTTGCCATCTAAAGCCTTATGCAGCGCCTTGACCATTTCTGGGCTATTCATGTGGTACTCGCCGCCAGGACGGTACTGCACAAAGCCCAGGTTTTGTAACTTATTGGCCGTCACTTCTGGGAAAGCTTTGCAGTGGAAGGAAAGCACTTCATCAGCTAGTTCGCTAACACTCAAACCTCCGATACGGGAAGTCGTACCACGGAATCCCAGTTCGATTAAATCTCCACCGATGCCAATAGCTTCAAAGATTTGAGCTGCTTGATAGCTAGGGAGCAGAGAAATTCCCATCTTGGAGAGAATTTTTAGCAAACCTGACTCTACTGCTTTGCGATAGTTTCCTAAAGCTTGTTCTAGGGTGAGGGTGGGAATTTTTTGTACACCCATTAACTTTTGAGTTTTGGGATCAGACCACCAATCACGCACCGTGTCCAAAGCCATATACGGGCAAACTGCACCAGCACCGTAGCCAATGAGACAAGCAAAGTGATGAGTACTCCAGCATTGGGCAGTATTGACAATTAGGGATGTTTTCATTCGCAACCCTTCCCTAATCAGGTGATGATGTACAGCACCCACTGCTAACAGGGGAGGAATGTATGTATTTTCTGGGCTGATACCGTCATTTCCCTTATCGCTTAAGATTAAAATTTTTGCACCTGCGCGGACTGATTCAGCTGCTTGTGCTTGTAAAGATTGGACTGCGGCCTTTAATCCTTCAGGGCCGCTGGCGATCGCAAATCGGGTTGATAACTCAGCTGTGGCAAATCCCGACAGCTTAATTGCCTCTAATTCAACATCCGTTAACACTGGCGATTCAAGTTTCAATCTCCGAGCATATTCTGGCTTGGGTTCTAATAAGTTACCCCGTTCACCCAGTTCTACTTTCAGAGACATCACTAGCTTTTCCCGCAGGGGATCAATCGCTGGGTTGGTCACCTGAGCAAAACGCTGTTTGAAATAGTCATACAGCAGGTGGGGTTTTGTTGACAGCACTGCTAAAGGAATATCATCCCCCATGCAGAAAGTCGGCTCTGAACCTGCGATCGCCATTGGATGAATCACCATTTCCACATCTTCTGTGGTGTAGCCAAAAGCAGTTTGCAGCTGAAGCAATGTTTGCTTGTCAATTGTCACTTGTCCTTGATCATTTGTCATTTGTCCTTTGCCATTGCCATTTGCTAATGACGGATGACCAATACTTCGGCTTCTCTGCGAGACGCTACGCGAACGCTCAGTACAAGTGACCAATGACTTTAATTCTTGACGGTACTGTTGCAGCCATTCACCATAAGGGTGCTGCTTGGCAATGCGCTGCTTAATCTCCCAATTCTTCAGCACTTCATGGTTTACTAAATCCACGGCAATCATTTGCCCTGGCCCAAGTCTACCTTTCTCGACAATATCGGCTTCTGGAAAGCCCACTACACCAGCTTCGGAAGCTACAACAATGTAGTCATCTTTGGTGATCACGTAGCGAGCTGGTCTTAAGCCATTACGATCTAGTGTTGCACCAACTTTTTTGCCATCACTAAATACTAAAAGTGCTGGCCCGTCCCATGCTTCTTGCAGTCCACTGTAATATTCGTAGAAATCAACAATTTCTGGATAGTTACCTAAAGAGGGCTGATTTTGGTAGGCCTCTGGAACCATAATCATTAAAGCTTCCAAGGGGCTGCGTCCAGAACACACGAGCAATTCCAGCACATTGTCTAGGGTAGCTGAGTCGCTGTTATCAATATGAACTAATGGCTTGAGTTCCTTGATGCGATCATCCCATACAGGATGATTCAGGCTAGCTTCTCGTGCCATCATCCAGTTGATGTTACCCAACAAAGTATTGATTTCGCCGTTGTGACCCAAAAGCCGCATTGGTTGAGCTAGGGGCCACTTGGGCATTGTATTAGTACTAAAGCGGCGGTGATAGACAGCAAAGACGCTTTTGTAAGCTGGATTCTTTAAATCGTCATAAAAGCTGCCCAATACGGCAGAACGCACCATGCCTTTGTAAACAATTGTGCGGCTTGACAACGAGCAGATATAAAATTCTTCTGAGATGTTGGTAGCAGCTTTACTAATTCGGCGGCGGGTAATGTACAACTGCCGTTCTAATTCATCGCCGCTTTTGTCAACAGAAGCTAACAAAACTTGTTCAATCTGGGGTTGATTTTCTCTTGCTTGTACCCCAAGTAAATCAGGTTGCACTGGCACAACTCGCCAACCAAGTACAGTGAATTTTTCTTCCTCCGCTACTTGCTCAACTGCCGCCCTAGCTTTTTGTGCTGCTTCCTGGTCTTGTGGTAGAAATATCATCCCAATAGCTATATTATTGGTGGATGGAAATTCCTTCTCTATTTGGGCAAACTCTTGTTGGAACAACTCCCAAGGGATAGCTGTCAATACTCCAGCACCATCACCAGAATCTTGATCGGCGCTACAACCTCCCCGGTGTTCTAAGCAGGTTAAAGCAGCTAAGGCTTTTTCGACAATTTCGTGGCTGGTATGATTTTTGCGATGAGCAATAAAACCTACACCACAGGCATCTCGTTCCTCTACTAACCACTTTTGCCCCTGATAGGTATCTCTTGAGTTGATATTCGGTGTGATTTGTTGGTCTTGATTCATCGGTTTATTATTCATACCCTGTTCCTGAAGTATTGAGTTACCAATTTTGCCACTACGTTATGGGAAAAAATTTCTAAATTCAGCGATGGAAAAATATACAAGCACCGAAATTTAGGGAAAAAAAATTTTAACTTCGGTTTTACTTTATTAGTTCACCCGTGTTAAAATATTTGCGTATTTTTTATGTATTTATGCGGTGTTAGACAACTTACCTCCGCCAAGACATCATTTTTGCCCTGACAGTTTCTTTTTTATATTGTGAAGCTAAGTATTTTCTCAATTCCTTTTTTCCAGATGCACGCTAGCTACTCATAGAGCCATTTCGGCTCACCTGAAACAAAACTAAAACTGAACGCTGTACTCTTTTTTAAAGCCAAAGTCAAAATAATTCGTAATTGATCGTGACGATCAAGGACTCGCTCTAAGCGTTGGCGTAGCGTCTCCCCGAATCCCTTTGGGAGAGGCTAGCGCCAAGGGAGAAGAGAAGGCTTTAAGTTACGCTACCTTAATTCGTAGTTGCAATCACTGGGGGGTTGTACCCTCCATTGTCTTGTTAACCACTAAATCTTTAATTTAGTGTGGGCTGCTGTACCCTTTTAATTACGAATTACGAATTACGAATTAGTAATTATTTAGTTATCCTGATCCAGGAATAAAATCAGCGTATTACAATATATACCCATTTGACAATTCCCAAATATCTTTGTTGTCTAGAGTTTTGCCGCTTACCAGTTGGCACATGTATTACTATTAACTAGACCTTACTGAATTAGCAACGTTCAGTCAGGATTAAATATCTTAATCCAGTTTTGATAATCAAAACTACCGTGTATAGTGTGGTTAGAATTAGTGCCACTTAAAACACTTGATTGCAGGGACTTTAGCGTCTAAATAAATTGATTGGCTTTTAAAAGAGATGGCTAGCCAATATATAGAATAGCATATTTTTTCAAAAATAAACTCATGGGTTTTTTATATTTCCAAATAATTAGTTAGTTTATACCTTGGCTGATAGTTTTCAAAAAACCTAGTAAATTATGGTAAAAATGCCGAATTATTGCCAATCAGGGAATGGCGATCGCAAAGCCCGCCGTACTCCTTTGGAGAAGCAAGCTACGCGTAGCGTCTCCAAGAGTTGGCATCGCAGATTTTTCCGGGCTACTATGTCACCAATATTTTTAATAACACTATGCTTAACTACTACCTATGCTATCAACGCCCAGGAGTCTCCAAAAAACGCCCAATCAATACCAAGGCTTATCTCCCAGTCACCTGCACCTGCTTTAACAGGCGTAGTATCCTCTGGTAATCAAATTTCCCTCAATGGTCGTACTCTACCAGGAACTTGGTTACAGCGACCTGGAAAAGCTGGTCGGATTACAACTCATCTGAGTGATGGGGCATTTAGGCAGTTAATTGGAGTAAATTTCTTAAACAGTAGTAACTCAGCAAGGCAACCAATACAGTGGTTTTCATCGGTGGCAAAGCCACTGGTTTTATCCACCAAGCTACTAGGAGCATATCGCTATTTGGATATTAGCAATTTTGCTCAAACATCTGGATGGGAAATCCGAACCAATGGCAACATTTTGGTGATTGCTACCCCAAAAGCACAAATTACAAATATTGTTCAGAGCCAGGAACCTCCAGAGGCGAGTGCCCCTTTGCAACAGGCTCGGATTCTTGTTGATTTAGATCGTCCAACTCCGTGGCAAGTTGCACAAGGGTCAGCGATCGCAAAACCCCAAATTCCATCTTCTGATCCAGACACACCAACTGCCAAACCCACTGCACCACCAAATCGAGAGTGGACAATTACCCTCGATGGAATAGCTGATCCTGTTTTGATAGAACGTTATACCCCCCAGCCACCAGCAGCACCACCAATATTGCTGCCAAACTTGCTTAAACAATTATTACCAGTTACACCAACACAACCAATACCACCAGCCCCAGCCCCTGAACCACTGATTCAACAAGTGAAAGTGGTGAAAAACCAAACCATTATTAGTCTGAGCGTTCCCTTCGGTCTATCGCCTCAAGTTAGTACTATAGATAACCCCAATCGCCTGATTATCGATATTCGACCCGATCCTCTAGAAGAAAGAGATATTACTTGGGCCCCAGGATTGCGCTGGCGACAGCATTATGTCAACTTAGGCACAGAACGCTTCCCGGTGGTCTGGTTAGAAGTTAATCCCCGTAAATTTGGGCTAACGCTAAAACCTATGTGGGCTAGTCCTGATGGGCTTGCGGGTACTGCTCCCTTAATTCAAACAGCACAACGTTACCTAGCAGTAGCTGGAATTAACGGTGGTTATTTTAACCGCAATAACAGATTGCCATTGGGTGCAATTCGTCGGGATGGTCAGTGGTTATCAGGCCCCATTCTCAACCGAGGTGCGATCGCTTGGAATGATTCTGGCCAATTTTACTTCGGTCGTCTCACCTTAGAAGAAACTTTAATTACGGCAAATGACCAGCGCCAACCAATTCTGTTTCTCAATAGCGGCTACGTCCAGAGTGGAATTGCTCGTTACACCCCAGCTTGGGGATCAACTTACACGTCCTTGACGGATAACGAAATTATTCTAGTGGTACAGAAAGACCAAATTACTCAACAGTTACCAGGCGGCAAAGTTGGTGAGACGGCCGTTCCCATTCCCCAGGATGGCTACCTACTAACCTTACGCGCCAACGCTGCTAGTGCTGCCTCACAGCTACCTATTGGAACCGCAGTAAGTATTTCCAGCGCCACTACTCCGGCTGATTTTAGTCGTTATCCCCACATTATCGGAGCCGGGCCGCTATTAGTCCAAAATCGCCAAATTGTCCTCGATGCCAAAGGCGAAAAATTCAGCAATGCCTTTATTGCCGAAAAGGCTATTCGTAGCGGTATTTGCACAACAGCAACAGGCACATTGATGATTACTGCTGTGCATAATCGTGCCGGCGGTTATGGCCCTAATTTGGCAGAACATGCCCAATTGCTGCAACAGATGGGCTGTGTGGATGCCTTAAATTTGGACGGTGGTAGTTCTACCAGCCTTTACTTAGGAGGACAACTACTCGATCGCTCGCCTAGTACAGCTGCTCGTGTTCATAATGGAATTGGTATTTTCTTGCAACCACGAAAATCAGGGAGTAGGGAGTAGGGAGTAGGGAGTAGGGAATAGGGAATAGGGAAAAAACTCAATTACCAACGAACGCCCCACTCCCCACTCCCTCTTTTTTTAAAGATTAGAACAAGCTGTAATTTTGCTTGATGAAGACTTGGTGTAGATGCAAGAGTTTTAGTAGTGATGATTTACACCGTCACGTTTGATTTTGCTATCTTTATCAAGGTGCGACAAAATTAATGATTTTCAACGTTGCAAGATAGCGCCAGATTTTTTATCAATAGTAAGAGTACCAACGGTTTGTTATGTCTTCAAATGAGGTGACTATGGCTCGATATCAAGAAACTATACAGACTGACACTCTACACCTACCTTCAACTATCACATCCAGAGGCGTTGCTGCAACTGAGTTACGTCCTTGGGGTGCTTTTACAGTTTTAGAAGAAGGGCGTGGATATAAAATCAAGCGCATTGAAGTTAAGCCAGGACACCGCCTCAGTCTACAAATGCACCACCACCGCAGTGAACATTGGATTGTCGTATCTGGTACAGCTAGGGTAACTTGTGGCGAGAGAGAAGTACTACTGAGTAATAATGAGTCAACCTATGTACCCCAATGTACATCTCATCGTTTAGAGAATCCTGGTGTGATCCCCTTGGTGTTGATTGAAGTGCAAAATGGCGAATACTTGGGAGAAGATGATATTATTCGCTACCAAGATGACTATGCCCGTACCAAAGATTAAAGCTCTAATCTAAAAACTGAATACATTTTTGTGCAAACCGTCTTTGGGAACCACTGCACCCCAGAAGTCCCCACCTTAATAACTAGGTAGGGACTGAAGCATGTTGTGCTATAAATGTAGTAATAGCGATCGCGCTCATAGCTTCGATGATTTGGAATTTTCAAGAAGCTAGGATTAACCCATTTGTCTGTAAAATGAAGATGGGGTCTTCAATTGCAAAAAACGAGTTCCATGATTCATCTGAGTCAAGCAGCCGCGAGTGAGATTAGGCGAATCAAGTCCAAGCAGCAGCCAAATGTCTTATTTCGATTGGCAGTAAAACCAGGTGGTTGTTCCGGGTTATTTTATGAAATGTCCTTCGATGAAGCAATAAAAGTTGGCGACCAGGTTTTAAACTTGGATGAGATTCAAGTAGTCATAGATGCCGCCAGCTTAAATTACCTCAACGGGTTGAGGGTGGATTATTCAGAAGACTTAATGGGTGGTGGTTTTCGCTTCCAAAACCCTCAGGCAATCGCAACCTGTGGCTGTGGTAATTCATTCTCCACAACTAGTCAATAGTCCAAAATTTAGCGATCGTTTGCCAATAACAAAGGAAAAATGACCAAGTAATTAAGGGAAAATTACAATTGACATAAACCCGCAAAAAACGATATAATTAGGATTTGTTAAAACTTAGACATATAAGCAGCTTTACGCGCTGTAACTCATGCCAACAATACAGCAGCTAATACGTAACGAGCGCGAACAAGCGCGTCAGAAAACCAAGTCCCCGGCTCTGAAACAATGCCCCCAACGTCGGGGAGTTTGTACCAGAGTATACACGACCACACCAAAAAAGCCTAACTCAGCTCTACGTAAAGTAGCAAGAGTGAGACTTACCTCTGGATTTGAAGTCACAGCTTATATTCCAGGTATTGGTCACAACTTACAAGAACACTCAGTTGTGATGATTCGTGGCGGTCGGGTTAAGGATCTACCAGGCGTGAGATACCACATTATCCGTGGCACCCTAGATACAGCCGGAGTCAAAGACCGCAAACAAGGCCGTTCCAAGTATGGAACCAAGCGTCCGAAAGAAGCGAAAAAATAGGATTAGGCGATTAATCGCATCCAACACGATTAATCGTCTACCTGAGAAGCGCTCAAGGACAAAATAACTATCAGGGTCTGTGTTCTAAGAGCAGTTACGAAAGCTGCTCAAGTCTGTTTAAAAAAATCAAGCAAGCTACATCTACACTAAGCGAGCAAGTGTAGAAGTTCAGAGGAGAACGCTGTAACCCACAGCAGAACTATAATCTGGACATTAAGGTTTAGAATGTTATAGCCTTGAGTATTTAGTTGCAGCTAGCAAGTCAATGAATTTTAGATTTTAGACTTCGGCGTGAGCGCTCAGTCGAGCGATTTGCGGTTTTGGATTGGTCGAACCCACAAGGGGATGAGGCTTACAGACTTTTGATTTTTTCCAATCCTTGTGGTCGGAACATCTACCAAAAACTCTAATCCAAAATTGGCAGTCAATAAGTCAGCCTTGCTGCAACAGTCGAAAACAAAATTGAGAAAGTCTGAGGGTTGAGTTCCACAGCTTTTAGTTTCCGGTGTCTGATAGCATATAATTTCGTTGCCAATTCCGAATTAAAGGTGAAGTATGTCTCGTCGTGGTGTTATTCAAAGGCGCCCAGTTCCGTCTGACTCCGTATATAACAGTCGCCTTGTGAGCATGATTATCAGGCGGATCATGCGTCATGGCAAGAAATCACTTGCCGCCCGGATTGTTTATGATGCATTAAAAACTATTGAAGAACGCACTGGTGCTGGTGCCTTGGAAACCTTTGAAAGAGCAGTGCGAAATGCCACGCCTTTAGTAGAAGTAAAGGCTCGGCGAGTTGGTGGAGCAACCTACCAAGTACCAATGGAAGTGCGTACAGAACGCGGTACAACCCTAGCACTGCGTTGGTTAGTGCAATATTCCCGCTCCAGACCAGGCCGGACAATGGCAAGCAAACTGGCAAATGAATTAATGGATGCAGCCAACGAAACTGGCAATGCGATTCGGAAACGTGAAGAAACGCACCGGATGGCGGAAGCTAACAAAGCATTCGCACACTATCGTTACTAAGTAGAAAAGCTATATATCGCCCTCCAGAAGCGGTATATCGTAGATTTACAAAAAGAAGACGGTTTTCCGTAAAAGTATAGAATCTTAACAAAGAGTAATATACAAGATATCATGAGGCAAAAACTATAGGAGGTAGCTGTGGCACGCACGATCCCGCTAGAGAAAGTACGCAACATTGGTATTGCGGCGCATATAGATGCGGGCAAAACAACAACAACAGAGAGAATATTATTTTACTCTGGAATAATTCATAAAATTGGCGAAGTTCATGAAGGAACTGCCGTCACAGACTGGATGGAGCAGGAGCGGGAGCGGGGAATTACCATTACTGCTGCTGCTATCAGTACCAGTTGGAAAGATCATCAAATTAACATTATCGATACTCCGGGTCACGTAGACTTCACAATTGAAGTTGAGCGCTCGATGCGCGTGTTGGATGGTGTAATCGCAGTATTTTGTTCTGTGGGCGGCGTGCAACCGCAGTCTGAGACAGTGTGGCGGCAAGCAGAACGCTACAAAGTTCCTCGGATAGCCTTTATCAACAAGATGGATCGCACCGGAGCGAACTTTTATAAAGTTCACGAGCAAATCCGCGATCGCCTGCGGGCGAATGCGATCGCCATTCAACTACCAATTGGTAGCGAAAACGACTTCCAAGGGATCGTTGACCTAGTAAGGCAACGTGCGTATATTTACGCAAATGACCAAGGAACCGATATCCAGGAAACCGATATCCCGGAAGCATTGCAAGCGCAGGTAGACGAATTCCGCACCAAGCTAATAGAAGCCGCAGCAGAAACCGATGATGCTCTGATGACTAAGTACTTCGAGGGCGAAGAACTTACAGAGCAGGAAATTCGGACTGCCCTGCGTAAAGGCACAATTGCGGGGACGATTGTACCAGTACTTTGTGGTTCAGCATTCAAAAACAAAGGCGTGCAGTTAATGCTGGATGCCGTTGTAGATTACCTGCCAGCGCCAAGTGAAGTACCACCAATTCAAGGCTTACTGCCCAATGGCGATACTGTTGAGCGGCAAGCTGATGACAACGAACCCCTAGCGGCTCTGGCATTCAAGATTATGGCTGACCCTTACGGTCGCCTAACATTTGTTCGCGTTTATTCTGGTGTCCTGAAAAAGGGTAGCTACGTTCTCAACGCTAGTAAGAATAAAAAAGAACGGATTTCCCGCTTAGTTCTAATGAAGGCAGATGATCGGCAAGATGTCGATGAACTGCGAGCGGGTGATTTGGGAGCAGCTCTGGGATTGAAAGACACCTTGACAGGTGACACGCTCTGTGATGATGGATCGCCAGTAATTCTGGAATCCCTATTCATTCCTGAGCCTGTGATCTCGGTGGCGGTTGAACCCAAAACCAAGAACGATATGGACAAGCTGTCCAAGGCTCTGCAATCTCTCTCAGAAGAAGACCCCACCTTCCGTGTCCGCGTCGATCCGGAAACAAACCAGACCGTGATCGCGGGAATGGGAGAACTACACCTAGAAATTCTAGTAGACCGGATGTTACGAGAATTCAAGGTGGAAGCGAATGTAGGTGCGCCACAAGTAGCTTACCGAGAAACAATTCGGAAAGCTGTGAACAAAGTTGAGGGCAAATTCATCCGCCAAAGTGGTGGTAAAGGTCAATACGGTCACGTTGTGATTAATTTGGAGCCTGGAGAACCCGGTACTGGCTTTGAATTCGTTTCCAAAATTGCTGGCGGTACAGTACCTAAAGAGTACGTTGGCCCCGCAGAACAAGGAATGAAAGAAAGCTGCGAATCCGGTGTTCTAGCTGGATATCCGTTGATTGACGTTAAAGCAACGCTAATTGATGGGTCATACCACGATGTAGACTCTTCAGAAATGGCTTTCAAAATCGCTGGCTCAATGGCGATGAAAGAGGCTGTGCTGAAAGCTTCACCTGTCATCTTAGAGCCTATGATGAAAGTTGAAGTTGAAGTTCCTGAAGACTATATGGGGAACGTCATTGGCGACCTCAACACCCGCCGAGGGCAGATTGAAAGCCAAAGCACCGAAAAGGGACTCGCTAAGGTAACATCCAAAGTTCCACTGGCGAGCATGTTTGGCTACGCCACTGATATCCGGTCAAAAACGCAAGGTCGGGGTACCTTCACGATGGAGTTCAGCCACTACGAAGAGGTGCCTCGCAGCGTAGCTGAAACTATCATTGCAAAAAGCAAAGGGAACGCTTAGTTAAAATAAGGAAATGAGCATTCATGGCACGCGCAAAGTTTGAAAGGAATAAACCCCACATTAATATCGGTACAGTTGGCCACGTTGACCACGGTAAAACTACCTTGACAGCAGCCATCACTATGACCTTGGCAGCTATGGGTCAGGCTGTAGCTAAGGGCTACGACCAAATTGATAATGCCCCAGAAGAAAAGGCACGGGGTATTACCATCAATACCGCTCACGTAGAGTATGAAACTGCAAGTCGGCACTATGCTCACGTAGACTGTCCAGGACACGCTGACTATGTGAAGAACATGATCACCGGTGCTGCCCAGATGGACGGAGGTATCCTCGTAGTTGCTGCTACCGATGGCCCTATGCCCCAAACCCGCGAACACATCCTGTTGGCAAAACAGGTAGGCGTTCCCAGTCTGGTTGTCTTCTTGAACAAAGAAGATTTGATGGATGACCCAGAACTCTTGGAACTGGTAGAACTAGAACTGAGAGAACTGTTAAGCAGCTACGATTTCCCTGGCGATGATATCCCCATCGTCAAAGGCTCTGGTCTGCAAGCTCTGGAAGCAATGACCAAGAATCCCAAGACCCAACGCGGTGAAAATCCTTGGGTAGACAAAATCTACGAATTGATGGATGCTGTAGATTCTTACATCCCCACTCCTGAGCGGGATGTTGATAAACCCTTCCTGATGGCTGTAGAAGACGTGTTCTCAATTACAGGTCGTGGTACTGTCGCCACCGGTCGGATTGAGCGGGGTGTAGTCAAAGTTGGCGATAACGTTGAACTAGTGGGTATCAGAGATACTCGCGCCACTACCGTAACTGGTATTGAGATGTTCAAGAAGAGTCTCGACCAAGGTATGGCTGGGGATAACGCTGGCGTACTACTCCGGGGTATCCAGAAGGCTGATATTGAACGGGGTATGGTCATCGCCAAACCTGGTTCGATTAAACCTCACAATGAATTTGAAGGTGAGGTTTATGTCCTAACAGAAAAAGAAGGTGGTCGTAAGACTCCATTTTTCGCTGGCTACCGTCCCCAGTTCTACGTGCGGACAACTGATGTAACTGGTACCATCAAAGCCTACACCTCCGATGAAGGCAAAGAAGTAGAAATGGTAATGCCAGGCGATCGCATCAAGATGACAGTAGAATTGATCAACGCGATCGCTATTGAACAAGGAATGCGCTTCGCTATCCGCGAAGGTGGCCGCACCATCGGTGCTGGTGTCGTCTCCAAAATTATCAAGTAGCACCTTTTCGCCCATAACAAAGGAGCAGAGATGGTCTTTATTGTGCCTCTCTGCTCCTTTCTCTTCCTTTTTAATTAAAGGGAGTAGGGAATAGGAAGAAGCCAAACAATTTTGTCTCCCTTAACGCCCACTCCCCATTTTTGTACAGACGCGATTAATCGCGTCTCTCCTTTATCCCCCATTCCCCTAATTACGCAGAACCTGGAAAATTAAAGATGGCAACTCTACAGCAGCAGAAAATTAGAATTCGGTTACAAGCTTTTGACCGACGCTTATTAGACACATCTTGCGAGAAGATTGTAGACACAGCTAACCGCACCAATGCTACAGCCGTAGGCCCAATTCCTTTACCAACAAAACGCCGGATCTATTGTGTGCTGCGATCGCCTCACGTAGATAAAGATTCACGGGAACACTTTGAAACCCGTACTCATCGCCGGATTATTGATATTTACCAGCCCTCTTCTAAGACTATTGATGCCCTGATGAAATTGGATCTACCATCGGGTGTAGATATCGAAGTCAAACTTTAATTTAGTCATGAGTCATTGGTCATTAGTACTCAGACAAACGACAAAAGACAAATGACATTAGTATGAATTTTTACATTGCCCTGAAGAAATATATCTCAGGGCTTTTATTTAGCTAGGAAACAAATGATAGAATGTAGATAAAGTACGGGAAAAGCACAGAAAAATTATTTTTAAGATTAAGTTTATACCAAAGTAACAATGACATCATCTTCTAAAATTGCAGTTCGTGAACTACCTCTGTTCCCGTTACCTGAACTAGTTCTGTTTCCTACCAGACCATTGCCTCTGCACATCTTTGAATTTCGCTACCGAATCATGATGAACACGATTTTGGAGAGCGATCGCAGGTTCGGTGTTTTGATGGTCGATCCTGTTAAAGGTACAATTGCAAACACTGGTTGCTGTGCAGAAATCGTTCATCACCAACGGCTGCCAGATGATCGGATCAAGATGTTGACTTTAGGGCAGCAAAGATTTCGGGTATTAGAGTATGTTCGTGAAAAGCCATATATAGTTGGCTTAGTTGAGTGGATTGAAGACCAACCACCGGCTAAAGATTTGCGACCTTTATCAACTGAGGTAGAACAACTACTGCGAGATGTTGTGCGTCTATCAGCCAAATTAACCGAACAAAATATCGAACTGCCAGAAGATTTGCCTGACCTACCAACAGAGTTATCTTATTGGGTAGCGAGTAATCTTCATGGTGTCGCCGCAGAGCAGCAGTTATTGCTAGAAATGCAAGATACTGCAACTCGTCTAGAGCGGGAAGCAGAAATTTTAACCTCTACTCGAAATCACTTGGCAGCTCGCGCTGTTCTCAAAGACACATTTAATGAAAAGTGAGGAGTTAGGAGTAGAGACGCGATTAATCGCGTCTGTACAGGAGTATTGAGTAGAGACGCGATTAATCGCGTCTGTACAGGAGTGAGGAGTTAGGAATAAATAACAAAAAATAAAAGATTGGCAACTTATAATTTATATTCCCTACCTGATAACTAATAACTGATAATTCTTAACTCCTAACTCCTAACTAATAACTCCTGTACAGACGCGATTAATCGCGTCTCTACTCCTGACTCCTAACTTTTTAAGTAACAGCGCTGATCGGCAAAACATTGTAAGCGCCAAGAATTTTTAAAATTTCTGTGTGCATAGTTAATTCTGCTAAAGCAGATTGCATTTGTGCTTCCTTGGTATCCGCTTCTAAATCCATGAAAAACAAGTATTCGCCTAGCGATCGCTTCGTCGGACGAGATTCAATCCGGCTGAGGTTAATTCCTCGTTGAGCAAATATTTGCAAAGGATTGAGTAATGCTCCAGGTGTGTTGGAAGGCATACTAAAAGCCAGCGATGTATGACTGGCGCTTGTTGTTGATGCCTGATATCCAGCTTCCGCTTCATCCTGACTTACTACCCAAAAACGAGTAAAGTTTTCTGGATAGTCGTTGATACCACTAGCAAGGATCGGCAGGTTGTAGAGTTGAGCTGCTCTACTAGAAGCGATCGCTGCTGTTGTTGTCTCTTGCTCCAATCGCTGTAATGCTTCGGTTGTAGAATTGCTGGGAATAATCTGTACAGTCGGGAGAAACCGCTCTAACCATCCCTGACATTGTGCCAAAGCTTGCGGGTGAGAGTAAACAGTTTTAATTTTATCTAAGCTAGACGCGCAGGAAATTAACATATGGGCAATGGGTAATACCAAAGCCAACTGAATTCGCAAACTGTCTAACTGCCATAGTGTATCCAGTGTTGTGGTAACACTCCCTTCAATAGAATTTTCCACTGGCACAACAGCCAAGTGAGCTTGACCATCAGCAACGGCGTGCAGTGACTGGGAAATGGTGGGATAGGGAGATAACCTAGCTTCAACTCCTGTACTTTTAGTTAGCCAGTTGACATAAAAAACAGCTGCTTGTTCTGCATAAGTGCCGGGAGGCCCTAAATGTGCGATCAATAAAGTCATACCTTTAGCCTTGAGTTGCGAGTTTAATACGTAAACAGAGATTATGATATTTTGGTTTTGGCAAATGTATCCAACATCTACTCTTACAAAACACTCTTATCTCTCAAATTTAGGGACTAAACAAATAGACCGAAATATGTATCCAGGAAAAGTTTTGTTGCTAAATTCCTCTGAAAATTTAAGGACAATTATATTCGTTTCTCACCTAATTACAATGCATATTATAGATTTTATGTCAAGAATGAAATTTTAATTTATATTTATTGAACTAAAGATAGTAATAAGCGTACCAACTTTCTGCTAATAATGTATAGCTGATAAGCAACAATCATTTTTATGGTCAATAAATTTTCAACTTTTCAATAATCAGATTTAATTTATTAAAAAATATTAAAATTAAGAAACAGATATTTTTATCCGCTCATGGCTACCCGGTTTACTGCCTCCCAATCGGTTGAAATCGCTGTTCCAGAGCAGCCTATTCCCATTCAGCACTACTTGCGCCAGCCTCAACGTCTAGTTAAGGCTTTGGCTGACAACAGTAGAATTGAGCAGCTTTCTGAGGAAGTATTTCGCTTGAAAATGCGTCCGTTAACTTTTATGTCATTGAGTATTCAACCTACTGTAGACATGAGAGTTTGGGCAGAATCAAATGGAATAATTTATTTGCGATCGCTAGGCTGTGAAATCCTGGGCTTCGAGTATATTAACCAGCGTTTTGCTCTCAATTTAAAAGGACATTTGTCTCCCAAAGAGTTAAGCACTGGCACTCGCCTACAAGGAAGGGCTGATTTAGAAGTGCTGGTGGATTTGCCACCGCCATTTTCCTTCACTCCTAAGCCGATTTTAGAAACTACTGGCAATGCTTTGCTCAAAAGCGTACTGTTATCGGTCAAGCAACGGTTATTAAATCAACTTTTGGCGGATTATCGCTACTGGGTGATATCACAAACCAAAGATAGAGGACTTAGCGGTAACAGTACTGAATTGCCAATCCTGAATGCTGAGTAATTATTTAACTAATTCGTAATTCGTAGTTCGTAATTCGTAATTTTCGGGTTGAATTTCCCTTTCTTGGGGATGCGGAAGCTACCTTTATAGTTGGCTAAGTTTTCATCGGGGGTCTAAATCCGCTTATGTAACTGTTTCTAATTACGAATTACGAATTACGAATTATTTTGATTTGGCAAGGACGAAAAGACTGACGATGTAGGGGCGAGGGCCCGTATTGTTGCAGAGCCAGCAAATGCTGCTGGCTACCATAACCCTTGTTACACTCCAGGCTGTACATAGGGTATTTTAATGCTAAACGCAGTACCAGTTCGTCACGCCAAACCTTGGCAACAATACTAGCAGAGGCAATAGCGAGCGATCGCTCGTCGCCCTTAATTATTGTTTGTTGCGGCAGTAGCAAGTCTTTGATTAACTGATTACCATCAACCAGGCAGAGTGCAGGCTGTACCTTTAACTTCAGCACAGCCCGCTTCATTGCTAATAACGTCGCTTGCAAAATATTTATCTTGTCAATTTCGGCAGTAGAAGCAAACCCAATTTTCCAGTCTATAGCCAGCCCACAAATCTGCTGCGCTAGCTGAGTTCTACGAGAACTAGATAACTTTTTACTATCTTTGATTTTAGCTGCCATCAGTATTGGCAAGGCATGATCTGGTAGGATCACTGCTGCCGCCACCACAGGGCCAAATAGAGCGCCTCGCCCTACTTCATCCACACCTGCAACCAACCCTGGAATCCCTGACAAGGTAGAAAACTCCAGCCAATTGGATTGTTCCAAGGGCGTTGGCGACGTTTCTACCATAAAGCAAATTAATTATCCTCGATCGCTGAGGAACGACGGCGGCGGCGACGGCTGGCAGTGGCGGCGCTGTTCGCATCACTTTCATCTTCGTTGGCGGAAGCTTTCGCAGACAAGCTACCCGTTGGGCTAGCAGTCAACTCAGATGGTTCAGTTGTCTCTTCTATCAAAGGTTTTGGTTCTGGCTCAATAACTTTTGGTATTGGTATCTTGCTTGGGATTATTTCAGGTGTTGCTTTTTGGACAATAGTTGATTCTGAAGTTGATTCAGTTGGAGTCCTTGGCTGTTGACCAGGCTGAATCACGTTAATAATCACAGACTTGGTATTTTTAACCTCTTGCTCTAACTTCACCAAGGGAGATATTCCCATCAAGGCAAAGATATCCTGTTCCTGGAGGCTCATTTCTACAGTTCTAATCTCCGGTGGTTCTACCACTGGTTTGACTGGCTCTGCCTTGATAATTTTAGCGCGTTCTACAGTCCGATCTATAGTGCGATCTACTACAGTGCGCTCTACTCTTTCACTCCAACCTGGTTTACCAAGGGTGGGTGAGGGAATCTCTGGTGCAACTCCTAGTTCTGGTTCAACATCAAGGTCTAAGTCTGGCTCGTTAACAAAAGCCAGTGGATTGGCTACAACCCTAGCTTCATCTTTCCCGTTTAACCCATTGATAGCAATTCGACTGCGGCGAGTCCGGGTACGACGCTTATTATCATTAAGGTCTTGATAACTAGGATGATTGATCAGATTTAGATTAGCCGATTCTAGGTCGCCGTCAAATGCTTCTGAAAATCCATCATAGGTTTCTCGTGGTTCTGGGATGCGGGCAGATGGCTGACGTGGTTCTCGGTGAGGCAGGGATATAAAACGCTCACGTTCACGCTCTGGTGTTTCTGCTGGTATTGGTAATCGGTTTTCGATTTCTCCAGGCAGACGCACAGTATGTCCTAAACCGCCACAGGTGGGACAAGTTTCACCAAACAATTCGTAAATGTTTTGACCTTGGCGTTTGCGGGTCAGTTCTACTAAACCCAGTTCGGTAAGTTGGGCAATCTGCGGACGAGCTTTGTCTGCTTTGAGTGCTTTATTAAAGTGTTCAAGAACTTGCAGTTGATCGCGTCGTGATTCCATATCAATAAAATCAACAACGATCACCCCGGCGATATTCCGCAGACGCAACTGGCGAGCAATTTCTGTTGCAGCTTCGCAGTTTGTCCACAAAACTGTTTCTCTAGCTGTTGCCGATCGCGTGAAGGAACCTGAGTTAACATCAATTACGGTTAATGCCTCTGTCGGCTCAATGATGATGTAGCCTCCAGAAGGTAAGTCTACTCTCGGTTTTAGGGCTTCTCTAATGGCGGCAGTGATGCGGAAGTACTCTAAAATTGGAGAGCGATCGCGATGATGATCAATCAACAATCCCTGCGGTGTTTGACCTCCGCTCCAGTTCTGCAAGTACTGCTTCACGCGCTTCAAACCAGTACTGGAATCTACGACAATCCGATTTACATCCGCGCCGTACATATCCCGCAATACGCGCTGAATGAAGTCATCGTCCCGGTTGAGTAGTGCTGGGGCACGGGTGGAATGCGCTTCCTGCTGGATGGCTTCCCATTGCTTTTGCAGCAATTCCAAATCTTCCATAATCGCTTCTTCGGGTTTGCCTTCTGCTTCTGTACGCACAAGCAAACCCATTCCCGCCGGTTTGACTAAAATCGCCAGTGCCCGCAAGCGGTTGCGCTCACTTTCACTTTTAATCCGTCGGGATAAATTTACGCCTCTACCATAAGGCATCAGTACTACGTAGCGTCCGGGTAAAGTTATATTACCCGTAAGCCGGGGCCCTTTTGTCCCCGTTGGCTCTTTCATTACTTGCACCAAAACTTTCTGCTGTGGTGCTAATAGTTCTGTAATTGCTGCTGCGGTACGCTTTAGCTTCAGTGGCCCTAAGTCGGTGACGTGAATAAAACCGTTGCGCTCTGGGTCGCCAATATTGACAAAAGCCGCATCTATCCCAGGCAATACGTTTTCTACTACTCCTAAGTAGATATCACCTATTTGGTGATGACCCGTAGCAACAACTAGTTCCTGTATTTGATCTTCAGAAAAGACAGCAGCAATTTGGTGCTGCTCCGCGATGATAATTTGTTTTGGCATTCAATTTCCTCAAAATTGGCAGCACCAATAGGTCTGGAGGTTTGTTATACCTTTGTTGCCCCTGCAACCCTCAAAAGGCGCTACTGATAATAAAAATCGCAAACCTGAGCTTCTAAATTAAATAGCTATTGGCGCTCTTAAGAGCATTTTTACGGCGGATTATTCCAGAACGGCTGCATGTTTAAGCAATTAAATCAACCACGGATGGTTGATTTGTGATGCAATACCCTCAATAAAGAGAGTTCTGAGTTAAAAGTTCTGAATCCTGAGTGAGTTTTTAACTCAGGAAGCTTCATTTGAGAGTAACCTACTGATGTCGTTAAGAAAAAGAAACTATTTCTATTTTCCATTCCCCGGATTTATCCTTAGGGTTATACTCAGCAACGCCAGCTGCTACCCTACTTTAAGCCGCGCTTTGCGCGTCTCGTCAACGTCTGCAAATTCGGCCTAACCGACGGCAGTTGTTTAACCTACGACAACGCCAAAGGCGAACAACTCTAGAAAAGTAGCTCACTAGCTCTTTGGCACTACTGTGGATTAAAGATTCAGCAGTTGTTTAAAAAGCATGGATTTAGAGAAGCTAACCGAGCCTGCTGTTAGTTACTGATTCACAAGGTAGCTATAGAGAGAGTGTGTGTTCTTTAATCTGCCTCAGTTTGTCTGGGATAAAATCCTAGAAGTTGCACTCTAATATCTTTGCTTTCGCCCCCTGAACACCAGGGTAGTGAACCAGCTAATTCAATGCAGCGCCAGAAAATTTCTCTTCACCCCATTCTAACGCAACCTTGCTAAAAATCAATTCCAACGATATAGCCATGTTACGACAACTACTAGCAAGCTGCCCTACAGGGATTATACCCCTAAAATTAGCCGATTGCGGTGGATGTGCAGGAGTTGGAATTCTCGACTAGCCACCATCCCTAGCATAAACAGGATTTGTTCAGGACGCAATAGAAAACCATCTTGGCGATAGCTACCTACATAACGGATAACAGATATAGATTCTGCAATACTTTTGTAGTTTTCTACTAATTCCAGTTCAAACAAGCGATCGCGCAGATTTATTAACTGGCTCTTGCCTGACTTTGTTGTATGCTCGTACCACAGTTCGTCTTTTGCTTTGATGGTATCAATCCATTCTTGCCATTGTATAGGTGTTACTTCTTCAAGTGCTGCTACGGTAATTAAATATTCTGCGGTTTCTAGCAGTTGAGTCGCTGCCGGAGTTTTTAAATCTATCTGCTCCACATTATATATAGGTATGTCTGTGGGCATTTCCCGAACCAACTGTTCTCGAAAAGCATTGACTGACACTGGTACAGTTAACTCAAAATCCGCAATTTCACCACTACTAGTAGCTCCTAGAGCCAAAGCAGTTGCTACAGAAATTCGCGGCATTGGATGAAATCCACCAGTGAAAGCGATTGGTAAGCCTGCTCGCCGCACAACTCGGTCAAACAGACGGATTAAATCTAGGTGGCTTACCAAAGCCATATTACCCTGTTTCCCAAACCAAACTCGCAGTCTTTGTACCTTAGTTGTGTTGGGGACAAACTCGCCAGCGAACTTCGGAATAGCTGGTGATTCAATCACAATGTTATGGCCAAAGTCGGTTCCACATACGCCACAGTGAGAACAACCTTCAAAAGAGCAATCGGGTACAATTGCAGCTTCTAAGGCGCGTTGCAAGTCTTCTTTGAGCCACTTTTTGTCAATCCCGGTATCAATATGATCCCAAGGGAGGGGAGTATCGAGGGAGTGAGGAGAGACGCGATTAATCGCGTCTGTACTAGGGTGAGACGCGATTAATCGCGTCTGTGGGGTATTTACCGCATCTTTAGATATCGTCTGATCTTGTGCGTGAAACAAATTCCATTCGCCATTTTCTACTTGGCGGTATTTCCAGTCTAGATCGGCTTGAGCGATCGCAGACCCCCAAGCGCTAAAAGCCTGATCTAAATTTTCATACCAGGAATCCATACCTGCACCCAATTCCCAGGCACGGCGGACTACTTTGCTCAAATTGCGATCACCTCGTCCTACAAAATCCTCCATTGCCGAAATGCGAACATCGGTAAAATTTACCTTCACTCCCTTTACCCGCCGGAATTCTTGCCGTAGCAGGTTTTGTTTGCGCTTAAATTCAGTGGTAGAAACTGAGTGCCATTGGAATGGCGTATGGGGCTTCGGCGTAAAGTTAGAAATCGTCAGATTAAAGTTTAGGGGTTTTCTGCCCTTGCCCCGACATTCTCGCTGTAGCCAGCTTACTGTTTCGGCAATGCCCAAAACATCAGCATCTGTCTCACCCGGCAAGCCAATCATAAAATACAACTTGATTTTATCCCAGCCTTGCTCCCAAGCGGTTTTCACTCCCCGCAACAATTCTTCATTCGTCAAACCCTTATTCACGATGTCTCGCATCCGCTGAGTTCCAGCTTCTGGAGCAAAAGTCAGTCCACCTTGCCGCGTACCTCCAAGGATATTGGCAATATTTTCATCAAATCTGTCTACCCGTTGGCTTGGTAGAGTCAGAGAAATATTTTCATTTTTTAAACGATTTTTGATTTCCATCCCCACTGCTGGTAGGGACAAATAATCAGAACAACTCAGAGATAATAGGGAAAACTCATTGTAACCAGTTGCCCGCATCCCTTGTTCAATTGCATCTACAACCTTATCGGGTTCTACATCCCGTGCTGGTCGAGTTAGCATTCCTGGTTGACAGAAGCGACAGCCACGAGTGCAACCACGCCTAATCTCAATGGTCAAGCGGTCATGCACCGTTTCCACGTAGGGAACTAACCCAATGGAATACGCGGGTATGGGAGTTGCCACCCGTCGCAAAATTCGTTTTGGTACGTCTAGGCGACGAGGATGAACTGAGCCATTCTCTGCCATGTCGTAAAACTGAGGGACATATACACCTGGTATCTGTGCCAAATCCAGTAACAAATGTTCCCGACTCAATCCTGCTTGTTTGCCTTCTTCCAACACCAAACCAATTTCTGGCAACAGTTCTTCTCCATCTCCAAGGGCGATAAAGTCGAAGAAGTCGGCATAAGGCTCAGGATTAGATGTTGCTGTTTGCCCACCAGCAAAAATCAATGGAAACTGGGACTGGAGATTCGTCAATTCTCCCCCTGCAACGCCAGCTTTTTGCCGTTCTCGCCACGTCTTGGGAATTCCAGCCAAATCCAACATTTCTAAGATATTAGTTGCACCCAGTTCGTAACTGAGGCTAAAACCTAAAATGTCGAATTCTGTGAGCGATCGCTTTGACTCTACAGCAAACAATGGCGTATTAGTTTCGCGTAGTTTGGCTGCCAGGTCTTTTCCTGGGAGGTAGGCGCGATCGCACAATTGACGCGGTTGGGCATTCAGGATGTTATAGAGAATGATGTGCCCTAAATTGGATGCACCGACTTCATATACTTCTGGATAAGTTAATACCCAGCGTATTTCTGCCGTATCCCAAGCTTTGTGTACTGCTAAACGCTCATTACCCAGGTAACGTCCTGGTTTTAAAATATCCGATGTTATTAATTTTTCAACTGCAACAGCCACTGTGCTATCTTCTAGCTACCTTAATTACAGCTACTCAAACCCAACCTTAGCATTGAATTAGGTCTTCTAACATAGTTTATCGTTCCAATTTATAACTCCTTTACATAAAGTCCACTTCCTACCAGAACCTTTGGGCTTTTACATAAAGTTATGTTGCAGCCAACTCAACTTCACCATCCAATATTTCAAACACCCTATCGAGTTGCGTTAGTTCAAAAATAATTCTAATTGACGGAGCAACAGCGCAAAGTTGGAAACCCCTTTCTAAACTAAGAGCCAGCTTGTGTATAGATAACAATGCCATCAACCCCGCGCTGTCTAACGATTCTACTGCTGCGAGGTCTACTACCAAGATAGAAATACCATTTTGTGCTAACGCTGTGGTCATATCTCGTTCAAATTCCAAGGCGTTTGTAGCATTCAAAAAGCCTTGGGGGCGAATAACTGCAATCTTCGGATAGTTAAGCACTGCCTGCATAGTTACATCCTATTGAGAATTATTAAAGCGTCAAGCTAAGAATTATTTGAACATAAACTCTATTTTGTTGCATCGACCATATGTCTTAGTTCTCTTTGCTGAATCTTTATTGCTTTAGTATCTCTGTTTAAAGATTGTCATAATTTCGGGTAAAAATGTGCTTATATATACTTTTTTTTTATGCTAGTTCAAAAACAATCAACTATAGACAGCCGTAGAAACGACAAATCATCAGTAAGTATGCTGAGAAAACTTGCTTAGTCTATAACTAAAGCTAATTTAGCCAAGTCTTAACGGTAAGTTAAATTCCTCACTTTAGCGTTGCTGATCGCATACGACATCCTGATAGCGAATTACTTCTTTAACTAATTAAAATGTGATCTATGTGACTATTAGATCACTATTTGTGCTTAGAGAAATCGGGAATAATTAGTATCATATAAATTTAGGTTATTACTTATGAGAACCAAGTACGCTATTCGTAAATTAGTAGAAAAGGCTCTTGACATTAAAAAATTAACTCCTGAGATAGAAAATGAAATCAACTCAGAATTGACGGAACGGGGTTACATTTCTGACGTTGACTACGAAGCTCTGGAATTATTAATGGCAGAGATGGATGCTGGTAGAATTCAGTTGGTTCCTAACTTGGGATATTAGAATAATTCGTAATTCGTAATTCGTAATTCGTAATTCGTAATTCATAATTCGTAATTTAGTTTTGTAACGAAATTTTATAAAAAGCTACAAAACTTGCTGATAATCTTAGCTTTCTTGACTTAGAACCGCCAGAATTAGTTAATGTTAATTGCTTTTGGCCATAAGGGAGCAGGAAAAGCAGGGGGAGAATAATAATTTCTAACTCCTGACTAATGACTAATGACTATTGGTATGCTTGCCAAAGTTGGTGAATAAACTGATTGAGTTGCTGCTTGGCGGCTGAGTCAGGTTCAGTTTTTGGTTCTTTTACTAAAACTTGGCTCAAGAAGGTAATTACTTCTGTGTCTAATGCTGGGCGAAATAAATTGGCAGGCCAAAGCAAGTCAGACGCATCTCGCAAATCGGTAATTAGCGGCGATTCTTGAATGAAAGTAACCATTAATAAAGGACGCACCCAGCACAACTGGCGGGAAACTACAAATTGAATGACTTCTGCATACAGATTCCTGTCGGCATGCTCTAAAGACACAATTTGTCCTGGTTGAAGAAAATCTAGGCTAATGTCCATCATTATGCAGTTTGGGCGGGGGCAAGGATTATTTTGTAACTTCCTTAATTTTAAAAGTGAGAATGCGCTACTTTTAAAGGAAGCTTCTGTAACATTAGGGTAGCACTCTCACGGCAACGATGTCTTAAGAGATATGCCTCACAAGTGGCTACGCCAAACTAATACGACCAATCCTTGGCAGCAAAGGGTTTTCCTAGCATAGTATCTGAACAGAAATACTATAGAATAGGTAAATAACTGTTAAGCGATCGCTGGACAGAAACTTTGTTGTAGTGAATTAACGAGAAAAGAGCAAAGAGCCGTGTCAGTTGAAACTATTGAAAAGCCCTCCACAACCCGTAAGCTCGCGCCTCGGTATCGCGTCTTGCTCCATAACGACGACTACAACTCGATGGAGCATGTTGTACAGTCATTAATAGCCACTGTACCTAGCCTTACCCAACCCCAAGCTGTGAGCATCATGATGGAAGCCCATACTAACGGGCTAGCTTTAGTTATTACTTGCGCTCTGGAACACGCTGAGTTCTATTGCGAAACATTGAAAAGTCACGGTTTAAGTAGCACGATTGAACCTGATGAATAGTCAAATAATTCGTAATTCGTAATTCGTAATTCGTAATTCGTAATTCGTAATTCGTAATTCGTAATGAAAAAGGGTACAGAGCCGACACTGGATTTTTAATTCAGTGAACAGTAAGACAGTGGGAAGTTCAGAGCTAACACTGATTGTAATTACGAATTACGTTAGCGCAGCTCTCTTCGAGTCAGACGCTCCTATGTCGCTAACGCTTTGCTATCGAGCGTCATTATCAATTACGAATTATTTTGACCTATTTAGTATGAAAAAAAATCTTGTCCGTCTAGCCGAACGCCCTGCCCCTATCAGGCTGGGTGCTTTTATTTTGACTTTATTGCTGCTATGGTTGCCCTTCGCTGCACCAATATACTTACTAGTGCATGATTCAAACTTAGAAAGTATATTGACATTGGTATTGTTATATGGAGTATTTATTTTTCTCCTGAGACTATGGGGTAAATATGTCTATCAGCAGCCCCAAATTCTGCAGCATTATGGCTTAGAATTCACGCGGCAAAACGGTGTGGATTTCCTGCGTGGCTTGGCTATGGGGATAATTAACATTTTGATACTTTTTGGGGTACAAGGTTTGTTAGGTTGGTTGGTGTGGCAACAACCGAAAGTTGTCTTGCTAAGAGTGATTATAGAGGGTTTACTTGTTGGCTTAGGTATTGGATTTGCGGAAGAATTACTATTTCGAGGTTGGTTGCTAGATGAATTACAGCGGAATTACAGTCCGCGTGTGGCACTGTGGACAGATGCAACTGCCTTTGCTACATTGCACTTTATTAAACCATTGGAGGCAATTATTCATACACTGCCGCAATTTCCAGCTTTAGTACTGCTGGGGTTAACGCAGGTATGGGGAAAGCGTTGGCGGAGGGGACGCTTGGGTTTTCCAATTGGTTTGCATGGTGGTTTAGTATGGGGCTACTACATTATTAATGTGGGTAAATTAGTAAAATATTCTGGTCAAGTTCCTGATTGGGTAACTGGTATGAATAATAATCCCCTGCAAGGAGTGATGGGGGTGTTGTTAATGAGTGTACTAGCTTTGTGGATACGAGGAAGGACTGAGCGATCGCCTCTCTGATAAGATCAGCACTGGCTTACATAGACACTTACCATTTGTGGAACCCACTCCAAGAGCAATACTTAGTAAAAAATGCCCTAGAAGCTCTAAATTTACTTGTTTGGAGATTATATGATGAAGACACAGGGTATTGGCACATTCAAACTCCTAGCACTGTTTTACCCTTGGCAACGATATTACAAAACGGCGAAGTAGTGACCTTCGGATAGGAATAAAACGATGACGCAATCTAACACCATTAAACAGCAGCAAGCGCAAAGAATATTAGAATTATTTGCGATCGCACGTCAGCGATATTTAGATGCAGGAGGAAATCATCGACGTACCCCAAGGGGACTCAAGGGAGATGATTATATGACAGATGAGGAAAGGCAAGAAGCGTTGGTATTAGGAAGGCAAATTTTCTCACAAGAATATATTGATAATACAGCACGCAGCATCAAATATCCTCCCGTGGAAAGCTAGCCCATTCTTCACTACGGGCTAGATCAATTTCCTCTGTGGAAGGTGCGTTTCCTAAATCAGCACATAGTCCCCATAAGGATTGGCGGGGAAGGGTAGAGACTTTATCTATTAACTCGCGTTCTATATCAGGAGCAATTTGCTGGATCAAACGTACTTTGTCCACAGTTGAAAGCTGCTTTGCTAGTTTGATAATTTCTTGTAAACTCACAAATTTTCACCTGCTTCATCTGCAAAAATTTTAACAATAGCTAAGAATACTGGAAAACGGCGAAGCAGTGACCTTCGGATTGGAATAAAAACGATCGCCATAATTCACCTTGCGCGATCGCACCCTACGCCACATTTTTGACTGAAATAATTCCTTCACCACACCACTGAATCAGTAGCCATCTGTCAGAATCTTTATCCAGTGCTGGCTTGAGACGGAAATTAAAAACCTCTTGCCATACCTCTACTCCATACTGGGATACAAAATTTGCCTCCAGTTCTTTGAACTGTTCCCATTGCCGATTTGCGATCGCGGTCAACATGGGAATAATTGCAGTAATTGAGACTTGTGCGGCGACGGGTGTCATTCTGGGTAGTCCTCAAAAATACAAATAATCGGCATAGGTGGTTTTTTGGTATTGATGATTTTAACCAAGCGTTTACCCTTGCTTCTGGCAAGCGCAAAACAAGCTAACTCTGTTTCTGCTGCCGACCAATCCCTTGAATCTGTTACCGGGTCAAACTCTTTTTCATCTGAGTTGTTTGATTGGCTTTCGTCGCTCATACTTTGATTCGTTAATACGGACTGCGACTAGGTACAGTTCAGCTCACAAATTTTCACCTGCTTAAACTGCAAGCACTAACAGATAGTAAAATCTTAAGTAATTGACATGATATTGTAAAGCAACACACTGCGGCGAAATAATTATAATTTTAAGGAGATTGCTTGATGCCAAACTCATGCCATGTTTACCTCTTACGGGATGGGCAACATCAAGTCCTAACCATTCCTGATGAATTTGCTCTATCTAGCACAGAAGTTTTGTTACGCAAAGAAGGTAATCGATTAATTATCGAACCCATTTCTTCCGATTCTCTACTTTCATTGCTTGCCACTTTAGAAGATATTACAGAAAATTTTCCTAACATAGATGAAGGGTTACTGTCACTCGATGAAATTGTGCTTTAATCCTGCCCAATGACCAATCAATACCTGCTAGACACCAACATCATTTCAGATTTGGTAAGGCATCCTCAAGGTTTGGTGTTTCAGCGACTCGCAGCCGTAGAGGAAAACTGCATTTGTACCAACATTATTGTGGTGTGCGAACTGCGATTTGGTGCAGCTAAAAGCGGCTCTCTCCGTCTTCTTCAGCAACTAGAAAGCATTCTTGAAGTGTTACCTATTTTGTCGCTATCGCCTGTAGATCAGCACTATGGGGTAATTCGTACACACCTAGAGCAAACAAGAAGACCCATCGGCCCCAATGATATCATGTCCGCTTGATTACTTATTAAACCCGAAGAACCCCACCCCTTAATCCCCTCCCCGCTTGCGGGGAGGGGATTAAGGGGTGGGGTGCAATGACTGTGGAAATCATAACTAATTATACGGACATGATATGACTTACTGATTGCTGCCCATACCCTAGCCCTTAACCTGACGCTTGTTACAGCAAATGTCCGCGAATTTGAGCGCGTACCTGGTCTAAGTGTAGAAAATTGGCTACTTTGAGGGCATACATTGGGGTGGTCTAGTATATTATTCATCGCAGTTTGTATAAATTAACCACTATTCAAAACGCAGCCTCCACAACTGTACCCACCACACAGGCTTTATCCAAATTAACGCCGCTCAAATTTGCACCTTCTAACTCTGCACAGAGTAAATTCGCTCCCGTCAAATTTGCCCCCGCCAAATTTGCGCCCCGCAAGTCGGCTTCTTCCAGATTTGCTTCACTCAACAACGTCCCTTGCAAATCGGTGCGACTCAAGTCTGCACCTTTGAGATTTGCCCCTGTCAGGTTTGCACCGCGCAAGTCAGCACCCCGCAAGTCAACGCCTTGCAAGTTCACATTCATCAAATTGGCACCACTCAAGAAAGCACCCACTAATGACACATCACTGAGTCTGGCTCCCATCAAGTTAGTGCCACGCAAATTACTACCCCGCAAGTCAGCACCCGTTAAATCTGCTTGCATCAGGTTTGCTCCCATCAGGTTCGCCCGCAAGTCAGTTTCTTGGAGGTTTGCTCCCATCAAATTTGCCCCCTCCAAATGCCCACCTTCGAGTTTAGAACCAGCAAAATTAGTGCCGACAAGGGTAGCACCAGCAAGATTAATTCGGCTTAAATCCAGTCGGGAGAGTTCCTCGTCTTCTAAATTTGCCCCTGGAAGTTGTTTGAGTTTTCCTAATTTAATGGCTTCAATATTCATGTAAAGTAACTACCAATCTGCTCACTTATCTTGCTTTGGCTATCCCATTGGGAATCAAGTATCCAGATACCGGCGCTAACTTTGGGTGTCATCACGGGTAAGTCAAGTCCCTGTTGTAAACCCATAACTAACAAAGCTAAGGTATCTACAAGTTTAGGGTCAAAGCGGGTAGATTGTTGCTGTCTGCACTTATCTAAAGCTTGAGTAAATATCTGTTCTCGACTTTGATTTGAGGATTTTTGCTGATTGACTCGCCACTGAAAGTCTGCCAATAATGCTAAAATTCTCGACTCTAGGGGAATTTCATCTCCAGCTAAACCTGCTGGTTCCCCTGCGCCATTCCACCACTCGGTTTGGTGAGTGATAATTTGGGCAACGGCTCGCAGTCGTGGCATTGTTCGCAATACTTGCGCCCCTGGTATTAAAGGACAACTGGGTGCATCTTCTTGGTAGCGTGTCGGTATACTACCAGAATTCAGGACACTTTCTGTATTTTGTAATGGATCTATGCGATGTAACAAAGCCGCCAAGCGCAATCTCTTAATCTGCCATGCGGGAAGATCCAAAAGCTGGCCGATCGCTTCAGCAAGAACTACGACTTCCGCAGCTGCCATTGGATTGTTGACATCTGCCATATCCATCAGTTGCGCCATTCGCAAAAAGGCTTGGATTTCGTTAGAAACCAAGTTGCGATCTAGGGTTTGTTGACCAAGCGCTGTGGGGATGGATAAATTATCTTGCCCAGTCTGGAGGTAATCTACTACACGGGAAACAACTGCACCTAAATTTTGGGATCTGTCCATTGACGGTACAATTTGCTGTTTATCGGCTGTGAGCTTTTGTGCCAGTTCTGGGTTGTATTTTCTGATGTGAGCGATCGCTATTTCTGCTGTATCTTGCACTAACTCTGGCTCAAATGTCCACAAGCCATAGAATTTACGCTCTAAGTCTGATGTCGGTACTCCAATGCTGCCATAATCAGCCTCTGATAACTCTTGACAAATTACCATTGCTGTGTATTTAGGCGATAAAATAATTAAGTGCCACTCCTGAGCTACTGGATCGACTGAATCTAATGCCACTAAGTCTACATTGGATAGCTGGCTGGTAGGATGTTCAGCAAAGCCAGATTCAGCAGCAGCCATAATGGCAATTTGGCGACTGCGCTGGGCGATATCTGCATATCGTTGAGCTTCTTGTAGATACCATTTCCCCTGTTGGAAGGCTGTGATTACTAGGGGTGTACCGTCGTCGGTTAAGATATGGTCTTCAAGAGCATGGCACAGGGCAACTAAGGTATTTTTGTAGTAAACACCAAATCGAATTGGCCTGGTGGTGTGGCGATGGGCTGATTCTAGCTTTTGTAGGATTGAACCTTCTAACATGGGATTGGGTGAAAATAACCGCAGAGGGGGAGTAGGTAGGGTAGCAGGCGAGAGACAAGGAAATGAAATTTGCTCTTGTCTGATTCTGGGAATTTTATCAAACAGCTGCTAACTGTTTGTCTTTTCTTTCTATTGGTGCAGAAAGTGCTGCTTCTAAGTCGGCACAACCCAGCTTTTCTTCTAAAATTTTCATGACTTCGCGTCCGAAATCGTTAGGGTTTTGTTGCCAAGCTTGCAAGCAGACTTCTCCAAAGAATGAACCAAGAGGTTCGGGATTCCAGAGAAGCTTTTTGGCTGTCCACGGCATCAAGCTCATTGGATCATACCCTGGTTTGAGGATGCCTTCTTTGAACGCGTATTCTTCTAAATGGGTATGGGGTTGCAGCCCAATAAAGAAAATGGCAGGTTCGACTTTATCAGCACCAAAAATCCGTTCTAGTTCCCGGTGGTAGGCGATGGTTTGGCGGATGGTTTCGGGACGTTCGTCAATAACGTTAAAGGAGTAGTTGACGGAAACTAAATCGTTGAAACCAGCTGCTTTTAAATCGCGGCAGTTTTGCAAAACGGTTCGCAGGTTGTACCCCATCCGCATTTTCCGCACGAGTTCTTGAGAACCACTGGTAATCCCGATTTCAAAATAGTTCATCCCGGTTTTCGCCATCAACTCGCACAACTCTGGTGTCAAATTGTCGGCTCTGATATATGCTGCCCAGTGGATATCTGTCATACCAGAATCGACGATTTTTTGCAAGAGTTCTATGGCATCGTCGATAAATTTTCTAGCTGGGATGAATTGGGCATCGGTAAACCAGAAGTTGCGAATGCCGCGATTATATAATTGGCGCATCTCAGCAACTACTTCATCTGCTGGGTTAATGCGGACTTGTTTCCCTTCGACGACAGTATAGACGCAATAGCAGCAGTTGTGAGGACAACCACGTTTAGTTTGTACACCTATATAAAAATCTTGCTCTTGCAGGTAATAGTTAAATTCCGGCCAAATGCTTTCGATATAGTCGTAGTTACAAGCTGTTTTTTCTAGTGGAGTGGGTTGTTCGTGAATCAGCCGTTTCCGTGGTTGAGTTTCTCTTGCAACGTAACAGCGTTCATCTCGAAAATCTCTGCCACTTAAAAGTTTTTCCAGCAGGGTTTCCCCTTCACCCACAGAAATAATTGTCCCTTGAGGTAAGCTTTTACCTAACTGTTCGTAAAAGACACTAACTGCACCACCACCTACAACTACACGGGCATTAGAATTATATTTTTGGGCACGCTTTAAACCGCGTTTGATTAAGCCCTGATTTTGCCACAACTCTACATAGTAAGCGATGAAGATTCGCAAACCGCCCAATCCGCCGCGTAGTTTCAATAGAGGATTTTTGGCGTAGTAAAATTCAAAAGCGTTTTGCAGTGGGTTACCACCACGCCCGCCAACTGGGGCATAGATTTGAATATCCCGCCAAGAAAATACTAGCAGTGTCGGTTTAAATTCATCGATACAGCGATCCAGAGCAGAACTGTAGTCTAAAGGTGGTACTGTTCCCAAATCAAAAATGCGCTGTTCAATATTAGGGAACTGTTTGTGGACGTGATCGCTCAGGTAGACAACCCCAATGGGAAAGATAGGGTTACAAGGAAGGCGAACGTAAAGAATTCGATTTTCCATCATGGGTGTTTTGACTTCCATCTTGCCAATCTTTGGGGAAAGCGAGATAAATTCCAGTTTTAAAGCGTGTTTTTGTTTTGGTTCTTAATTTTTGACAATATTGCTTGACATGGAAGCAAATTATTGATATGTGTGAAACTTTTGTTCACAGATGTAGGAATCAATAAAATTGCTTTCCATAGCAAACGCATGGCATCAAGAGAGGCTTTATGAAGACATTTTTCATATAGCTTTACGATAACATCGAGTTCATTGATTAAGCGATGATCCCAGGATTAAAAGCTTGGGATAGATGAAACACAAAAATACATTCTGGAACTAGGCTCAAGCTAAGGGGATCTTCGCTATACCTACCCTAGAGTTATCTGCCCTAAAGAAGTTAAAGCTTTTTTGCCAGAGATTAAAAACTCAACGATGTTCTTATAGTGTAAAATTTCAGACAAAGCATAAATATTTACAAAATTTTTATAACCTGCGATATATCTTAAGGTAAAAATAATCTATAAAAGTTCAGTTGGTAGTCGGAGCTACAGCAACTGGGGATCAGGCAATGCTAGGCTTGGCTAGTGTAATGTAAAATTGTGGCGTAAAGCTCCTCAGCAGTTATGGCTCAAATATTAGATCCTCTACCACCTGAGCAATCGGGAAAAATTCTCTGCTGCTACATTAATGCCACGAGCAAAATACAGGTAGCTCGCATCTCCAATATTCCCAACTGGTACTTTGAAAGGGTTATTTTTCCTGGACAACGTTTAGTGTTTGAAGCTCCGCGAAAAGGTCAATTGGAGATTCATACAGGGATGATGGCAAGTGCAATTTTATCCGATAAAATTCCGTGCGATCGCCTGATGCTCGAAGAACCCAGCACTGATGAGTTTGATACAGACTCATCAGATGGAAAAGACCCTTTTAATATCAAACCAATGGTGCAGCAAATTAATACAAAGATCGGAGATACTACAAAACCCTTACAAATCGTTGGTTTAGCATCGGTTGATTAAAAAAAAATTTACTAAATTTAAGGGTTGCTAATTTAGCAGCCTTTTTTGTTTATTATTTATTGGGCATTGGGCACTTGTATTGAGCGACTCGTGCCGAGCGAAGCCGAGGTAAACCGAAGTATTGGGCATGGGGCATAGGGCAAAACAGTTCCTCTTTTGGGAGTAAATAAGTGAGATTCCCCACTCAGTACTGGGCACGGGCTAAACGCCCCACTACCGCTAACAGTACTGGGCACTCCTGAAGGGCATGGGGCATGGGGCATTGGTCAATAATTAATAGTTATTCTTCTCTTACTTCCCCTGCTCAAGAACTGCTCCCTCTGCTTCCCCTGCTCCCCCATCTCATTTACAATCAATCTTATGAATCTGCCTTCATTTCTTTGGTTGTGGAAAATAGCCGCCTGGTCAATGGGGTTGTCCCTGCTGGCATATCTGATGTTAGCAGTCACCGGCGTTTGGATGTTTCGGGCGAGAACTTCGCAGCAATTCCCTTTTATTACCCCATTTCTGGGCGGAAATAAAAGTGTGCGATCGCTCCACTATACAATGGGCATCAGCATGGTAAGTTTAGTGCTACTACTGCTAGCGATCGGCATTGTTGGCACTTTAGGACACTTTGGTTCTTTAGGACACTCATCACATTTGGTTGTTGGATTGATAGTGGTAGCATTGGTTTTACTATCAGCTTTCAGTGCCAGACAAATTAGTGTTAGAAGACCTTGGGCTAGAACTTTACACATCGGCGTAAATATTATTTTATTTATAGGATTTGCCTGGGTATCCCTTACTGGTTGGATTGTAGTGCAAAAATATTTACCTTGAACCTATGTGAAATTTGAGATTTTGTTTTGGGAGTACCTCAAATGAGTATTACACGTAGCTTTAAGGGTACAGCTTGGTATTATGCACGATATCGACCCGGATACCCTGAGTTTTTTTTTGCTGACGTAATAGAAAAGTTTCAATTGGATGGTGCAGGACGCTTACTTGACTTGGGATGTGGTACAGGACAGTTGATGTTTCCACTCGCCAGGCACTTTCAAGAAGTTGTTGCTATAGATCAAGAACCGGAAATGCTTGCAGAGGCTCAAATTCAAGCCAAAATAGCCAACGTGAATAATGTAATTTGGTTTGAAATCAGTTCCGAGAAGTTAAACGACCTAAAAGCCGAGTTAGGCGAATTCAAATTAGTAACAATGGGTAGATCATTCCACTGGATGGATCGAGATCCTACTCTGCAAACTTTGGATGAGATAATTACTCCAACTGGAGGAATTGTTATTGTTGGCGATGGCAGCATTTGGACTAGGTTGAGTGATGTCAGCTCAAATAAAGTGGATTGGCATAAGCAGGTGAAAGCTGTTGTGCAGCGATGGCTAGGCGAAGCACGTCGGGCCGGTGACTCAATCTACGTAGAACCTCAAGAGAAGCACGAAATTGTTCTTGCGCGTTCTCCTTTCTCAAGAGTAGAGGTGTACAACTACGAATTTGAGCGGCA
This sequence comes from Nostoc mirabile CHAB5784, assembly GCF_020829645.1. GTDB lineage: Bacteria > Cyanobacteriota > Cyanobacteriia > Cyanobacteriales > Nostocaceae > Nostoc > Nostoc mirabile. The sequence goes on along the minus strand of NZ_JAIVFS010000002.1, from coordinate 169,746 downwards.
ATGGAATATTGAAACAATCAAAGGACATCTTTATTCCACCTCATTTTGTTCATTACCATTGTTGGGAGAACGAGTAGCTGCCTTTGAGAAAGATTTGGAAAACACTCTACTTGCAATCGAACCATCTGGGAAATTTCAAGAAAGTATTCTTCTCGAAGCTTTAATAGCATGGAGAAAATGAAAGCATCAATAGGTCTTCGTCGTTTTTTGCCCGAATGCTGTCCAAATTCCCAGTTAGTATGAACTTAAAGCCAATAATTTATGATTGAGCCGTGACAGCAAACTCAGCCAATACCTCAGCTTCTATATTTCGCCTATCTCCGTTAATTCGGATTACCCTGTTGAGTCTTTACATAGCACTCACAGTTCCATTACCTTTCTTAGCGCAGGTGACAGCTGCACCCGTATCACCAGTATTATTGTGGATAGGGATTAGCATCGGCTTAGTCGCCCTATATGCAGTGTTGACTGAACGAGTAACAGTAGATGACCAGGGAATTCAAGTTACTTACCCCGGTTGGGTGCCTAGCTTTTTTCGTAAAGGCTGGTTTTTACCTTGGTCAGAGGTGAAAGAGTTAAAACCCCGCACCACTGGTCAAGGAGGGCTAGTTTATTACTTTCTCAGCCAGGATGGGAAGGCTTATTTACTACCAATGCGTGTAGCTGGATTTGCCCGTTTCGTGCAAATTGTCCAAGCAAAGACGGGCATTGATACCACAGATGTTCGCCCTTTAGCGCAGCCGTGGATGTACTTGATTTTACTAGTATTCACACTGCTGTTACTATTGGTGGATGGCTGGGCGATCGCTACAGCCTTAACTACCAGACAATTAACTTAAAATTGGCATGGGGCACTGGTTATTTCTTCCCCATCTCCCCACTCCCACTCCCCACTCCCTTGAATACAGCAAAAGCCACACTCAGGCTAGAGCAAATTAATCTGTTTACAAAGCTGAAAACCCAACTTCCAGGCAATCAGCAAGGATACCCCATATTGCAAGATATTTCCTTGGAAGTATTCCAAGGCGATGGCTCCGCCAACGCCTGCGGCGAACGTATTGCCATTGTAGGGCCAGTAGGTGCTGGGAAAACTTCGTTATTACGCCTCCTCAACCGCCTCATTGAACCCAGTAGTGGCAAAATCTATCTAGAAAACCAAGAATATCGCCAAATTCCCGTCATCCAGCTACGCCAGATGCTTGTACTTGTATTGCAAGAATCAAAACTGTTGGGGATGACAGTTGGGCAAGCGTTGGCTTATCCTTTAGTTTTGCGTGGTTTGTCCAAACAGACAATTGAGCAACGAGTCAGTCACTGGACAGAACAACTGCATATTCCCAGTGAATGGTTGGGGCGCACAGAGGTACAACTTTCTGCAGGACAACGACAGCTAGTAGCGATCGCTCGTGCCTTAGTCATCCAGCCTAAAATATTATTATTAGACGAGCCAACCTCTGCCCTTGATGCTGGTACCGCTTCTCATCTAATGCAAGTTTTAACCCAGTTAAGTCAAACTCATCAAACCACGATTTTGATGGTAAACCACCAACTGGAACTAGCCCAGATGTTTTGTACCCAGTTATTACACCTACACCAAGGTCATTTATTGGCAAATCAAAGAGTCTCTGAAATAAACTGGGTTGAATTACGAGAAAGCTTAATTCAAGCAGAAGCTCAAGACGATTTTGGATTTTAAATTTGGATTAGTCAATCGTCATTGGGCATTAAGAGTGCTGAGTTCTCAGTTAGGAGTTAAGAGTTAAGAATTATCCCCTTGTCCCCTTGTCCTCTACTCTCCCTACTCCCTACTCCCTACTCCCCACTCCCCATTCCCATTCCCATTACACACTACTACTAAGCGTTGAACGTTGATTATTAAATCTCTCTCTAGCTAACTTTGTTGTTTGTGATTGTGAAATATTGGTATTCAAAATTTCCATGTTAAAACGGTATCCTACATTGCGGATAGTTTGAATCAAATTGGGTTGGCGAGGATCAAGTTCAACCTTTTTCCGCAACGATAAAACATGAGTATCAATGGTACGAGGGTTATCGATAGCATCAGGCCAAGCACGGCGCAGCAATTCTGACCTACTCAGAGGCACTCCCCCAGCTTGTGCCAAAACGTACAGCAAACTGAATTCTTGGGGCGTTAAGTCGATGAACTCCCCCTGGAAACGGACACGGCGCTGAACTAAATCGATTTGCAAAGTGCCATAATCCAAGTAAGCTGGTGCAGTAGGTGTGCGCTTCCGGCGAATTAGTGCCTCTACCCGTGCCAAAAACTCTTGCATTCCAAAAGGTTTGCTTAGATAATCATCTGCACCCGCCTTTAAACCTGCGACGATATCACTTTCACTATTACGGGCAGATAGCATTAAGATTAGAGGCTGCTGCTGACGATGCAACCAACGACAAAACTCAATGCCATCACCATCAGGCAGGTCTGCATCTAAAACTACCAGTGTTGGTTGATGGCTTAAAAATACTTCCCTTGCTTGATAAATGCTGGCAGCTTGATGCACACGGTATTCCAGTTGTTGCAAGTGCCAACCCAGCAACGACCTCAGATGGGGATTCCCCTCAATGATTTCTATACAAACCGAACCCACAGTGGCAAGACCCCTTAGCGTCGATGACTTTCAAAGTAACAAGCCCATCTCTAAGGTTTTGTAGCCTTTGTTACTTCAATAGCTATTAACTTTACATTTCCTCATAAAAATAGTGGCAATATCTTTGAATTTATGCCTTGCCGAAGGCGATTAGAAATATTATTAAATTTTTATTAAATTTATCGAAAATGTTGGTAGACTTATGAAAAGTTCTTCTAGCTTAACATTCTGCTTTTAGATGGATATCATTTGCCAAAAACTATAGCCTAAGCAGCTAGCTTTTACCACAACAGTTTTTTATCCTGATAATAAAAGTGGATTCTATCTTGCAGAAATTAGCTTCTACACCCACGAATATATCACCAATACAATTGGGCTGTTGAGTATGAAAATCATAAAAATAACTTAGCAGATAACTAAAATCGATGTTTTCTGGAATAGGATTAAAGTAGCTTGTAGCTGTTAGGAGGGTACTGCCCAAAGTAGATGTGTTGACTTTGAGTTAATGCCAAAGTGAAATTACAGTTCACATTTGAGCGTAAATCATTTACAATTCTCATTCCAAAGAGTTTAATACAGCAGTTATGCTCCAAGACACACAAAGTATCCGCTATTACCAAAGACTCACCGACGCCTTCGTCGAGTTATGGAATCGCGGTTATCGCACGGATGATATGCGGATGTATTTGGATGGATATCTAGCCGCACTAAGACATGGCAACATTCTTGAACCTTTTTTGATTCATCGCTTAGAAGAGGAAGCCAGCCGCTACTTGTACGATGGATCAAATTTTGCAGTGCCGCAACCACAGCCACTACGCGATTACTACTAAGTACTATTTACCTAGTCGTTGATAGTAACCGTTAATTACCGCAGATGATCATAGCATATTATCTGTATTGGTCAACTGGTGCTGTGGTCTGAGATTTTGGAGTATTGTATTGATAAAACGCATCCCCTCAGCCCTATATTGGTCTTGCCAATGCGACTGAGGGGATTGTTGGCTAGCCCTGAAATCAAAGCGCAACGCGGAACGCGAGAGTCATTAGTCATTAGTCATTTGTCATTAGTCCAAGATAAACCACGCCCACTCTTTGACGTGGTTTGAAGTAGTCCTAATCATTAGTTTTTTTCGCCCAGAAGGGGCGAGGTATGTACCAAAAACTCTTTACTTATATCTTGCACTACTCCCAGAAACCGCCATAGGTTAGAAACCTATGGCTAACAGCTAAAGTCCTCTCAAGAGGACTAAACCCTATTAGTGGCATGGATATTAGTCCACTTGAGTGGACTTGGACAAAAAGCCTGTGAAATTTATTTCTTGGCAGGAGATTGGGCAAGTGCAAGATATAAATTTATCAATTCCAACACAGGTATTTTTTTCACAAACCCATTAAAAAAAACCCTTGAAAGGGGAGATACTATTTCTCTGACCTTTCAAGGATATTAAAAATGGCAAATTGCCTTGATTGCAAAGCGCAAATTTAGCAGAATACCCTCTGGTTTGCGTAAAAAAATATTACGACGAGGCTAGTGCTACTTCTACCTTTTCCTGCAATTCACCTTTTTGGTACAGTTCAATCAAAATGTCAGAACCGCCAACGAATTCACCATCGATATACACTTGGGGAATTGTCGGCCAGTTAGAGTATTCTTTAATTCCCTGACGGATTTCAGAGTCTGATAGAACGTCAATTGTCTCGAAGGGAACTCCCAAGGTATTGAGAATCTGCACAACGTTGTTGGAGAAACCACATTGGGGCATTAACTTATTTCCCTTCATGAAAACCAAAATCTTGTTCTGTTGTAGCAAGTTATCAATTTTCTCTTTGAGTTCTGGCGTCATGGTATTTGTGTTTCCTATGTTACATTCAACAATGACGAGTAAGAAGTTAAAAATTTATAACTCCTAACTCCTAATTCCTAACTCTATGTTTACGATGCTGGTGTTGCTTGCCAAGATTCAGGAGTATATGTTTTTACTGCCAAGGCATGAATCGCTTCAGTTGACATAGCTTGCCCCAAAGCACCATAAACTAACTGGTGCTGTTGCACTAGTCCCTTACCTGCAAAGTGCGATGAAACTACTGTTACCTGATAGTGGTCACCGCCACCAGTCAAGTCTTGCACCTGAACCTGGGCGTCTGGCAGTTCCGCCTTGATCATTGCCTCAACCTGCTGCGGACTAATCATCGCTATTCCTGAAAAAACTTACTTTTCTATTATTAACAGATATGGAACAATGCCTGTGCCAAGTTCAGGTTTTGGCAAGGCTAGAAATAAAAGCACCTCTAAGGTGGATTTTTGAGGATGCTGGCTCAAAGGTACGGCAGATAATCCTATCCTAGCACTGGGACGTTCTAAAGCTGCTGCTCAGAGAAAGTGGGAGCAGGGGAAAAACAGACAAGAAAAATTTAATTTATTTTTTTGGGGATGAGGAAGATGAACTACCACCTTCTCTAGGATAGGCAGAATCAACAAAACCCAATTCAAACAACTGTTTATAGGCTTTCTTGCCTAAATCCCGCGTCGGATTTTGACTCTTAATTATTTGAATCAACAACGGTACAGCTAATTCTGGCTGATTTTGTGCCCGATGTACCAATGCTAGCTGAAAGGTGGCTTCATCTCGCTTTTGGGCTGTTAATAGAGCTTTTTGACGCTGAGAATCAGAAACTCTGTTGTCAATTCCCGAAAAGCTAGAGTTTAACTCTTGATAAAAATTAGATAGCTGATTATAAACTTGACGTGCTTCTTGCAGTTTCTTGGCAGCTAAGGGGTAGTTTTGAGCAGAAACGGCTTGTTCTGCCTCTTTGACGAGGCGATCGCCACCTTCAATGCTCAAAAGGCTGTTACTTTGGGTTATGGGGCGCAGGTTATTAGGATCGTTGGGGTCAATGGGTTGTGGGCTAGTAGTGCCTGGTGACTGTGATACCTGAGCATTCACAGGTGATAGCAGGCTGAGGACTGCTATGACTGATAAAAAAGTACGGCGCATCAAGGTAACAGCTACAGCAGTGTTCATGGGATCAAGTAGTGCAACGACTATACAGAAAAGTTATGGAAACTTCGGGTATCTTAACTCTGTTTTGGTCTTCGACAAAGCAAAGCTACATCCTAAGTATCTCTGATTTAGACTAAAAATCGGTTTAATAGAGTTCCCAACTGTCCTTCCTTACGCCTACCGACTTTCTTTCCTAATAATTATCTCAGGTTAGGTTTGATATTTGACAGTGCAGTTTTCTCAAAGCAAGATTAAAACTCTAGCAAGCCACATGACAAATATCACGCTTCCTAGTCTCAACTAGCATAGACGCAAAGAGAATTCAGAAGCTTCAGCCTTCCTTAAATCAGAACTTCTGCTTCCCTGCCATCGACTTTTATTTTTGACATGTGAGTATACGGCAGTTATTTTTTTAGTTTTTGAACTTTAATATAGCTTGATTTTTTGTGAAAAATCTGGATATATCTCAATAAATATTCTGATTAAGCCAGTATAGATTGATGTTAAATTACTGATGCTTGCAAAAGTTGAACTAGTGCAGGAGCTTAGAAGTAAAAAATGTCTAATAATCTTTCTCGTCGTCAAATTGCCGGACTCACTGGTGGTTTCGTTTTCGCAAATATAATTACTAGCTTAATTGCAAATGGACGGGCACAAGCACAGCCATCTGGGACTTTTTTCAATAATCTTTTTGTGTCGGGAAGTGTTGGTATTGGAACAACAAGTCCGGGAACTCCTTTCTGGCCTTTGGCGATTCGAGCAAGAGGTGTCGGGGAAGAATTGATCAGTTTCGAGGACCCAAACGGAGCACTAAGGTGGCACATCAATCAAAACGTGGGTGGAAATAATCCCGGATTAAATTTTGTTGAGACAGGTGTAGCTGATGGGAGGTTGTTTATCCGACCTGGTGGCAACATTGGCATCGGGACAGTAAAGCCATCGGAGAAGTTGGAGGTTGTCGGTAACGTTAAGGCTTATTATTTTATAACGGCTTCATCGAGAGAATTAAAAGAGAATGTTGCCGAGCTTTCCAGTTCAGAAGCTTTTGAGACATTAGAAAACCTCAACCCCCTTAAGTTCAATTACAAAGCAGATAGCGACAAAAATCTGCATCTGGGATTTATCGCGGAAGATGTGCCTTCTTTGGTGGCAACGTCTGGCAGAAAAGGAGTGAGTTCAATGGATATTGTAACTCTACTAACTAAAGTAGTGAAAGAGCAGCAGAAGATCATAGCAACATTAGTTGAGAAAGTACAGATGCTAGAAGCTCGAAGCAGTTAAAAGGGTAAAACTAGAGGTTACGTTTAATGAGATCAAGAATTAGTAATTTCTGCAAATGCGCGATTAGTAATTTTTGTTTCTTGATGGCTTAACTGTTGCAGTGCCTTTGCTAAATCAACTGTGATGCTTTTGGCATCTTGTTTTATACAGCCACTCATGTAATCCTTTACTCTGATTGGGGAGCCAATGTCAATACTCACATCTGTACCCCAATTTGGATAAGGTTGGCTGTAATTGATGCCTATGGGTATAATTTTCACTCCCAGCCCGGAATAACTAGATTCAGCACTCAAAGCAAGACGAGCAATTCCTGGCTTCAACTGGTGAACTTGGCCATCACGAAAAATGTTACCTTCTGGAAAAATGACCAGGGTTTTTTGCTGCTGAAGTAGCTCAACTCCATGTCGCAGCGTGCGGATTGACGGATGCTTAGAATTTACAGCAAACCCCCCCAAACGTCGGACAAACCAGCCTTGTAAACCTTGGCATTCGTCAATAGTCACCATAAACCGCAAGTCTTGTTCTCTCCGACAATCAGCCGTAGCGTAGGGTACGACCAATGCATCCCAACGTGCCCGATGAGTAGGCGCGAAGATCACAGGCCCAGTTCTAGGGATATTTTTTTGTCCGGTTATTCTAATTTGCCCAAAGAATAATGGTAATAGGCAGTGACGCCCTAATAAATATGCCAGAGGACTTAACCAAGGAGAAACCCTTGAGGTAGTATCAGCCACCTGATGATTTGCTGGTGTCTGCTGGCAGGTATCGGATGAAGAGTAAAATTCCATGATGACGGATGCAGCTGATTGACGGGTAAAATTTAACGAAAAGTCTGATTAGTTACACCGTAGATTCTCTTGCGTAACTTGTATGGTACTAGATGGACAGTTTTACCTCTGTCCGTTAGTTTACCTTACGCCGCCTAGTAGCAAACCAAGCCTGTAATTGTTCACGACAAGCTGACTCTAGAACGCCTCCGATTACCTGTAAGCGGTGATTAGAAGCAGCGCTATCGGGTATGTTAATAACTGTACGAATTGCGCCAGTTTTTGTATCGTCTACTCCATATACAAGTAGTCCTAGACGCGCTTGGACGATAGCACCTGCACACATTGGGCAAGGTTCGAGATTTACGTAGAGGGTGCATTCATTAAGATGCCAGTTTTGTAAAGTTGTTCCAGCTCTTTTGAGAGCGAGAATTTCTGCATGAGCGGTGGGGTCTTTGTCGCGCTCTTTTCTGTTTTCTCCTTGTGCTAGCAATTTGCCTGTTGAATCAATGATAACAGCACCTACAGGGACTTCACCTGCATCACCTGCTGCTTTTGCTAATTCTAGGGCATAACTCATCCATTGTTGATGTATAACATAATCTGTGTATTTAGTTAGCATATTCTTATCATAAAAATTTTAAAATTATGCTTGCCTTTGGACGTGCAAGACACCGATCCTACGAGAAACAAAAAGTATATAGCCCGAAGACTAGAAGTCTTGTCATTATTTACATTTGACAATATCCGCTTCGTTGTTATCCCGCCTTGGAATAAATTCCAAGGCTAATAGCTAAAGTCCTCTTAAGAGGACTAAACAAGAATTTCAGTCCACTTGAGTGGACTTTAGCTATTAGCCTAGAACTTAAGTTCTAGGCGGGATGTGTGTCACTGCAATACTTTAACTGTTACAAAAATGGGGGTAATCACAAGGACTAGAAATCTGAAGCTAAATAGCGGCTTGGGCTAAAAGAGGATCGAGTTGATTTTGTGTGTCTAGTTGATAAAGATCATCGCAGCCGCCAATGTGCTGGTTATTGATAAAAATTTGCGGTACAGTACGACGGCCGTTAGCGCGTTCTGCCATTTTAGCTCTGGCTGCTTCGTCGCCGTCGATTTTATATTCGGTAAAATTTACACCTTTCCACCACAGGAGTATTTTGGCACGAATGCAGTAAGGACAAGTTTGCCATGTGTAAAGTTCGACGTTGGCTTTGACTCGCTCTGGATGGCGATTTAAAAGGGGATTAAGAAAGTCCAGCATATTTTCTTAAGCAAGGTTTTAACTGTGTCTCTAGCCTAGATCATTAGACCTCTTGCATAAATCAAAAATAAAGAACCCCACCCCGCATTTGCTCACGCAAACGCTCCCCTCCCCGCTTGCGGGGCTACCGTGTACACACAAGTCGAATTTCTTCTTAAATCCCAAAGATTACCTACTTAATCGCAGTGATGGTTAGGGTGGGGTAAAACTAAAGCTAAAACCTTAGTAAATCAGGTTTCAAGTGAGGTTTTGAGAATTTATGCAATAAATATATTGAATTCGGGTGGTCGTTTATTGAATTCGGGTGGTCGTTTATTGATTTCGGGTGGTCGTTTATTGATTTCGGGTGGTCGTTTATTGATTTCGGGTGGTCATTTATTGATTTCGGGTGGTCGTTTATTGAATTGGAGGTATCGTTCATTGAATTCAAGCAGTGGTTAGGGTGGGGTAAAACCCAGATTCAAAGAACAACTTCAGACTTGTGTGTACACCGTAGGCTTGCGGGGAGGGGTTAGAGGTGGGGTGTATTAGGGACTTTTGCAAGAGGTCTATTGCTTACCGCATCGGCGCTGGAACCCACTTTTGGAAACCCTCTAAATGACTCCAGTAAGCCAAATATCCAGTCAATGCCCAAATTAGAGCGGCTACTATCAGCACTGCTACACCAATTAGCCGCCAAGTTCGATTGGTTTTCCAATAGAGGGTTGGCGCTGCAAAAATACCACCTAATCCAGTTAAAATAAAGCCGATTCCTGACAAAAGCGGTTGTTTTGTCATATTCAAGTTGATGATGCGGATACCTACTACGATCGCAACTACACCAGCGAAGAAGCCATAAATTGCTATTGTCAATAAATCCCAACCTTGAGCAAGAGAAACCGCAGCCGCAACAAACAAGATTCCAAATAAGACACTTGTCTCACCAAAGGCAATGTTAAAGCTACCCATTACTGGCCAGGTAAAGCTCATGTGTAAACCAGTTGTGAGTGCGATCGCACCCGTAATTCCAAAACCAGGAATCCACTGTCTTTGATTAGAACTATCTATACCACGATACACATAGTCAGCCAGAAGAAATAGCCCAGCTACCATATTGATCAACATGAGTGTGATGTAGTCGATAAACACGATTAACCTCTTAATTTGACAAGCTTTTTACTCTGCGCCTCGTTTTTCAGTTTTTAGTAAATTCACCAGCTTTTTTTCTTTATTATCTTATACCTAAAGATAAACACTGAATAAAAGCAAACTTCTAGATATACACTGCTACCTATTTGTGCTAGTTCTTAACTAGTAGTCAACCATAGTAACAATGCTTAGTAAAGCTAGTTTTAGAATCTTTCTCTCCTTCTCTCTGTGTCGCGCCAGTTGCTTCTCCCAAGGGGAGACGCTGCGCGAACAAGTCGGGGAACCGCAAGGGCGCACTGGCTTCTCTGTGCCTCTGCGGTTCGTTATTTAACCCCGCATAGTTGTTTTGGCAGGCTACTACTTGCTTTTGAACACGCTTTATACTGGAGTAGTTAGGAGTAAAAAATGAGGATGTGTTAACTGGCACTTTTTCAACGAGTTAGCAGTAAAACTTAACTTTCTTCCAGGTGTATCCGCCCTTTGGTAGACTTGAAAACTGAAATAGGCAGATGAAACGACGCAAATTCAAGCAGCTGAGAGGGCAAACTCTGTGGAAAATACACTTGGGCTAGAGATTATTGAAGTAGTAGAGCAAGCCGCGATCGCATCCGCAAAGTGGATGGGTAAAGGCGAAAAAAATATCGCTGACCAGGTAGCTGTGGAAGCTATGCGGGAGCGGATGAATAAAATCTATATGCGCGGTCGCATTGTGATCGGGGAAGGCGAACGCGACGACGCGCCTATGTTATACATCGGGGAAGAAGTTGGTATATGTACCCAACCAAATGCCGAAGCTCTCTGTAACCCTGATGAATTAATTGAAATTGACATCGCCGTTGACCCCTGTGAAGGTACGAACTTAGTAGCTTATGGACAACCTGGTTCGATGGCTGTCTTGGCAATTTCTGAAAAGGGTGGATTATTTGCTGCTCCTGACTTTTACATGAAGAAGTTAGCAGCACCTCCCGCAGCTAAGGGCAAGGTAGACATCAACAAGTCAGCCACGGAAAACCTGAAGATTCTCTCTGAGGTTTTAGACCGGGGTATTGATGAACTTGTAGTAGTAGTCATGAAGCGCGAACGCCATAACGATTTAATTAAAGAAATCCGTGAGGCTGGAGCGAGAGTCGCCCTAATTTCAGATGGTGATGTGGGTGCAGCTATAAGCTGTGGTTTTGCTGGAACTAATATCCACGCACTGATGGGTATCGGTGCGGCTCCTGAAGGTGTAATCTCGGCAGCAGCAATGCGTGCTTTGGGTGGACATTTCCAAGGTCAACTGATCTACGACCCCGCAGTAGTAAAAACAGGTCTGATTGGAGAAAGCAGAGAAGCCAATATCGATCGCTTAAAGTCTATGAATATCAATGACCCCGATAAGGTCTATGATGCTCATGAACTAGCATCTGGTAAAACTATTCTGTTTGCTGCTAGCGGCATTACCAGTGGTAATCTCATGCAAGGTGTACGTTTCTTCAAAGACGGGGCAAGAACTCAAAGCTTGGTTATTTCCAACCAGTCGAAAACTGCTCGATTTGTTGACACAATTCACTTGTTTGGTGAACCAAAAGTTCTCCAACTGAACTAATTTTTAGGGAATGGGGAATGGTAAAAGTAGGGGCGAAGCATTTGGAAATAAATCTTTCTCTAAAACGGAAAAATAATCATCAAAATGCTTTACCCTTACAGTAGTTAGTAGTTAGTAGTTAGTGATTAATAGTTGTTTATTGCTGGGGATAACTACCAACCAATAAACAAAAATTCCCCATTCCCTATTCTCACTCAATGCCCTATTTTCAACTACCAACTAGTAACTACGATTTAGCAAATGAATATAGCAGTGGTGGGGTTAAGCCATAAAACAGCCCCTGTAGAAGTCCGGGAAAAACTGAGCATTCCAGAACCACAAATTGAAAGTGCGATCGCTCAACTGGCCAGCTATCCCCATATTGACGAAGTTGCAATTCTTAGCACTTGTAACCGCCTGGAAATTTACATTGTTACCAGTGAAACAGACCAAGGTATCCGGGAAGTAACGCAGTTTCTTGCGGAATACAGTAAATTACCCGTGCTTTCTCTGCGACAGCATTTGTTTATGCTGCTACATGATGATGCAGTAATGCACGTTATGCGGGTAGCAGGTGGTTTAGATAGTCTGGTACTCGGGGAAGGTCAAATTTTGGCTCAGGTGAAAACTACTCACAAACTGGGACAGCAATATAACGGTATAAAAACCATTTTGAATCGATTATTTAAACAAGCGCTGACAGCTGGGAAGCGGGTTCGCACTGAAACTAGTATTGGTACTGGCGCTGTCTCTATCAGTTCGGCAGCTGTAGAGTTAGCGCAGATAAAAGTGGCAAATTTAGCTGCTTGTCGAGTGGTAATTCTAGGCGCTGGGAAAATGTCGCGCCTGCTGGTGCAACACCTACTTTCTAAAGGTGCTGTGCAAATTAGTATTGTAAATCGCTCTCGTGAACGTGCCCAAGAATTAGCGAAGCAGTTCCCTCAACAGCCGATCGAAATTCATCCGCTATCGGAAATGATGAGCCTAATTGCCAATAGCGATTTAGTGTTTACAAGCACTTCTGCAACAGAGCCAATACTTGACCGTGCCAAGTTGGAAATGGTTTTAGAAGTTCAGCGCTCTTTAATGTTATTTGATATTTCTGTGCCGCGTAATGTTCATGCGGATGTAAATGAATTGGAAAATGTGCAAGCGTTTAATGTGGATGATTTGAAGGCTGTAGTGGCGCAAAACTACGAAAGCCGTCGGAAGATTGCACAAGAAGCAGAAAGACTTTTAGAGGAAGAAGTGGAAGCCTTTGATATTTGGTGGCGCTCTCTTGAAACTGTAACTACTATTAGCTGTCTGCGAAATAAAGTCGAAACCATCCGCGAACAAGAGTTAGAAAAAGCTTTGTCGAGATTGGGTTCGGAATTCGCTGAAAAACATCAAGAGGTGATTGAAGCATTAACACGGGGAATTGTCAATAAAATTTTACATGACCCAATGGTGCAATTGCGATCGCAGCAAGATGTGGAAGCTAGACGGCGCTGTATGCAAACTCTGCAAATGTTATTTAACCTCGATGCAGAGGAACAGTTTAGTTAAATTGAACAACAAGTAAGATCCCCTACTCGGTGATCTGAGCTTTTCAATTAGATATACTTCTAATTAGATACATGTCTAATTAGAAGTTAGTTATGCAACCAGGGAAATTTAACATCTTACTGCGCTTTTTCAAGGCATTAGCGGATGATAGCCGATTGAAGATTGTAGGTATTCTGGCGAATCAGGAGTGCAGCGTCGAAGAATTGGCGGCGCTACTGCAACTCAAGGAACCGACGGTATCTCATCATTTAGCGAAACTTAAAGAGCTAAATTTGGTGACAATGCGTCCTGAAGGTAACAGCCGTCTATATCAATTGGATAGCGAGGCTTTGCAAAGCATTAGCAAGGAAATTTTTACACCTGAGAAAATAGCATCCTTGATTGAGGATGTGGATACTGAGGCTTGGGAAAGCAAAGTGTTGAAAAACTATTTCGAGGGTGATACTCAACGCCTCAAAGAAATTCCTGCTAGCCGGAAAAAGCGTCTAGTAATTCTCAAGTGGTTAGCAAACCAATTTGATATAGGAGTCAACTATCCTGAACGCCTGGTAAATGACATTCTCAAACGCTACCATCTTGACTGCGCCACCCTGCGACGGGAGTTGATTGCTTGCCAGTTAATGCAGCGAGAGAATGGGGTTTATTGGCGTATAACATAGATATGAAAGATGAAGAAGCAACCGCACAATCATAGGTCGTATATTTATGCAGTTAGAAACACAAAAATTCTATTACACACCTGAAGAGTATTTAGAAATTGAAGAAAAAGCAGAATATAAAAGCGAATACCGTGATGGAGAAATTGTACCGATGACGGGTGGCACTACAAATCATAATAAAATTGCTTTGAATTTAGCTGCATCCTTAAAAATTGCTTTAAGGCGTAAAAATTATGATGTTTATATTGGTGATGTGCGTTTGTGGATACCCCGTTATCGGCAGCATACGTATCCTGATGTGATGGTAATTCAGGGACAACCTATTTATACAGGAACCAGCACAACAACGGTTATGAACCCGATGTTAATTGCTGAAGTTTTATCTAAATCGACTAAAAATTATGACCAAGGCGATAAGTTTCTTTATTATCGCTCTATTCCAGAATTCAAGGAATATATTTTAATTGACCAATATCAGTATCATGTGATGCAGTATGTAAAAACTGCGGAAAGTCAATGGTTATTTACTGAATTTGAACATGAATCTGCAATTTTATCACTGCAAACGGTTGATTTTGAAATTGAATTGCGCGACCTTTATGAGCAAGTCAATTTTGCAGAAAATAATGAAGATTAAAATAATTCGTAATGATGTTTGTGGATTCGCCAATTTAATTGGTAATAGTGATAATGCGGTTCAGTAGCTACCAAAGTCCTTCACTAAATTAAATTTGTGTTTCTTCCTCGGTAAAGATAGGAGGCCACAATTCAGTAACGGGCAATTCCCAACCGGGAAAAAGTTCTGGGATAGTTAAAATCTCGCCATTTTCTAAAACTATAGGTTCGCCTGTAGAGCGATAAATTGTAACTGTCTCTTCATCAGGATCAATCAGAATGCCGACGATCGCTCCTAGTTCTATAAATTTCAGAATTTTGGCTACTATAAGTTTAATTTTATCACTCTGAGATTTAACTTCTACCACCAAGTCAGGGACAAGTTCTCCAAAGTAACGAGGACTTTGGAGAAGTCGGGAAGCGCGAACAAAGGAAACATCGGGTGCTTTGAGGTTTGTATCTGGCATGATGAAACCGCCGGCAGAATCAAATACTCTTCCCCAGCGACGAGGATTTATCCAAGCAAAGAGAAAGGCGATGAGACGACTACTGATTTCGCTGGATACAATATCTGACGGGCCCATAATTGAAATTTTCCCATTTTCGAGTTCCAGCTGGTAATCTAAACCTGCTTCGGTAAAAGCGGTTTGAACTTGCTCTAAATCTCTGACTGTCATCATTGACATAAAAAGCTTTTTCCACTAAGATATTGGATTCGATTTTAAGACGAGCCAAATTTCCCAAGATTTGACGCCGTATGCAACTTTCTTTCAAACCGATTTAAAGGTAATATCTATTACCCAATATATGGTCAGTCGAAACTTCAAACCACATTATTTCCCTAGATACGCCTCTAAAACTTTGGGATTAGTTTGAATTTCCTCTGGTGTACCGTCTGCCAAATTCTGTCCTTCGGCAAGTACCCAAACACGTAGGCGTAGCCCGTCGTAGACATCGCACAAGGACATAATGACATCCATAATATAGAAATGTCATATCTTTTTGGCAGTTAAAGGTGACAATTAAGCCACTTTTAAAGACTTACCTAATGTTTGTGGATCTGGTAAAGGCTGACCATCTTTTAAGTACGATTCGATTAACATTTCTAAAACTTCCTGAGCATTTTTTAAAGCCTCCTCATAAGTGTCTCCATGAGTACAAGGCTGTATAATCTCTGGAAAATCAGGTAATGAAACTACATAACATTCATCTTCATTTGACCATTGAATTAATATGGTATATTTCATGCTTCTGGTTCCTCCTTTTCCTCTGCTTCTATCTTATTTAATTCTTCAAGTGCTTCATTAACTTGCTTTTCTAAATATAGTTTAGCGTCACTACCATCCAATACGGTTCGGTTAGTATATTTGGCTCTCGGAGATCCCCCCAACCCCCCTTAAAAAAGGGGGGCTTTTCCTCCTATTTACCCCCTTTTTAAGGGGGTCGCCGTAGGCGGGGGGATCTTAACCGAACCGTATTGCACTACCATCTTTACCAGCAAGGATAATAGCTTTAGATAATTTTGGATGTATCCATTTGCTATGATTTCCCTTCGCCGATTTATAGGTAAACCCCGATCGCAGTAATAAACTTTTCAGTTCTCTAATTTTCTTGGGCATATACTAATTTGTCTTTTACCCAAGATTAGTTGGGCATTTCATATAAGTTTATTTTCCCAAATAAGCCTCTAAAACTTTTGGATTAGTTTGAATCTCTGCTGGTGTACCGTCGGCCAAATTCTGTCCTTCAGCAAGTACCCAAACACGATCGCACAATGACATAATCACATCCATATTGTGTTCAATAATCAGAAAGGTCATGCCGTCTTGGCGGTTCCAAGTGAGAATGCGATGGCAAATATCATCAATCAGTTTCGGATTCACACCAGCAGCCGGTTCATCCAACAAAATTAACTTGGGATTAGTCATCAACGCTCGCCCCATTTCCAGCAGTTTGCGTTGTCCACCAGACAAGCCACCAGCATAATCGTGTGCTTTTTTTGCCAAGCCCACTGTTTCTAACAGGAACATTGCCCGTTCTTGCAGTTGCTTTTCCTCCTTAGCGACAACGTGCGGTTGCAACTGCACCTGCCAAAAATTTTCACCCGTTTGTTTTTGCGCCGCCAGCAGCATATTTTCTAACACCGACAACCGCGAGAGAGTCCGTGCAACCTGAAAAGTACGGATTACTCCCTGCTGGGCGATTTGATATGGTTGCAAATTGTGAATTGGTTCGCCGTCAAAAATCACTCGTCCCCTATCTGGGCGAATGAAGTTTGAGAGTAAGTTAAATAAAGTCGTTTTACCAGCACCATTGGGGCCAATCAAGCCCGTAATGCTGCCTTTAGCAACTTCGATTTTCGCCTCATTAACTGCTTTGATACCACCAAAGCTTTTAGAAAGTCCAGTGGCTACCAAAAGGGGAAGTGGCGGTGACTGGTTATTTACCAAGAGTGAGTTCCTCCTTTTTCCCTAGAATGCCTTGAGGACGCCAAATCATCAGTACCATCAAAATTAGTCCGATTACCATGATCCGAAATGCACCCAAACGGGCTTCATCAAGGGGGACGATTCTGGGTAAGACTTCCCGCGTCAGTGCATCGTAAGCAAAGAAAATTACCGCACCTAAGATTGTGCCAACATTATTACCAGAACCGCCTAAAATCACCATAATCCAAGTGTCAAAGGTAATCTGCGGTTGGAAATTATCAGGGTAAATAGCGCCCAGTTGCCAAGCAAAGAAAGCAGCAGCGATACCTGCGATCGCACCCCCTAACATGAGAGATTGTAATTTATACCAAAAGACATTTTTTCCCAGCGCCTTGGGAATTTCTTCATCTTCACGGATGGCTTTGAGAATTCTACCCCAAGGCGATCGCACCAAAATTTCTAAGCGCCAGTATACAAATGCTAAAACCAACAGCAACACCAGCATTAAACCCGCTTTTGGGTTGTAATTATACAGTCCGATTACCCCAGAAATATAAATCGCTGCTGCCAAAACTGCTAAAACAATTCCCACACTCAAGCGTGATATAAATTCTTGTTTGCTAGTTGTCCTTTTACCTAAATCAGTAGTCCGAGATATTTGAGTGGTGCGAATCCATTGCCACAACGTAAAGAAAGTTATAGCAGCTAACAGTGTCAAAAGCCCAATCATCACAAATCTGACAAACAAATTCGGCTCTGTAGATAGGGGTATAGGATAACTTTGCACACCAAACGCCCCAGAAATCCAGGTGTCACCCACAGGTAATTCCTGATTATTTACCACCAAACGAATTAATTCACCCGTACCAATGGTGACAATTCCTAGATAATCTTCCCGTAAGCGTAGAGTTACAAAACCAATTATCAAACCCAACAAGGCGGCGACAATTGCTCCAGCTACTGCTGATATCAGTAGGGGTACACCCTTTAAGCTTAACAATACCGTTGTATATGCTCCAAGGGTCATGAAAGCAATATGACCAAAGTTAATTAACCCGGTAAAGCCCCACTGTAAATTGAGTCCTAGTGCGAATAGGGCAAAAAGTGCTGTAGAAATTGCTAAGAAAATGAGATAGTCAACCATGTTTAGGAGTTAGGAGAGACGCGATTAATCGCGTCTGTACAGGAGTTAGAGAGACGCGATTAATCGCGTCTGTACAGGAGTTAGGAATTTCTAACAAATAAATTATCCAATCTTGTAGGGTGGGCATCTTGCACCTGCTCAATCTCCCGCCAAGAAATAAATTTCACAGGCTTTTAGCCTAAGTCCACTTAAGTGGACTGTCATGGATACCAGCTATTAATCGAGTTTAGTCCTCTTGAGAGGACTTAAGCTATTAGCCATAGGTTTCTAACCTATGGCGGTTTTTGCGACTGG
This sequence comes from Nostoc mirabile CHAB5784, assembly GCF_020829645.1. Classification (GTDB taxonomy): domain Bacteria; phylum Cyanobacteriota; class Cyanobacteriia; order Cyanobacteriales; family Nostocaceae; genus Nostoc; species Nostoc mirabile. The sequence continues at coordinate 151,433 of NZ_JAIVFS010000002.1, read as the reverse complement.
TGCAATATCTCACACTTAGGAGTTATATAAAATCCCTTTGTATCGGAATTATTGCTCTTTCCTCTTTTTTAGCGCCCTCAGCGTCTTTGCGGTTTTTTAATCATTCAGATGCTACAGGATTTGATATTAAAAGTCGAGAATCAGGAGACAAGAGTTAGATTTCAGAGGCTCAACCTTCGAGTTCAGAGGCTCAACCTTCGAGTTCAGAGGCTCAACATTCGAGTTCAGAGGATGTTTTAAAAGTCCCCTTGTCGGTATAAAAAGTTCTAGATCCCTCTAAATCCCCCTTAAAAAGGGGGACTTTGATTCCAGTTCCCCCCTTTTTAAGGGGGGTTAGGGGGGATCAATAAGTACCTAAAATTACAGCCAAACACTTTTAAAACAACCTCTCAGAGGCTCAACATTCGAGTTCCCAGACGCTTCTCTGCCCTTTGCGAATAAATTTTAGCGTAGCTTGAGCGGAGCTAATTTTTGGGAATACTATTTATTGTTGGTGTTTCCACTAAGGAATAATTGACGTATGAATTTGCTGCGACTGAGAATGCATCACTTAATCGAGCAGTTAGCCGATGACGATTTGCAAAACATTTGGGACGTTCTCGAAGCTTTACATTGTGACTTTTATATGCTCAAAGCGATACAACAAGTCAAGCGATCGCAGCAACCGTGGGATATCTTAACCCATGAAGAAGCGGTACGACTGTTGATGTTTTTCTGATTCAGCAGCGCTTTCTTTTCTAGTGCCAGTGGCCCCTCAAGTTTTGGTTAAGGTAACGCCTAGTGAGTCTGGAAATGCGCTATGCAAGGTCTTTTTTGCTAGACCTGAAAAATTTAGAACCTGCCGCCTACGAGCGGGTGTATGATTTTGTGTTTACTGAGTTAGCCCAAAAGTGGCAGTTGAGCGATTTAAAAGAACTGCGACAGCTTGATAGTGAAGGCATTTTTCACCGCTTTACCCTCGATAATTACCTGATTGGTATAGAAATTCGGGGTGAAATTGTGAAATTTCTGCGTGTCATCCCTATGCCAGATGTTTAAAGTGAAGAGTCAAGGGAACACTTAAAACTGTAAACTGTATAAGGCTAGGCAGGGATCGCTATAACCTTACATTAAACTGGTTTTGAAAAACACTTTATTTGAGATTTCCCTATGGATGCTAGGGCACTTTGGCAACGATACCAAAACTGGTTATATTTCCACGAGGGATTGGGACTGTACTTAGACATAAGTCGAATCCGGTTCGATGATGCCTTCGTGGATTCGTTGCAGCCGAAGTTTGACAAGGCGTTTGCGGATATGGCTCAACTGGAGAAGGGTGCGATCGCAAATCCTGACGAGAATCGCATGGTTGGACACTACTGGCTGCGAAATCCTGATTTAGCGCCAACTCCAGAACTTACACAAGAAATTGTCCAAACCCTAGAACAAATCGAAGCCTTTGCGGAAAAAGTCCAAACAGGTGCTATTCATCCTCCCAGAGCAAGCCGCTTCACGGATATTATCTCCATTGGCATTGGTGGTTCCGCCCTCGGCCCCCAATTCGTCGCTGAAGCCCTTGCTCCTGATTTCCCGCCCCTGAAACTTCACTTTATCGATAACAACGATCCAGCAGGTATTGATCGCGTTATCAATCATCTGCGAAATAGCCTCGCCAGCACTTTGGTATTGGTAATCTCCAAATCTGGAGGAACACCGGAACCTCGCAACGGCATGATTGAAGTTAAAAAAGCCTACGCCGGACACAATTTGGAGTTTGCTCAATATGCGGTAGCAATTACCAGCGTTGATAGCAACCTCGATAAACTTGCCAAAGACGAAGGTTGGCTGGCCAGATTTCCCATGTATGACTGGGTAGGAGGACGCACCTCAGAAATGTCTGCTGTGGGGCTAGTACCAGCCGCATTACAAGGCATTGATGTTCGTGCCATGCTAGATGGTGCAAAAGAAATAGATGACGCTACCCGCGTCCCAGATGTGAAAAATAACCCAGCAGCTTTGCTTGCTTTGTCTTGGTACTTTGCAGGTAATGGAAAGGGCGAAAAAGATATGGTTGTCCTACCTTACAAGGACAGCTTATTTTTATTCAGTCGCTATTTGCAACAGCTGGTGATGGAATCCTTGGGTAAGGAAAAAGACTTAGACGGCAACGTTGTCCATCAAGGCATCGCCGTTTATGGCAACAAAGGCTCAACAGATCAACACGCTTACGTCCAGCAGTTGCGTGAGGGTGTAGCGAATTTCTTTGCTACCTTCATCGAAGTGTTGGAAGATCGTCAAGGCCCATCTACTGAAATAGATCCAGGAGTTACATCAGGCGATTATCTTTCCGGTTTTCTCCAAGGAACCCGACAAGCGCTTTATGAAAATCACCGCGATTCGATTACAGTCACGATTCCCCAAGTTAACCCCCGAACTGTAGGGGCATTAATTGCTTTGTATGAGCGTGCTGTTGGTTTATACGCTAGCTTAGTCAACGTCAACGCCTACCATCAGCCAGGGGTAGAAGCTGGCAAAAAAGCAGCCGCCTCCATTCTCGATTTGCAAACACGAGTGTTAGCAGTGCTGCAAAAAGAAAAAGCTCCCATTTCTCTTGACGAACTCGCAAAGAAAGCAGGCGCATCAGAGCAAGTTGAGGCAATTTACAAGATTTTGCGTCATATCCATGCCAATCAGCGAGGTGTGGTTTTGCAAGGTGATCTTCAGAAACCCGACAGTTTAACCGTTTCTGCTAGCTGATAGCTCTAGTCTAAATATCACATTTTGTCCCTAATTGTTGTATCAGCAACAATTTTTTATTGTGAAGCATCCTAGATAGAAGATATATCTTCAGTCTAGGATGCTTCACTGTATAATTCGTAATACTTCGGCTCCTTTCGACTTCGCTCAAGGCAAGACGCTCAGTACAAGTTCGTAATTCGTAATTAAAAGGACTCTTAAAACACAATACAGTTCAGTTAAGCATTTTTTGTAAGAAAAGAGATATATTTTGCTATCTTTAGTTAACAGGTAAATCGCCAATAAAGTAAAAGCGATCGCCTTTATCTTCCTGTAAAATAAAGTTAAGGCAGCATTAACAAATAGGGCTAATTACTATGACTGAATCAACTGGAAAACAACCTGCACGTAGAGGTAGAATTTTTCCAGAACGCACTTTATCCCCAGAAGAACTTGCTAGACGCAAAGCTGAAGATGAATTATTTTATCGGCGTTGTCGGGCAATTTTTGAGCGTGTGCGTCCCGATTTGATTAAGGAACACTATGGGTGGTATATTGCAGTAGAGCCAGATAGTGGTGATTATTTGATTGATGCGGATAAAATGCAAGCTCATAAAAAATCCCTCGAAAAATACCCAAATAGTAGACATTGTGTATTCTGTCTAAATGAAACAGGAACAACTGGCACAATATGATTCAGGGTAACTTTGGGGATAATGGGCAACTATTCTTTGAAATTGATTTGATTACATCTGATGGATTAGATTTGCCTGTAGATGCCATGTTGGATACTGGTTTTACAGGCTTTCTGGCTATTAACAAACAAGATTTAGAGTGTCTTGATTGGGCTTATATCGGTGAGGAATCTCTACGAACTGCTGAAGGAGAATCAAGATTTGATATTTATTTAGGCAAGGTGCTGTTAAACGAACAAGAGTATGAAATTAATGTTTATGTGGGCGATGAAATTACGGAAGTATTGTTAGGCTCAGAATGGCTAAAAATTATGCCATTGGTGGTTAACTATCAGGTTGGTATATTAACTTTGGGATAACTGCGATGCCTACGCCTACGCAGTTCAGTTATTTTTAAACGAACCGCATACTCCTACGGAGAAGCAAGCTACGCGTAGCGTCTCCAAGAGTTGGACGCGAAGAGCGCGAAGGTAAGAAAAGAGATATATTATATTATTTTTAGTTAATAGGTAAATCGCCAAGAAAGTAAAAGCGATCGCCTTTGTCTTCCTGTAAAATAAAGTTAAGGCAGCATTAACAAATAAGGCTAATTACTATGACTGAATCAACTGCAAAGCAACCTGCACGTAGAGGCAGAATTTTTCCAGAGCATACTTTACCACCAGAAGAACTTGCTAGACGCAAAGCTGAAGATGAGGTATTTTATCGCCGTTGTCGGGAAATTTTTGAGCGTGTAAGTCCCGATTTTATTCAGGAACACTATGGCTGGTATATTGCAGTAGAGCCAAATAGTGGTGATTACTTGATTGATGCAGATAAAATGCAAGCTCATAAAAAAGCCCTTGAAAAATACCCAAATACTGACCACTGTGTTTTTTGTTTTAATGAAACGGGAACCACTGGCACAATATGATTCAGGGTAAATTTGGGGAAAAGGGTCAACTATTTTTTGAAATTGATTTAATAACTGATGATGGATTAAATTTGCCTGTGGATGCCATGTTAGATACTGGTTTCACAGGTTTACTGGCTATTAACAAACAAGATTTAGATAGTCTAGACTGGTTTTATATTGGTAAGGAAATTTTGCGAACTGCACAGGGTGAAACCTTGTTTAAAATATATTTAGGCAAGTTGATATTAAACGAACAAGAGTATGAAATCCCTGTTTATGCAGGGGATGAAATTACAGAATTTTTGTTAGGTTCAGAGTGGTTAAAAATTCTGCCGTTGGTGGTTAATTATCAGGCTGGTATATTAACTTTAGGATAACTGCGATCGCAGTTATTTTTAAATGGACAGCAGATACATAGATAAAGCATAGGTAAAAAATAAACTTATTTCACTATCTTTAGTTAACAGGTAAATCCCGGAGAAAGTAAAAGCGATCGCTATTCCAATCACTGCCTTTTATTCGTCCTAAATAGCCTGTTAAGGGTGAGGAAAGTTCTATCAGAATTTCGTGCATTTCTGCTGTTCTTATTGGCTGTGGCGGATGTGAGCCGAAATACACACCATGTAGAGCTTCAACACCAGCAGATTTTATACTTGAGTTTTCTAAATAGTTTTTGACAAGCTGGATAATGTGCGATCGCAACTTTATAGATTGTCTCACTTTATCGATATAAGTATTAATTTTATCTTCAGCTAGACCAAAAGGAGCTTGTTGCAAATATTCTTTTAGTTCTAATAAGTTGATAGAATTTTTGTAGTATGCTTGCAGTTCAACTAGTTTTTGCAGTGTTTCAGGGCTAATAACATTCATTTGATTTTCGGTAGCTGTTCTTAAGGCGTAAAAATTTAGTTCTCCGGCGGCTACAATTAACTTAATAGAATTGTCATACTGAAATTTACCAAGATGGTTCATACCTATTTTGAGTAACTGTGCAGGTGTACCATCAGTAACTTTCTCAGTTTTAGTTGCTTTGCACTCTCCTACTATTGGATAAGGTTGTTCAGCGTAAAAATCCATACCTCCTGCGCCACCAGTTGCATCTGGATTTAAGCCTGAACCTGTAAAGCCTAATTTTAGTAATCCTCTACGAACCAATTTTTCAAATGTATGTCCGTCGCTAGAGTTGCCAACTTCAGCAATTTTATGAATCCAAGGTAAGTCTAAATCTAATGAATTAGTTGGTTTATCGCTACTCCAACCTAAAAATATTTTGATATCGTCGTCTAATTGTTTGGCTGCTGGTTGGCTAATGGTTAGGGATGCGATCGCACTCTGCAATTCTTCTAATTCAGGATGCAGAGGGGGTTCTAGCTTTTCTAACTGGTGTTTGCGTTGGGCGAAGGTGCGATCGTTTAATACTGGCTTGGCTTCAGAAACACTAATATTAGGTAAACCCACAAATTTACCTAATTTTTCTTGAATGTTCGCATTAGCTGCAACTTCACATAATTGAGGTAAATGATAAACTCGCAAGTAAGCCAAAAAAATATGCGGTTGGTTCTGTAATATTGCTTCAAATGCTTCTGGTTTCCATATTGTTAGCTGAGACAAAATATCTAAATTGTTAGTTCTATCAACTATTTGGCAACGCTCACATTTAGCCCAAGCTTTAATTGAAACTGTCTCATGAGATAAGAGGGGTAATTGTAACCGTCCCTCGTTTTTAAGTAAGCTAATTTGCTTAGGTTGTAACAAAATACCCTGAGTAGCTAATTGTGCCAATGCACTTTGAGCAATGGATAAAAAATTTGAGCGGTAGTATTGCTCAATTGAAAGCTGATTTGCTGAATGTTCAACTGGATAAAGTGCGAATTTCTGCCCAGTATTAAGCAATTTACGAGGCATGACTGTAATCATTCGCCCTTGTATTAAAGCTTCAATATCGGGAGCAGGTAGACACAGAGCGTTATAAATCAAAATTGATTCATTCATGTTTAATTACAACTCGCTGAATTCGTCGTCTGAGTCGTCTGTTTCACTTGTACTAGACGGATCTGTTAATTCACTTATTCCGTCAGGATCGTAGTCTTCATCATCAGGCATAGGAATATTACCAGATGGATTACTTAAAATTTCTCGGAGTAAAAGATTATCAAACGTAATCTTATTTTTGGAAAGGATATCAAAAATATCTTTTTCTGTTAACTGATAATTCAGGCGCTTTTGATAAACAGCTAAAATTACTATAAGTGGGCGAATTTGCTCCTCTATCAAATCGACGTGTTCTCCACCTCTTTTTAATACAAGCTCATCAAGTAATTTATATGCAGATGAATTATTATTCATCTGTTTTATCTTGGATTTTGAACGAACTAAACAGCCACGAGTAATGTCATACTTTTCGTAGTCAATTAACCATTTTAATCCTGCGGTTAATGTAACTTGAGAAGACTGGATTACAGCCACACCTATTTTTACTTTTTTGCCGTTTTCATTTGCGATAACTTTGAAGTTTATATACTTTGTATAGTATGTCTTGGGTTGGATATCATTTGTAACTTCTTCAATCATTATTCCTTCTAAAGTCTGACCTTTCAACGTTTCAAAGCCAAAATAGATAGCATCAGCAATTAGGTCACTATTCTCTAGATAATCTCCAATATCTGTTTTACTTTCCCTTTTCAATGCCAGTTCAAATCTATCAAATGGATCAGATGGAAGCGGCTCCTCATAAATCTTAAAATTATCTGCACACCATCGTAGAGCTTCCCTGACACTTGGCTTACTTACTTTGCCGTATTCCGTCAGCTTACTTTCTTCAAATGGGTAGAGTGGATCAGGAGGAACTAAACTTTTCGCGCTATAAAATTCTTTCAACCAAACAGTGATTAATTCAACCATTGAGTCGCCACTAACGTGTTGTAACTCTACTGGTTTTCGCTGTGTATATTTTGAAATTCTATCAGGCGTACCACCTGGCATTGAATTGACTTTATGTATCCATGTTTCAGGTAACATCACTGTGAGAATAACAACACCTTGACTAAGTTCAGAATTTTCGAGAGTGTCATGGAGAATTTTAACCAAATTAGCAATTACGATTGCTGTTGGTACTCCATCATCAGTAGAATGATTAATAACATCTATTTCGTCAAAACAAATGATAACTGGGTTATAGTAACTAACCAAATTTAAAATTTGCTGAATATTCTTGAGAGCTTCAGCTTCTCTATCTTGATTTGTTTTGCTAGGATTAGGTAGTCCCAACTGATCAGCATTAACTTGAGCTAACTCTTCACCAGATAACCATTTGATTGCAAAAGGTGCTTGAGTTTCTGAAAGCGTCCACAAAATAGCCCGAAGAATATAAGGATCTGCATTAGTTTTAGCTTTGAGAACTTCTTTTTGCAGAGCATTAATTAAGTTTTTATTTTTAGCCAACCTATTTGCATACACTCGGTCAAATTTTTTGACTAACTCTGCTGGAGTGGAGGAATTATCAGTTTTAACTTCGTTTACCATCGCTGCGGCTACTTCCTGCCACTGCATTACTTCTTGGCTACCAGTTTTGCTTAGACTATCTGCCAAGGTTTGCTGAAATTGGTATTTAACCAGATTTAAATCTGTATAGTTATTACCGCCCGCATAGACGAATAAAGCGCCACCTTGTTTTTCGAGATGATGACGAATGCGACTAAGGAGGTGGGTTTTACCAACTCCCTGCTGTGCAGTTATAGCAATTGAAGTCACCTTGTCTTGACTAGATTGACTTGTTCGCACTAATTCAATTGCTCGAAAAACTGCATCAGAAGCATGGGCATTTAAGGTAGATACATCTGGCGATTTTTTTTTCCAAATATCCTGTTCTTTGACAATCCCAGCGTTGATAAATGGATTGTGGCTTTGAATGGCAGCATTGACAGCTTCTATGGGAGACGTAGGGTTATTCGTCATACTGATTCTGAAAGTTGTGAGTTAATATACGGGGAATGGTTTAGTAAGAATCTGATTAATTCAAGCGCTTGGCGTAAGAGCGCAATCCTACTCCAGGTATGGTGATTGAGTCGTCACGTTTATCAGAATTAAAGTCTTGTATCTCTCCAGTCATCAGCTGAAAAATATCATCAGCTTGCATTTCCAGTAGCCACTCACTGAACTCTGTACGACTAACCCGATCGCCAATTTCTCTCCTGATACGATAAATTGGCACGAGATCATCTAAGTTGTAGTTTTGGTTCAACTTGTCGTAAACTTCCAACGCCACAGATTTAAACTCGTTGTAAGATGCGATTCCTTTGGAAAGCTCCGCTAACGCACTCTTCCCATTAACTGGTACATTTGCACCAACGACCGCAACATCAATCTGACTAATCCACCGCAACAACGCATTCGCCGCCCAAGTACCGACAATCGTCCCTTCAAATTTAAAATCAGAACTTCTCAAACCTTCACCCAACACCTCTAAACCCTTGCTAGATGTCAGAGAGTATCCTTTTTTGGAGATTGCGATCGCACCCTGATTCTGTAATTCCTCGAATATGCCCTGATAATCTGCTACCTTCTGGCTTTTGGATACAATTCGGTCGTGAAGTTGACGTTTGTTCACTTCCTGCTGCGTTCCTCCCAAATTCCACAAAGCCAAAAGGAGACGAGTTCTAGTTTGGGCTGTATTTTTTGATGTCATATTGAATATACTTTTTGGCAAAGATCATCATAGTAACTGTATCTTTCTAAATTATTTATCCCGAAAACATAACCGAGAAATTGCTGAATATTTCCGCGTTTGGGCTAAATTGATTAATAAAAAATCAACAATATATTTCCTTCGGATGAATGCAGTTTCTCTCGAAGGCAGGATGGAATATTTGAAAAAATCGATCATCATAACAGTGAAACGCTGTAGCTGTGCAGTTGTAAATTGAGTGGTAGATGTTCTTTCAATTCCAGGTGAAATAACAGGAATTCCAACTTTGTATTTGCAACAGCAAGGCTTTTAGTAAATACAGGTGATGACGAAATCCGATGAACACAGTATATAAAGAACGTAAAATAGTTTCGCGTCTATTAGCAGTGCTGCTTTCCGCATTGCTAACCGTACCCTTGCTGAGTAGCTGCGGCGGAGGTTCCAAAACTGCTGCGCCACCACCTGTTGATGATACCGTTGGTAGAACAGTGAGCGATCGCAACGCTACAAACCAACCCGAAGCTAAGAAAGGATTAGGTACGGGGCAAAAAGTGGCACTTTTGGCGGGAGCTGCGGCACTTTACTACATGTACAACCAACATAAGAATGCTCCAAAAGAAGGAGCGCAAGGTAAGTACTATCTTTCCAAGAACGGGCGTGTATACTACCGCGATGCTGAAAATCGCGCTCACTGGGTAACTCCACCATCAGAAGGAATTCGAGTACCAGAATCTGAAGCACAACAATATCGCCAATTCCAAGGCTATAACAGGAGTTCTACAGGTCGCGATCTAACTGGCATAACTTCATCCGCAGCTCCAGCCCTCTAGATAGCAAAGCGTGTGTAAATAAGAAAGCGGGTTTCCCGGAGGATAACGCCGATCGCGCACGTCGGAAACACGAACTTAAATCAGGAGACAGATTATGGTAGATGAATTTTTCCGAAAGGCGAAGGATTTACTTTTGGGATCAAACAGCGATCAAGCTGAAAAAGATGCCGAATTGCGCGATCGCAATGTCCGCCCAGCTAGCGAAGACCCCTACGGCGACCCCGCAGATATAGCGTCTTACGGTGATGTACGTCCAGCCAGTGAAGATCCCTACGGCGACCCCGCAGATATATCCTCTTACGGCAACCTTATTCCAGCCAGCCAAGACCCCTATGGCGACCCCGGAGATATCGCGTCTTACGGTAACGTCCGTCCAGCCAGTGAAGACCCCTACGGCGACCCCGCAGACCAAGGGGAATTTGGTAACGTCCGCCCAGCCAGCGAAGATCCCTACGGCGACCCCGCAGATGACGATTACCGCCGTTAACGCGAAACGTAACCCCCTTAAAAAAGGGGTAACTGAGTCAAAGTCCCCTTTTTTTAAGGGGGATTTCCGAGGATCTACTCAGCCAAAATTTCCTGCGATCGCTCAATACTTTTACGCACAGATCCCACCCCCAACCCCTCTCGAAGAGCGGGGAGGGGAGACAAAGCATAGCTTTGGCGGGGTGGGGTTCTTATTTTTAATTATTTAAACTCTTCAAGCTGATCCACACGTAACCAAACATTTGGCGTTGGCACTTTCCCGAACTTAATCAGGGCGTAATCACCTTTGATATCTACAATTTCGCCCTTACTGTCAAACAAATAGGCAGGAAAGCGAGTATCACTGGCTTTTGCTTCCAGACTGTTTTCCAACTTCTCGCGGATAGCGCGAACCATATTTCCTTTTTTGACTGCCATGAATTTCCCTCTCAAATTTCTAGATTAGACTTATCCGCATTTTAAGAGACTTCCGAGGTAAAAACTTCTAACTCTTGTACAGACGCGATTAATCGCGTCTCTCCTAACTCCTAACTCCCCGTACCGTTTGACACTGTGGGCAAAAGTGACTAGATCGCCCAGCTAACCTAATCCGCATAATTGGAGTGTCACAAACTCGACAGGGATCTCCAGCGCGGTTATAAACCCAGGCAACACCACCATAATTGCCGTTGACACCCTTAACACTTAAAAAATTACTAAAAGTCGTACCGCCAGCCTCAATGCTGGTTTCTAAAACTTGAATTATGGCTGTTCGCAAACGCTCAATTTGCTTTAGCTGCAAATCTATACACAAAGTTTCAGGTAAAATTCCACTCTTAAACAGGGCTTCATCAGCATAAATGTTACCTAATCCCGCCACTACCGATTGATCAAGTAGTGCAGTCTTAATCGGACGGCGGCGATTTTGGAGTTTGAGAGCTAGATATTCGACAGTGAATTCGGGTGAAAATGGGTCTGCTGCCAGTGTTGCCAAACCAGTCATAATACTTTCTACAGCAACACCAGGCGGAACCCACCACATTTTCCCGAAGGTACGCTGATCAACAAAGCGTAATTCCTGCTGTTCCCCAAAGAATAATCTAACCCGCGTGTGCTTATGTAATGGTTCATCTCGATGCAGCCATAGTAGTTGACCGGTCATTCGCAGATGAACCCCTAGCCAACCTGTGGAAGAGGGGGAAGAAAGTTCGGCAAGGAGATATTTACCGCGACGATGCCAAGTGGCAATGGCATTCTTTTTAATTCCATCAACAAACTCACCAACAGAAAACGGGTAGGCGATGGTGCGATCGAGCAACACATCTCCACCCGTAATTTCTTGGTTAAGGGTCAATTGATTTAGGCCCCTTCGGACTGTTTCAACTTCAGGCAGTTCAGGCATTCAAACTGAGTTAAGCAGGCAATTTTGATGTACTTGGGCGTTCGATAAAGAAGAGATAGAGTAGTAACTTACACAGCCTTAGATGGCTCGGATTACTACCCTAGAGAAACCGTAAATACCCGCAGGGTAGCTTCTCATAGATTAGGGTAGGCTTGGGTGAAAGATGAATGAACTGAAATTTTCAGACTTCATACTTCAGACTTAAGACTACCCTTCATCATCGCATCAAACAAGCCCCTTGTAGCTTTGCTGCTATTTTTTAGGTGCTTTAGCCTTTGGTGCTTCAACCTCGACTAATTCATCCTGGGCAAAGTTGTTGGTATTGATACCAGCGTAATTGACCTTTTCAAAGCGGACAATTACAGGGTATTTGATGCCGCTTTGGTCAATGGAAGCCACAGTTCCTAGATCCTGAAACCAGTAGGATTCAGGGCGGAGAATACGTACTTTAGAACCACGTTGAACCATGATTATTTTCCCTTTTAGTTATCAATCGCCAATCTAGAGGGCTAATTGATTTCACTCTACAACCTGAAGGTAGCAGCAAGAGTCTTTGTTAAGTTATTTGTCTGAATTGGGAGTAGGGAGTAGGGAGTGGGGAGTGGGGAGTGGGAATTGGGAATTGGGAATTGGGAATTGGGAATTGGGAATTGAATATTAATTATTCTTTCTCCCTCATCTCCCTCACCTCCCTTATCTCCCCCACTCCCTACTCCCCATTCCTCACTCCCTACCCAAAATTGAAAATTTTATTAGACACCACTTGACAAGGCACACGTTATAGCGTACCTTCGTTCGCAAGCGTTTATTTTGTAGAAGCTTATGTTTTAGTTAAGACAAACACACTTCCCTCGTTACCTCTGCCAATCCGCAGATCGTTATCTATATAGGTGATATCTAACCAGCCTTGCTGCTTATCACTCTTGATTGCAAAATCAATTGCGGGAAATTTTTTACCTGCTTCAATTTGTTGGATAAAAGTTACCGGAGAATTGTATTCTATTAAACGTTGTAAGCCGATAATAGACCGCTCAAATTTCACTTGGACACGCCGACCTGAAACTGGCTCAAATTTAGCAGCAACGCTGATTAATCCTTCCAAATAAGGTAAGCCATAAATCTCAGCTATGTTGTAAACACTGGCAGTATCTACCCGGATACACTGATAGATTTGACCCAGTTTGCACAAAGGTAGACCATCTAAGTTTAAAAGAGCCTTGCTGGTGGTGTATAGTAATCGCCAATTGCCATCTAGCAAATTACTAGCTTCTACCGGACGGGGTGTAGGATTAAAATCTTCTAAATTGGCGATCGCTGCTAAGATAACCTGTTTCTGTAGCTCAGTCGCCAGTAGACCGCGATTAGTAAGTGCGATCGCATCCATTAGAGCCGCTTTTGTGATCATCGCCTGTCACCTCAAAAATCAGTCCTTTCCATCAGCATAAACAAGATATTCATGACCTATGTGTAGAGCCATAAAAATTACTACTAAATCGCTTGACCTAAGCCTTATGCCTATTAAATAAAAAATTTCTATCTGAATGCGGATTTATCAACGAAAGGGTTGAAAAGATAACTAAATAAATCCGTGCCAAGTGATAGACTCTAAATGTCAACTTACGTATACCTTTTCTTGTCCTCCTCGATATGTTGAACTCTCCATTACGTGAAGTACCCCGTAATCAGCGAGCCGATGTTATCCCCTTAAAGCAAGAGTCCTCTTTGTTGGACTGGTTGCAAACCAACGGTCGGATCATCGCGCGTGACGTTCACGAACCGGATTTTCAAGATGACGAAGTAGAAATAGACTCCCTAATGGGTGTAGAAGATGGGATTGGCTACGACCTTGATGATGATAACGATATAGGAATCGCTGAGGATTAGCCTTTTCAGGCTAGCGACTTGGTAGTATCCCTAGTTGCTGATATTGAATTTTATATGTGTGGAGTGAAGGGAAACTTCTGTGGACGCTAAATTATCTCCTGAGCAAGGTTTAAATATTTCTGGAATCGCTCTAGCCTCTTTATTAACCGTAGGGCTAGCTACAACAGCATTTTTATTGGATTCGATGGCCAATAGGCTACCCTGGCAAAGTATGTCGTTAACCCTGCCACTACTATTGTGTGCTATAGGTTCAGGTGCCGTGGGCTATTGGGTAATACCCCTACTCCAAGCACTCAAAACTGGACAAATAATTCGTGAAGATGGCCCCCAAGCCCATCTAAAGAAGGCAGGCACGCCAACAATGGGAGGTATATTTTTTATCCCTGTAGGTGTGATCATTGCCTGCATATTGTCTAACTTTGCTACAGACGTGCTTGCAGTTTCGGCATTGACAATCAGCTACGGATTGATTGGCTGGCTCGATGATTGGCAAATTCTGCGCCGTAAATCAAATAAAGGTATATCTCCGGGAACGAAACTGGCTTTGCAGGTAGGTTTTGCGGCTGTATTTTGTCTATGGCTGATGTTTAATCAACCTTCTAATATAACAAATATTGCTTTGCCTTGGGTTAGCTTTACACTTCCCTTGGGGTTCCTATTTTGGCCTTTAGCAGGTTTTGTGCTAGTTGCAGAAAGTAATGCGACTAATTTAACAGATGGCATTGATGGCTTGGCAGCAGGAACAGTAGCGATCGCACTTTTGGCATTAGGTGCTTTAGTCGCACCTACAGCACCTGGGTTGATGGTTTTCTGTGCTGCATTAAGTGGTGGTTGCTTAGGTTTCTTAGCCCATAATCGTAACCCAGCCCGCGTTTTCATGGGAGATACCGGTTCTTTAGCACTAGGCGGCGCTTTAGCGGCTGTAGCGCTATTGACAAACACTCTAGTAGCTCTGTTCATTCTCAGTGGTATCTTCTTCGTAGAAACCCTTTCGGTAATGGCACAGGTAACTTATTACAAAGCCACCAAAGGCCCTGATGGCAAAGGCAAGCGCCTCTTCAAAATGGCACCCTTACACCATCATTTAGAACTCACTGGCTGGTCAGAATTGCAAGTGGTTGGAGTATTTTATGTCATCGCTGCTATTTTGGCTGCCATCTGCTTGGCGTAGGCGCAGCCCGCCGCAGGCATCGCTCCATTCTGAATCATGTTTTGAGAAAATAGTCGAATACAAAATGACAACTTCCACTTCTCCAGGGAGTTGTTTTTTATATAGGAAATTCATGAGTTTCTGATTTCATTAGGACTCAATACAGTTCAGTTAACGCTAAAAACCTTAAACTGTGTAGGTTGGGTTGAGGAAGGAAACCCAACATTTCCGGGGCTTTGTTGGGTTGTGCTTTGCTTAACCCAACAAAGCAATTTTTCACAAAGCCAAGCGTATTGCATTAGGACTTACGCAAAAAACCTCTCAAACTCTTATTCCTCCGTGTCGCGCCAGTTGCTACCCTTCGGGAACGCTAAGAGCGAACAAGTCGGGCTTTGCCCGCCCAACGCACTGGCTTCTCTGCGTCGCGCCAGTTGCTTCAAGTCTCTTAACCGCAAGGGCGCACTGGCTTCTCTGTGGTAGCCTGCGGCAAGCCCTTCGGGTGACGCTCGTACCGACGCTCGATGACTCGCTAACGCTGCGCTATCGCTAACGCTGCGCTAACAGCAGTCGCTCATGGGGGAAACCCCCAAGACCGCGCTGCTTCACCGCTTTGCGTCTACGATTTTCCGTTCCTTGTGCGTAAGTCCTGTTCATGCTGGAAAGTCTGATACTCAATGCCAATTGAAGGGCTGCTCATTTCACTGCTTGAGGTTTTTTGAATTATGAATTATAAATTAATAATAGTTATTTACATACTCTATAACCCGATTCTTCCCTGTTCGCTTTGCCTCAAGCATCGCTTGATTTGCCCGATTCAGAAAATCCTTAACTGTAATCCCTGGTTCTGATACAGCTATTCCAAAAGAAGCGGTAATGCCTTCAAGAATTTGATCGCCGTCCTTCAATTGCATTTGTTCAACATCTACCCTTAATTGTTCTACTCGCTTCCTGAGGTTTTCTAGTGTCATATTAGGCATCACAATCACAAATTCTTCACCACCCCATCTGCAAGCAATGTCAAAAGAGCGAATAGATTTTAACAGCAGTTTTGCTAATCCCTGGAGAACAATGTTGGCAGTCAAATGCCCATAGCGCGAGTTGTAAGATTTGAAGTTATCGATATCAAGGAAAATAACACTAAGAGGTTCTCCCGACCGTTCAGCCTCCGCTAGTCTCTGTTCCGTTATGGTTTGCATATAGTTTTGATTGAATAGTTGGGTCATCCCATCCCGCAAATTATCATAGGTTAGACGTTGTTTTATCGAGAGGTTATTTAGTGCAATGCCTAAGGTTCTAGCAATAATCTCAGTAATTTGTTGATCTTCTGGACTGATTTCTTCAAGCGCATTGATGTGTAAGATCCCAACTACTTCGCCTTGTCCAAACAATGGGGCACATAAATGTGTGCCGCTAACAGGCTGTATTAAGTGATTGCACATTAGTCCTGAAGTATGAGGCGATAAAAGGTTTAATTTTCCTCTCCGTAATGCCCAACAATCAGATAGTGAAAATATTTCTTTACTGGTTATTTCATCTCCCCAAAAACTATTCATCTGAACATAATTCTTGGAATTAGCAATTATATAGATACAACCACTCATATTAGGAAACAGCTTAGAACAGGTTAAAGCGACCACTTGATACACCTCATCTTCAGATTCGCAGCAATAAAGCATATCCGCCATATCTGAGAGATATATAAGTTCCTGTTTTTTTGCTTCTAATTTCAGTGTTTTTTCTTCTAGCTGCCGATTTAGGTCAGTGAGCGATCGCTGTGCTTCTATAGATTCTGTAATATCGATACTAATGCCACCGATGCGGCAAGCGCCCGTTGCGCCATCGCTAAAGGGAAACTTAAACGATAGCCAGTAGCACGGCTGATCGTTACCAGGTATCTTTACCTCTTCAATCAGCTTTAAGGGGCGTAGAGTCTTCAAAACGACTTGATCGTTTTCGATAACCCGCCGCCCTTGTTCTCGATCTGGCAAAAATTCACTATCGGTTTTCCCCAACCATTCTTGTGAATCTACCGAAAATCTAGACTGTAGCTCCTGGTTGTAATAAAGCACTCTAGATTGCTCATCTTTGATATAGGCTCCAAACGGCCCTTGATCTAGGAATAGCCGTTGTATCTGCTGACTGCGTTGAAGTTCGCGGGTGTCTTCTTGATGTCTGGCGATCATCTCTAGAATTTGATAAGCGGTTGGCATCAGGTAGAATAAGGCACACAAGGAAACAAGCGCCATTACATCAAGTACGCCTAAGTGCAGCAGGGACACTCCTATATGTGGCTCAAAGATCGCCAGAAAGTGATGAAAGCCGCAAAATAATACGAATCCACCTGATAATAAAAAAGCTAACCAAAACTTATTCGGGATAATTGCTTTAGTTTTGGCAAAGAAAACCCCTATTACTATGGGGATGCCAAAGTATGAAAATGCAGTTATGCCGTGAGCAATTATGCAATTCCAGTAAATACGCTCCATTACTGACCTGATATTAACACTTTATCCGTTTCACTATAGTTCTGGATACCCTAAAAATGTAAGTAGAGAAGGGATGATTTCAATGCCTCATGCCTTAATTTTACAAAAGTTTTTATAGTAACTTTCTCAAAGGCTGCTTATTTTACCAAAGTCCTTGCGCCGTCGAGAGCCAATGGCTTTAGACATGAGTGGAAATCGAAGTCATTAGTCATTAATAGTTTTTCAGAATTTTTCCTGCTTTTTCATATTAATGACTATTGACTAATGACTAATGACTAATTACAAACCTGACTCACCAAGTGAGTGAGTTCGGGTAAAATCAATTTTTCCATCGCCAGTCGCACAGCATTACTAGAACCAGGAAGCGAGAAGATTAATTTATTTTGATAAACACCAGCAACAGCGCGAGAAGCGATCGCCCGCGAACCAATTTCTTGATAACTTAAAAAACGGAATAACTCACCAAATCCCGGTAAGGTTTTTTCCAGTAACTTCTCAATGGCATCATAAGTAGTATCTCTTGGTGCAATGCCTGTACCACCACTGAAAATTACAGCATTCAAATTTGAGCTTTTACCTAAATTTTCTATCTGCTCTTGAATTTGTATTGGTTCATCTTTGATAATTGTGTAGGCTCCTACAGCATGGTTAGCACCAAGGAGTAACTGCTGAATTAGCTGGCCACTTTTGTCTGTTTCAAAAGTGCGTGTATCGCTGACAGTAACCACAGCACAAGTTACCGCAATTCTACTAGGCGAGTCTGGGTGGGGTTGTGGCATTATAGGTCAGTTATTAACTTTTGATCGTGAATAATTGGGCATGGCGAATGGCACATGGCCATGACAATAATTACCTGTGCCCATGCCCTATGTCCTATGACGCCAGTTGCTTCAACGGATAGCGCACCGTAAAGCCTTCTCTACGAGAGGCTGCGCCAACGGCATGGCTTCGCTTAGAGCGAGTACTCGAGCGTCGCGAACCTCCCTTCGGGTTCACCAGTCGCCTACGGCGGGAAACCCGCCTACAGCGCTGGATTCACTGTAACGCACTGGCTCCCCTATGCCTCATTTTTGCTTAGTCCCAGATCGTTTTCTTCAGCATACCGTTCCATGAAGCGCATAAAGCGATCCCATTCTTGGGGAGATTTCATCACGTAAAGTGCTTCTAATGCTTCCGGTTTCCCGTTAATAAATTTAGCTTTAACTTCACGGGTAATTATCTCTCCTTCTTGGTCAATCAGGTACATCCCGGTAATATCTTCGGTGCTACCTTGATCTAAAATCTTCGGATTGGTAAAAATAAACGTCGCTGTTCCACTGTCACCAGTGCGCGATCGCGTCAAGCGCACCTCTGGAATTACTTCTTCGTCAAGACCTCTAGAAAACTGAATTTTCGCCATGATGACTGAATTTAAACTTTTGTGATGGTTAATTTAATATTCTCTCATCAATTAGAACACCACGGTCTAGAGGCTACTGTTATTCATCTTTTTAGTGTATATACTTAAATTGCTTCTTTTTCAAGTAACAAAGTTACTGGGCCATCATTCTCAATTGTAACATGCATCATTGCACCAAATTGACCTGTTTCCACCTGCAAACCGCTAGCTTTTAACTTCGTAACAAAATGATTATACAAATCTGCTGCTGATTGGGGAGCGGCTGAACGGTCAAAAGAAGGACGGCGACCTTTGCGACAGTCACCGTAAAGGGTAAACTGACTGACTACTAACAAATCGCCGCCGATTTCTTGTACAGAGTTTTGCCAACGGTCGTCTCCTTCCTCGTCAGGAAACAACCGTAATTCCAAGCACTTACGCACCATCCAGTCGATTTCAACATTAGTGTCGGTATTGGCTATGCCTACGAGCAAATTTAGCCCCCGCCCAATTTTGCCGACAATTTCACCATTAACTACAACTTGAGATGATTTGACTCGCTGGATAACAACGCGCATTTTGAGTATCTATTCGTAATTCGTAATGACGCTCCTACGGACGCTCGTTCCTCGCTACCGCTTCGCTAACGCTAATGCTGCGCTAACGTAATTCGTAATTATTTGCGAAACACTCGCGCGTAAACGCAGAGGAGTGAGGAAGCGATGTCTACGACGGGCTATTCGGCGTCGCTATTCTCTCTAGGACTTACGCAAATTATCTCTCAAACTCTGATTTCTCCGTGCCGCGCCAGTTGCTTCAAGTCTCTTAACCGCAAGGGCGCACTGGCTTCTCTGTGCCTCTGTGGTTCGTTATTCCGTAACTCGTGCGTAAGTCCTACTCTCATTTTCATTGTTCAAAATTGATGGCAGAGCCATTGGGAATGCATTCCCAGGTGGAACCTGGGAACGTAGAGACGCGATTAATCGCGTCTCTGCTAACTTTTACTTGCCAAATCCTTTACCGCGAGAGGTTGAAGGTAGACAAATGCAGTTTTCGAGTTGACTAATTAAAGTCTCACGATCCAAATTTTGACCAATTAGCACGATTTGGTTTTTTAGTTGACCTTTCCATTCATCATCATCCAAGGTAAAGCGTTTACCGCAAAGGTGGAAAATATGACGCTTCGGACTTTCATCAAACCACATAATCCCCTTCGCTCGGAAGATATTTGAGGGTAGCTGGTTATCTAAGAAATGCTGAAACTTCCTGATAGAAAAAGGCTTATTACTTTGGAAAGAGATGGAAGTAAAACCATCATTTTCTAAATGGTCAGAATGATGGTGAGCGTGGTCATGGTCGTGATGATCGTGACCACATGTTGAGTGATCATGATCATCATGATGATCGTGATGTTCATGATCGTGATGGCCGTGTTCATCCACCACTGTGTCAAAATATTTATCAGACTCAAACAGACCAACACTGAGAATTAACGGAAGTGGCACTTGCGATCGCGTGGTGCGGAGAATTCTTGCTCCTTCCTTAACTTCGTTAATTTTTGTTTCTAACTCATTCAAAGTGGCTTCATCAACCAAATCAGTCTTGTTCAGTACAATTACATCACCATAGGCAATCTGGCTGTATGCTGCCTGAGAGTTAAATAAATCTAGGCTGTAATTAGCCGCGTCTACTACGGTAATAATCGAATCTAAGCGAGTTAAATCTCGCAATTCTGTACCCAGAAATGTTAAAGCTACTGGTAGGGGATCTGCCAATCCAGTTGTTTCCACAACTAGATAATCTAGATTTTCTTGCCGTTCTAAAACTTTGTAAACTGCATCTACCAAATCATTATTAATAGTGCAGCAAATACAACCATTATTTAGCTCCACCATGTTCTCACCAGTGGAAACAATTAGCTCGTTGTCGATGCCAATTTCGCCAAATTCATTCACGAGAACGGCGGTCTTCAAACCCTGCTGGTTGTTGAGGATATGATTGAGTAAAGTCGTCTTGCCACTGCCGAGAAAACCCGTAATAATTGTTACTGGCATTCCTTGTTTGGGCGTATCCATTGCGGAAGATTCGGGTGTAACTGCTGATTGCATAGCGCTGTTATCAAATAGTCAAAAAATAGTAATGTAGCGCAGATAGTTCAGAAAACACTAGCACCGCTACGCAAAAGTCAATCTTGAGCCAGTGCGTTGCGCGGGTTAAGAGCGTTGTACCCCTCCGGGGAAGCAAGCTACGCGCAGCGTCTCCCCTTCTCCCGAAGGGAGAGGCTAGCGCCAAGGGAGAAGCAACTGGCTCTCAAAAGTCAAAAACCCTTGATTTCTAGGCTTTCGAGATTTTGTCCAATAGTATGTTGATTTCCGCCGTGACGTACTAGCATAGGGATGCTGGACTGTCATCCCAGCTGCTTTACCCTATTATTACGTATCTTCTTATTTCAGCATTACTCTGTTATGACCCTAACCCTTTACAATACCCTCACCCGTCGTCAAGAACCGTTTGAAACTCTCGTTGCAGGCAAGGTTAAGATGTATTACTGCGGCGTGACGGTGTACGACTACTGCCATTTGGGTCATGCGAGAGCTTGCATCGTTTGGGATGTAATCCGCCGATACCTCCAGTTTATCGGCTATGAAGTGCGATATATCCAAAATTTTACCGATATTGATGACAAGATTCTCAATCGAGCCTGTGTTGAACATTCATCAATGGAAGCTGTAGCCGATCGCTTTATCAAAGCATATTTTGAGGATATGGCGCGATTGGGAATCAAAGAAGCTGATGAATATCCCCGTGCTACCCACACGATGAATGGCATTCAACGGTTAATTCATGAGTTGGAAAATAAAGGGTTTGCTTACCCTGCTGACGGCGATGTGTATTATGCAGTCCGACAGTTTGCTGAGTATGGCAAGCTTTCTGGACGCAAATTAGAAGATATGCAAGCCGGGAAAAGCGATGCCTACGGCGGGCTACGCCTACGCGTCAATGTAGAAGATCCAGAATATCAGAAAAAGAAAGACCCCTTTGATTTTGCTTTGTGGAAGGCAGCAAAACCGGGAGAACCAGCTTGGGAATCACCTTGGGGCGCAGGTCGTCCGGGGTGGCATATAGAATGCTCGGCAATGGTGCGCGATCGCTTGGGTGATACCATCGATATTCATGCTGGTGGTGCTGACTTAATTTTTCCCCACCACGAAAACGAAATTGCCCAATCTGAGGCTGTTACAGGAAAACCCCTAGCGCGTTACTGGTTACATAACGGCATGGTGAAGGTAGATGGTGAAAAAATGTCCAAATCTTTGGGCAACTTTACCACTATTAGAGACTTACTGGATCGAGGAGTTGACCCGATGGCAGTGCGGTTGTTCGTACTGACCGCACAATATCGCACACCCATAGATTTTACCGACGAAGCGATCGCCGCAGCAACCAACGGTTGGCACACCATTAAAGAAGGTTTACTCTTCGGCTACCAATACGGTAAAAAAATAGGATGGGGAGTGGGGAGTGGGGAGTGGGGAGTAGGAACTGCCTCGCTACTTCCTGAAACTATTGAACGCTTTCAAGAAGTTGTAAATAACGACTTTAATTTTCCTGGTGGGTTAACAGTGCTGTTTGAATTAGCCAAAGAACTGCGCCGTGAGGGAAATATTATTGTGCATGAAGGGAAAACGGAAACTTCCCCTGATGAGTTAAAGCATCAATGGCAAACTCTTGTCACATTGGCTGGAGTTTTGGGTTTAGAAGCCGAGATAGAAGCGGAACCTGACAAGAGTAATGGTTTAAGCGATGCGGAAATTGAAGCAAAAATTCAGCAAAGGCAAGAAGCACGTAAAGCCAAGAATTTTGCCGAAAGCGATCGCATTCGTGACGAACTCCAAGCAGAAGGTATTACGCTAATTGATAGCCGTGATGGCACGCGCTGGCATCGGAATTAGGGAGAGTGGGGAGTGGGGAGTGGGGAGTAGGGGGAAAATTCCTCTCCTCTGTACCATTCCCCATTCCCCATTCCCCATTCCCCATTCCCCATTCCCCACTCCCGATTCCCCATTCCTTTAAATTATGTGGTCTGAACTTAAAAAAGCGATCGCTAGTTTTGATATTCCTGCTGATTGGATTGGTATTAGAGCCGTAAAGGAGACTTCTACAACCCGTTCAGTCCGTGACGGCTTACCCCAGGTAAATGGCAAATCCTTCACTGTAGGAGCCATGCTGGAAGTTTTGGCAAATGGCTGTCTGGGTTATGCAGCAACTAACTCTCTGGAAGTGTCTTCCCTAAAAGCTGCTGCCGAAACAGCCTATAAACAGGCACTAGCAGCCAGTGAATGGTGGATACATCCCTTCGGTGAAAGTGAGCGCCCTAAAGTCGTTGGTGAATATAACTCTCCATATCTTGAGCCATTGGATGCTCTGAGTCCGGGAGAAATCAACGATTTACTGGTTCGGATTTGCCAAACGTTGAAAGTTGACGACAAGATTGTGCAAACCATAGCCAGTGCTAGCACCATTGAGAGGGAGTCTTGGTTTATTAGCAGTAACGGCTCGGAAGTCTATCAAAAAATTCTATCTATAGGCACTCATTATGGAGCCACCGCCCAAGATGGTGCGGTTGTACAGCAGCGCAGTAACAATGGTTCTCACGCAAACTATTACCAAGGCGGACTAGAACTTTTAAAACAAGAAAACTTATGGCATCGGGTGCGGCAAATTGGCGAACAAGCAGTAGAACTCTTGACAGCAGAAGAATGCCCTACCACTCGTACCAATTTAGTTTTAGCCTCAGATCAAATGATGCTGCAAATCCATGAAAGTGTCGGGCATCCCCTAGAAATTGACCGAATTTTGGGAGATGAGCGTAACTATGCTGGGGGCAGCTTCGTTAATAAAAGTGATTTTGGCAATCTAGTATATGGTTCGCCACTGATGAATATTACCTTTGATCCCACCGTGCCTGGTGAATTTTCTAGTTATGGCTTTGATGATACGGGTGCTGTAGCAACGCGAGAGTATTTGGTTAAAGAAGGTGTACTTCAACGGGGTTTAGGTAGTCTAGAGAGTCAAGCCAGAGCAGGTATACCAGGAGTTGCCTGTGCCCGCGCTTGCTCATGGAATCGACCAGCGATCGATCGCATGGCAAACTTAAATTTAGAGCCTCTAAACGCTAGCTTTGAAGACATTATTGGCGGGATAGAACACGGCGTTTACATGGAATCTAACCGATCTTGGTCAATTGACGATCGCCGCTACAAATTCCAATTTGGTTGTGAGTACGCTAAATTAATTGAAAACGGTAAACTCACCAAAACCCTCCGCAATCCCAACTATCGCGCCACAACACCAGAGTTTTGGCATAGCTTAATCCAAGTAGGAAATGCTGACAACTGGCAAATGTATGGTACTCCTTATTGTGGTAAAGGAGAACCAAATCAGGCTATTTGGGTAGGACATGGTTCACCTGTTTGTGTATTTGCTAATGTCGAAGTTTTTGGTGGAGGAACTTGAAAAATACAATAGTTAGGAGTACAGACGCGATTAATCGCGTCTGTACAGGAGTTAGGAGTTTTGAATTAAGTAGGTAGGCATAATTAAACATAAAATAAAATCCTAGCTCGTAGTGAGCGATTCATCGCTCAAAAAAAGGATTATCAGGACTAAAGTCCTTACTACAAACTTTAATTTATTTACGCCTAGCTACTTACAAAAATTCTTTTAACTCCTGTACAGACGCGATTAATCGCGTCTCTACTCCTAACTCCTAACTCCTAACTTTCTCCCCACTCCCCACTCCCTACTAATATTTAATATCTATGAAAATTGAGGAATTATCTGCGTTAGAAGTCAGCTTTAATCAACTGATTGAAACTCTGCTGATTAAAAAATCTGAAAGTGAACAATTCACTGTGAAACTCAGCAGTGAAAGAAGTCAATTTACTCGTTTCAATCATGCCAAAGTGCGACAAACTGGTTGTGTTGCCGATGGTTGGCTCGAACTGACTTTGATGGCAGATCAGCGCAGCAGTGTTCGGCAGTTTCCCTTTACTGGAAATTGGGATGTAGATTGGCAGTTAGCATATACTGCTTTGCAGGAACTACGTAACGAACTTATTCTACTACCCATCGATCCGTATCTAGTTTTGCCATCAGGAAATAATACCAGTCGAGAAATACATTCTGGGAATTTATTGGCAGATGAGGCAGTAGTACCAACTGTGCTAGAACTAGTTGCTGAATTAGATTTTACAGGTATATATGCTGGAGGAATAGTAATTAAAGCGTATGGTGATTCCAACGGTCAAAAACACTGGTTTGCTACTGATTCTTTTACCTTAGATTATTCTCTATTTTCCACCTCTGGACAAGCAGTTAAGGGTACATTTGCTGGGAGTAATTGGGATATATCTGCATATATAGCCAAAATTAGCGAAGCCAAAAAGCAACTCAAATTGCTTTCTCGCCCAGCTAAAGAATTGCCACGGGGACAATACAAAACTTATTTTGCACCTGCTGCTGTTGGAGATTTATTAGCAATGCTTTCTTGGGGAGCAGTCGGCGAAGCTGATATCCAACAAGGAAACAGTGCTTTAGCTGCTTTATCGCGTCAAGAAAAACAACTTTCTCCAAGATTTAGTTTGAAAGAAAATTTTCAACGAGGATTAGTGCCGCGATTTAATGAATTGGGAGAAATAGCAGCACCGGAGTTACCTGTAATAGAAAAAGGACATTTGGTAAATACTTTGGTGAATTCTCGGACTGCTAAGGAATATCAGAAAATTGCCAACGGTGCTAATGGTTCAGAGACTTTACGAGCGCCAGAAGTAACTACTGGAAATTTAGTATTTGAGCAGATTCTTCAGAGTTTAGATACCGGATTATATGTATCTAATTTGCATTACTTGAATTGGAGCGATCGCCACACTGGTAGAATCACAGGTATGACCCGTTATGCTTGTTTTTGGGTAGAAAACGGAGAAATTCTTGCCCCCATTGAAAACTTACGTTTTGACGAAAGTCTCTATCGTTTTTGGGGAGATAAGTTAGTAGATTTGACCAATTTTCAGGAGTTTATTCCCGAAGTCGGAACTTATGAAAGTCGTCAACTTGGAGGTAGTTTAGTTCCTGGTATGCTGGTAAAAGATTTTACATATACTTTGTAATCATCTGTTGACAAAGAATCAAATCTAGAAATCTACTCTAAGAGGATGTCTGAGAAGTATCAAATATTTGTTGATCCCCCCTAAACCCCCTTAAAAAAGGGGGAATAAGAGTCTTAAAGTCCCCCTATTTATCGGGGAGCCACTGCGGTCTTGGGGTTTCCCCAAGTGAAGCAAGTGGCGTGGATTTAGGGGGATCTCCAAAGGTTAGGTGTATACAAAAAAACTTTTCAGACATCCTCTAACGGGGAGGTGACATTGGAGCCAATGACAAACAAACTATTACTTATGAGAAGTGTCATCCTATTAACCTAAAGAGACGAAGACATTATCATTTCCAAAACCGACAATATCATCGCGACCATCACCGTTGACATCACCAAGCTGACGTGGATATTTGTCAAAGCTAGTCCATGCGCCATCAGTGAAAGTAAAATCATTGTCCAGACCTACAAACACCGAACCGAAAGTACCATTGCTTTGACCTAAAGAGACGAAGACATTATCATTTCCAAAACTGACAATATCATCGCGACCATTGTCAGTGACATCACCAAGCTGACGTGGATATTTGTCAAAGCTACTCCATGCGCCATCATTGACAGTAAAAGTATTGTCCAGACCTACAAACACCGAACCGAAAGTACCATTGCTTTGACCTAAAGAGACGAAGACATTATCATTTCCAAAACCGACAATATCATCGCGACCATCACCGTTGACATCACCAAGCTGACGTGGATATTTGTCAAAGCTAGTCCATCCGCCATCATTGACAGTAAAATTATTGTCCAGACCTACAAACACCGAACCGAAAGTACCATTGCTTTGACCTAAAGAGACGAAGACATTATCATTTCCAAAACCGACAATATCATCGCGACCATCACCGTTGACATCACCAAGCTGACGTGGATATTTGTCAAAGCTAGTCCATGCGCCATCATTGACAGTAAAATTATTGTCCAGACCTACAAACACCGAACCGAAAGTACCATTGCTTTGACCTAAAGAGACGAAGACATTATCATTTCCAAAACCGACAATATCATCACGACCATCACCGTTGACATCACCAAGCTGACGTGGATATTGGTTAAAGCTAGTCCATCCGCCATCATTGACAGTAAAAGTATTGTCCAGACCTACAAACACCGAACCGAAAGTACTCATGATAATGCTCCTTTAATGAATAATTTTGCGCGTAGTAAAACCACGTACCTCTTTAGTGTCCAGTTTTAGTTCCGGGAAGTAGGCAAATCATTTACAAATCTTTAAACAGTGACATTTCCATAACAGATTCTAACTACCAAGCGATGCAAAAGCGAATTAACCAATCGCGATCGCAGTGAAGGATACTGGGGACTGGGGATTAAGTAATTTTTCCAGTACCCAGTACCCATTTTTCTGAGTTTTAAACACAAATTTTATTCATGAGATTCTCTCAATGCTAAAATTATCTATCTCTGTAAACTGCATTAATTACAATATCTTTGATACTTAAGTAAAGAATTAATAGCAACAATAAAAATTGCTCAAATTGAAGAATTGGATCTAAACGCCAACCTTGATAAAACAATATTGCTCCACTTAACAACATTATAATTGGCGTAAATATAAGTTGAATAATGTAAAGGGCTAAAGCCCAACCTCTAAGTCTGGTTCCGCGTTGGGATAGCCAAGCTACTGTTAAAATAAAGTAAATAATTGCCCAAAGTAAATAAATAATTCCAATTAAACCAGCTAGATTTACTCCAAAATTAACTTGAGCGAAGGTAAGCATTTATTAAAAATCCTGCTTAATTACAAGCCAAAACTTTAAATATATTACCAGGTAGCTTCCTCAAAATTATTCCTTTATAAAAATTGTTGGGTTAAGCAATAGCGAAACCCAACCGATAATTTTTTCTCATCTCTGGTTATAACCTCTATTTTTTCTTACCAGGAGGTGAATTGCGCTGAGTGAGGTTATCAATTTGCAATTGTTGCCGTCCGTTGGTGATAATTCGCAACATCTGCTTGAGATCCTGCTCAATATTTTCCAGGATGCCATCAGCATAAGCATCAGCACCATCTTCAATTTCTTGAGCCTGAGCGATCGCAGTTTGCCTCATTTGCTCTAACTCTTGTTGACAAGCATACCGCTTACGCTCAATCTCGGCGAGGGTTTCTTGCATTATTCCCTCACACTCTTGTTGCACTTGTCGCCGCAGTTGTTCAGCTTCTTGTTCTGCCTGGTGAATAATATCGCTTTCAGCTAAAATTTGCGCTCTTTTAGCTTGCGCGGCCTCAACAACCTGCTGTCCATACTCTTCCGCTTCCAGCAGAATTTCGTCCTTTTGGTTGAGGATAGCTGCTGCTTCTTGAAAAAGCGATGGTAAAGCAAGCCGGATGTAATCAAGCTGATCTAGTAGCTTTTCTTCATCTATGAGAGTGCGTCCCGTCAAAGGAATCCTGAGACTAGAGAGAACCATTTCCTCTAGACGGTTGAGTTCCTGCTGAATATCTATGCTTCCCTCTCCACCGAGATGCTCTTGAGGGGGGGGATTGCTTCCGGTGAGATTGGGTTCAACATTGGAGAGTTCTGATTGTAGCATTGGTATATATCTAGGGCAATGTGTGGGGGAACGAGATGATCGATAGAGCCACCAAACCTTGCAATCTCTTTTACCACACTACTACTTAAAAAACTATACTCATTTGAGGTTGCGAGAAAAACTGTTTCTATTTGGGTAGAAAGAGTTTTATTGGTGTGAGCCATTTGCAGTTCCACTTCAAAATCTGACACAGCCCGTAAACCCCGCAGCAAAACTTGTGCTTGTCGCATTTGGGCATAGTTGACGGTAAGACCATCAAAGCTGTCTACTTCTATATTAGGTAGATGTTGTGTAGAAAGACTGATCTGATCTAGCCGTTGCTCCACGCTAAAAAGTGGCATTTTGTTAGGGTTCCGCAGTACAGCGACAATTACCCGCTCAAACAGCCGACTACCGCGCCCGATGAGGTCAAGGTGTCCCAAGGTGATGGGGTCGAAGCTACCAGGATAAATAGCAATCACAATTTTAGATATATCAAAGTTGTTTAGGTGATTATATCGAAGCTCTTTTGTGTAACCTACTCAAATTTACCATCTTGCGCTCTGAGTAAGGATGCTTTACTCAATTGTTTTGCTGGTACAAGTTATGCTCAACTAGGCGTTAGGAACTATAACGGTGCAATATAGCCTGAACCTCACCCCGCATTCGAGTAAAGCAAACGCTCCCCTCTCCTTAGCAAGAAGAGGGGTTGGGGGTGAGGTTAAACAAAACCGCTATAAACTCCTAAATATGGATGCTGGATTTCTATTTGTGTCCCCACGAAATTGTGGAGTATTTAAGTACAGTTCCAGCATTCGACACCCAAAAAACTCCGTACTTAGCAAAGTGCGCGGGTAGTTAACGAACTATTCTAGGTAATTTTTCATGGCACTGGATTTTTCCACCTTGCCCTTGGCGTTTCAATTTACTTCTCCAGGACCGATTCTGGTGAAATTAGGGCCACTCAGTATCCGTTGGTATGGCTTATTGATTGCCACAGCAGTGTTAATTGGCGTTATTCTTTCACAGGAATTGGCAAAGCGCCGTAATGTTAATCCTGAGTTGCTAGGCGATTTATTCTTTTGGTTGTTGATTGGGGCAATTCCTGGCGCACGGCTATATTACGTTTTTTTTGAGTGGTCAAAATATGCCCCAACTCCAGGAAAAATCTTTGCTATCTGGGAAGGAGGTATTGCCATTCATGGAGCAATTCTTGGTGGCGTTTTGGCTGCGTTAATCTTTGCCAAAATCAAGCAGGTTTCTTTTTGGCAACTGGCAGATTTAGTAGCGCCTTCGCTGATTTTAGGGCAAGCGATCGGACGTTGGGGCAATTTCTTTAATTCTGAAGCTTTTGGTGATCCTACAAATTTACCCTGGAAGCTGTATATTCCCCCAGATCATCGTCCTCTAGAGTATGCAAGTTTCGATTACTTCCATCCCACCTTCCTCTATGAATCTCTGTGGGATTTAACGGTGTTTGCGCTGCTCATAACGTTGTTTTTCCGGTCTTTGTCCGGTAAGCCACGTTTGAAGGTAGGCACGCTGTTTCTAATTTACTGGCCAGCCTACAGCTTAGGACGCTTGTGGATAGAAGGTTTTCGCACTGATAGCTTGATGCTGGGGCCGTTACGGATAGCACAAGTAGTCAGTAGTCTAGGAATTTTATTTGGATTACTTGGATTAGCTTGGCTTTACTTACTTAAACGCCCTTTACCCGATGTAGTTCCTACTCCGAAGGGAGATGGGGAGATGAGGGGATGAGGGGCAGGGGGCAGGGGGCAGGGGGCAGGGGGCAGGGGGAGAAGAATAACTAATGCCGAATTCCCAATGCCCAAAAAATAAAAAATGCCCCAGAGTATTCTCTAGGGCTTAACCAGGGTGCATCTACCATTACTCTCTACTAGGGAAAGAGGGTAAATCCGGAAAGATACTGAGAAAATATCAAAAAAGTTTTTTGAGGGATTGCCGTGTCTTCTTCTAAAAGTGAAAATCTGAGTTATAAAAAAACACTATATGCCATAGAACCATCTGTGTACATTGTGGGAGCAGGCCCTGGAGATCCTGATTTATTGACGGTGAAGGCGCAGAAATTACTGGCTGTTGCTGATGTGATTTTATTTGCTGATTCTTTAGTACCCGAACAGATTTTAGAACTTTGCCGAAAAGATGCGGAGATCATTAGAACTGCGAATCAGACTTTAGAAGAGATTTTGCCGATTATGATAGATCGGGTGCGATCGCAACACAAATCTCTAGTCCGTCTCCATTCTGGCGATCCTAGTCTCTACAGCGCCATCCATGAGCAAATGCACCTCCTCGCAGAGGCAAATATCCCTTTTGAAGTCATACCAGGTATCAGCGCCTTTCAAGCCGCAGCTGCCAAACTCAAAGTAGAACTCACTGTCCCTGGTTTAGTCCAAACCATCATTTTGACCCGGATCAGTGGACGTACAGAAGTCCCCGCCACTGAAGAATTAGCCACTCTGGCGGCACATCAGGCTAGCCTCTGCTTATATCTAAGTGCGCGTCACGTCGAAAATGCCCAAGCCAAACTACTCGAACATTACCCAGCCGAAACCCCCATTGCAATTTGCTTTCGCATCGGATGGCCCGATGAAAAAATCAAGGTTGTCCCCCTGAATGAAATGGCAGACTGCACTCATAAAGAAAAACTAATTCGCACTACACTTTATATAATCAGTCCAGCCCTCTCGGCAAATAAAGGGCGATCGCGTTTATATCATCCCGAACATAGTCATCTATTTCGCTCATCTCATAACTAAATGCTGGGCATTGGGCATTGGGCATTTTGAGCTAGATGAATGAGTCTTTGAACTCCGTTAATGAGTCTTTGAGGTGGATGAATGAGTCTCTGAGGTGGATGAACGGAGTTCTGAGGTGGATGAACGGAGTTCTGAGGTGGATGAACGGAGTTCTGAGGTGGATGAACGGAGTTCTGAGGTGGATGAACGAGTATCTGAGGTGGATGAACAGAGTTCTGAGGTGGATGAACGAGTATCTGAGGTGGATGAACGGAGTTCTGAGGTGGATGAACGGAGTTCTGAGGTGGATGAACGAGTATCTGAGGTGGATGAACGGAGTTCTGAGGTGGATGAATGAGTCTTTAAGCCAATGCTTGAACTTCTAACTCCCCCTGCCCCCTGCCCCTGCCCTACCTAACGATAAACTTAACAATGTGAATAAAATCCCAAATCCTAATTCGGTATTATGCCATTAATTAAAGTGCAAACTTCTGCAACTGCTCCTGAAAAAGCTGAAATTGAATCAATGCTTTTAAACTTATCAGCCAAGCTAGCAAAACATTTGGGAAAACCAGAATCCTATGTAATGACTGCTTTTGAGTCAGAAATTCCCATGACCTTTGCAGGGAATACAGACCCGGTTTGCTATATTGAAATTAAGAGTGTTGGCACAATGAAACCAGATCAAACCGCAGCAATGAGTCAGGATTTTTGCCAGCAGATTAACCAAACTCTAGGTGTGCCGAAAAATCGAATTTATATAGAGTTTGCAGACGCTAAGGGGGCAATGTGGGGCTGGAACGGCACAACCTTTGGGTAATTCTCCGTCTTCTTTAGTCAAGACTAAGTTAATCTGGCAGGTGTAGGATAGAGATCCTACATCAACTCTTGATTTTTTATGTCTGCTACGCCTCTTGTATCTCAAGTTGAGTTACACAACCCAGTAAAATCAGAATTAATTCCTCCCCTTCTCGGTGCTTCTCTTGCAGAGTTAAGCACTTGGGTGCAGCAACAGGGACAACCTGCTTACAGAGGAAAGCAGCTGCATGAATGGATCTATGACAAGGGAGTGCGATCGCTAGCTGATATTTCTGTCTTCTCCAAGCAATGGCGGAAAGAAGTAGCAGAAATCCCCATTGGGCGCTCAACTTTACATTACCGCTCTGTGGCTGCCGATGGCACAGTCAAATATCTTTTACGATTAGCAGACGATCAAATTATTGAAACTGTTGGCATCCCCACCTTCGCAGAAGCGGGAGATGGCCCAAAATCCCGTTTGACAGTTTGCGTTTCTACTCAGGTGGGTTGCCCAATGGCGTGTGATTTCTGCGCTACTGGTAAGGGAGGCTTTAAGCGGAACCTAGCACGGCATGAAATTGTCGATCAGGTGTTAACTGTACAAGAAGATTTTCAGCAACGGGTTAGCAATGTGGTGTTTATGGGACTGGGTGAACCGTTATTGAATACTGAGAATGTCCTAGCAGCGCTAAAATCCCTGAATCAAGATGTCGGTATTGGGCAGCGATCGCTTACAGTTTCTACAGTTGGGATTCGCGATCGCATCCGTCAGTTCGCGCAAAACAATTTGCAAATCACCCTCGCTGTTAGTCTCCACGCACCCAACCAAGCACTACGGGAAAAACTCATCCCCAGCGCCCGCGCCTATCCTCTAGAAGATTTGCTGACTGAATGTCGAGAATATGTGGAAATCACTGGACGCCGCGTTACCTTTGAATATGTTCTCCTCGCTGGTGTCAACGATTTGCCAGAACAAGCATTGGAACTGTCAAAATGCCTGCGAGGATTTCAAAGTCATGTGAATTTGATTCCTTATAATCCCATCCAAGAAGTAGACTACAAACGCCCCAACCGCGATCGCATTCAAGCATTTGTCAACGTCCTTAAGCAGCAAAATACTGCTGTTAGTGTGCGTTATTCCCGTGGTTTAGAAGCTGATGCTGCTTGTGGACAACTCAGAGCAAGTAAGAATTAAACCTCTTGCAGTCAATTTTAGAAATAAACATGTAACCGCAGATAAACCCAAATGTATCCTGAGAATTATCTCTGTTTATCTATGGTGTAAAACCGCCTGAAATCCCTTCTTTAACCTACTCGCCGGAGATACATGGATTACGGAAATCCGACAACCCATCTAAAAAATATGAATGTATAATTTAATTAAGATGAATATCTAAAAAATGAGATTTTTATGCATCAAAATAATGCACTGAATATAACCTTGATTTAAGAGGATGTTTTAAAAGTATTTGGCTGTGATTTTAGGCACTTATTGATCCCCCCTAACCCCCCTTAAAAAGGGGGGAACCGGAATCAAAGTCCCCCTTTGTAAGGGGGATTTAGGAGGATCTAGAACGTTTTGATACCTACAATAGGACTTTTAAAACATCCTCTAAGAAGCTATTCTCAACGCACTGAATATTTAGAGAACTTATGGGCTAAAGAATACAAATGTATTCTAGCTTTTCCTAATCAAATGAGTTAGATCAGAGCAAGCTCATCGCTTGCGGGGAGGGGGTTGGGGGTGGGGTTCTGTACCTACTCAACCCAGAAGCGCTATATGTATAGGGCAATTATAAATAATGTTGACATTTTAATGGTTTAGCGATCGCTCAATCCAACCTATAATAATTGAGGAAATAACTGCATGTTGAATCGCTTATTAATGGTTAAAGCATGGCTACTATTGATTATGCTTGCAAAAGCTTTATCGATTAATTTTCCTGCCTATGCACAAATAATTCAGCCGAATCCTCAGATACCTGAGTCTTCTCAAGAAAGAATGAGACGACAACAAGAGGAACAAACTCAGCGAACACAAGAGCAATTTAAGGAAACATTGCTTCAGCAACAGTTTCAGCAACCACAACTACAACAACAACTGAGACTACAACAGCAACAATTTACACAACAACGGCAAGAACTGATACGCCAGCAACAACTGAGACTACAACAGCAAGAATTTACACGACAATGGCAAGACTTTACACGACAGCAACAACAAAGAGTAAAACAGCAACAACTCAGACAAGATCAACAAATTAGACAACAGCAAGAATTGAGGTTACAAGAACAGGTACGACAGCAACAATTTAAACAACAGAAAGACAACCTGTGAAATGTTCAAAATTCTTGATAAGTAACTTTATTATTAGAAATTAGAGAACATGTTCTCTAATTTTTAATTTTTAACTAGTTCCGTGGGTTTAAGTCCCCCGGTTCAATAAAAAAGCAAGTTTTGTGTTGGGGTTAAATCCCCATTACAAAACAAAATTTACGTTAGCGCAGCGTTAGCGAGTCCGCGAGCGTCATTACGAATTACGAATTACGAATTATTTAATTACTAGCGCTGTGCATAAATACCTGGTGCGTAAGCCTCAATCACTTTGCCAGTGCGAGTGCAACTAATCATCAAATAGTCACAACTAGGGCATTGTGTTCGAGTTAATTGACTATCATAAATGTAATAGCGTTCTGCTTGGCAGCCGCAATTTGGGCAGTAAATTTTTTGTACTGTCTGCATTTTAAAACCCCTGGTTGTAAATATTTTTTATTTGAGAAAACTGCCAGTGAAACTAGCAAAAATTTTGGTTTGACCTAAGTTAACAAACGGTCTTAATATTGGCTGATTATTTTAAACAAAATTTCAGATTTGAAAAGTTTTTGATATCTTTGGATATTATCCTAAAATTTAGGTGATTTTACCCTCCTACTTTAGATACATAAATTGTTTTTTAATTAAATGCTGCTTAGAGATTTACTGATCCCTATGAATAATACCTTGAGAGAGCCTTATTTATAGTCCTTTCAGACAAATACAAAATAAGCCGTTCTTGTATTCAAAAATTAAACACCGAAAAATACTGTATATTTAGTCACAAAATATCTATCTTAAGATTTAGTTAATATTTGCTGGCAAGATTTATGAGATTAAATTGTGGTGAGCTAATTTCATTAAAACTAGTCAACTAGGACTTACGCACTGTACAAATGCATCGTGATGTGCATTACCTATTTTGAGGAAGTTTTCAGGCTTTTCTTAATTATCCTGCGATCGTAAATAGACCATACTGTAGGGGCACAGAAAAAGCTCATACGTGTCAACTTAACGTAAAAGTTATGTCCCGCAAGGAACTTAAGTTCCTTGCTAATAGCAAAAGTAATCTTTTGATTACTAAATATCCGCAAAAATCTTTAGTCTACTTCAGTAGACTTTAGCTAAAAGCCAAAGAACTTTAGTTCCAGGCGGTTGAGTCAGCCCAGCAGTTAAGCTATTTTTAGCTTAAGTTGACACTTAACCGCAAGGGCGCACTGGCTTCTCTGTGGTAGCCGGACGGCTTGCCGATGCAGCGTCTACGTTTTCCGTTACCCGTGCGTAAGTCCTAAGGATGAAAATAATCGTAAATTTCTTGAGCCAAACGCGGGCCAATTCCCGGAACCTCAGCAAGTTGTGTGGGTGCAGCTTGCCGAATATAATCAACTGAGCGAAAATGCCCTAGTAGCTGCTTTTGTCGATGATGTCCTAAGCCAGGAATTTCATCTAAACGCGATCGCTTCAATTTATCACTGCGTTGCTGACGATGAAAAGTCACTGCAAATCGGTGCGCTTCATCCCGCAACCGCCGCAACAACTGCACCCCTGATTGTTCTGAATCAGTTGTTAAGGGTTTAGATTCTCCCGGTAAAAAAATCTCTTCTCGCTGCTTCGCCAGACTCACAACTCGCAAGTCTTCTAATAAATTCATCTCTTGCAAAACGGCGACAACTGATGATAATTGACCTTTACCACCATCGATCATGATTAAATCAGGCCAATCTGGATTACCCAAACGTGCTAACTGTGGATCGTCGCCATACTTACGGAACCGTCGCCCAATAACTTCAGCAAGACTAGCAAAATCATCTGAATGTCCCGCCGTCACCGTGGGATTTTTAATTTTGTAGTGGCGATAGTGCTGTTTAGCGGGTAAACCGTCGATAAACACGACTTGCGAAGCTACTGCATTTGATCCTTGAATATGGGAAATATCATAACCTTCGATGCGGTGGGGTACATCTGGTAAATCAAGAATAGCCGCTAAATCTTGCATTGCTTGGTCGTTGCGATCGCCTAATTTCTGCATTCTTTGCAATTCATACTGGGCATTTCGCTCTACCATCTCAATTAATTCTGCCTTAGTTTGCCGCAAAGGAGTCAAGATTGTGACTTTTTTCCCTTTACGTTGAGTTAAGACATCCGCCAATATTTCGCTATCTGGTAAATCATGCTGTACTAGAATTTCTAAAGGTATTTCCACTGAGTCAGCAGTTTGGTAATGTTCCTCTAAAGCTCGTTGTAAAATAGCTCCCGGTTCTGCATGAGCATCCGCCACAAAGGCCAAGCGTCCTACCAATTGCCCAGCGCGAATCTGGAATAGTTGAATACAGGCGTATTCTTCGTTGGCTGCCAGTGCGATCGCATCCCGCGAAACTGTATCATCTGGTAAGGAAACTTTTTGATTGGCTGTCAGCGACTTTAACCCAGAAATTTGGTCACGAATCCGCGCTGCTGACTCAAAATTCAAGTTCTCAGCTGCTGCGTTCATCTGTTGAGTCAAAATCTCAATCAGTTCCTGAGTTCGACCTTGGAAGACCATCGCTATTTTTTGCACAATTTTGCGATATTCTTCTGGTGAAATCATTTGTTGACATACACCCGGACAACGCCCTAAATCATAATTTAAGCAAGGACGGTCTTTGAAAAGTGGTTGAGGCCGTTGTCGCTGTGGAAAGATCCGCTTGCACAGGCGAACAATTTCTCGTAAAAGACCAGCATCAGTATAAGGCCCGTAAAATTTATCCTTTTCTTTGCCGAATTGGCGTTTACGAGTAATAAAAATTCGCGGATAATCTTCTGACCAAGTGATGCAGAGATAGGGATATTTTTTATCATCTTTGAGCAGCACGTTAAAGTATGGCTGGTGCTGCTTGATCAAATTTGCTTCTAGCGCTAACGCTTCGGCTTCGGTATCAGTGACAATGAATTCAATTTCTGTTACCAACTTGACCATCGTGGCGATGCGTTCACTCTTGTTGTAGCCATCCCGGAAATAGGAACGGACACGTGATCGCAACTTACGTGATTTACCTATATATATAATGCGATCGCTACTGTCCCGCATGAAATAAACCCCCGGTTCCGATGGAATTTCGGCTAGACGATTTTCCAGTCGTTCTGGCTCTTTAACCAGTGGTAATATTTGAGTAGATATTGTCACAACCAAAATTAGTTAATCTTTCTCTATTTTAAGAAAAATTATTTTTTCGTGCCGATTTAACAAGTAAATGTAAAGTAGCCGTCATGAACTGCATACACCAGAACACATAAAACAGGTGCTGGGGACTAGTATTTTTACTCAGCACTGGCTCAACCATAGCTATCCGCTAACAGCACTTTCAAGTCAGATAGGCTTTGAATCCGTGCAAAGACAGGTTTTAGGGCCAGTTTCCCACCTAGACGTTTGCGAGTAAACTTGCTACAAGCATCAGAACTTTGGAGCAGACAAGAGTTTGTTTAGCTGCGATCTTAGTCATTAGCTGCTAAGTACGACGGCATAAATAATTAAAGGTTTGTAGCATACTTTAGGGATCTTGCTACGCGTAGCGTCTCATAGAGAAGACTAAAGCCCTTAAAAAGAGCTAGAGCCGCTTACTACAAACTTATTTAAATACTTTTACGTTACTTAAGATAGTTTTATTTATTCACACCCACTTACTGTCATAATAAAAATTTTGCTTTTTGAATCTATAATTAACATTTTTCAAATTGATAATACTTTATTGTTTAAAAATTTATAGTTTTAGAAAATAATATTTTTAGTATTGATTTTAATAATTTTGTATATGGCTTTTAATAATAAATAATATATTTATATATTAATTTTATAAATATAAGATAAATAATTTATTAATTAGCAATATTTTACTTTATAGATTGAACTTATAACATTAAGCGAATTAACGGATTTAGTAAGTTAAATTTAAGATTATGATTGAGAATATAGCTATTATATTGATTTCAAACTAAACGTTACCCAACAAAGCCTTGATAATGTTGGGTTACCCTGCCTTAAGCCCCTTTGGATCTACGTTCCTTAACCCAAGCGTATTGCCGTGTGTTCTATTCATAGACTTTGCCGCCAAAAATCTTTGGCGTTTAGTTTGAGAAGAAATTTGATTGACACTCTCCTGGCCTTTAGGCGAGGAGATTCTTAAGACTTCACAATCTTAATATCCTGTTTGCACAGGTTCTCAGACTCAACACGTTTGCACAAAAGTGCGTGCTGATATCTTCTGAGCGTTTAGCTTGGTAAGCAACCCGTTTATCTGTAATCTTTTTGTGAAAGCGTCCTAACTTGCTAGCTGCTTTTTTACGATTTTTACTACCTTTGACTTTTCTGCTAACTCGCCTCTGTCTAATTTTCAGAGTGCGTTTAACTTTTTTGTTGGTTGAAAACTTAGGATTATCAATTTGATACCTATCCGACAAGTGAACAAGTTTGGTTATTCCCAAGTCGCAACCAAGGACAGATTTAACTTCATCTAGTGGCTTTGATACGTAATCTGGAATGCTTTTATCTTCAATCCTAATCGAGATGTACCAACCATCTTGACGCTTGCGGATTGTCGCCGCCTTCAGAGTAAATCCATCTGGTATCAAGCGAGAGCTGAAGAACCGCATCCATCCCAACTTAGGGAGATAGATTTTATTCCCTTGAACTTTTACGCCCATCTGGTAAGTAAAGGATGTAAAATTACTCCGGTTTTTAAATTTGGGAAAGCCTCTACCTTCAAAGAAGTTTTTGTAAGCAGTGTCAAGTCGCTTGAGGTTTTGCTGTAGCACTGTAGAGTCAATCTCACGAAACCAGGGTCTAGCTTTCTTTAACTCTGGCAATGCGGTTATTTGAATATCTCCAGCACTACGACGTGGATTTTTTAGTTTACCATCCTTGTGGGTTTTAGCGTCCTTCCAAGGTTCCCCACTTGCACCATTCCTGCTAACAAAACAAGTCAGTGGACAGGCTTCTGCCCTAGTCCTGATGTCGCAATAATCACCCTGAATGAATTGCTGGTTGTATTGAGCTATTCTGTCTGCCAAACTCCAGTTGTAAGTAGAGCGGAGCATATCTAGCCATCCATCTATTTTGTTGGTTTGGCTAAGATTAGGACGTAGCTTAAAACAAAAGTTTGTTAGCAAATACCATCACCTCCTATTGTCGATTAGCTTATTTGAATATACACTACATATATACAAAATACAATCAGTAATTACAAAAAAGCATGGGAAGTTTTTCTCCAGATGAATATAGGCATGAAGGGAACGCAATATCGCTTCTTAACTATCACTTCGTTTTTATACCCAAACGCAGAAAGAAGGTATTAGTAGACGTAATAGCAGAGAGATTACAGCAAATCATCTGTGAGGTCTGCAATGAGAATAGGTGGAAAATTGTTGCAATGGAAATCATGCCTGACCATGTTCACTTATTTTTAAACGTGAAACCAACAGACAACCCTTCCCAAATCATGAACAGAATTAAAGGACGGGCTTCTCATCACTTAAGAAAAGAGTTTCCAGAATTGCTTAAACTTCCAACTTTATGGACACCGAGCTATTTTGTCTCAACTGCTGGTAATATTTCTACAAAAAATGTAATAGAGTATATAGCACATCAAAAAGATTAAATCAGAACACCCGTGCATGGTGTTGCTAGCCTTCATCAAGAGCCTAAAGTACGAGATACGGTGCGTAAGCACCTGTCTCTCAGGGGTTTTCGGCATTTCCCTTATA
Organism: Nostoc mirabile CHAB5784; assembly: GCF_020829645.1. Taxonomy (GTDB): domain Bacteria; phylum Cyanobacteriota; class Cyanobacteriia; order Cyanobacteriales; family Nostocaceae; genus Nostoc; species Nostoc mirabile. Next base: position 111,497 of record NZ_JAIVFS010000002.1, on the reverse strand, counting down.
AATTTAATGAAGGAACTCAGCCATTCTTTCCACAGCAGTTTCTAACAAAGGTGGCTCATGCACCAAGGCAAAACGGACATACCCTTCCCCTGATTTACCAAAGCCAGCACCTGGGGAAGCGGCTACACCAGTTTGTTTGACTAGCTGGGTACAAAATTCTATGGAGTTTTGACTCCAAGCTGGGGGCAATTTTGCCCAGATGTACATTGTTGCCTGGGGAGTAGGAACATTCCAGCCAATGCAGTGTAAAGCAGTGATGAAAGCATCACGGCGCTGCTGGAAGGTTGCAACAGCAGATTTTACCCCAACTTGAGGGCCAGTTAGGGCAGCGATCGCACCATTCAAAATCCCCCGATACTGATTAAAATCAACAGCGGCTTTTACCTGGCGTAAGGCGTTAATTAACTCAGCATTACCGATGGCGTAGCCAATGCGGAAGCCGCCCATATTGTAGGACTTGGAAAGGGTGAAAAATTCAATAGAGACGCTTTTCTCTGGATCAGCTTGCAGAATTGAAGGGACTAGGGATTTTGGATTTTGGACTTCGGCTTCGCTCAGTCGAACGATTTTCGATTTTGGATTGGGAGAAGAATCTGCCGACTCCCCAGTTTCCTGAAATACCAAATCTACGTAGGGGAAATCATGAACCAGCACAAGATTGTGTTGCTGACAGAAGGCGACAGCTTCTTGGAAGAAAGATAAAGGAGCGATCGCAGCAGTGGGATTATGAGGATAACTTAATACCATCATCCGCGACTGGGCCAAGACTGGGGCAGGAATATCAGCAAATACTGGTAAAAAATCGTTTTCTGCCCGTAGTGGCATCGGGTAGATTTGACCACTGGCTAGGTAGACTCCCCCCGCATGGGAGGGATAACCTGGATCGAGCAATAGGGCGAAATCTCCTGGATTGAGTATTGCTAGGGGTAAATGGGCTGTGCCTTCTTGAGAACCAATTAGAGGTAGTACCTCAGTTTGGGGATCGACTTTGATACCAAATTTTTGTTCGTACCAGTTGGCTGCGGCTTCACGAAACCCAAGAGTTCCGTTAAACAACAGATAGCCGTGGGTACTGCGATCGCCAAGAGACTGGGCGATCGCCTCGATCACATGTGCCTCGGCTGGTAAATCAGAAGACCCCAACGACAAATCAATTACCTCTCGTCCAGCTGCCAAAGCGATCGCCTTGGCTCTGTCCATATCAGCAAATACATTAGATTGCAGGGGTTGTAAACGCTTTGCAAATTCCATATTAGTCATTAGTCATTAGTCATTAGTCATTAGTCATTAGTCATTAGTGAGCCAGCGCGGTTTTCTCCCATTCGTGAGAGGCTAGCGCCTTCTCTACGAGACGCTATGCGAACGCGCAACGTCTCGTAGAGAAGGGTGTTTACTCCATGAGTGAATGGCGTTAGCGTCGGCACGAGCCTCACTGAGGGTCATTAGTCATTTGGTATGGACTATGAACTATTGACTAATTACTATTTAAGTGCTTATCTAAGAGTTCGAGTAATTTATCTTTGCCGATAACTCCCTCAGTGGATATCAAAACTTCCTGGCCTTGAAATAGTCTGAGGGCTGGTACGCCTTCCACTTGGTACTGCTTAACAGTGAGTGGGTTAGGGTCAATTTCCATTTTAACGACTTTGAGGCGATCGCTATATTTCGTAGCAGCTGAGTTAATCAGGGGCGACATCAATTGACAAGGGCCACACCAGGAAGCCCAAAAGTAAACTAATACAGGCTGTTCAGCTTTTAATACTTCTGTTTCAAACTCAGCATCGGTTATGGTGATTACAGCCTTACTCATTGCAGTCTCCATCAGGTGGCGATCAAAGTTGGCACACACAATACTTTATCCCAAAGTAGTCAATAGTTTATAGTCAATAATTCATAGTTATTTTGACTGTTAACTATTGACTAATGATGTAAAATCCCACAGCCAACAGGCGTGGGACTAGCTCAAATAAGTTTTCTACCAATTTTACAATTGATCCAATTGCTTGCGTAGAGAATCCAACTCGGCATCAACCACTTCATTAGACTTAGGATTCGGGGCAGTGGTTTCTTGTTGCGGTGGCAGTTGCGCTTGATTTTGTGGAGTAGCCGGTGGTAACATTTGTGCTTTTAAAGCTGCCAACTCATCATCAACATCGCTACTACCTTCCAACTGGGCAAATTGGCTTTCTAAATCGGCACCCGCTAACTCTCCTAGTGCCTGGGCCCGGGATTCTTGCATCAAGACTTTTTCTTCCATCCGCTCGAAGGCAGACATTGCACTGCTGGTATTCATCCCACGCACCATGCCTTGGAGTTGCTCTTGGGCTTTGGCGGTAGTGATCCTAGTTCTGAGCATTTCTTTCTTGGTCTTAGCCTCAGAAATTTTGCTTTCCAGCTGGATTAAGTTGCGCTTGAGGGTGTCAACTTGAGTACTTTGCGTATCTAAACTAGCTTTGAGCGCTGTGCTGGTGTCAGTATAAGTTTTCTTGCGCTCTAGAGCTTGTCGTGCTAAGTTCTCATCACCTTTTTGCAGCGCCAGTTGGGCATTGCGTTGCCACTTATTGATTTCATTTTGGGCATCATTATACTGTTTCTCACTGCGTTTTTGGGCGGCGATCGCCTGGGCTACTCCCTGACGCAGCTGAACCAAGTCTTCCTGCATTTCCAGGATGGCTTGTTCTAGCATTTTTTCGGGGTCTTCGGCTTTGTTAACCAGGTCGTTGAGGTTAGAACTAACTACTCGCTTAATGCGATCGAATAATCCCATAACTTTGTTTTTCCTTGTTTGCTTTACGCTTTTTGTTGGACAGTTAGCTTTTTTATTTTTTAATAGCTACCTATTTCAATGTAATCTTTCCGGTTTGAATCAGTACCTCCTAACAACTCTTAATTTTTAAGATATCTCCAAACAGGGGTAATTAGCCGAACTTCAACCAAGAGGCAGGGGGCAGGGAGCAGGGAGCAGGGGGAAATGACCTCTTCAAGAGTCCTGAGTTTTAGGTAACTGTTGTTGGGGAGGCTGTATCTTCTGGCTCTCCTGGGTGAGGAGATTGTTATGCTGTGTGTTTTCTGCCCCGTTTAAAACCTGCACCTTCATCGCTGCCAATTCGGCATCTACATTATTAGTAGATTCCAAGGAAGTAAATTGTGTTTCCAAGTCGTCGCTACCGAGTTGAGCTATTGCTTCTGATTGAGCTTCTATCTGCAAAACTTTTTCTTCCATCCGCTCAAAAGCACTCAGACTACTGGTGGCAGAAACTCCGCCAAGCATTTCCTGGAGGCGATAAGACGCTTCGGCAGAACGGGCACGAGCAATATACATATCTTTTTTTGTTTTCGCCTCGGAAATTTTTAACTCTAGCGATCGCATATCCTTTTTTAGCCTAGCGACTATCTCGTTTTGCTGCTCTATCTGGGAAAAGAGGGCTGTAGCGGTTTCTTTATAGGCTTGGCGCTTAGTCAAAGCTTCCCGTGCTAGAGGTTCGCTGCCTTGTTGCAGCGCCAATTGGGCACGGCGATACCATTCTTCTGTTTGAGACTGGGCAGCGCCTGCCTGCCGTTCGGTGCGTTTCTGGGTAGCGATCGCTTGTGCTACACCCTGCCGCAACCGCACCAGATTTTCCTGCATCTCTAGAACAGTTTGCTCCAGAATCTTTTCTGGATCTTCTGCACCACCGATTAAACTATTGAGATTAGCTCGAATCACCCGCAGGATACGCTTGATTAATGCCATGTCGGCTCTCCATTCACGAAACCCAGTAATGAGTGCTGAGTGCCTAGTTAAAGTCCTGAGTATAATATTTTGTCATAGGGTAGTTATGGAGTGCTGAGTGCCTAGTTAAAGTTTTGAGTATATATAATTTTTGTTGTAGGGTTGTAAACAAACAATATTTTGTCTCTACCACTCAGCACTCAACACTCATTGACTTAGCGCTCGTAAGCTTACCCCCACCTAAAGGTGCGGGGCTTTAGCCACAGACTTGAATCATCGGGAAGAGAGACAATTGTCCCTCTAATTGACAACTCATCCCCGGACTTCCAGGAAGGCTTACAGACTTCCCCAAAGCAGCAATAATTAACGCTGCGTTTATATCAGCATCATGTTCAAATCCACAATGCCCACACTTAAAATTTTTCCCGTTGCGATACGATTTACCCTTGACTGGGTGAATGTGTCCGCATCGGGAGCAGGTTTGACTTGTGTAGGCAGGTGGGATAAATACCACTGGAACACCAGCAATATTTGCTTTGTACCCAACAAACAAACGCAACTGATAGAACGCCCAATTATTAGTTCTTCGACGTTCAACTTTGCTTCTTAGTTTTTGATTGAGCGACTCTCGAATATTGGTCAAATCCTCAAAAGCCAGTGTCGCGTTTGTTACGAGTGCATTTTGAACAAGCTGTTTAGAAATATTGTGATTCAGCCATTTCTGAAACCTTTGTTCTCTCCCAGAAAGCCTTCTCAGCAGTCGTCTAGAACTGCGAGTGCGTTTGGATTGAACATTAGCCCTGACCTTACTATATCGGTCACGAGTGGCTTGAATCTGCCTTCCACTCCACGATTCACCATTGGTTGTGGTGGCTATGTCTCGCCTACCGAGATCGACCCCAATTACACTTCGGCTACGCTCAGTGCTAGCTTTGGGTGTTTTACCTGTGGGGCTGGTAGGCAGGTCAACACAGATATTGATGTAGTAGTCGCCGTGTTTTGTTTTATTGAGGGTAGCAGCCGTTGGGGATTGCCCTTTAAGCAATGCCAATTGATAGTTACCAATGCTCAACTTGAACTTAACTCGACCACACATCAATGTAACGCCGACGGTTTGCAAATCCTCAATATACTGAAAAGTCCGAACATCCAAATTAATAGATGTCGGTCTAAATTTATGGACTTGCTTAACTGCTTTAGCGTTACCAGTTACACGACGAATTGCTTGGCAGACATGGTTTGCCTTCAAACCCGTAGCAACTCTGACTGGCTTGTAAACCAAGTGGTGAAGCTTGGTTGTATTCCAGCAATTCTCGCGTTTTGCAATCTCATATATCTGATTACAAGCGTCAGCAAATAAGAGCAAAGTGCGGTCTATTTCAGAGCGCAACTCTACAGGGACTTGAAGCTTGCATTTAACAGATATACTTTGCATTTAGCTGGGGTGGTAACTCATCCCAGTATATCACGTAAAGCCGTGCTAAAAGCACGGGGTTTCAAACCCATTTTTCTGATGACTCAGGACTGTTCTCTCATGGTATCGTAGATTTTTGCAACTTATGGCTGCTGAACCCGTGCCTTGATTCCCTTTGCCTGTAACAATTTCAGATGTTGTTGTACTTGCTCTTTAGTCTTAAAAGCACCCAAATAAACCAATTCTTTGTTGGGTGATAAATAAGCATCGGGAATTACTTGCCGTGCTGAGGCAAAAGCCGCATCTTTATTATCTATCACTACATGATAGAACCCATCTGTTGCTGGTTTGATTTCTGCATCCGGCTTTGGTGAGGTTTTTGCCGTTGAAGTGGCAGGCAAATTCAGGGGAGGCAAGGGCTGTACTGTCGGTACTGGTGCTAAAGCGATCGGATTTGTCGGTTTTAGGCCTGTGTTGGCTTCAGGCAATGCTGCTTGAGGATTTGCGGGGTTTTGGGGAACGACTGGATTAGGCACTACTGCGAGGGTTGGTTGGATTTTGGGTTTTAAGCCAACTACATCATTGGGATCTCTCACCTCAGGAAACTCTTGGGCAGCTAGATTCGGATACTTGGGTATAGATGTGCTTGGTGGCTGGATCTGAGGTTGGACACTACTTCCGACTTCCTGAGTATTTTCTGGTGCAGGAGACGAGTTTCCGTTAAACAACTTGCCTAAATTCCACTGTGGCAAGCTTTTGGGATTGAACACTACATAACCTAAGGTAAGACTCGCTACCAATAGCAGCAACATCGAGCCAATACCCAAAGGTGATAGCAGACTATCGCTAGAATTGCTTGGTTTCTTGGTTTCTGGTTGTTCTTCTGTCAGACTTCGCAGCAGTGCTTCACTAGATTCCAAATAGTCATCTGGGTGCTTAGGGGTGTCATTTGGCTGCAAGAGGTTTTCGCTCTTAGTATCTTTAACGATTGCTGACACGATGCTGCTACTAAAGTTGGGGGGCGGCGGCGGAAGTTGAGTTTGTGTTTTAGCAGAATCAGAGATGGAGGGCACATTGAGATTATTTAGTTCCTCAGTTTTTGGCATAGCTGACGCTGGGTTATTTTGAGGATTCACAGCTAGAGAAGATGTCGGTGGTACGTCAATTTTTGCCGTAGCTGGCGCTGAAGTTCCCTGAGGATTCACGGGTACAGATGCAGGCGGCACGTTAGTTTTAATTTCCATTACTGATGACTGAGTTGTGCCCGATGTTTTAGGGATGGCAGTTAACGGCTGGGGTTGACTGCTCATGTAACTTGCAACACGGGGCTGCTTTGATGCCACCAAACCAGTTCGTGTGCGTCGGTATCGAGCTAACTCCTGATCTAGCGGCACCTCTAAACTCGCTAGCGCTGCTGCTAGTGCTGGTTTCAACCCAGGTGTTTTAGACGATTGAGTACCGGAATCATTCAGGGGGTTTTGAGTCATTGCCTCTGTGCCTCAAACGTAGATTGCTGGAATTAACTTTAGATATATTTGTGACAATAGTAGCGAAAATTATCTAAATAGATAGATTGGAAATTGGGAATTGAAAAGAGGCAGAGGGGCAGGGGGAAGAGGGGAAAACTCTTCTCCCTTACTCCCTGCTCTCCTGCCTCTTCCCCACTCCCCACTACTTCGGCTTACCTCGGCTCCGGTTCCATCGAGCGACTTGTACTCTTGCTAGTCGAAGTAAGTCGAGATGCTCGGCACGAGTCGCTCATTACAAGTCCCCACTCCCCACTTTTAACGATGTCGTTGAAATCAATTAATGATATTTTAGGCGTTCTAGAAAAGCAGGCTAAATGGCAAGAACAACCATTTCAACGCCTGCTCAAGTGTTGGACAGAAGTTGTTGGGCCAGTGGTTGCCGCAAATACTCGACCATTGTCGATTCAACGCGATGTTTTGTCGGTAGCAACTTCTAGTGCTGCTTGGGCGCAAAACCTGACTTTTGGTCGCACGTCTCTGCTTTTAAAGTTGAATAAAAACCTGCCAACACCTCTGGTTGATATTCGCTTCTCTACTGCTGGCTGGCAGAATCCATCTCTGGAGAGAAAACAGCAACAAACGGTTTCGCCCCATGAGCATCCCAGTTACCTTGGTGATGAGATTAACCGCCCTGATGTTACACCCGCCAAGGATGTAAATGCTGCTTTTGGGCATTGGACGAAGATCATGCGATCGCGATCGCACGGCTTACCCCTTTGTCCCCAGTGTCAATCTCCCACCCCACCCGGCGAACTCCAGCGCTGGGAAGTCTGTTCTGTCTGTGCTGCTAAACAGTTTTGAAGGAAGTCAGTCCTGACTTCAATTGAAAGCAAAATAGTTTAGCGATTATTTATTGAGCAGAATTTCTCCTCAAATAACTTGCTGCTTCACATAAATATGGTTTTGATTCTTGAGAAACAATATATTTTACTGCTGAAATATGTCTAATGTGGTAATCAAAGCAGACTATTTATCTGAAATTATATGCCTGAAGCTATCCTTAAGGAGGAAGTTAAAATGCTACAAAAATCAAAAGCTTTAGTTTTAGTCTTGATCCCTAATAAGTTTTAGCCAAAATCTATAGGCAACCACTTTAAGCATTATTGAAATATATAACAAGAATATAAAAATATCCTAAAGTTTATTTTTTCGTCGGGATCGCTGAAACCTATAGAAAATAATGGCTTTTTGGCTCTTATCCGTCTTTATACATAGAAGCAAAATATAAGGATGAAATTCAGCCGCAAACGGCACTAAAGATGAATCCAAATGAAACCCATTAAATTTTTAGCATCTGCCTGTAAATATTGCCGTCATTACCAGCCAGAGGGTCGCCGTGGCGGAACGTGCCAGCAATTGGGAGCGCCAGTTCAAGGAACTTGGAAGGCTTGCTCTTTGGCGCTTCCACCTTTTGCACCTTCTTGGGAAACCTTGGAAGATGCTTGGATTTTGCCAGATGCAGCCCCAGTTTTAACATCTTCTCATTCCTTAGCCTCAGATTTAGACAATGCTGTTGCCCCTGTAGAAGAAATAGCTGCCTCTATATGTGAACAGGTAAAGACTAAAGCAGTCGTTATTTAGTCATCCATTATTACTGAACTGATTTTGTAGTTTGCTTAAGATAAGATTTTTTTAAGATTTTTAGTGCTGTAAACGTTGACATTTACAAAAATCGCACCTCGATAAAGGGTACGATTTTTGCAGTTTTAAGGTAACCAAGGAAAAGAGCGAAAATCTGGTGGCCGCTTTTCGAGAAACGCTTGTTTGCCCTCAGACCCCTCTTCTGTCATGTAATAAAGTAGGGTGGCATTGCCAGCGAGTTCTTGTAAACCAGCTTGTCCATCACAATCAGCGTTGAACGCAGCTTTGAGACACCGAATTGCGATCGGACTTTTTTCTAAAATTTCTTGCGCCCATTGAATACCTTCTGCTTCTAGTTGTTCGACTGGGACGACACAATTAATTAAGCCCATTTCTAGCGCTTGTTGTGCATCATATTGGCGGCAGAGAAACCAAATTTCTCTAGCTTTTTTTTGCCCCACAACGCGGGCTAAATAGCTGGCTCCAAAACCACCGTCGAAACTGCCGACTTTCGGGCCAGTCTGTCCAAAAATGGCGTTATCGGCGGCGATGGTAAGGTCGCAAATTAAGTGTAGGACATGTCCACCACCGATCGCATATCCAGCTACTAAAGCAATCACCACTTTCGGCATGGAACGAATCAGGCGTTGTAAGTCCAGGACATTCAAGCGGGGAATGCCAGTATCGTCCACATAACCCGCATGTCCCCGCACACTTTGATCGCCACCTGAACAGAAGGCATATTTGCCATCAGTATGGGGGCCATAGCCTGTAAATAGAACAACACCAATAGTAGTATCTTCACGAGCATTACAGAAAGCGTCGTACAGTTCAAAGACTGTTTCAGGACGGAAAGCATTGCGTTTATGGGGACGGTTGATGGTGATTTTCGCAATGCCATCAGTTTTTTGATACAGAATATCTTCGTAGGTTTTGGCAGTTTGCCAGTTAATTTGCATTGGTATGGAGTGCGCTGTTGTTTGAGAATTTTATCGCGGACGTAGGGACATGCGATACCTGCGGTGGGCTACGCCTACGCTAAAATTGTTGTCTCAAGCCTTTACAATCTGGTAATTGTCTGGGTGTTGAGGAATAAGGGACTTCCAACTAAAAAAATATCCTATTGCGGTGTAGGCAGGGGGGCTATTAGCTCTTAGCAGGGGGAGAAAGAAAAATATTATCTGAGTAAATTGGATAATTTATTTTCTGGAAGTCCCTAAAAATGCGGCGCGATACCATCTTCTACAAATTATTTAAGCAACTTCCCGGTTTGCTGTTTGAATTAGTAGATGAACCACCACCAGAAGCCCAAAACTACCAGTTTGAATCAGTTGAAGTGAAAGAAACGGCGTTTCGGATTGATGGAGTATTTTTACCTCCGGCTAATGCAGTTTCCAAAACCGTCTTTTTTGCTGAAGTGCAGTTTCAGAAGGACGAAGACCTATATCACCGCTTCTTTAGTGAATTGTTTTTGTTTCTATATCGCCACTCGATTCGTTACGATGACTGGTTTGGAGTCATAATTTTTGGCTCTGGCAGCCTGGAACCTTCTTCTTCTTCGATTCACCGCGCTTTGTTGTCAAGTGGTCAAGTCAAGCGGGTTTATCTGGATGAGTTGGGGGATTTGCGACAACAACCTTTGGGATTGGGTTTGATGTTGCTGACAAATGTTACTTCTGAAACAGAAGCAGTGGAAGGGGCGCGGTTTTTGCTGGAACAAGCACGGCAACAGTCGGAGCAAGCGATAATTGATTTGGTGACGACGATTATTGTCTACAAGTTTTCTAAGCTTAGTCGAGAGGAGATTCAAGCGATGTTGGGACTGAATTTGGAAGAACCACGCGCTATTCGGGAAGCGAAGGAAGAAGGAGAAAGAAAGGTCGTTTTACGACAGTTAAACCGACTTGTGGGTGCAATTCCTGATGCGCTTCTGTCTCAGATTCAAGGGTTATCGGTGGAACAGTTGGAAGCTTTAAGTAATGCTTTGTTGGATTTCTCTACTCTTGCTGACTTGGAAGGGTGGTTACAAGGTGAAGTAAGGGGGTAAGTTTTACCCAAAAGCGCAGAGGAGAAAAGCGATCGCACTCCGTAAAATAATTATGGCTACAAATAAAGTTTCTCGTAGTGAAGAAGCATTTGCAGACACGCGGGTATATCAGAAACGGTGGAAAAAAAAAGTGCGATCGCTCGTCTTCTGACTGTTAAAACGACTATTTGGTGAAATTGCTGAGGAACGTTGGAAGCGTTAGCTTTGGCGTTGTTGGAATTGAGATTGCGATCGCTGACTTAAGTATTGACATTTGTATATACAAAAGTTACTATCATAATATGACAGAGGCTGTATCAGGCTTTGACTGGGATGATGGAAATATTGAAAAATGCCAAAAGCACGGAGTCTCATTAGAGGAAATTGAGGCTTTGTTTCTTGATAAAAGTCTTAGGATTTCACCTGATATAAAGCACTCTGAAAATGAGGATAGATTTATTGCAACAGGTGTATCAATCAAAGGTAGATATATTTTCGTAGGATTTACATTCCGTGAAAAGCAAGGAGAAAGGTTAATTAGACCTATTAGTAGTCGTTACATGAGAGAGAAAGAGGCGAAAAAATATGAAGAAAATATTTCCTAAAATTAAAACTGATGAAGAATTAGAAAGTTTACTAGATGAAGATTTGTCAGATTATCTTCATGAAGAAAACTTTAAGCCTGTTACTTTTGAATTTAAACCTAAAGACAAAACTGTAAATCTAAGAGTGTCAGAGGAAATGCTAGAAACAGTTAAAACTGTATCTAAAAAAGAAGGTATTTCCTACCAAAAGTATATCCGAAGAGCAATAGAAAAGTCTTTGGGTGAATAAATAATTCAAAAATCGCACAATCTAGCAATCAGAATTAAATGTTTTAGGGTAGCCTTTTTAACTTTAATACCACAAGTATATTATTCCATCCAGCGATTAAACAACACCTAATGGAATAGTTAAATTTCAATATCGGCGGCAAACTTCCTTAAATTCTCTTGTCGCCACTTAGCATCTAATTTCCGATTTGTCTGCAACTCTAAAACCCGAATTCCTGTATTTTGTAGTGGGTTTAATCTTTGCTGCAATTGCTGCCAAGAAGTAATCAATTCATGCTGCACATTAAAAGTAGCGCACAATTGAGCAAAATCAATATCTTGGGGAGTCCCAAAAAACTCTTCAAATGGTGGGTCAAATTTGGCAATGGGTAACATTTCAAAAATACCGCCGCCATTGTTATTGATTAACACAATCGTCAGATGTCCGACAAACTTATTGCGGATTAAAAAACCATTAGTATCATGTAACAGAGCTAAATCTCCCGTTAACATCACACTACTTTGCTGGCGATGGGCAATTCCTAAAGCAGTGGATAATGTGCCATCTATGCCATTTGCACCCCGGTTAAAATACGATCGCACTCCTAAATTATTCGGTTTCCAGAAATATTCCACATCCCGCACAGGCATACTATTGGCAATAAACAGAGGCGTTCCTGGTGGTAAAATCTGAGAAATTAACCAAGCTGCTTTACTCTCAATGACTTCATCTATCTTCCCCATCGTCTGGTCAACAGCTAACCTAACCTTCGCTTCTACATCACACCATTGCTTTCCATAGTCTGAAGAACCAGATAAATTTATCTCCTCTGCCTTTATCTCTTCTACAGATATCCGTAAATGCGTCGTCCTCCCATGCAAAGGGTCGAGGTTTTGGTTACTGGGGTCAATTACCCAGCGTCGCGGTTGGGTTGCATCTATCCAGGTACGCAGTTCTTTACTTGTAGGCATTTCACCCACCTGAATCACCATTTCGGGCGCTAACTGCTTTGCTAGTTGCTGATTTCGCAAAATCAGGTCATAAGTGGAAATCAAATAAGGGTTGAGTTCGGCATAATTTCTGACTGGGGAGAGTCCCTCAGCTAGCACAGGCCATTTGAGAGTTTGGGAAAGTTGCCCGATCGCTCTACAATATTCCTCTGGTTGCGACGGTTGGGCAACACCTGCGATAATAATGCCGCGATCGCATTCTTTCCATTCTTGGGGGATGGGGAATGGGGAATGGGCTTGCCGTGAGCGTAGCCGAACGGGAGTAGGGAATGGGGTGGTGTTTGCTATTCCTGCAAAAAAGTCTTCTGGGTGGAACTGTGATTGCAAATAACTCAAGTCTGTTCCATCAGGAAGAGGCGCTAAGGGATCGCGAAAGGGAATATTCAAATGTACTGGCCCCTTTGTAGGGGTTTGCGCCCTTTCCCAGCTATGAATTACCGTTTGTCGCAGATAAGCTAGCATTCCCATATCAGCAGAGGGTAAGGCTAACTCTGTTTGCCAATTTGGGTAGTTTCCATATAATCTCAATTGATCTACAGTTTGCCCAGAGTGACAATCTCGCAATTCTGGAGGTCTATCAGTGGTTAATATCAACAGTGGTACGCGACTATATGAGGCTTCAATAACTGCTGAATAAAAATTTGCTCCTGCTGTACCAGAGGTGCAAACTAGTACCACAGGGCGTCCGGTTGCTTTAGCTTGTCCCAAAGCGAAAAAGGCGGCGGAACGTTCATCGAGAATGGAAATCGCTTCAATTTCAGGTGCTTGTTGAGCAAAGGCGATCGCTAAGGGTGTAGAGCGTGATCCAGGACAAATAATAGCACAAGTCAATCCCAACCGCTTTAGCGTCTCTGTTAAAATATAAGCCCAAAGTTGATTAACATTCCTATAAGCGATCGGCATTAAATCAAACATAGCTATAAAACAATCTTAAATTTTAGATTTTCTCTAAGGATCAATTTAAAATCCATCTGGGAAAGTTTGACAAATGCAAAGATGGAACCCAACACCGCCACGCGAGTTTGTGGGAAGGAAAATCTCCAAGCAAACTTGCTCCAGTTTCTACAAAATGCACAATTTGCTCTCAAACATTTATGGACTGCATTCATTTAACGGGAATTCGTTGCTATGGCTACATTGGGTATCTGCCAGAAGAACAGGTGCTAGGACAATGGTTTGAGGTGGATGTGAGGTTATGGTTGGATATCTCCACAGCCGCCAAGACTGACGCGATCGAAGACACTTTAGATTATCGCAGCGTCATTAGCCTGATACAACATCTGGTCAAAACGTCTAAGTTTGCTTTGGTGGAGAAATTGGTAACAACGATCGCAGATTCTATTCTCCAAGAATGCGATCGTGTAACAAAAGTCCAAGTCACTCTTAGCAAACCTGCCGCACCTATTCCAGACTTTAGTGGCAAAATTAGCATTGAACTGACTAAAAGTAAGTCCAATCTCTAAAGCACAAAAGGTGTTCTTTTTTCAATATCTATTCTTGATGACTAAATACACCCAAAAATCTTTAGTCTACTTCAGTAGACTTTAGCTATTAGCCTGGAACTAAAGTTCCAGGCGGGTGAGTCAAGCCTTCAGTTAAGCTATTTCTAATTTAAATTGACACCAATGCACAGATGTACGCCCCTACGAGTATATACGTTCATCTGTGGTTAATTATTTTTTCCTGTACCCTCTCTGTGCGGAAACTGCTCTCAATAGTTTTAAATAATACTATTTCGCTTACCATTGAAAATTTAAGACAGTTTCAGACGGTAATTTCGACTCCGGCTGAGACAAAAACTATTTGTAGACAAAGCGATATTAAAGTTTTTAATTTCAGATAATAATTAGTTTTAGTAATATTTTAGTGAGTAAATCCTATTGTATTAAATATAACACATTATATTATCTTCACTTGTATAAAAGTACTATGTTGTTATTTGAGGTTTTTTTGTCTTGATTAATTTATACATAAATCCTATACTTATTAATATTTATTTTCTTCAAAAGAATTATTGCATAATTTATGAAAATCGCTTTTTGATTGCTAGTAATTACATGGAAATTTATATTTGATGTTAATAGCTTGACATTAGCCGCATGAAATAATCAAAATTAGCTTTGACAAGTACAGAAATTATTGGAGTTTAATAAAATGATGTTATTTGATCGTGACTCAGTATTTATATCAAGCAAGAAGACAGAATAGCTAGAGATTGTTTATGATAGAATAATGAAATTTTAGATGAGTTGATACTCAGAACAAAAATCTGAATCTTAGCAAACAGGTTATTGTAATATGTTCGCCTGCAAAATCCTAGTTGTTGAGGACGAAAAAATCCTAGCCTCAAATATTAGAAAGAGTTTACAAAAATTAGGTTATTCAGTTTTAGAAATAACTAAGTCTGGTGAAGAGGCAATAAAAAAGGTAGCAGAAAATCATCCACATTTAGTATTAATTGATAGCTACCTAGCTGGAGAAATTGACGGTGTACACGTAGCGGATATTATCCAGAATCATTTCCATGTGCCTGTAGTATTTCTAATAGACGGTTCGGTATATAAAAAATTACAAAAAAATCAGCTAAGTGAGCCTTTTAGTTATATAGTCAAACCATTTGTTGAAAGTGATTTACGTTTTGCGATTGAAATGGCTCTGTACAAACATCAGACCAAAAAGATATTATACGAAGAAAAACAGAGGCTGGCGGCAATTATTAACAGCATGGGCTGTGCAGTGATTGTGACTTATGCAAATGGTTGTATTCAAATGATGAATCCTATAGCAGAAATAATCACTGGCTGGAAGCAAAGTGAAGCATTCGAGAAAGATTTAGTAGAAGTCGTTAGCTTAGTTGACAAAGATGTAGGAGAAAAAATTGAAAATTTAGCTACATACGTAATCGAAGCAGGCGAAGTTTTAAATTTACCAGAAAACTGTATATTGATTACCAAAGATGGCAAAGAAATATCCATTGGGGATAATGTTGCACCCATCCGCGATCAAAATGGCAATATTACTGGCGCGGTTTTAGTTTTTCAAGACATCACCAAACGCAAGCAGACTGAGGCGCAACTGATGCGTAATGCGTTTTATGATGGGCTTACAGAATTACCGAATCGGGTTTTATTTTTAGATCGGCTCAGACAAACCATTGAACGTAGCAAACGCAGAAGCGATTATTATTTTGCAGTTTTATTTTTGGATTTAGATGGCTTCAAAGAGATTAACGATCGCTTTGGGCATGGAATAGGGGATGATTTTTTAGTAGCGATCGCTAGACGTTTAGAGTCGTGCTTACGCGGTGGCGATACTGTAGCACGATTTGGTGGTGATGAGTTTACTGTTCTTTTGGAGGATATTAAAGATATTACCGACGCTACCAATGTTGCCAAACGAATTCAAGACTCCTTACGATTGCCAGTTAACCTGAATGGATATCAATTATCTACTACAGCTAGCATTGGTATTACTTGGAATTTTAGTAATTATGAGGAGCCTGCAACTCTGCTACGGGATGCTGATATTGCTATGTACCGAGCTAAAAGGCAGGGAAAAGCTACTTATGCCATATTTAGTTAATTAGTCCTTTCTGTTGCCACTTCAATTAAATTACTCAGATTTTCTTCACCAGTATCTGGAATTTTGATTCATGGCGGTTTTGATATGGATGGAGCTACTCTAGCCGCTACTAAGGTGTATCCTAGAATCAAGAAGCTAAATAAGTCTGTTATGGAAAAAACCGAAAAACAGAAAATGCTCGCAGGCGAATTATATCTGGCGGAAGATCCAGAATTGGCTGCCGAAAATAAGCGAGCTAGTCGTCTATTGCGAAGTTACAATTCTACGACTGAAGAACAGCAAGAGCAACGGCAGCAAATTTTGCAAGAGTTATTTGGAAAGATAGGTGAAAAAGTGTTAATTCTGCCACCATTTCACTGTGACTATGGCAGTAATATTTTCGCTGGCGACAGATTTTTTATGAACTATGGCTGTGTAATTTTAGACTGCAATACAGTTCATATTGGTGAAAATGTCTTGTGCGCTCCTTATGTGCAAATTTATACTGCTTATCACCCAACAGAGCCAGAAATTCGTCTTTCTGGGAGAGAATTAGCTGCCCCAATTAACATTGGTAACAATGTCTGGATTGGTGGCAGTGCAATTATTTGTCCAGGTGTAACTATTGGTGATAACACAACCATTGGTGCTGGCAGTGTAGTTGTCAAAGATATACCTGAGAATGTTGTCGCTGCTGGCAATCCCTGCCGCGTCATTCGGTATTTATCCTAGAATTTAAAATTTATATCCTCTGGCAATCCAATAGAGCCAGTCTGCGATCGCTTCTTGAGTTTCGCTGTCAGCATCAATGGCTGCTATTTCAGATAACTTTGCAGAATATACATCATCATCCTTACCATTAATATAAGCCACTTCTACAAGCATATCTTTTAAGCACTCATCATCTGGGGCCATTCCCAGCACTTCCACTTGTTTCTCCTCGGTAGAACCTGATTTGCGTCCCTTCTTAGTCCATTTAGCCATAAAGGGAAAATTCAGGGACTCTTCGAGGTAATAGTACCAACCCATTGCCCGGTCTTCTTTATCTTCAGCATCTACAATGATCTCTGTTTTAATGCGATGCTCTCGGTTTTCGTCGGCTTCAACACTAGGCATAAGATAACGCTTTACGTATAATGCATTTTGATAATATTACCAAAGTCTTGGCTAAGAATAATTTTTCTACAATATATAAGTGTATAGGACTTACGCATAAGAGATACCCCAATACTCTTAAAAAAGCGGCTTTTAGGGTTCTTTCCTTTTTAAGGAGGATTAGGGAGGATCTAGGTTTCAGTTTTCAGTGCGTAAGTCCTGGTATATCTAAGTTATACAAAAAACCGCTTGGTATTGACAAACGGTTTTCTAGTTATTGCCCTCAAAGGGTATAGCAATTCACGAAAATCCTGATACATATAGATTTATTGTAGGGGCATGGCAATGCCCATTGGTGTCAACTTAAGCCAAAAATAGCTTAACTGTTAGCTGACTCACCCGCCTAGAACTAAAGTTCTTTGGCTTTTAGCTAAAGTCTACTGAAGTAGACTAAAGATTTTTGGCTATATTTAGTCATCTTAAGATGACTTCCGCTAAAAGCCAAGGAACTTCAGTTCCTTGCGGGACATAGCTTTTACGTTAAGTTTACACCTATGGGCATTGCGCCTTGCCCCTACCAGCGTATTTATATGATTATTAAAGAAGAATTCAGAAGTCAGATTTTTCGTTCAGAATTCAATTCTGAATTCTGGCTCCTGACTCCTGAATTCTGTTTGTTAAACAAGTCTCAAATCAGGATAATTTGCTAGTACATCATCAGATGTCAGGGTATCATTTTCAGCTTGCGGAGTCCAAAGAACTTCAATTGCTAGAAGTTTCTCACTGGGGATACTACCAATTTGGCGCAAAGCTTGACGCAAATCATCAGCACTGTTAATCGCTGTGGGGATTTCAAACTTACCTAATGTCGCCGCCAGCAAGGTGACAATAATATATTCACCAGGGCCTTCGGTAAACAGGCGGGTGGGGTTGTCGAGTTCACCAGCCGGAGGTAAAGCATCTTTGGCAAGGGCTGCTCTTAGCTGGTTGTTGACGTTAGAAATAGTTTCTTCGCTAAACTTGCTGCGTTCTGCCAGTGACAGCCGATTAAACTGACTTTCAGCTGAATTTAAACTGGCTTGTTGAGTACCACCACCTGCATATACAAAGTATTCGGGATGGCGCAGTAAAGCTAGGCTGGCTTCTTGTAGAACTTCTGCTCTCCCCTGTGGTGTGTTAGTATCAGCAGTTTCAGCAATGTGGTTGAGTTCATTTTGCAATTCACGGGCTTGAGCTAACAAACCTACTTGCAAACGAGTCACAGAAACAGGAGAGTTACTGGTGTAATCTGCTTCTGGAGTTTCACCGCCAGAGACGCGGCGGAAAGTTTGCAATATGAAATTAGCGATCGCAAAGAAAATTAAGATGCTAAATAGACCACCAAATCCTCCCCCAATACCCCAGAAAGGAAGTAGGAAGGGAAAGCCAAAACCACCACCAAAACCACCACCAGGATAGTATCCGCCCCCGCCAGGAGGTGCATAGGTGCGCGGTGTATAGGTGCGGCTAGAAGGTACTCTAAATGAGCCACCACCGATTCGACCCCCACTGCGGGCCGCTAATGCTCCATCGGCGTGGCTAAGAGCCAAAGTTAACACCAGTCCTAGCGCTAACAAGCTTTTTAACAGTGGTTTGATGGTTTGTTGTAGTTTTTTACGCATAATACTATCGCTTGGAAAACTGAATTATTTATGATTTCTCCCCATGCTGGTAGGAGTGTTTCAACCAGTTATCAGTTATCAGTTATCAGTTAAAAAAATCGTCTGTGATAACTGTTCACTGACTTGAGTCCCCCACTTCTAACAAGTGATGTGTTTCAGTCGGGGTCAAATCCCTGAGAGAGTTACCGCGATTACTGATAACTGTTGACTATTCACTGATTTCTGTCGCTAACGCCAGCCCGTAAAAGCTTGCTTTGTAGCATTCACGTAGCATTCATCTTTTAAAGGCTACATATTTAATCTACCGCGTCTTCTGTTGGGTAGGCAGCGATCGCAGGGGGGATTTCTCGACTGGGGAACCGTACCTTAAGATATGTTCACAATTACATAAATTTGCGAACGGGCAATTGTTGCTACCTTTTGGACTACCACTTTCAGGCTACAGTCTGGAATTATACAGATGCTTTTAATTTTTAATAATTATTTTAATTAATTTAGGACTTACGCAAAATACCTCTCAAACTCTTATTCCTCCGTGTCGCGCCAGTTGCTTCAAGTCTCTTAACCGCAAGGGCGCACTGGCTTCTCTGTGCCTCTGTGGTTCGATTTTCCGTTACCTGTGCGTGAGTCTATAATTTTTAATACTTCACCTTACTTGTTTAATCACAAGGTGGGAGGATATTTTTAAAAAACGAGTACTATTTACTACATCTAGCACCCTGTAAGTTCCCTTTATTCGAGAGGCTATAAACTGTCCGTGATGCTTATCAATAAGCGTATACAGACACCAGATAGCTCTCAAATACTTATCTAAATTTTAGGAATTTTGGCACAACATCCTAGAGAATTCAGAATATTATATGTGAACGTAGCTAAATTTCGTAATTTTCGCAACAGTTCTTCACTGGGCAATTTGGCTACAAGTGTTAGCTTTGATTTATTGTTCATCATGCACAGAAATTCTCAAGTAGTGAGAAATTTGGAGCAAAAATAAAATCAACACAATAAAAAAACAATCTTCCTGGCTAATTTTGTAAAATCGGCTTCAAATTTGTCTACCACATTCGTTTTAAAAGAAATAAAATAAGAATTAAGGCTTTGAAAATAATCCTAATTGTAAATAAATTAAAAATTATTTGAAGTCAAGTTATCAGCTTTATTATGGAACATATTTCTCAACTAACAGCCGAAATCAGAGACAAAGCTGCATACCCAGATATCCTAGTCATATCCCGGATCTTCCTGCCGAAAGAAGCTGTAATTGGGGAATATATCTACAATCGCTGTCTCCAAGATCCAGAACGAGTAATTGTGCTGGCGGCTAGTTGCTCAGGAGACAAAGTATTTGATCAAGGTCAACAGTTTCCCGTGTATCGCTGGTTTTATCCTAGATACTGGCGTAGTGGCTTTGTGGGAAGTATCCTGAAGCCTTTGGTCAATATCGTCTGCTCATTTGTCCTAGCAATCAGACTTTATTTTCGCTATCACTATCGTTATATAGAGTGGGGCCACGGCTATGATTTCCCTTCGCTGTTGCTATTGAGTTATTTTCTACCGATTCGCTTTTTTATCTATCTGCACGGCAATGATCTTCATTGTACTTCACACAATCCCGTGCTGCGATCGCTATTTAAATTAACACTCAAACGAGCCGAAGGTATTGTTTGTAACAGTTCTTATACAAGAGACTACCTCAGAACTGCTTTCCGATTAGATACTCCTACTCACGTCATTAACCCAGTAATCAGACCAGAAAAATTTGGTAATAATGTAGCGAGTCCCAGCAGCCTGGATGATTTACGTGTTCGTGTGCGTCAGGCGTACAACATTCCCGAATCAGCAATAGTTATTCTCTCCATCGGCAGGCTAGTAAAACATAAAGGTTTCGACAGAGTAATTGATAATATCCCACTATTGCTAACTTTTGGGGTCGATGTCCACTATATAATTTGCGGTCAAGGGTCAAGTGAATTGGAACTGAAATCTTTGGCGCATCGTTTGCGGGTAGATAAGCGCGTCCACTTTGCCGGATATGTGCCTGAGCAAGAATTAGCAAGTTATTATGCTGCTTGCGACATATTTGCCATGCTGACTTTATTGGATACTAAAGCTAATAATATGGAAGGTTTTGGTATGGTTTATTTAGAAGCAAGTTACTTCGGTAAGCCTGTAATTGCTCCTCGCTTAGGCGGTGTTCTAGACACAGTTCAGCATGAAGAGAATGGAATACTGGTTAATCCCAATTCTGGTTATGAAGTTTTTCAAGCTTTCAATCGGTTGTGCAAAGACCAGCAACTACGTGAGCAGCTTGGCCGCAAAGGTAAAGAAGTAGCCAAGCGGAGAACCCTTCATCGATCGCTTTACAAATCAGAGGGGTGAAACGCGGTTTTGTAAAATAAATGCACATTCAGTATGCAATACGGTTCGGTTAGCTTGTTTACCCTGCGAAGATCCCCCCAACCCCCCTTAAAAAGGGGGGCTAATTTCCTCTTTTACCCCCTTTTTAAGGGGGTCGCCACAGGCGGGGGGATCTTATCCGAACCGTATTGATCCAGTATGGTAGCACAGATGTGCTACCCTACCGTGTATCTCATTCTTCTAATAAATAGCTGTAAATAAGCAAGATTGCAGTGTAAAATCTCGCTTGTGATGCGATTAAATGTGCAATGAAAAATATCTGGTTTCGCATAGAGCGATTCCTTCGGCGTTACGCAAATCGCCGAATGCAATCTTTTGTCTTTACAATTATTGGATGTCTGGCTGTATTGAGTGTGATTACCTCTGGGGTAATGTATGTTGTGGCTCAACCTGCCTCAACCTCATCTCAACGTCCCGCTGTTAAAGCGCCAAATTTCGGGCGACACTTTCAAGAATTTGGGCGTGAAGGCTCTATTTTGATTTACGACTCAAAAAATAACCGCTTCTATGAACACAATCCTCAACGTAATGCAACTGCGATTGCTCCAGCTTCGACATTCAAAATTTTTAACGCGTTGGTAGCTTTAGAAACAGGTGTAGTTCCTGATGATGTGGCGGTTCTGACTTGGGATGGAATTCACCGAGAAATTGATGCCTGGAATCATGATACGAATTTGCGTCAAGCCTTTAAAGATTCAACTGTTTGGTTCTATCAAGTATTGGCACGTAGGGCTGGATATGAACGGATGCAGCAATTTATTAATAAAGTAGGTTACGGGAACCGTCAAATTGGCACCGCCGCAGACATTGATCGTTTTTGGCTACAACAGCAGCTATTGCAAATTACACCCAAAGAGCAAATTAAGTTTTTGCAACGGTTGTATCAAGGCGATTTGCCTTTCTCCCAACGGACAATAAATCTTGTCAAAGACATTATGGTACGCGAACAAACTCCAGACTACACACTCCGGGGGAAGACGGGATGGTTAACGAGTACCAAACCAAACATTGGTTGGTTCGTGGGTTATTTAGAGGAAAATAAAAACGTCTATTTTTTCGCAACAACCCTTGATATGGATAAAGCAGAGGATGCACCCGCCCGGATCGAAATTACACGACGCAGCCTCAAGGATTTGGGCTTGCTTGCTCAAATTAACTAACCGCCACCAACAATAGTTACCACTTCTAAGCGATCGCCTGGTTGTACTTTTGTTTCTGGCCAAAACTGGCGATGTAAAATTTCGCCATTATACTCCACAGCCACCAAGCGCGGATTAAAACCCAACTGTTGAAGTAAGTCGGGTAAAAAAGTTTGAAATGAGCAGCTATGGGTTTCCCCATTTACCTGAACCGTAATCTCATTAGACATAATATGTGGGGAGTGGGGAATGGGGAATGGGGAGTGGGGAATTGATTGTTTACTTTGGACAAATGACAAATGACAAATGACTAATGACTCTTTTAAAGTTCTGGTTTAATGCGATTGAGTTGGGAAAGTAAATATTGTGCCACTAGGGTAGGCTGTTCGGCTTGCATGAGCGATCGCACTACCGCTACACGTTCGGCTCCGGCATCGATCACATCATTGATATTATTGGCATCTATTCCTCCAATGGCAAACCAGGGAATTGAGCAATTTTTGGCAGCATAGCTGACATATTCTAAACCTGTTGCTACCTTACCTAGTTTTGTGGGAGTTTCATAAACTGGCCCCACGCCAATGTAATCTACACCTTCAGCAATTGCTGCTTGCATTTCTTCTTTATTTGTGGTAGAAAGACCTATCAGACGCTGGGAACCGAGTAATTGCCGAGCAACAGCAATGGGCATATCTTGTTGTCCCAGATGCACCCCATCTGCATCGACAGCTAAAGCTACATCCACGCGATCGTTAACAATGAACAAAGCACCGTAGATATGGCATAACTGCCGGAGTTTTCTGGCTTGTTCCAGACGCAAAGAATCATCGGCAGTTTTGTCGCGGTATTGTAAAAGCGTTAATCCGCCTTTGAGTGCAGCTTCGACATTGTTCAACAAAGTTTCATGTGGGGAAGTAACAAGATACAAACGCGATCGCCACAATAATTGATGGCGCTGATGACCCATTAAACTACTTTCTAGGGTATAAACTTGATAGCGCATCTGTTTGCAAGCTTTAGCCATAGTTGGGTGATAAAGCTTGCTGTATTCTTCCAACACCCGCAATGCTTCTTCTATACGGCAAAAATTAGCTTGCAACACCGATTTGATACTAGCTCGTTGTTCTTCTTGAGGATGGGTTAAATCAGTCCCAGGATCGCCTGGTGTATCTCGCGCCGCTCGCAATTCTGGGGTATGCCACTTAGCAACTTCTTGCCGCAGCTGTTTGCATTCAAGAGCCAACTGAGCATTATTCAACCCAAACCGACACCATTCCTCAATAATTCGCAAGCCCTCACGAGCACGATCTAAATTGGCATCTAAAATGCGGTAGACAACTTGTTGTATTTGCTCTTTTTGGCTGTATGGCTCGACCATTACAACAACCCCGTTAGTGCTTTCATCGGAATGTGAATTATCATATATCCTAGTAACCATAAGTTAATTAATTTGCTTTTTTTACTCAGTTTTTGCAGAATATACGTAAATTACCGTAGTCGTGAGGGTTACGGGAAATTATCCCATGTTTCTATAGGCAGTGATAAGGGTAGTTTGAGGCTACAGTTTCGCGCTAAGGTTAGTCAAGTATTTTAGGGTAAACGACAAGCTTACAAAGCAATACTGCGTAGGTTTTGAGTCGATCCCCCCAACCCCCCGATAAATTGGCTTGCTCAAAATGCCTTATTTTCCCCCAATTTATCGGGGGACTAAGGGGGATCTCCAATGACTATGCACCAAAACCCGAGCAGTATTGGCTTACAAAGGACTAGTACCGCAAGGCGGAAGTAAAAAGTCACGCATTTACGCATTCAAAAGTCTTATGGAATCGGCTTTTTCTTTTTAGGGATTTTAAATGGTTGCTCTATTTACGCCGTGGCGTACTAGCCAGAGCAGATACACTAGAAAATCCACAATGGGCAAATTAAATAATTCGTAATTCGTAATTCGTAATGACGCTCGCGGACTCGCTAACGCTGCGCTAACGTGAATTTTGTTTTGTAATGGGGATTTAACCCCAACACAAAACTTGCTTTTTTATTGAACCGGGGGACTTAAACCCACGGCACTAGTTAAATTTGAGACTGCATGGATACTATTTAGAGAGCATTTATACAGTAAATCTTAACTTTCAAATAGAGCGCTTTCTCGCCCAAAATATCATCCGAGCCGATTATTGAAGCTCACAGTATATATAGCCTCACTGATAGTCAACAAATTTTAAAGTGAGGGGATTTTGGCGAACGCGAACAGCGTGTCCTTTAGGACAAGGTATTGTTGAACAGACACAATATCATTTATTACGCTGTCTTAAAAATCGACACTCGGTCAATATGTGAGTAATATTATCGACATAATACTCTTAGAGAGTATAAGAATTTATGGTTACTTCCGAGGAGTTGTGTTAAATATGATTCACCATTGTGTGTTTCCTAAGTACCATAAGGTAGATGTTATGCTTGCAAAGCTGAAGTTTATCAAATCAGCAAGGCTTTTATTTTTTATTTTTTCAGTATTATCTTTTACTGTAAGCATGGGAGCGGCAAGTATGGCGTTCCTGGGTGGCGCGTTAGCGGAGCTCGCCGTTGGCGAAGCCTCTCGTAGAGAAGGCATCGCTCAGATGCCATCGACACCAGATTCAATGCCTCTGGTTGAGAAAATAAATTCTCAAGTTAACGTGTTGTTTGTCAACCCAAATGGTGGAGATGACAAAGCAGGCAATGGCAGCGAATCCGCTCCTGTGAAAACGATTACCCAAGCTTTACGATTAGCTAATGCCAATAGTGTAATTATGCTCTCTACGGGCACTTATAGCGCCGAGACAGGAGAAGAATTTCCTTTAATATTGAAACCGGGTATCTCAATTCAAGGCAACCCTAGCAATCAAGGTAAAGATATTGTAATTCAGGGAGGTGGTGATTACCTGAGCCGGAGCTTTGCCGGTCAAAATGTCACAATTGTTGGAGCAAACCAAACCTTGCTCACTGGGGTGACGGTGACTAACCCAAACCGCCGTGGTTACGGTTTATGGGTTGAATCAAGTAATCCGGTAATCGCAGAAAATACATTTACTGGCAGTACGCAAGATGGGATTTCTGTCTGTGGTAATGCTGCACCCACCATTAGTAAGAATTATTTTGATCGCAATGGAGCCAATGGTATCACAATTGCTGGTAACTCCAGTCCCCAAGTGAAGGAAAATATCTTTCACGAAACGGGTTTTGGCATCAATATTGCCCAAAATGCCGCTCCTGTAGTCATAGGGAATCAAATTCAAAACAATAGATCGGGAATTGTGGTGCAAGCAAATGCCCGCCCGATTTTACGGAATAATATTATTCAAGATAATAAAGAAGATGGTTTAGTTGCGATCGCTCAAGCAATGCCAGATTTGGGTAGTGCATCCGAACCTGGGGGTAATGCATTTCAAAATAATGCTCGCTACGATATTAACGCCAGTGCTGCTAAACAGGTGATTTCTGCTGCTGGTAACAACCTTGTGAGCGATCGCATCACAGGCAAGGTAGATATCAATGGTACAACAGCACTAGCAACCCAAACTTCTCAACCTGCTGCTAACAATGTGTTACGAGAAATACCAGCAAATGGGGAAATCACCTTCTCGGCTCCCGAAATCTCTGAAAGTACTAATAGGCAAACCAGCAACAGCATTTCAGCAAATAATCCTGTTTCTGGGCAATTAAACAGTCAACTGCTGCCATTGTTGCCAGCCAATATACCACTTTCTGTACCCATATCCAATCAACAGCAAGCCACCTCTAAAGTTGCTGGTTTTCCTACTCCTAGCAGCTTATCGGCTAGACAAATACCAACTAACACTTCAAGAGTTGCAACTCCCAGTCCAGCACAGCCACCTGATACACCACAGTTGAATTATGTGCGGATTGAGCCTAATACGATTGAGTTTACTGCTCCTGAGTACCCATCTAATTCAGTTGCACAGCCACCAGTTCCAAGTATGACGGAGCAAACACAGCAGCCATTACCAATACAAGAAACTTCTGCCCCAGCTGCTTTTGCACTTTTACCACTTCCTGAGAACAATATCCCCATTGATAATACTTCCAATATACGAACAAGTTCTGCAAGTATTCCAGATAGCGGTAACTCTGCGACACAGTTGGGTACACGTTATCGCGTAGTAGTGCCACTAGCAACTGATAAAGAGCGAGATTTAGTGCGATCGCTTGCTCCTGGTGCGTTTCTCACAGTTTGGGATGGTCAAAAAGTTATGCAAGCAGGAGTATTTAACAGTGAATATAACGCTAAAGAAATGCTCAAAACACTCTCTAATAAAGGTTTAAGAGCCATTATGGAACCGTTGAATTAATTGGGCATCCCTTCCCTGCGGGACGCTACGCGAACGGCTTCTCTGCGAGACGCTGTTCGCGTTCGCTCAGGGCAAGTGGACATAGGGCAAAAGGGGTGGAGGGGAAAGACTTACATCCCCTCCAGTCTCAATACTGCGTAGGTTTTGAAGATTTGTAGTAGCGTGTCAAGGCTAAAATAGTGCATTAAACGTAGACGTAGGTTGGGTGGAGCGGAGCGCAACCCAACATATATCAGGATGTTGGCAATGGCTTAGCCTCCACCCAACCTACATTTTTTTTGCAACATTTTAGCCTTGTCACGCCAGTAGGTTGGGTTGAACTTTAGAGGTTGTTTGAAAAGTGGTTAGCTGTGATTTTAGGCACTTGTTGATCCCCCCTAACCCCCCTTAAAAAGGGGGGAATTAGAATCAAAGTCCCCCTTTTCAAGGGGGATTTAGGAGGATCTAAAACTTTTTGCTACCAACGAAAGGACTTTTCAAACATCCTCTTAGTGTTACCCAACAAAGAGAAAGAAAATGTTGGGTTTCGTTCCTCAACCCAACCTACATTAGAGTTATTTTTTAGGCAAAACCCACGCAGTATTGCCTCCAGTCTTTTTCCTCAATTTTGAATTTTGATGTAAGGGCGATCGCTCTTTAACGGGTAAAGTAAACTGAAGACAGAAATACCACAAATCCAAGAATTGCCCCCATGAGCGTTCAAATCGAATTTCAGGTTACCGCTCCACCGTTTCGTTGGGATGAAGCTGGAGGTATTCGCATCGGTCAAAGCCGCGTTACTCTCGATAGTTTGCTAGCAACATACCATAACGGCTCTACACCTGAAGAAATTGCTGTTCAGTATCCTGTTCTCTGTTTAGGGGAGATATACGCAGCGATCGCATATTATCTCACCCATCGCCAAGAAATCGACAATTACCTAGAGCAGCGTCGCAAAAAAGCTCAACAACAGCGAAATCAATTTGTCCCGATCGTTTAATCTTTGCACTCATCATTCACTTTTCTGCTTAAGCTTAGTACTTAGCTTAATTTGATACTTTATTCTCTCTTCACTTTTCAGTGGAATTTATAATTGACAAAAGCAATGTTATCCTAACTTGTCACGAATGAACCGATTTAATTTTATTCAATGGTAAGAGGTATGGCAATACGGTTCGGTTAGTATATTTGGCTCTCGGAGATCCCCCCAACCCCCCTTAAAAAAGGGGGGCTTTTCCTCCTATTTACCCCCTTTTTAAGGGGGTCGCCGTAGGCGGGGGGATCTTAACCGAACCGTATTGAGAGGTATGGAACCGACCATCGAGCAACTTAAAGCATTCTTTGACTTTTGCGTTCGGGCTAGTAATTTGTTTAGAGATATAGCATTGGTTAGATTTGATCAGAGGACAAGCCGAATCGTGATTTTGATAGGCGAAACCATCCAAGTAGAAATTCTTAGTAACGGGGAGAACATTATCCGATGACAGACTATTTAACTCTTAATGAGCAAGAATTAAGACAATATGTGATATCAAACCCCCAGGATGAGGAGGCATTTCAGCATTACCTCAGCATCATGAGAGCGAAACCGGGGGTAGTGGTCAGCACTCCAGAACAATTAGAGGCTGAGTTAAAACGGCGTATTAATCAAGCTAGTTAACATAGAACCCGTTACTGACATTCCAGTAACGGGGTTTTTTCAATTTAGCAGCTTGACTCAATGTGAATTTTGGGACTTGCCTTCAGCCATTATCTTCTTGGATATTCCCGCGATCGCACACCCTTATATCTGCGCTGATTTGGCGACTTGCGTCTGGATACAGCAGGCTGAGTTTTTTCCGTTTTACCAACTTTCGGTGATTGGCGATCGGCTAAGATATCCAGGGCAGACAAATGACGAAACTCGACGGAACAAGGGGTAGCGTTACCGTCAGTATGCCAGATTTTTATCGTTTTACCAACATTCGGTTATTTGTTGGGATTTACAAAATATCTTTAAGAGGATGTCTGAAAAGTATAAAGTTTAGCTCGTGCGCTAGAGCGAACACATGAGCCGAAAACCATACGAAACTGATTTGACAGATAGAGAATGGGAAATTATTGAGCCGTTAATTCCTGTTCCTAAGCCTGGTGGTCCCACATCAAGTGAATATACCAAAGATTATGAGTATTTACCGGAAACTGAAGAAGCCTTCATCTACTCAGCCAGCTTGCATACTTTACTTCGTAGATTGACATAAATTTTACTTTTCACACATCCTGTGAAATTGTGTGCATGGGAAGCATCGCCTGAAACCCTTGTTGTCTCGTTAAAATTCAAAAGTTTTCGGTCTACTGAATTTGGTGAAGAGTGTCGAAATTTTCGGGGTTGTCTCTATTCGTCGGAACAGGTGCAGAATGAGTGTTCAGGAGCGCCCAAATGACGCCTCCGATAAGTAACAACAACCAGAAAGAAGGCTTGTTGTCAACATTTCGGACATCATACGATTCTCGACAATGAGGACAAAAGTAGACATTTTCATTATGTGGGTGCTGCTCAAAGCGGCAAGGGGGAAAAGGATGATTTTGATATTTGCATGTCATCGGAAATTACCTCCAGATTGTTAATCTATATCTGCATAAGACAACGGTAAATTTTGTGACCGCTTCAAAAGTAAGCCTATAGCTTGCATCGTGTAAAAGTGTTTGTTGTGAGGGATTGGTTCGCAAATGAACCCACAGTTAACGCGAAGACTCAAAAATAATCGCGATCGCAAACAGACAAAAGATGAAAACTGCTATCCGCAGAAGCCATTGCCACAAACTTCCACTCAGTAGTATCTTGATAATGGGAACAACGCCGAAAATTGTAGACATAATGTAGGCGATCGTAAAGCCAAGTAGAGTCAGTAGAAAGTACTTGAGTCCTTTACATGCCAAGTTGAACAGTAGATTATTGTTGTTTGATAAATTGGTTTTCATAGTTCTTCTTCTAATGTTGAGAGATGAATCTAGTGAACGCTACCTAATAATTTGAGTTTATAGGAGGCTAATTCATCCATACCAGAGAAGATAAGAGCAGTTAAGTGCAAATAGCTTAAAAACAACTATCTGCATTTATCCACTTCGCAGTTTTTGACCCCGATTTCCTAAAGTCTTGTGAGAAATCCGGGTTAATGCCTGAGCAATATCTGCTGCACTACTTTTGATGTGTGGGTCTTTAAGAGAGGCTAAAACTTGTGGATGGATCTTGTTCGCCAACAACGATTATAGTAGAGACAGTTCTCGGTGACTTTACTTACTACCAATGACTGAATCAGAAAGCACAAAGGGTAAACAGTCAAGGCAACGTGGGTATATAGCAAGCCCAGACGGAGTTAGAAAACTTCAAGAAAGAAGGTTTTCCAAGGGATTTTCTTATGAGACTCTGGCAAATGAGGCAGGTTTAGCTACCGATGATGGGGTGAAGCGGCTGTTTAACCCGCGCTGGGGGCGTAGAGTGCAATTAGAGACGATTGAAAAGATTGCTAGAGTCTTAGATTTAACCCCAACAGATATCATTAATCCAGACGAGTGGAGTTCATCAAATAAGGAACCAGACGTACATATTGATGATTCTAATACCATTTATCCAGTATTTCAATCTAGTATAGAATTGAAAATCGGACTGTCATCTGAAACATCAAGGCTAATATCTGATCTCCTCAAGGATTTTGAGAATATTATTAATGCTTTTGTGCCGAAATCATTTCCTCAACTAAATTTCACCATTATTGAATTAGGAAATGAGGAAGCTAGAAAAAAATTTAAAAAGCCAGAACTCTACGATATCATTATGCTAGATGATCCTTGGATTCCAGCTTACTTGAATAACATTGAACCATTGGATAGCTACTTAACAGAATTTGGTTTGAACAGTAACGCTTTATTTGGTAAGGTATTCCTGGAATCATTTCGCTCTGTTTGTATATATGAAGATCAAATAGTTGCGGTTCCTATTTTAGGGAATGTGCAATTATTAATTCATCGGTGCGATGTAGCAAATAAACTCTCAGAGAGAACAGGAAGTAACCTGCTTGATCGAGAGTTGCTACATCCTAATATGCGGATGATGGAAGATTTTTATTCTATTGTTCAAAGTACAAACTATATTAACAAGAACTCCTATTCTGCTATGTTAAGTGCGGAATTTCTTCCCTTAGTTGTTCGTGACGATGGCAATGGTAATTTTGTCGTAGCCTTTTGGGAAATACTACGTGCCTTAGGTCATGAAGATGGAGATAGAGCCGTTGATGATCCAGTCAGAATTGATTTGAATACTGCAAATCGAGCACGCTCTTGGCTATACGATTTTACTTGCAGGCTGAATTATTCAGATCTTCATTCCTCCTTGTTAGCAAGATCTTCTAACATCGCTACTGCTCTTGCTTGGCCTGGATGGATTACTTATGCTCTTAGCAAGAATCCACTAGCTCTTAGTGAAATTGAGTTTCAAAGGTTCTCGAAAGCCCCTCTTATGGGAGTATGGTGTCTTGCGTTACCTCGCTATCCTGCTCAACTTAAATTAAGGGAATATGCAGTAAAAGTGATACTTGCCTTAACTACTGATCCGAATATTCAATTCTTTCTTGCTAAACGAGGTAACATTCCAGTTTTAGCGGATTTTGATGAAAAAGTAGAATCCCTAAGACAAATTCCATTTTGGAGAACAAATTATAACAGTATTTGCGCTGCGCTTGCTGATTCGTTACCACGTCCACGCACAAAATATTGGAATGATATTGAAAAGGAATTAGATCTTCAAATCTATAGAGGAGAATTTAGAAGTATTCCAGGGAAATTAGAATTTTAGATTTTTCTATAGCAGTCCTAAATCATTTGTGAAAAATCAAACTTGTTGTAAACTGGCATTAAAAAGAGAAATAGAAGGTTCAAAGATGAAACCGGAATTGAATCTTTCGCCGCAGGAGAGTTTTGAATTTCAAACTGGTGCATGGTCGGATGAGCTAGAGACACTGCCAAATTGTTTGCAGGATGCCTCAAGTCGTAATATATCTGTAGTCATTGTCACCCTTGGTCGTCCCCAATTAGAGCAGGCGATGGAGAGCGTTTATCAGCAGGATTTTACGGGGACAATTAGACTCCTGGTAATAGGAGACAATTGTCAAAAGCTTCCCATAAATTTGCCAACTCCCCCACACATCAAGCTCACAGTCGGCAATACAAGGTTAAATCAAGACAGTAATCCCTACCACCGAGTGGCGCGACTGCGAAACATTGCTTGTTGTCTTGTGAATACACGGTTTTTTTGCTTTTTGGATGATGATAATCTTTGGGAAAAAGACCATATCTCAACGCTGATAGATTTGATCCAAAAGACTGGTTTCCTTGCTGTTCATAGCTGGCGTAAGTTGATAAATCATGACGGTAAGTTTGTGATCCCAAATCGCTATCCCTGGCTACCTTCGGGATCTCTATCTGAGCAGATGTTCTCTATCTACTGCCAACACGGAGTTATGAACCCAAATGATTCGATCATCCGCGATCGCCCAACACTAAATGTTGGTGAACAAGACTACGGCATGGTTGATATGGGGGAATGGCTGTTTGATCGAGAGTTATTTTCTCTAATACAATTCAACGAGGATGAGCCATCGGGAAAGCATCAGCTGCATTCCGGCGAAGACGACAAGCTGCTGCGCGATTTGAAAAAACTGGCTGTTCCGACGGCTTGTACCTCAAAACCTACATTACTTTATCGCTTAGGTGGGTTCTCAAATGATTTCACAAAATAGTAAACTACTGACACGAGCAGAGAAAAACAACAACTGGGTTTCAAAGCCTCTCTCCGTTTCGGGGAGAGGAATGGAAGTGGGGTAAAAAGCCATGCCACAAAACGAGAAATCAAGACTTATGTATTTTTCTTTCTTCGTATGAAACCACCCTGCCCTCTCCGTGTCGGAGAGGGGTTGGGGGAGAGGTCAAATAAGACTTGTCGAACTCACGTTAAATTAGAAGTTGTATGAATTACAGCAGTTTTCAGGTATTTAGACCACGACTGAGACGAGGAATGGGGAGTAGGGAGTAGGGAGTAGGGAGTAGGGAGTGGTGTAGTTCAATTACTTGAAAAGCGCTGTAAAACTGAACTGTTTCAGTGGGCAATTTTGCGTCAGTGGGGCGATCGTCGCCTCACACAGCTAGAACAATACCTGTCGAATTACCTGATCATTCCAGTCGATCAATCCCTTTGTCAAGAATGGGCACAGGTTCGTGCCAATCGACAAAGCGCAAGACGACCAATATCCCCACAAGATGCTTGGATTGCCGCAACGGCTCTACGCTACGACTTACCGCTAGTCAAAATGAAATCAATTGCCTTAAGAGAGCGATCGCTTTCCTACTGTAGGGAGGCATCGCTCTTTTAGTCAAGGGGGTGATCGTATTTTGGGAAGTCGGTCAAAAGGCGATCGCCCTTAGGCATAAGTTGAATTAGCGATCGCGTTCTTGTTTTAGCGAGCGATCGGGGAAAGCATCCTTTATGCATCACCTTCATCTAGATATTTCAAGAAAGAATGAACACCCAGTAACTGAATGCTATAGCTTGCCATTACCGCTCTCAAGTCATCATCAGCCCGCAAGTCATCATCCCCAGATACGATAATCCCCGCTTTGCCATCAATCGCTGTAGCCAACACAGGTAAATCTTTGGGATCTCGACAATTAGGCAAAACAGTTTTCAACTCAACCCATAAGGCGCGGTAGTGCAACTGTTGTTCTAGGCGAATCGCCTGACTAGAGTCAATCCGCTCTCTTAAACGGGGGCGATTCCAAACAAGATGGAGTTCTTCCATGAGGGGTTGACTCATTACCAACTGGAATTTATCCTCATTAAATGCTGCCAAAATCGGCAATGTAACTCGCCCTTTTAGCAAAATACGAATCCAAATGTTAGTGTCGATGACCACTCGCAACATCAGACCTGCTGGGATTGCTGACGCACAGCTTTAATTTCAGCCCTGATTTCATCGTCTGTAATCTCATTCACGGGGGGTTCGGCATAAAGTTCTTGAATTAAAGCCGTCAAATCTGAACGTAAATCTATTTGAATCAAGGCTCTAGCGACTTTTGCTCGTTCGTCTGGCTGCAACTGTTGTACCGCCGTAATGAGTTGTTCCAAAGTAATTGGGATCGATACCATGTCAGTACCCATCATGATGGTTTCTTAAATTTTAGTGCGTTTGTGCGATCGCTATCAGTCTTTTCAGCGGAATTTATAATTGACAAAAGCAATGTTATCCTAACTTGTCACGAATGAACCGATTTAATTTTATTCAATGGTAAAAGGTATGGAACCGACCATCGAACAACTTAAAGCATTCTTTGACTTTTGTGTTCGGGCTAGTAATTTGCTTAGAGATATAGCATTGGTTAGATTTGATAAGAGGACAAGCCGAATCGTGATTTTGATAGGCGAAACCATCCAAGTAGAAATTCTGGCGTTGCTGAATCAAGGGATGATTCTTGTAGGGTGGGCGTCTCGCCCGCCCTGAAATACAAGGGACGGGCTTTTCGGCCCATCCCACAAAACTAGCAAAATCATCCGGCAAATATGCAACGCCGAAATTCTTAGTAATGGGGAGAACATTATCCGATGACAGACTATTTAACTCTTAATGAGCAAGAATTAAGACAATATGTGATATCAAACCCCCAGGATGAGGAGGCATTTCAGCATTACCTCAGCATCATGAGAGCGAAACCGGGGGTAGTGGTCAGCACTCCAGAACAATTAGAGGCTGAGTTAAAACGGCGTATTAATCAAGCTAGTTAACATAGAACCCGTTACTGGAATGTCAGTAACGGGGTTTTTTCAATTTAGCAGCTTGACTCAATGTAAATTTTGGGACTTGCCTTTATTCAGCAACGCCGATATTCCCGCGATCGCCTTCGCCGTAAATCGGGTTAAGGCAAGAAAACTCATCATCTAGTACTTCAACACGACTTTGAAGTACCTCAACACGACTTTGAAGTACCTCAACACGATGTTGAAGTACCTCAATACGATGTTGAAGTACCTCAACACGATGTTGAAGTACCTCAACACGATGTTGAAGTACCTCAACACGATGTTGAAGTACCTCAACACGACTTTTAAGTACCTCAACACGATGTTGAAGTACTCCAACACGACTTTGAAGTACCTCAACACGACTTTGAGGTATCTGTTGCTTATTTAATGTTACTTTTTTGACAAATTTAATAAATACCTCAGTACAATCAACTAAAAATAATTAGGTCGATCTTAATTTGCTTTAATTTTTCCGAATTATCTCTCAGAGAAGTTTATTGTTGCATTGGCTAGAGTACATGCAGTAATCCCATAACTTCCTTCAGGAGCGCATTTTATGGCACGATTAAAACGCAGTTCACCCACTCTAGAAAAGGCTCTCCGTCGAATTGCAGGAATGCGATCGATTAGCCCGACGCTAGAATTTGGCAACGGATTAAATTTGACAGACTACGACAGCCGCATCCAAACCTTGCAAACCCAGCTATCTACCTACAACACTTTACTCTCTAGCATAGATGAAATGGCAGGTCGCCTCTCTCTAATTGAAGAAGAATTGGGCGGCTATTCTGAAAAGATGTTAATGAGTGTGGCAACGCATTATGGCAAAAACAGTTTGCAATATGTCCAGGCGGGAGGCAAGTCACGCAAGAAATTATCACGCCGTTCGAGCAACACCCAATCCCCATCTGAGAGTACAGCTACAATCTTGAATGGTGCAAACAACAATAGTAAAGAAACCTCTGTTGTTTTACCTTAATCGTTTAACTGCATCATGCTGGAGTGTTGCTAATTCTGGGTATAAATTAGAGGTTGTATGAATTAAAACTGAACTGTTTGAGTGGGCAATTTTGCGTCAGTGGGGCGATCGTCGCCTCACACAGTTAGAACAATACCTGTGGAATTACCTGATCATTCTAGTCGATCAATCCCTTTGTCAAGAATGGGCACAGGTTCGTGCCAATCGACAAAGCGCAAGACGACCAATATCCCCACAAGATGCTTGGATTGCCGCAACGGCTCTACTGGTCTGTCAAATTCATTTTGACGGTTAAAGAGACGCGATAAATCGCTGTCTCTACAGGAAATTTATCCATCAATTATTTATTGACAGACTACTACGCTACGACTTACTGCTAGTCAAAATGAGATCAATTGCCTTAAGAGAGCGATCGCTTTCCTACCGCGAGGAGGCGATGTCTAACGACAAGCCACTCCGTGTCTACGTTGTTGAAGTAAAAGGGCGATCGTAGTTTGGATATGAATTAAAGAGCGATCATTAACTGCTTCAGTCATCATAGTGAAATCGACAACTCAAAATGATGATTTCAGTTTCAGTCACTTCATACACTAAGGGAACTCCAACAAATAAATTATTCAATGTTGTGGGGTGGGCATCTTGCCCGCCCAGTTCACAGGACGGGCGAGACGCCCATCCTACAAGAAATATTGGGATATTTTATTACTTGGAAGTCCCTAAACGATGCTCATCCGTAATTC
Source organism: Nostoc mirabile CHAB5784 (assembly GCF_020829645.1). Classification (GTDB taxonomy): domain Bacteria; phylum Cyanobacteriota; class Cyanobacteriia; order Cyanobacteriales; family Nostocaceae; genus Nostoc; species Nostoc mirabile. The sequence continues at coordinate 75,663 of NZ_JAIVFS010000002.1, read as the reverse complement.
GTCGTGACCAATATCCGCTCAGTTCATGCTTTAGAGGTTCAGTGCCAAGTCCAGTAAATGGTTGACGAACAATATCGTTAATCAGGGTGATGATCTTGCGATGAATTTTCTTATCTTGTGCTGCCCAGTCGTTGAATTGTTCAAATGCCTCAAGAGCGAATGTTATATTCTTCATTCCATTCCTCAGGCGTAAAACTGACCAAGTTGGTCTTTGTTTCAATGTTTTGAATAGCGGTCATCAAGTGGTAACGATTGGCTTCAGTAGACAGCAAATACTCTGTCACATCTTGTTGAATAGATTGGTTAGCATTTGTCTCAACAACATCTTGTTCAACCAAAACAATCACTTCAACAACAGTTCCTTCCGCTAAATCAGACGTTTGAATCTCGATTTTGCCATCCTTGCCAACGACCACTTGCTGTTTAATGCCACTTAACATGATTAAACCCTCATGGTGCTATATTTCACATTAGTTTTAGCTTAACTTAGTATGATCGCAATGGCTGAAATGGTGAACGGGCGATCGCCAATATTGTAAGTTGGGTTTGGCTCACTCTGGAGACAACCAGGGATTCATAATCTCAATATTTGTTCCATCGAGGGTTAGCTTTTATTCTTCAGTTTTGTTTAAGTCCCGTTATTCCCCTTATCTCCCCACTCCCCTATCCTGGCTTATGATCCAAACGAGTCGCTTGCTCTAGGGCGGCTTTTTCTTTGGCTCGGCGGACATAGGGTTGTAATTGGGTGCGATCGCAACCTGTTAAAATAATCAGGTTTTCCAAGCTGATCCCTCGCATTAACATTTCTACACGCCAGGTTTGTTGTGCCTGAGCAATCGCTGGCGTTTGTCCTTGGGGAGTTAACAGTCCCTCACTCCATACTTGCCAACGTATCTGAAGCTCTGATTCTGAGATGGGTGTGCCTGTTTCATTCAAAAACATGGCTGTTTGAGTATCTTTACGGCTTTTGAGCCATTTGATTAGAGGATTATTAGTGAAAGAGCCATAACGTTTGCCCAGAATCCATTGATTCACAGGTACTTGTCGGACAAATCCTGGAATTGTAATTTGCAAGAAGTGCCCTTGAGTATCGTAGATTTGGTGCGATCGCTCCAAGCTAATTATTTCTGTGGCGGATAACCCAGCCCCAAATAACACATAAACCAAGGCATAATCTCGTACTCCCGAAATTCTTGCTTGTTGCAGAATTTCGTGAACTAAACTAGCAGGCAAATCAGCAACTTCTGTGGTAATGAACCCGCCTTGTAAAGAGTTGATCGCTGATTCTGCTGAAGATGACATCGCTCCATGTAAAAACAACTCCACCAAATTTTCCAGAAAATCATCCCGATCCTCCCAAAGTTCGTGAAATTCGCTGGTGAACTCAATTACGGCATATCCCAAGATCATCCCATTCAGCAAACTAGCTAATTTTTCTGCCGGTAAATAGGTATTTAAGTGCCCTTGCTGGATTACAGTAGCTAAATACTGGGCTACATAGCGGTTTGCCTCTGTTACTCCCCTGCCTAATGCGCGGCGATTTTCTGCCGGGAATTGGTCGGCTTCACCTACCACAGACCGGACGAACTCTGGCACTCGTTCTAATGCATGTAAGCTATCACTTGCATAATCTTTAAGAGCTTGGTAGACATTGCCGGGAGGCGTTGCCCGCCGCACCAGCGACTCACCTAAATCCTTGAAGGCTGCGGACTCTTCCAGCACAGCCAAAAGCAGCCCATGCTTATTGCCAAAATTCCGAAATAGAGTCACTTCGTTGACTTCGGCTCTTTCAGCAATTTGGCGGGTTGTGGTAGCGCTGACTCCGTGAGCAGAAAACAACTCAAGTGCAGCTTGAATCAGGCGTTGACGAGTGGAAATGAGTTGAGATGACATAGAAAAATGCAAGTGGCACTTGCACGGAAATTAGAATCCTGCTAGCATAACAAATGTAAGTGATACTTGCTTTACTCTACTGTAACGAACTCGTGTACAGGGTGGGTAAATCCTAGTGGGATTATGCCCAAGAAAAAGCAAATCGCTTCATGATCCATCAACAGGAACTTTTATGACCGCAAATTTTGGGGCGATCGCCCCTGAGAGAGGCAACTCACCTCAACTCAGTTGGACAAATGTAGTATTTTTTGCTACATTTCATGCCTTAGCACTTCTGTCTCCTTGGTTTTTCTCCTGGCCAGCATTAGGTTTGCTAGTGTTTCTGCACTGGTTATTCGGGAGCATTGGTATTTGCTTGGGATATCACCGACTACTGAGCCATAGGAGTTTCCAAGTTCCTAAGTGGTTAGAGTATGCGATCGCCCTTATTGGAGCGTTGGCTTTGCAAGGTGGGCCAATTTTTTGGGTAGGTGGACATCGCCAGCATCACGCCCACACAGAAGACATTAATTTAGACCCCTACTCTGCCCAAAGAGGCTTTTGGTGGAGCCATATACTGTGGATTTTCTACCCGCGCCCAGAATTTTTTGACTATGACACCTATAAAAAATATGCCCCTGATCTAGCAAGACAACCCTATTATTGCTGGTTAGATCGTTACTTCTTGCTATTGCAAATACCCTTCGGGCTGCTGCTATATGCTTTAGGAGGATGGCCTTTCGTATTCTACGGAGTATTTCTCAGATGTGTCTTGCTTTGGCACTCAACCTGGTTTGTGAACTCAGCATCACACTTGTGGGGTTATCGCACCTTTGATGCCAATGATGGCGCTCGTAATCTTTGGTGGGTATCCATCGTAACTTATGGAGAAGGATGGCACAATAACCATCATACTTATCCCCACATGGCAAAATCTGGGTTTTCTTGGTGGGAGATTGATGTTACTTGGTGGAGCATCTTAGTTTTGCAGACTTTGGGTTTAGCCAAAAAAGTTGTCTCGCGTCCTCCTCAAGGTGCAACTCACGGCTAAATTGCAACTAAATTATCATGAATTTGTTATGCCGATTGCTTCCCGCAGTCGGCTTAATAAGCTATTACGCATTCTAATTGCATATTTAGTAGAAACACTTTCAATTGCCGATTCCACGAATGACTAACTACGTAGAATTAAGAATTTTAGCTGTTTTAAAATTGAGAAATCACTCTGCTGCACCTTAATTAAATCACCACAATGCATCGAATTTTAATATTTGGCAATTCCGATCCTGGAAAAAGCACTCTTGCAAATAGACTTGGTAAAGACTTCAGGATTCCAATTCTTGATCTAGATACTATCGTTTGTAGGGCTATTTCATTCTCATCTAGCCCGCCTCAGAATGAATTCTGAGGCTAATAGTCCAAGTCCACTTTAGTGGACTAAAAGCCTTTCTTAGTCCACTAAAGTGGACTTTTGCTAAAAGCCTGTGAACTTCAGTTCTGGGCGGTTTATGTCTAGAACGAAATAGCCCTGCTATCGTTTGGGAACCCTGATGCCTTAGCGATGGATGCACTGTTACAGATTACAATGTGGAAAGTAAGGACGATGATTAGAGGTAGAAGATGACTAGCAAAGAATTATTAATCCAAGAAATAGAAACTTTACCACCAGAATTGTTAACAGAAGCACTTAATTTTATTCGAGAAATCAAAACCAGTCATACAGCAAAACAGTCAAGTACAAATAACTTACGTGGTTCTACAGCTGAAGATTTACTAGAATTTGCAGGAACTTGGTCAGGTGATGATATCAGAGAATGTCTTCAGCTTGTTCATGATACTCGTATGCCACTGGAATTTTAAGAATGTATTTGCTTGACACAAATCATTGCACTTTTTTGATAGAAGGTAAACCAAAAGTTGTCAATCACTTTCGGAAATTAGGTAAAGTTACACTCGCCACCAGTGCTATTGTGGCAGGTGAACTCAGATTCATGGCACAAAACTCCCAACAAAAAACTGCAAATCTCATCAAAATTCGCGCATTTCTCAACCGAATTGATATTTATCCAATTGATGATGAAACGGCAGAAATTTACGGAGATTTCAAGTCTGAAATTATTAAAAAATTTGCAGCCAAAGAAAAGAGTAAACGCAAAACAACTCAACTACAAGAAATTGGCATCGGTGAAAATGACCTGTGGATTGCTGCTACAGCTTTACGCCATTCATTAATTCTCGTTACATCAGATAGTGATTTTCAAAGAATGCGTAAAGTCAGGGAATTTCTTGTAGAAAGTTGGATTTAATTTAGGCTAAAAAACTGGTTGTATATTAAAGAACTTATACCAATTCTGGATGAAGATGCGCCTATAGTGCAAGAAATAAAGAACGAACCGCCAAGAGCGCCAAGTACGCCAAGAAATAATCAATTAAGAGATTTGGCGCAGCTTCACAAAGAAATGGTATTAGCAAGCCCCGCTCCATATTCCTCGTAATTAACCTGTAACAAGGCACGACCTAAGGTGCTATATGAGGGCAGCGTTCTAGCATAAACCGCCCAGAACTAAAGTTCCGCGGCTCAGAGCTACAGCTACTCGCTTAGTGGACTAAAAGCCTTTATGAGTCGTCTTGAGACGACTTTTGCTATTAGCCTCAGAATTTATTCTGAGGTGGGCTAGATGAGAATGAAATAGCCCTATATAACCTACAATTAGCACTAATCGCAGATACCTCTAAATATTCCTGCTATTTTCCATTCCCATTAATTTTTTATTTTTTGTATGATTTCGCTCTCTCCCATTCTCCAAGCTAGACTCTCCCAACCCCTCAAAATTGGCTCCTTCGAGGTAAAAAGTCGGGTTCTCCAGTCGCCTCTTTCTGGAGTGACAGATATGGTGTTTCGCTGTCTCGTGCGTCGCTATGCGCCAGATTCAATGATGTATACCGAAATGGTGAATGCTACAGGGTTGCATTATGTCAAGCAGTTACCCAAAATTATGGAGGTAGACCCAAATGAGCGTCCAATTAGTGTTCAACTATTTGATTGCCGTCCAGATTTCTTGGCAGAAGCAGCAATAAAAGCAGTTGCTGAAGGTGCTGATACTGTTGATATTAATATGGGTTGTCCGGTAAATAAAATCACTAAAAATGGTGGTGGTTCTTCGTTGTTGCGACAACCGGAAGTGGCAGAGGCAATTGTACGGGAAGTGGTGAAAGCTGTTGATGTACCTGTGACAGTAAAAACCCGTATTGGCTGGAATGACAACGAAATTACTATTCTCGACTTTGCCAAGCGGATGGAAGATGCAGGGGCGAAAATGATTACGGTACATGGACGCACCCGCGCCCAAGGGTACAATGGTAATGCTCGTTGGGAATGGATTACCCGTGTAAAAGAAGTGCTTTCTATCCCAGTGATTGGGAACGGAGATATTTTTTCCGTTGAAGCGGCGGTGAAGTGTTTAGAACAAACTGGCGCTGATGGTGTGATGTGTTCCCGTGGAACTTTGGGTTATCCGTTTTTGGTGGGAGAAATTGATCACTTCTTGAAAACTGGAGAGATATTACCGTCACCAACCCCGATTGGGCGCTTGGAATGTGCAAGAGATCATTTACAAGCCTTGTGGGAATATAAAGGCGATCGCGGTGTGCGTCAAGCCCGTAAGCACATGACTTGGTATGCTAAAGGTTTCGTTGGTGCTGCCGAACTCCGAGGACAGTTAAGTGTAGTTGAAAAGGTAGATCAGGGTTTGGCAATGATTGACCAAGCAATTGAAAAATTGGCTAATGGTTATGAACTAGAAGAAGAAACGCAAGGTAGTTTGGTAATGCTTTAAAAAATGAATATTATCAAAATTTTCTTTATTACTCTATACTTTATATATTTAACAAGCCAAAGTGGAGGCTCACAATGTTAGTTTCCAAACACAACGATGTTGTATCCGTCCCTGAAATCCTCTCTTTAGAAGACTTCATGGCAAATCCTCCAAAGGGGATGGAATGGGTAGACGAGCAACTAGTAGAAAAAACAGGGATGACATTAAAACATAGCGAAATTGAATTGAGTCTTGGTTTTTACTGGAGAAGTTACATCAACTCCAATCAACAAGGTGGTAAAGTTTACACTGAAGTACCTTGTCGCACATATAAACAGGGTCGTCGTCCTGATGTGGCTTATCTGACGCCGGATTTAGTAGCTCAGTTTGGCAATGTTCCCACTTTGCCACAGAGTTTCCCGTTGATTGCTGAGATAGTTTCACCCACCGATTTAGCTGAAGACTTATTTCTCAAAGCGCAGGAGTATTTACGGTCTGGTTGCGAGGAAATTTGGTTAGTATTTCCTGACAGTCGGTTAGTTTTTGTAATGACTGATAATCAGGTTTTGGGGTTTAAAGCTGGTGATTTGGTTAGTACTCAAAAAGTATTACTGGGTTTTAGCGTAGTTGTAGACGAATTGTTGGGTTGAAAAGGCGATCGCTTTAGTTAAATAATTTTAAATTTTAGATTGACCGAATAATTATTAATTCATAATTGATGGTCACAAACCCTCCGAAGTAGTCCCTTAAAATCTACTTTTTGAGTAACAGGCCTTATGGATGGACTTTCTGCGCGAGCAGCTAACGCTCTCGTCATCTGACAACCCATCGCCTGAAACCCTTATCAATAGGGTTCGGATAAGGTTTTTTGATGAGAGACCCTCTTATCACAAAGACACGATAAATCGCCGTCTTTACAATAATCAGTCCTTTGTAGAGACGGCGATTTATCGCGTCTCTTTATCGCGTCTCTTTATCGCGTCTCTTGCCTTAACCGAACCGTATTGAAACCCTTATGATTCCGTCAAGTTTCCAAAGTTTTCGATCTACTGAATGTACGTCTGTATAATTAATTCGCCCGACTTGGTTAACTTTTATATCAGTAAGTGGGGATGGCTTTGCTAGCGATCGCTCACTTTTAGTCTAAACTTTAGTAATAAGTGATTAAGGCACCTTGGTAAATTAATTTCAAGGGTGGTTTATGGAAGTATGGGTAAATTTGCAATTTGGCGATGGTGATTTTCAGCAGGGATTTAGTAAAATCAAACTTCAGATAGATGCTTTTTCTACTCATAGTGATACCACGCAACTAGAAATCCAATTACCTCCAGCCGAAGAAATTCCAAATAGCTATGAACGTTGGAAAAAAACCTATAACTTGTTAGTTCAACCTGACAGCAGAGGTTTTAAAAGTAACCAAGTTACAAATGTATCCGCAGATATCTGTTCTGAATATGCTAAGTCTTTACGTGAAAAACTAAATCAATGGCTACTACCAATTAAGTTACAGTTAGAACCAGCAATTACCTCAAATACTAATATTGATATTCGTTTAATTGTCAATACGCACGGAGTTACATCACAACCTACAAAAAACATCTTACATCGCATACCTTGGCAGGAATGTTATTTATTTGACCAACATTCTTCCTCGGAAGTAGCGCTTTCTTTTAAAGATTACCTGCAAAAAACGGCTGGCTCTACAACTAAATTAAAGTCGGAAATTTTCCGAAGAATTAAAATTATCAGTATTTTTGGAGATAGTAAAAACCTGGATACAGAAACCGATGAAAAATTAATTATACAGCTAGAAAAACGAGGTGCAGAAATTATTTATTTGAAAGAACCAAAGCGTGAGTCACTTCAAAAACTTTGGGACGAGCCTTGTGATATTTTGTTTTTTGCGGGACACAGTGAATCTCAAGAGTATGGTAAAAAAGGTATAATTGGCCTGAATCCCCACGAAAGTTTAGATTTAGAAGAAATTCCGCAAACTTTAAAATTAGCAATTAGTAAAGGTTTAAAATTAGCAATTTTTAATTCCTGTGATGGTTTGGGTTTAGCACAACGATTAGCAGATTTAAATTTACCTTACGTCATAGTTTGGCGGGAACCAGTACCGGATAAAATCGCGCACAAGTTTCTCAAGTTTTTTCTTTCTTCTTACGCTGGTGGAGATTCTTTATTTACCGCTGTTTTGAAAGCAAGGGGTAAATTACAAGAACTGACAGGAAAGTCTGAGGGAGAAAAGCCGCTTCCTGGAGTGAGTTGGTTACCGATTATTTGCAAGAATACATTAGAACTTCCTCCCAGTTGGTCAGATTTGGGTGGATTATCTGGGAAGTTACCTGACTGTCCTTATCAGGGTTTGTCGGCGTTTGGGGAAAAAGAGGCAGATTTTTTCTTTGGTCGAGAGAAGTTTGTTGATCAGTTGGTAGCAGCAGTTCAAAGTAAATCTTTGGTTCCTGTGGTTGGTGCTTCTGGGAGCGGGAAGTCCTCTGTGGTGTTTGCGGGGTTGGTTCCGAGTTTACGAAAAGCTGGGAATGTGGAGATTATTTCTTTTCGTCCGGGGAATAATCCTCTTGGTAATTTAGCGATCGCATTAAATCATCATTATCATTCCCCTGCACCACTACAAGGAGAAAATTCAACAGATATACAACGCAGATTAGACCAAATGGTTTTAGAGGTAGACTTGCAGCATGATGAGACAAAGTTGTGTGATGCGATCGCAAGTATTGATAAGAACCTAACCCCCCTACCCCCCTTCCCTACGAGGGAAGGGGGGAATAAGAGTTCACCTCCCCTTGCAGGGGAGGGGTTAGGGGAGAGGTCACATCTAGTACTGATCGCCGACCAATTTGAAGAACTCTACACCCTCGCAGCGCCAGAGGAACGCCAGCCTTTTTTAAATGCATTAATCTATGCGATCGACCACGCTCCTAGATTTACCTTGGTTCTGACGCTGCGGGCAGATTTTTATGGCTATGCTTTATCTTACCGTCCTTTTAGCGATGCTTTGCAGCAGGGAATTTATAATCTTGGCCCCATGAACCGGGAGGAGTTGCGTAGGTCGGTTGAAAAACCAGCACAAAAAATGAAGGTTGTACTTGAGGAAGGGTTGACAGATACTTTAATCAGAGATTTGGGTAATGAATCAGGACGTTTACCTTTACTTGAGTTTACCCTGATGCAGCTTTGGCTCAAACCGAGAAAATGGTTTCTCACCCACGAAGCCTATCAAGAAATTGGTGGTTTAGAGAAAGCTTTGGCTAACTACGCCGATACGGTGTTAGATAAGCTGAGCGAGGTTGATAGAAAACGGGCGGAAAAAATATTTATTCAGTTAGTGTGTCCTGGGGAAGGTACGGAGGATACCCGACGTGTGGCGACTCGAAAAGAGGTAGGGGAAGCAAATTGGGATTTAGTGCAACAATTAGCTGATGCGCGTTTGCTGGTGACTGGTTGTGATGAGACTAGCGAAAACAAGGAAGAGACGGTAGAGATAATTCACGAAGCGTTAATTAGAGAATGGGAAACTTTCCACAAGTGGATTCAAGATAACCGGGAGTTTCGCACTTGGCAAGAGCGCCTGCGAGGAGCAATGCAACAATGGAAAATTAGTAATGACGAAGGTGCTTTGTTGCGTGGTGCGGCGTTGGTAGAGGCCAAAGAAAGGCTAGAAGAACGTCTAGATGACCTAAATCAAGATGAGCAAGACTACATCAAGCAGAGTATTGAACTACGTGAACGTCTAATTAAGCAAGAAAATGAACGCAGAAAGCAACAACTCTTAGCAGCGTCGATAACAACTATATTTTTTGCCGGATTCGCCATCTTTTCTGGTTTTCAATGGAGAAACTCAGAAATTAATCAAATTCACGCCTTGACGGAATCTTCTGAAGCACTATTAGTCTCTAATCAAAAGTTAGATGCGTTAATTAGCAGTTTGCACGCAGGAAAAAAACTTAATCAGCCCTTCTTACAAATATTTCCGCCAACTACCACGCTCAAAGATAAAGTTAAAAGAACTCTGCAAAAAGTTGTTTACCAAGTACAAGAACGTAACCGTCTTAATGGGCATGAAAATGCCAATAATATCAGCGTCAGCTTTAGTCCAGATAATCAACATTTAGTCACTGTTGAAGAAGATGGTACTATCAAGCTATGGGATTTTCAAGGTCAACAGTTGTTAACTTGGCACAAAGAACTACAGATAAATGATATTAGTATTAGCCCAGACGGTCAAAGACTAGCTACTGCTGGAAATGATGGTATTATCACCCTGTGGAACTTGAAGGGTCAGCAATTATCTACTTGGAAGGGTAATCAAGGCTGGATTAGAAGTATCAGTTTTAGTCCAAACGGACAGTTGCTGGCTACCGGAGGAGAAAAAGGCGCTCGTTTGTGGAATTTACAAGGTCAGCAACTGGCAAAATTAGAAAGCGATCAAAATTGGTTCTGGAGCGTTCGTTTTAGCCCAAATGGACAATTATTGGCTGCTGGAGGAAGTGACGGCACTATTGGTTTATGGAATTTACAGGGTCAGCAGTTGGCAAAATTAACTGGTCATAAAAAGACAGTCAGAAGTGTTAGCTTTAGTCCAGATGGTCAAAAATTGGTTACTAGTGGAGATGATGGCACAGTTCGTTTGTGGAATTTGCAGGGTCGAGAATTAAATAAATGGCAAGAAGATCAGCGCGGAGTTTCGTTTGTTAGTTTTAGTCCAGATGGTGAAAAATTACTGATTGGGAGACATAGTACATCTTATTTACGAGACTTGCAGGGTAACGAACTGTCAAAATTTACTCACCTTAAAGGTTCAATTCGTAGTATGAGTTTTAGCTTAGATGGTAAACGACTAGCGACAGCAGGAGATGACGACACTGTTTACTTATGGGACTTGCAGGGTAAGCATCTGTCAGAATTTGATCAGCATCAAAGTCAAGTCAGAGAAGTCAGTTTTAGCTCAGATGGTCAGCGACTAGCTATAGGAGATGATCGTACTATTCGTTTGTGGAATTTGCAGGGTAAAGAATTAAAAACAATTAAAGGGCATTTAGTTACTTTTAGCCAAGATGGTAAGCAAATAGCTACCGCAGAAGATGATGGTACTGTTAGCTTGTGGGATTTTCAAAGCAACCAGTTATTTAAATTTACTACTCATCAAGGTCGAGTCAGAAAAGTCAGTTTTAGCTCAGATAGTCAGCGACTGGCTACAGTAGGAGATGATCGTATTATCCGTTTGTGGAACTTGCAGGGTCAGAAATTATTTCAATCCCCAGTTTTAGCAGATACAAACTTTAACTTTAGAAGTCTTAGCTTTAGCCCAGATGCTTCCTTGTTGGCAGCTATAACAAATGAAGGGTCAATCAGTGTGTGGAACTTACAGGGTCAAAAATTAGTTCAGTCTCCAACACCAGATGTAAACTCTGAGTTTAAAGGTCTTATCTTTAGCCCAGACAGTCGTCTGTTAGCAGGCGTAGCATATAGCAGAGAGGTCAGTGTATGGGACTTACAAAGTGATCAGAAGACTGAAAAAACAATCTTGTATGGACATCCAGGTGGAACTAGTGGTGTCATTTTTTACTCAAATAGTCAACGATTGGCTACCGCAGGAGTTGATGGTGCTGTCCGCTTTTGGGATTTGCAAGGTAAGCAGTTATCCAAATTTACTGCCCATCAAGGTTTGGCTAAGAGTCTTAGTTTAAGCCCAAATGGTCAACAACTGGCTACTGCTGGAGACGATGGTACAGTTCGTTTATGGAATTTCCAGGGTCAGCAGTTGGCAGAATTTTCAGCAAATTCTCGGAAGGTTATTTTTAGTCCAGATGGTCAACGATTAGTTACCGTAGGAGTTGATGGCACTGCTAAGTTATGGCAAATTGAAACGTTTGAGGAATTGTTGAAGCGGGGTTGCGGTTGGGTGGGTGATTATTTGAAGAATAACCCGAATGTTAGTAAGAGCGATCGCACTTTGTGTAACGGTATCGGAATTCAAAAGTAAACTCTTTATACTCTGCCAAAATAGCACTAAGTTTAGGTGGGGAAGTGGGGAGAGATAAAGGGAAGGCGAACACCTGGTAAGCGCTACCAGGTGTGGGCTTTTGTAGGAGTAGTTTAATACTACTCGGCAACTAATCTTCAGGCGTTAGACACAGGTGGTAATTGTACTTCACCTTCTACGGGTTTAAGCACGAATTCTGGCTTGCTAGCTGCCTTATTTGCCTCAATAATCTGGTTCATGGCATCCATCAAATGTGACTGTGTAACTTGCTTGTGTTCCTTAGGTTTATCCTCTTTGGCAGCAGCAACCACTGCTTGGAACACGGCATTTTGTATATCTCTGCCGGATACATCTTCAAATCGTTGGGCAAGTTCGTTGCAATTTACCGATGTATCGAGAGGAAGTTGGCTAGGAAATTGAATCTTCCAGATTTTTGCGCGTGTTTCCTGATCAGGAAGATCAAACTGAATCTGCCAGCGAATTCTGCTAATAAAGGCAGGATCAAAGTTGCGAATCAAGTTTGTCGCAAAAATTACAACACCTTCATAAGCAGAAAGCTGCATAAGCATGACACTACGAGTTAAGTTAACTGCGGTGTCACTCGATTGAGTAACATTTTCTAAACGTTTACCTAGAAATGAATCTGCCTCATCAAAAAACAGAACTGCTTTGTGTTCAGTTGCAAACTCAAAAGCTTTCGCTATATTCTTTGGAGTTTCACCTACATATTTAGACTCAAGTAGTTGATATGGTACCGCCAATATTTTGAGATTGAACGCATGAGCAGTAGCCTCAGCAGAAAGTGTCTTGCCTGTTCCAGGAGGGCCAAAGAAGTTAATCGAGAGGGCTTTACCAAGCTTGTGCTTTTTACCCATTCCCCATTCTCTGTATATCAAGTCTTGATGCTCAAGTTCAGCGAAAACTGATTCCAATTGACGTTTAGTTTCTCTAGGTAGAGCAACATCTTCCAAAGAGTACTCCGGCTCTTTTAGATAAGGAGAAAAATCTATGGTTGAATCTAAACTTTTATTAGGTTCTGATGCTACCCCTACACTACTTGTACTTGTAGAATTCTGACTAAAGCTACCTTGCTGGGCAACGGAGGATACATCTCCGTTATTTTGAAACGCTCTTAAAGGATGTACGCGTGGCATAGGAAGTTACTCAAATTATGAACTAAAGGATAAAATGAATCCAGATTTTTGGAGTTAATCTATCTGAACAATCAAAGTATCAAAGAACAAAGTTTCAAGAATGCCATGATACGGAATTGTTTTGCTCATCACAGATTCTACTCTCTTAAACAAAGGAATATTTGCTAAACTCTCTGGCATTTCAGGCAATTTTACAAACTCTGCAAATAGGGGTCTAAATAGTTTTCTGACCTCTTGCTCCCAGTCGTCAAGTTTATCGTCTTGAACTTTGTTGTCTAATATGTAGATGTTCCTCAATTGAGATGCTGAAATATCCGAAGCAATCTTTAAATCATCTTGATCTAACTCTGGGATTAAATACTCCAAGTTCTGCCTATCGCTCTTAGAGTCATAGAGCCATATTTCAAGATGCTCAAAATTAGAACCTATATTGTGACTGCGCCTAAAGATTTTATCAACTATTAGCTCATTACAGAAATCTCGAATTTTCTCATTCACAGAAAACTCTTCATTTTCCAATTCTCGACCTGGTACACCATGTAATTTGATAGAAGCTAGTCTTCCGGTAGGGTTTGTAGAGCGGAAGTCTATACTAAGATAAACTTTGGTAGATTGTGGCATAGTTTCAATTTAATCAAAGCTAGTTCAACAACAATGAGCTATTTATTTGTCAATCAACTCGCGATTCAAATTAAACTGTTAGTCCAAGTGGATCATTAATCTTAAATACTTGTGAAGTATTCCGTTGATCTTCCCGTGGAATCGGAACTCCATTCGGTGCTTTAGTAATCTCAAAAGTTCGAGATGGTTTTCCATATTGTAATGAGTTTGGATCCCAAAATTCCATGTTTACTATGTCTTTTACTGTCCGGTAGAAAAGAACATAAAATTGTGTTACTACTCCAAAAAAGTATCGAAGAACAGGAGCAATTTGCGCTTCCCAAGAAGATTGAATTCTGGAGACTAGTTGCTGTATCCATGCACTAAAAACTTTTCCTAGCCAATTTATTAAATTATCAAATAGTGTATCTAACCATCTAGAAAATGTCATTATTTCCCTCCACTTAATGCAAGAATAATTCGTGTACTATTAGAGCTAGTTCAGAAGGTAATTGCTTGTTTATTCTGCTTCTACTTCTATATAAGTTCAAGTCTAATCAGCCTATACACTTAATCTGACGCAAATAGAAGTTTACTTTCAATAAACACATTCTCTAACCCTTATATATCAGAGCTTACAAAAATTTGTGTTTCTTCCAGATGTAACACCATTTCACAAAATCTATATGTATCGCGATTAAGGTGACACAGTATAACAGGAGCGATCGCTACCCCCGTCAGAGGCTCACATATTGTATCAAACCTCGATATCGCAGGAGAGTCACGCGCCGCTTTGCTCTCAATTTTTACAAATCATATAGAATTGCTATAGTTTACTACTGACAAAAGTGTATAAGCTGAAAAAAACAAACCTATATATATGATGTAGTCCCCAGAAGATGAGTTAAAAATAGTCTCTGGTGCTAAAGCTTCGCTGTTAATGTCATGTTTTCAAGAGACTTGAGGTAACTAAAATTACTATGGTGTCACCGTCAAAATATTGGCAAATGCAGATACTTCCAATCGGGGAAAACGTTCAGCTAAAAAAATACAAAGAAATTTCTGTAGCTAAGGAGTTTTTTAAAATACAATTTTCTCACTTAACCAGCCAACCCACACTATCGACAGAAGAAAATAAACAAGTTCAAACAGTTTTGTGGGAAATTTTTCGTTCAAAAGACGACATTCACCAACGTGCTCTTGCAGGGCTTTGTTTGCGGTGCTATGTCTCACACAGAATTCTCATCACCTGCAAAACCATCCCTCACATCTACAACGTCAGTGCAGAAAACCTTTTCAGGTACACCGATTTACTTCGCTTCGTTTTAAACGACGATGGTAAAACACTGGTGATTGTAGATAGTGAGGGTAAAAATCAACATATCTTAAACCATCATGATGGCACAACTCGACCCATTCCAAAAGGCAGAGGATTTTTTAGCGTTGACATTTTGCAAAGATTTAATCCCAACTTAGGTTCTAAAGAAAGCTTAGATAATTGGACTACCAGACTCACCCGCCAGAATCAAGAAATCAAGTCATTTTTGTGGGAGTTTGGGTTAGCCACTCCCAGTGATTGGGGGCTATTATGTAAATCTGTTCCTCGTTCTCTGTCTGGGCTTCTTTTAACAGAAGACTATGAAATTGTAAAAGCTTTTCAAACAGTTTACCAACGAGATAGACTAAAAACACGCCAAAAAGGACGCTGTTCTGAACCAACACCAAGCCAACTGCAAGAAATGTTGCATTTGTTGCAGCAAATAAATATTACTTTTTCTCCACAACAATTAATTTATCATCTTAAACGCATCGCAGAAATCTTGCGACAAGACTGGCTTTATAGAAAAACGGGCAGTACTAAAACTGTACCTACAGAAGTATACGATAATTCAACAAATGATTATTTTGAAAACCCAGAATTACCTTATTATACAGACCGCGAACCGGAGGATATAGAATTAGAAAAATTACAAGAAATATGTAACAATTTGTTTGAAAAAATGTTATATCAAATAATAGCAGAAGTAATTCAACAGCGCATTGAAGATTTGCAAAAAAGTAGAGGTTACAAAAACTTTGCTCAACGGTTCCAGGAAGGTTTACGATTTTATTACCAAGAAAATAAGTCTTTGAGTGAAATTGGTAAGCTTTGGCAAATCGAATGGAGTAAAGCTAGACGAATTTTTCAACTAGAAAATTTTTTGGAAATTGTGCAGTATCGAACTGAAGAGATTTTTTTAGAGAAACTTTTACAATCAGTTAATAAATATCAGTCAACTAGAATTTCTCATGAACCTGATTATCTAAAAAATCTTGCTGCTGAAATTAGAGGATTTGCCTATGAGAAAACATTTAAAGAAGCAAAAGCAGAATTAGTTACTAGTAAAAGACAGATAAAAAACAGCTTATTTGCTCGACTAATCCGCCTTTACCTTAATAATTAATATTAACAGATTTAATGAATAATTTATTATCAACTATACCTAGCTATTGTATTATAGAATTAATTACGGCGGAGGAAATATGGTTAACTCACACATTTATATAATTGGTACACAAAACATAAAAATAAACTTGTCACCAAAAATTGTTTGGCTAGAACCAGAAGATTTTGACGAAGCGCGAGTAATCAGTGAGAATCATTTTAGCCAGTTCGGCGAGTTCGGCGCATGGAAAATATATTTAAATGCACTAGCACAACTTGGTTTTGAAAAGTGTCTGAAAGAACGAAATCCAAATATCAAAATTAAACCAGACAAGAGTGCTAATGCAATTGATGACGTCTGTTATCTCAGTGTAGGTGAATTTCGCCTCTGCTTAATTACCGTAGATAACCTGATTGATGATTTTGTCATCGTACCAGCAAAACTTGTTACCTCAGCGAAAACGGCTGCTCATTTCTATGTCTTGCTGGAGGTGTTAGAAGAAGAAGAACAATTAAATATTCATGGCTTTTTACGTTATGATGAACTATTTAAATATTCTCAAACACCAGATTTTAAATCTCAGCTAGATGGTAGTTATCAATTACCCCTGTCTTTGTTTGACACGGAGTTAAATAACCTCTTGCTATACACTCGTTTCCTAGAACCATCTGCGATTAAATTACCTGTAGTAGTAATAAGTAATAATACAGTTATAGAAACTCTAACTCAGGTAACAACTCAAGTAGGTAAAGCATTAGTCAATCTGGGTAAATGGTGGGATAGAGTATTTGAAGAAGGTTGGCAATCTACAGATTTTATTGGGAGTAGAATTCCAAATAACTTAACTTGGGGTTATGTTAGAAGTCGGAAAGAGTTAAATAATTTTCCTATTTCACAAACTAAATTATTTGATTTTGGCCTATTGCTGCAAAATAAACCCTTAGCTTTAATTGTCAATCTTAAAAAAGAAGAAAATGGAGAACAAGGTGTGCTTGTACAAATTCTTCCTCCTCAAGAAGAATGTTTACCTTCTGGCTTGAACTTGAAAATTACTCTTAATCCCAATACCCCTGATTCTATAAGTCAGCAAGTCAGTGCCAGGCAAACTGATAATGCTATTCAGTTAGAATTTAGTGAAGCACTGGATAAACAATTCCAGGTTGAAGTCAGTTATAAGGGAGCTGTATTTACTGAGGAATTTATATTGTAAAAAGGTAAGACACTCCGGAATCATTGACTGAGTGCGGCGCTAAAACTGCCAGCACCAAAGGCGAAATTCCAAAATAATTTGCGGTTTGCTAGTTAGAGGATGTTTTAAAAGTTGCAAAGTATACTAGAAACCCCTCTCCAAACCTCTCCCCGAAACGGAGAGAGGCTTTGAAACCCTTATTTATATAGATGGAGATGCAACCATTTTTTGCCCCTTCTCATTTTGTACACCTACCCATCCGCGCATTTGGCAAGAAAATTAGTCTAATTACCGATCGCTACCTCTATTAAAATAAGCGATCGCCTAATCCTTGCATACCTTAATTTACCAAATCAGGGAATACCTCTTGCACAGCAGGATGCACTAAGCGATGGTTCTGCACGTTTACACCCTTAGCTAATGCTGGATTAACTTCCAGTGCCTTAATTCCTAGATTCCCCAACTGGACAACATAAGGTAATGTACTGTTATTGAGTGCCTGGGTTGCTGTCCAAGGTACTGCTCCTGGCATATTGGGAACGCCATAATGCACCACACCCTCTTCAACGTATACCGGATTGGTGTGGGATGTGGGGTGTAAAGTTTCTATACAACCACCTTGGTCAACGGCTACATCAACTATTACAGAACCAGAACGCATTTGTTTGACCAATTCGCGGGATACTAATATTGGCGCTCTACGTCCCAGTACTAAAACTGCACCGATGAGCAAATCGGCTTCAATGACTGCGGCTTCGATATGAGCAGAGTTACTGTAAACCAATTCGACTCTAGAGCCAAACAAAGTTTCTAAATAAGATAATCGCTCGACACTCACATCTAAAATCTGGACGCTAGCACCCATGCCTACAGCAATTTTAGCTGCTTCTGTCCCAACAACGCCGCCACCTAAAATTACTACTTTGCCTGGTTGGACTCCAGGGACACCGCCTAAAAGAACTCCTCTACCACCTTGTTGGCGTTCTAGAAATCTCGCCCCAAATTGTACTGCTAGCCGACCGGCAATCACGCTCATGGGGGTGAGCAAGGGTAGTCTGTTAGCACCAAGTTGTTCTACGGTTTCGTAAGCGATCGCAGTTGTGCCACAATCAATTAAATTCTCTGTCAATTTGCGATCGGCTGCTAAATGTAAATAAGTAAATAATATTTGCCCTTTCTGCAAAAATTTATACTCGGATGTTAGCGGCTCCTTGACTTTAACAACTAATTCCCGATTCCAAGCCGTTTCTGATGTAGGGACAATCTCGGCTCCAGCACTTCTGTAGTCGTCATCTGAGAATCCAGCACCATTACCTGCTTGCGTCTCTACGAAGATGCTATGACCATTTTCCCGCAGTACCCGCACACTAGAAGGACTTAAACCTACCCGAAATTCTTGATCTTTATTTTCCTTGGGAACGCCAATTTCCATATATCGCCTCTGATAATTTTTTTGTTTAACTGTAGCCTGGGAATTTTTTGCTTGCTACTGATCTATTACAGATAGCTGTATTAGAGATAGTTAATCTGTGTCCTAAGTTTCTCAATTTAATTTGAGTAGACTCAAACTCTTACCCTTGACTATTGCCCCAGTATTTATACAATATATAAAGAATAGTAACAATTTATTAAAAGAGCGATTGTATACCTTCCTACTAGGAAGCTTTTGCTGAATTTCTCAAGTCATCTTGGTATTCAAGCCTGCAATCAGCTTATAAGCTACCAAGTCTAGGGTAAAAGTTAAGGGCAAATAATTCCTTTAACCTTTAGCGTTTATCCTCACCTTCTTAGACAATTGCTGCGAAGTCTAATATCAAGTCCCGTTTGCCGAAAAAAGGTTTCTTAAAAATGACACAAATACAACCAACGATTACACCTAAACTAGAAGAGCCTAAGTTTGGCTTTAACGAATATGCTGAACGCTTGAATGGTCGAGCTGCAATGATTGGCTTCGCTTTGCTGCTGGTGATTGAATATACAACCAGTCAAGGGGTGCTATCATGGCTAGGTCTGAAGTAGTGCCACCCAAAAGCACAAGGTAGAAGTTCTAAGCTAGTAATTAAAAGAGTTTCAACCAGCTGGAACAACCAGTTGGTTTTGACTTTAACAATTGATAGCCAAGTACTTCGCCCTAGATACTTTAATTAGACTTATTCGTAAATTATTGCCCTAGAATGTAAGCAAGAGAGGAATCAAAATATTTATTAGTTATAGAAATATTATAGACTTGCAACTAGTACAGTAGGGCGGAAATCCAGCCACTATGTCAATTAACAAGACTTGGCAAGGGGCAAAATCCCACAAAATCCCACAGTTATAGGTAGGCAAACTTCCGCCACAGTCTACTAGTATATACAAAGCGATTAATGAGTCAACTTCCTCCCCTACCTAAGAAAATCATAATTAGTATCTGCCTTGGATGAGAAAGGCAAATTACGGGTGAGGTATTCTTGGTAAATATACACAAAAGGTGAACTGGAACCAACCAAGCTGTGATGAATGCTGTATTACCTCGTTTTTTGAAGTCAACCTACCGAAAAGAGCCACTAATCAGTGTATTGATTACGATGGGCGCTATAGATGCCCTGATTGGCGGATTGAATGATAGCTGGTCGTTGTTCGCTTTTGGTTTGGGAACAACAGGGATAGCGCTAGCCTTTAAATTGTGGCGTTTCCAGCAGCGTCGTCCTTTACCAGATGAGCCTGTAGTGCAACATTATTTGCCCTCTCGTTCTTCTAGTGCGCCTTTACCAATGTTAAGCGTTTCTAAGAAAAAACCACCTCTTTAGGAAGTGCAGAGTTATTACTTAATAACTCTGCAAAATTGATTGGAGTAACCGTATCTATAAAAGTGAGGAAAAAGAGTGAGTAGTGAGGGAAGAGGTGGGGGTAATTTTCTACGCCCGTATATTATTCTGGCATTTATGGCAGCTGTTGCCCTTCCAGTGACTACCTGGGAAGGGTTTTATATTCATGAAGCTCATGCTGCCATTGAGGTAACACCAAACTCCCAAACTACCAACAGCTTTGCTAATGCCCAACTACTTTACACACTTAAAGGACATAACGGAACTGTTAAATCTCTCGCTTTCAGTCCAGATAGCAGAGTTCTTGTGAGTGGAGGCGCAGAAAACGAGGGTGTAATTCGCCTGTGGAACCCAGCAAATGGCAAAAAGTTGGGGAATATTAACAAAGCGCACCAAACAGCTGTAGAATCTTTAGTGATTTCGCCAGATGGGCAAACCCTCGCTAGCTGTAGTGATGACAATACGATTAACCTGTGGAACCTGAAAAATTTTAAATTTACCCGCTCTTTTGTCGGACATACGAGTAACGTATTATCTTTAGCGGTGTCTCCTGATAGTAAAGTTCTCATTAGTGGAGCTTTGGATGGGATTCGGATATGGGATTTGCTACAGCAGCGCCCGCTTGGTACTCTAGTACGTTTTGATAATTTAATTTATACCCTGGCTATTAGTCCTGATGGGCAGACTTTAGCTAGTGGTGACAATAAGGGTGTAATCAAGCTGTGGAATTTGAGTACTGGTAAATTAATTAATGAATTTATAGCTCATGATAATGCTGTTAGCAGTGTGATCTTTACACCAGATGGACAAACATTAGCTACTGCTAGCCGCGATCGCACGATTAAATTGTGGAATATTAATACTGGAGAATTAGTCCGCACCCTTACAGGACATAATAACTGGGTAAATGCGATCGCCATTAACCCCGATGGACAAACCCTTGCTAGTGCTGGCAGAGATGGGATTAAGCTGTGGAATTTAACTACAGGTGAGTTAATAAATACACTGAGTGGACATACAGACTGGGTGAGTGCGATCGCTTTTAGTCCTGATGGTAAAATTCTTGCCAGTGGTGGATTTGATCAACAAATCAAGATTTGGGGAACTCCATCAAAACCTAATTAACACTGAACACCAGTTACTCAACCATTTCAAGAAGTCGGGTAACTGAATGATACATGGTAAAAAGTGCGTAGTTTACCGCCGTAGGCATCGCATCATAGTAGTACTAAGGTGATAAATATATGAATATTGAGCAAGCAGTTTTGGAAAAATTGCGCCACCTACCTATAGATAAGCAGCAAGAGTTATTGAATTTTGCAGAATTTTTGTATCAAAAAAATATTCCCAAAAGTCCCTTACGTAGCGTTAGAGGATTATGTGCTGATTTAGCAGTGGATATTACTGAAGAAGACATTACCCAAGCTCGTCAAGAAATGTGGGGAAATTTTCCCAGAGATATTGTTTGATGACATCAGTAGTTGCAGATACACACGCTTTAACATTTTTGAGGGGTCTAAGTCCCTCGCTTCTAAATCGCGACAAGTTTTGCGGTGGGGTTAAAATCCCCAGACGCTCGCGGACTCGCTAACGCTTCGCTAATGCAAAACTTAATTACGAATTACGAATTACGAATTACGAATTATTTTAATTTGGTATGTTTTTGACCTAGATAGACTATCAAAAACTGCCCAAACAGCTTTAGAGCAAGCAGTCAACAGTGGTAATCCTATTTATGTTTCAGGGATTTCAGTGGTTGAAATCGCTTATTTGGTTGAGAAGGGACGTTTTGCAGAAGAGGTATTAACACGAATTTTAAATGCTCTGGATGACCCTAATGTAGGTATTGTATTAGCACCTTTAGATCGTAATATTTCGGGCGCAACGAGACAAATTGACAGAGCAACTGTTCCTGATATGCCAGACAGGATCATAGCAGCTACTGCTTTTTGTTTAGGTCTTCCTCTAGTTACCCGTGATTTCCAAATTCAGGCATTAACAACTATTCAAACTATTTGGTAATAAATTGGGAAACCTGATACCAGTCGCTTATGGGGTTTTCCTAAAACCGTGCTGGCTCAGCGCGCAGCCTAGTGATTACTGTCCAGGTTTCTAGCCTGATAGTGATTTTTAGATTGTTTGCTAAAATTTAATATTGCATTTTTAGAGTTTTTATAGTAAAAAATCAACCAGAGCTTAGATAAAATTTTGCCAAAACTAGCTAAAATCAATGCTGGTAGCAACCAAGAGCGATGTCTACGATGGTCACTGAGCGGCTGGTCCTGAGCCTTGGGAGAGCGTAGCCGTAAAGCCTGCGGCATAGCTACGCTTAGGGCGCAGCCTAAGAAGAGAAGGGCGCAGTCGTTCGCGTTAGCGTCTCCGACAGGAGAAGGGAGTCGAACCATGTCGTACCACTTCGGGGATCTTCTTGCTACGCGCAGCGTCTCCAAGAGTTGTGCGGGCTACGCCTACCCCAATTGTTGAAGAACTGTGAATCCTTGATGAAAATACAGCCGAGCTAATATCTTATCTAGCAAATTATTGTAAGTATAAACATAGGTTATTCTAAATCATCTATGCAGCTACTTACCCTCTAAATTGGAACAATTTCTGAACTTAGACAATCTTAGAAATGGTCATCTTCAGTAAATGCACTCAGGTAAATATCACTATCTTGGCTCAAGCAAAGGGTTATAGCGCTTAAACGCTACTTGAAACGTAGGACAACTTGCTACTTAAATAATGTTGAATTTTCCCGAACTGCTTTTGATCCCCATTTCGATAGAATGACTAGGCAGAACCCTAAAACTAAAAACCGCTTTTGACTGCGACGCCCATGAATCAACTGAACAATGGTTTTACGATATTTCTCAGTCTGCTAGTCGAGGCGATGCCTTTTTTGCTTCTTGGGGTTTTATTCTCCAGTTTGCTGCTGTTTTTTGTTGATGAGCGCAAATTAGTAGAAAAAATGCCCAAAAATCCGCTGCTGGGTGCTTTAGTTGGCAGCATGATCGGCTTTTTATTTCCGGTGTGTGAGTGCGGGAATGTACCGGTAGCACGGCGGTTCCTAATTCAGGGAGTACCCACACCAGTCGCAATTGGTTTTTTGCTAGCAGCACCAACAATTAACCCAGTTGTAATTTGGGCAACTTGGACAGCATTTCGAGATCAGCCAGAAATAGTGGTTTTACGAGTCGTATTTTCTCTAGCAATTGCCACAATTATCGGTTTTGTTTTCAGTTTTCAAAAGGACTTAAATCCCATAGTCCAACCTGCGATCGCTCGGTATATGAAGTTTAATCCCCCCGCACAGCCCCAAACCAAACGCCGTGATAAACGTTACCAAGTACAACAGGAAGCAACAGTACCGAATCTGTTACAATCCGGGACTTATATCTTAGGGGGAAAAGCAAGTATACCTATGCGGATAGATGCGAATTTGGTACCGCCTACCTTAATCTCTACCTCCGATAAACCGCTTGCAGCTAAACTGCGCCTAGTTGTGGATAATAGTATCCAAGAATTGCGAGAATTAGGCGGAATGATGATTTTAGGAAGTGCGATCGCTGCTGCTATTCAAGTGCTAGCTCCCCGTGAATTAATTCTCAGTTTGGGTGCTGGGCCCATTACTTCAATTGTGGTCATGCTGATATTAGCAGTAGTGGTGTCAATTTGTTCTACAGTCGATTCTTTCTTTGCACTATCTTTTGCCTCAACCTTTAATAGTGGTTCATTGTTGGCATTTCTGGTGTTTGGCCCAATGATTGACATCAAAAGTGTTGGTTTAATGTTATCTATTTTTAAACCCAAAACTATCTTTTACTTATTTGCTTTAGCAGCACAATTGACATTTGTATTCACCCTTTTTCTGAATTTGCACGTCTTTTAAAAAACTATTTGTCATTTGTCCTTTGTCCTTTGTTTAATGACCAATACTTCTCTTCTTAGGCTGCGCCAACGACTACGCTCAGTACAAGTGACCAATGACTAATGACTAATGACTAATGACTAACAAAAATCCCAAATCTAAAATCCCTAATCTGTTACTCCCTTGGCTGGATGCTCTAGCAATTACAGCTTGGGGCATTTTAATGTTGAGATATTGGCTAACTAACAAGCTGAACCTTTTGATTCACCCAAATTATTTTTGGTTGGCAGTCGTGACTGGTATCAGCTTCATCATTATTGGTTTCTTTAAGATGCAGGAACTTTGGCAACGGCGTCGCCGTGATGTTACGCCAAACACCCAGCATATTAGTTTATTTCCCCCTGGTTGGGGCAGTGCTTTGTTGTTGACTACAGCGATTTTAGGTTTTATAATTACACCGCAAGTTTTTGCTAGTGACAAAGCACTCCAAAGAGGTGTGACGGCTGATTTATTGGGAAGCACGCGTGTTAAACCCCAAGCCTTTCGAGCTACTGTTCGTCCAGAGGAGCGATCGCTTGTAGACTGGGTACGCACTGTCAATGTCTATCCAGAGCCAGATACATATACAGGGCAAAAAGTCAAGGTAGAGGGATTTGTCATCCACCCGCCAGATATAGGAAAAGAATATTTGTTCTTAGCCCGATTTGTCTTAACTTGCTGTGCAGCAGATGCTTACCCTGTAGGATTACCCGTCAAACTCCCAAACAATCAAGAAGCTTATTCCCCTGACACCTGGTTGGAAGTAGAAGGAAAAATGGTAACAGAAAATTTGGCAGGTAAACGCCAACTTGTTATTGCCGCTACGTCTCTCAAAAAGATTCCTCAACCACAAAATCCTTATAGTTATTAGTTATTTGTTGATGACAAATGACAAATGACTAATGACTAATGACTAATGACTAATGACAAAATCTAAAGCATTTATCCAACCACTAGATCGGATAGCGATGGCACTAATGCTACTGCTGAGTGTGCTGATTGGGTTAATCATATTGCAAGGTGATGTGGTAACTGCTCGTGTCCGGGAATTTACCTGGCAAAATCAACAAATTGGGGCAGAAGATAATTCTTTCACCCTCACCTTCAGTCGCCCAATGGAAGTAAAAAGCGTAGAGGAAAACTTGAAAATCGAGCCACCCCTAGCAGGTAAATTCAGTTGGGCTGGGCGGCGGATGGTTTATACACTGATAACACCAGCACCCTATGGCACGAATTATAAAGTGCAGTTACAGGGAGCCAAAGATAAGTTTGCAGAGCAAGAAGGCAAAAATCGGGTGATACAGCCCTTTGTTGGTAGCTTCCGCACACGCGATCGCATCATTCTTTACATAGGAACTGATAAAGAAGAACAGGGACGATTAGTTCTTTACAACTTAACCCAAGAGCAAAAAAGACTACTTACCCCTAAAGATTTGATAGTAATGGACTTTGAGTCCTTTCCTGATGGGGAGAAAATTTTATTTTCGGCTCGCACCGCTAACAACCAAGACTTACTTTCAGCCCAATTGTACACAGTAACAACAGCCGTTCCTGGTAAATCTGAACAAGAAGTAGAACCAGCAGGTAGAGTTGACCTGATTTTAGATAGTAAAGATTATCAAAACCTAAAATTTGACTTATCACCTGATGGGCAAACTATTGTGATCCAACGGGGAAATAAAACTAATCCCGGCGACTTTGGACTATGGTTTATGCCAGCAACCAGTGACGGTTCAGCAGAAAAACCCACCCCTAAACGTCTGGAAAGCCAACCTGGGGGAGACTTTATGATCACACCAGATAGTCAAGCCGTAGCAGTTGCCCAAGGACAGGGAGCAGCCATCCTACCACTGCAAGGTGATGCTAGTAAACCCTTAGATTTTCTGCCGCAGTTTGGCTTGGTACAAGCTTTCTCTAAAGATGGCTCTCAAGCAGCGATGGTAAAGTTTAATACAGATTACACGCGAGATTTGTTTTTAGTGACAAACCAAGGTGTGCAGAAACAACTATTAAAAACTACAGGCTCAATTCTCAGCTGTCAATTTGATATCGCCTCACCCACCCTCTATTGCTTGCTGACACAACTAGTATCCAAGGAACAATACATAGAACAGCCTTATGTGGTGGCAATTGATCTGAAAACCGGGCAACAGAAACCACTGCTAGTACTGCCTCCCGCTCAACGAAATGTGCAAATGAGTTTATCTGCTGACGGTTTGGGCTTGTTATTTGACCAAGTAGTACCGCAGACAAACCCCCCAGCATCATTACCCACAAACACTTTGAAAACTGATGACGGAGATGCGATCGCAACCAGTAGCCTGTGGTTAATGCCTCTGTTACCCATCGCTGATGCTGCAACTGTTGAAATTAGACCAGAACAACTCCCCTTAGCCGGATTTCGTCCCCGATGGTTACCTTGAGCGAATAATTTGTAAGTCGATTTCGGAAGTTCAGTTAAGGTGTCGCCACCAAAACTCGAGTTGAACCTAAGAGGATGTTTGAAAAGTATTAGGCGAATAGAATTCGCTACTACACAATCAAAGTCTACCTCCGTAGACTGAATGCAAAATCAAGGGTTTTATAACCCACGGAGGTGGGTTTTGTCTCGTGTAGCCAAGCCAGTGCGTTGGGCGGGCAAAGCCCGACTTGAAGCAACTGGCGCGCGACTTCTAGTCGCTAGGGCTAGTAATAAATTAGACTTGTTCATTCATCCTCTAATGGAGTTCAGTTCCATTCTTACGGAGCAGATAGCGATCGCTAATCAACTTTAAGACTACTCTACCTATTTCTGGATGGGTTTTCTCAATGACCGGTTGCACAACAACGCCTTCCATGATGCAATTGGGACTGACTACACTATTGGCATTATTAAACTGAGACACTGCTTCCCAAGTGTAAGCACCGATATAAAGCACAGGCACTCTCGGCAAAGCAAATTCCTCGCAAAAAGCCACAAAATCGCTGTAATTGAGAAAATAACTGCCGCGACGCACAGCAAATATAGCAATTCCAATATTGCCATTATTCAAGCCATATTTGATATCTTGTACGCCGTAAATTTCCCCAAAAATCTGAGTTCCTGGCGGAAGTTTCTGGAAAGCTTCGTTTTCGTTGTAAGCACGAATATAAACTAATTTTTTGTTTACTTCGCTGTTTTTCCAGAAGTAATTATGGCTGCCAATTTTAGTTGTGCCATCAGCATCAACTAAGACAGTGAAGTTAGTTCCGTGCAACTTCTCTGTTACAACAACTTCTTCACCTTCAATTAGTATATTTTTGTAACGTTTCAGGTTTTCTGGACTGGGGAATTTGTAATGTCCAATAAAACTTTCTACTTCCCCACTCATCCCTTGAGGAATTGGATATTCGTACTTTGTTACACCAAAATACTCCGTGTAGTCGTCTCCGACATTTCCCATAAAGTTATTACCAACGGGAATAAGCAAACCCTCAGAAAAAATTCCGCGAAGTTTGGCAGCACGCAGTTTTTTTGAGTAGTAGTTACGAATACTAAACTCATCCAAAAACTTTTCTGGAATAACACTATCAATAGGAAAGTAAAAAGCTAAATCTCCAGGGTGAAAGTGACCTTTGACTATAATTACTTGATACGCCATATCTTCAATAGAGGCAATATCTAGCCTATCAGCATTGGGATGAGGATTAATGCTGTTGATTTTGACAACTTCAACTTTAAAAATACTCATAGCTCACCTCTTTTGAAAAAAATAGATTTTAGAAAAACTCTAAATTTATTACACAGTATGGGCGCACAGCTAGCTGTGCATACGTGTCAACTTAATTTGAAAATCTAGACTTTGGTTCTCTTGTAGTGGCGTGGGTTGACTAAAGTACATTATATTTATGGTTTTTTCAGGCTAAAGCTCTACTACGAGCCTTTGGCTATTACACCATTTCAGTCTTGCCATGCCACTACCAAAACACTGACTACATGAGCATTTGAAGCTCAATTTAACACCAATAACAGCTGTGCGCCCCTACTGTGTTCATTTGTGCTAAATTATTTATTTTTATACTTATGTGGGAACTGCTATAGCAGTCCTATCTGATTTGTGAAAAATACTTTTTTTAATCGAACCACAGAGACACAGAGAACACAGAGAGATAAGAAAGAGAGATTTTCACGAATTATTTAGGACTGCTATATATGTTAAATAGATATATTAAATAACTAATAAATAGATGCGATTGCCTAAGCAACCGTTAACTAATTTTAGCAATATTAACTATTTTAAATTAGGTTTAAAATCCGCTTAAAATCAGGCGGTTTTACCTCCCAATATATAAATCATGGCTGTAATATAAAACCCTTTTTTAAGGATAAAAA
This sequence comes from Nostoc mirabile CHAB5784, assembly GCF_020829645.1. Taxonomy (GTDB): domain Bacteria; phylum Cyanobacteriota; class Cyanobacteriia; order Cyanobacteriales; family Nostocaceae; genus Nostoc; species Nostoc mirabile. The sequence goes on along the minus strand of NZ_JAIVFS010000002.1, from coordinate 47,535 downwards.
AACTTTTTCTCTTGTTATTTTTAGCTTTTTGTCTAATATTTACAGATTGTATTCGCTGACGAGCGATGCCGCACGTAAACTGATTGGTAAGTTAGATTATTTAGTTCAATACTACCATACTACAAGCGTAATACAAAGTTGTCAAGTTGAGAAAAATGTTCGCGATCGCCCAGAATTACAGAATTATATCGAAATAAAAATGTATTGAAGGAGGCATTTTTTTATTTATATCTTAAGACAGATGCCATTACAGATGATAAAGTGTAAGCTGATGCAGTTTTTTCATGTAGAAAAACTTCATCAGCCAATGGTTTAGCTTTCAAGTATGAGATTTCCCCTCTCTCCTCCCTATCCCTAAAGAGGCGAGACATAGGAGTAAATTTCTCCTTGTCGTCCCTCCGAAGTTCTGATGCTTGTCTTGAAAAGTGACGCTCCTGCGTCGCTATCGCTATCGCTATCGCTATCGCTAACAGATGCCTGCGGCTTGCCGCAAAGCGTCTACGGCGGAAAACGACGCGATACACTTTTCGCTACGGCTACCCTGCGCCAACGCCGGTTCGCCTTTAGCGTTCCTGCAGGGTAGCCGACGCTCAGACTTCTCTCCTCATCTCCCTCATCCCCCTTCTCCCGCCATCCCCTCCGCCTCTTCTTGACGGGAAAGAGCATCATAGTGTTATAACGGCATCAGTCTAGATACAAAATCGGGAACACCAATTGATGATTAATTGCTGGTGCTTGGAGAGAGTTAAACTTAGCTTCTAGAGCAAACCCTGATTAGACAGAGTTGATAAGCAATGCTAATGCCAGCACTGCTGAATATTTTTAAGCAGGTGAGTCAAGAGTGATGAATGAAGCTAACACCTCAAATAAGGGGGCTGTGATGGAATCCCTAAATTCTGCTAATTCGCCACAATCGGAGCAGGCGAGTTGTCCCTTTTACTCAGTTGTGCCTAATGACAATATGGTAGTCAGCAAACTACCACTCCTCATGCCAGCTGAAGATACGAAATTTTCAAAAGATACCACCCAGCAGGACTGGGTTGCAGAGCCTGAAAGCGGCAAACAAGCACTTATTGACTCGGAATTTCAGAACCTGCTGGCATTGAACGAAGAATTGCGTGCGGCTAACAATAACTTGTATGAACAAGTGGAGCAGCTAAAAGACAACCTAGCTGAGTCAGAAAAGGTTTTGCAGTGGCAGAAAACGCGTTCCAGCGTTAGTGAGTCGATGCTCAACCAACACGCAAAAGAACTGGCTGCGGCTCAAGAACAGATAAAATCCCTATTTCAACAATTAGAAACTGCTGTACAAACTGTTAAACGCCAAGAAATTCTCACCGAAAGTTATAAAGCACAGCTACAAATCAGCCAACAACGCCTTGCCCAGTTAGAGCGAGAATGTACGTTGCTACACACTAACAGTAGCAAACAGTCTCAGCAGTTATTGCAATCAGAAACTGTTTGTCGGGAGTTACGTACTAGACTGATGCGACAACAACGCCAGACGCTCCAATATAAAGCAGCTTTGGAAAAATGTCTAGATACATCGGTTCCTAACTATGACTCTTTAGAAGATACTGCAAAACATCCCAAAGACATAACTAGTGGGCAAGGAAGATTCTCTAGAAAAGCTCGATCTTTATTTCCTAACGCCCAGCCAATTCAACCTTGGTCAGCAGAACCCGAATCCTTGACTGATGATCTAGATAATTCTTGGGGCGAACCGTCAGCACCAATCCCATTCCAAAGAAATGAACCGACTCCGACGCCATCATCTTCTTGGAACTGGTCAGTTAAGCAAAATCCCCCAACACCAGCAGAATCCGCCCCTTCTCCAAAAATTGAGGATTTTCCAGATACACCGGAAGCTGTTTCAACTTTTGGGTCATCAAATTTAGATCAGCAATTAGATAGTCTCATCCAAATGTTTTTCACCTCCCAGCCTGCATCTGCATCAGCACCACCTGCGGCAAAAACGAATGTGGATAGTAATCAGAGTGATGCCCCTATCTGGGAGACTTTAGCAACAATCTTAGAAGACGATGAGGAATTAGAAAATCCCCAGGAGGAGCAGTTGGAAGCAGAAATTAATCCTCCTACAACTACCTCCACTTGTTGGACAATAGATTCTGTAGTTTCACCAGCCAATAACTTACCAGTTTCTTCTACTTCACCTCACACTGAGACGCCGCCTGAAGGAACTGAGGACTACTGGTCAGAAGTTTCACAATTGACACAGTTGGAATTATCGGCAACTGATTTGCCTCCAGAGTCATTAGGTGATAACACCAATGATACATCACCTTCACCAGTGGTTTATCCCCAGCGTCCACCCAAGGGGCGTAAGTCGTTGGCATCTGTGGAACTGCCAAATTTTCGCCCCAAGAGTCAATAGTTAGGAGTCATTTGTCATTTGTCCTTAGTCATTTGTCTAATAAGTAAGCATACAGAATTAATTACAGTCATTGCGAGCGTTGGCGCAGCCTAAGAAGAGAAGCGAACGCGAGTGCGTCTCTAAGAGTTGCAATCCCAGCCGCAAGCGAATTGCTTCATTTCGCAACTCTTGGAGACGCTACCGCGTTAAGCGAAGCTATGCCGTTGGCGGAGCCTCTCGAAGAGAAGGCTTTACGCTGCATTCGCAATGACATTGTGTAATTAATTTTGTTTATCTACTTACTAATGACTAATGACTAATGACTAATGACTAATTCTTACTTCTGACTTCGGAATTATGGCTTCTGGGTTGGCTTTTACTACTTGAGCGCGCGATCGCGGTTTGCCTGTGGCGATCGCATAATTAATCGCCAACAACCACAGCCACAATCCCGGATTCCGGGGTTCTAGCCAAAAACCGACCCGGTTCAAGAAGCGCCCGAACCACGGACTCAGCAAAGCACTAATTAGGGCATGACGACCGAAGTTGAAATAACTACCAAGCCATCGCCCTAAATCTCTAGGCCCAGCAAGTTCCCAAATCCATAAAAGTAAGGCAGGATTTTTTCTAGCGGCTTTGAGTGCTAGGCGGTTAAAGGTTAACCAATCACACCTATCTTTAATGAAGTTATCTGCTACTTCTTGGGGTTCGTCTGCTAACAGTCCAAAGAAGGTGTTGAGCATAGAGTTAATGCGCTGGGGTGGTAAAAATTTTCCAGTAGGTACCATCATGCCTTTGGAAAATAGCCAAGTGACGGAAACGTTGCTTTGGTAAGCACGAATTTGGTTCAAGTGGCGGAAACTTAACAAGTCATGTTTGAGAGCAGTATCCAACAGGGTTGTTAAACGCTCTAAGTTGCGAACTAGCGAACCAAAACCGGTGAAGACGAGGGGAGACTGGAGTGATGCAGCATCACCGATCGCAATCAATCGATCAAAGGCAACTGTGCGATCGCTACTTCCCACACTAAAATGCCCCGGTATGTACCCAAATGTCGGCTTTTTCCACACCAATTTGTCCATATCGCACCTGCGATACTCTGGCAAAATCGTGAAAAAGTCCTCGTACATCTCTAGCAAGGAACCGGGATTTTCAGCATTGACCTCATGGTAATGAAATAAATAAATCGTCAGTTCATCATCTGCCCCAGGAAACAGTTCCCAAATCAGCTGTCTTCCCCGCGAAATATCCCCATGACTGTAAAGAACGTCCCCATATTGGGAATCCCATACCTCCGGCTCAAATCCGCTCTCAATTGCCGCTCCCACCGTCGGACATACACTATCAAAAGCACGACCACCATTTAATTGCCAAGCGATGGGGGACGCAGTTCCCATTGCATCTATTAGCAGTCGTCCACTTACTTGCTTCTCAATCTGACTGGGTAAGTGCTTGACTTTTACAATAACTTGTGATATATCAATATCTGCACGGATAAACTCTGTTTCATCCCAGATTTCACCGCCTGCCGCTTGCAATTTTTGCCCACACATTTGGAGCCATTTTTCGGAATCTAAACCTAAATTTAGGACTGTGGGTGTGTGGAGGACGGGCGATCGCAGTTTGGCTGGATTATTAGCATCAAAAAACTTATTGAATCCATCTTTGTATTCCCTGGCAATGATGGTTTCTAACTCAGCGGGGGTGACTAAACCCAGGTTAACCAAGCTTTGAATCTCATCGCGGGAAATATTCCATTCTCGGTTCATTCGCCCAAAGGGCATTCGTTCCAGCAGCAAGACTTTATATCCGAGTTTTGCCATCAGTGCTGCATGAATCGCGCCTAGTGCGCCACCGATGTAGATGATGTCGTAAGTAGGGGATGAGGGGGATGAGGCAGGGGAGCAGGGTGCAGGGTGCAGAGGAGAGAAATTTTCCCCCTGCTCCCTGCTCCCTGCTCCCTGCTCCCTACTCCCTGCTTCCCCTGTTCCCCTATCCCCTTGACTGGAAAAAACCACCTGATGCGGCTGCTGCGGATTCCGTACTCCTTCGCGCCATCGTTGTTCCCACCAGTAGGCACGCGTTAGATCGTATTCACCGTTGGGCATTTTCTGAAAATACTTGACGGTGAGGGGGTAAGCAGAGCCTAGTGCTGCAAATATTGATTGCTTAGATAAATCAATCGCTGGCGGTTCTGGGTAATGATGCGGAAAACGGCTTCTGATTTCTTTGGTTAGGCGTTGCAAAATCTGCCCCTCTTTGGGAAAGGGTTGTTCTGCCCAACGAAACACTTTTAGATAAGTAGTTCGTTGCACCGACCAGACAAATACCGAAAGTTCCGCAGGCAAGTTTTCCCAAAGAGCCACCCCAGCAGTTGTAGTAGCACTGGGGATTTTGAGGCGAAAGCCTTCCGAGGTAAGCACTTTTTCTCCATTTCCGGGTTCAAAATCTGTTTGTAGCCAGCTACGCACAGTTGCTATATCCGGAGTTGGAACTTCTAAATAAAGAATTTCTCTCATCGTTTCCTGACATCTCCGATCAATCTACTCACTAAGACAGATTTTATGAAGGCACAAAGTAAGGTAAACTCCGCCCTATTACTTTCGTAAAGATTCAGTGAAGAAATTTTAAGAATTTGTCAAATTTATTGTACATTTTGTATTTCTGTAAACCCACGCCATGAATTATCCCATTCCAGATAGTCCCCAGGAAATTTTTGCCCTACGACAACAGCCGATTGATGAAGAACTAGTTGCCAGTGCGATCGCTGGAGTAATTAAAATTGTCCGCGCTCAGGGTCAATCTTTGGAAGAATTAACCGCTCAGTTGCTAGCGGAAGATCCATTGCTGGATCAGCAACAACGTCGCTGGTTGAGCCAATTAGTTGCCCAATCTTGGGAAAAGTTCTCCTAAAACCTTGCATAAAATGAAGTTTTTGTCGCAGCATTAGATTTTTAGGTGCAGACCTAAATATTGGCGATCGCATTTTAGGTATAGGAGTAACATGTCTGGAATTGGCAATTGGGTTGCTATTTTTGCATTTACGGCATAGAAGCCACTAACTTAACCATATCAGCACTCAATACGGTTCGGTTAAGAATATTTGTAGGTTGGGTTGAACATTCGTGTTACCCAACAAACCCTGCAATATGTTGGGTTTCGTTCCTCAACCCAACCTACACATTTTTATTTTTTGGGCTTAACCGAACCGTATTGTATCAGCACTGGGCACTAATCAGGAAAAAGGTGAAAGGTAAAAGTAATTACTTTTACCTTTTTTAAATTGAGTTCGATGGGTTGGAAAAGGATTTTAGCTAAACCATTTCAGCTTATTCTCCTTAGATCACCTCCGGCAAATGTCTATTAAGCCAAGCTTTATTTTTTTACTTAAGAAGAAAAATGAGGCTTTTTTGTGGTCTAAAAACCCATGCCTACTCACCTACGAAATTCGTAAAGCTTTTTTCCGGATTCTGATCAATTCATCTTGTGTCACATATTAATGTTATGAAAAAATCAACATAGCATTATGTATTATTTAGCATTTAATGCTACATAGTAATATTTTGTAATTCAATATAATATCTATGTCAAACTCCCAATTTCCACGAAAGAACCCCGCACTTAACCTACTTAAAAAGATATGGAATTTTTTCAAAAAGATACAAAAGGTGTTATTTGTCTATTTTGTTTTTGCATACAATGCTATCGTTGTTGCGTCTACAATACTTTGGATTTTTATTTTGAGCCTTGCAATAATTTTTTCTCTGACGAAGAGGAATATTGATATTGAGAATCTTCCTTTTTATATAAGTTTTTTAGTTACAATAGTAGCGCTAATAGGAATATTTCCTGTTTCATATTTTGCTTATCTATTTTATAGAAGAGAACGAACTCAATCTGAACGGATTAAAAATGATTTAAAGCTCTTAGGCTTAGTGACTGAAGAAGAATATAATAACTTTGATAAGATATATAAAACAGTTTACGATCCAATTCAGTTTGGAACTTTTATACTCCTGCTAACCTCAATATCAACACTTGTTTTTACAATTTATTATCTCGTTAAAATAGAACGAAATCCTAAAATTATAAATTTGTTGACTAGCACTCAAAGCACTCAATTAGAAATAATTTTTTATGCTTTTTTAGGAGCTTATTTGTTTGGAATTCGGCTTGTAATACGCCGTTATAATACCTTTGATCTACAACCTCAAGTTTATGCCACCATCGTCCTACGTATTCTAGTTTCTGGAGCAATAGCCTTGGGAATGGGTTTATTAATTAAATCAGGACATCTTACACCGTCGGAAAAGTCCCAAGAATCTGCAAGCAATACGAAGGCATCTAACGGCAGGCAACAAGAAAATCAATCTTCCGAACCACAGACAACTGATCAAGATAAATCAAATGACAACAGCACAGCACCTGATCCAGAAAAACTTCTTCCGTGGCAGATATTAGCTTTTCTTATCGGATTTTTCCCAGAACAAGGTTTACGCTGGATTGTTCTTGTTGGTAAACGTGCTTTTCGAGAACCAACACTTTATCAATACAGCGAGCTTCCTTTGAGGAAAATTTTAGGTATCAATGAATGGCATCAATCCCGATTAGAGGAATTGGGAATCGATGACGCTCAGAGTTTAGCGACTGCTGATATTTCCAAACTGCTTCTAACTACCCAATTTGATACTATGCAAGTAATCAATTGGATTGATCAGGCAATCTTACATATGAAAGCAGGAGCAACAACTGAAAAATTTATTGCGTTTCAAATTAAAACATATCACGAGTTATATACTCTACTCAACCAAATAAAAGTAAAAGTATCCGAAGCAGAAGTGAAACGAGAAAATATAAATAATTATAATCAAGATATTAAAAATGAAACTAAACAAAATCAAAAAGATGAGAAAGACAAGCAATTAGATGTTTTGCATGAAATCAATTCTCACATTAAAACAACACTGAGTAAAAATTCGCTTCAAGAAGATTATAATAAACTTTTACTTGCATTAGGATTTAGCTTAACAGAATTAGAACGTCTTTGTGATTACTCAAATTATCCTAATTATGTGCGTATTCAGGAGTATTATAAGAATCTTGAAAATATTACACGTGAGCAAGCAAATCAGAGTGCAAAGGAAATAATACGCTCTATAGGTTTTGGTGGCAAAGTTGTTGATATTATCAGAGATAATTATGGAAAAAGCTTAACTTCGCAGGAAAAGCAGGTAATTGAAAATGAAGTTAGTAGAATTTCTGCTAAATTGCTATTCAGCCCCCCAACTCGTTCAACTGCTGAGGCATGGGTAAAATTGGGCATAGGGTATTATATGCTCGATAAATTAAATGATGCTTTAAACGCTTATGAAAGCTCTTTAAAGATTGACCTTCAAGTTAGGGCTTATATTGGACGTAGTTTGATATATATCGCTTTGGGAAATCAAGAAAGAGATAAGGGAAAACAGAAGGAGAAAGAAGTTACGCTCGAACAGAAGCAAAAGGAGAAAGAAGTTACGCTCGAACAGAAGCAAAATGAAAATGTACAGGGAAGTACACCCAATGAAATCAATCAATTACGAAGCAAAATCACAACATTGCCCGATGAAATTCGATCTTACTACACCAAAGCTCAAAATTACTATCAAAAGGCTATTTCTGATAACACATCTGCTATCGAAATAGTGCCTTCTAATGCAGTTGCATTTAATAATCGTGCAGTGGCTTACATGGAGCAACGTAACTTAGTTGCAGCCTTAAAAAATCTTGAAATAGCTTTACGGTATAATGATAGCCTTGCTACTGCTTACTACAATCGAGGAACAATTACAAACACTCTAGGAACTTCAGAAAAGGATTTTATAGAAGCATCTTTTGATCTGCAACGAGCGTATCTATTAGGCTATCGTCCGGCTGCACTATGGGCAACTTGGGGATTAGTATTGCTTAACACAGGGCATTATCAAGAGGCGGTTGAAAAATTTAGTCAAGCTATTGCTTTTAGCGCTGAAAATAGCGCTGAAAATCCCGCACCACACTATTATAATCCCGCACTATACTATGCGCGACGAGGGTTTGTCTATGTAAAATTGAGTAAGGATGCGAAAGAGCAAAAGTTAAATTATTCCTCAGAATATGCCAAGCAAGCTAGTCGTGATTTTGATAGAGCAATTGAACTTTCTCCACAGCTTGCTATCACTTATGTTCACTATGGGTATCTCAAGATATTTGAAGGAAAATACGACGAAGCTATTCATTACTACGAAGAAGCGATTGAGAAAGGAGCTAAATATGATATAGTCTACGCAAATCTAGCTGAAGTTTATTTTCGACGGGCGCATAAGAGTACAGAAATGACTGCGGATAATACAGATATCAAACAGGATTATCAAGAGTCCATTAAAAATTATAAAATAGCAATTGAGCTAGAAGATAAAAGACCCGAAACCTTCTTCAATTTAGCAGTAGCATATTATATTACTGACAATATAGACAAAGCAGAAGAAAAGGCGTTGGAATCTCAGAGAATAATAAATGAATATTTAGAATCTTCTATATCTAGCTCCCTCTTAGAGATTAACCAACTCAAAGAAGAAGTTTCTGGATTTTTAGAGACACTTCCAAAGAAAGCCTAGAGTCACTTCCAAAGAAAGCCTAGAGTCATTTAGGTATATTCAATTTGCAATGAAAAGCGAAGATTTTTAGTCATGAACATCACAATGTATTATACCAATAGTGCCCAAAAAGAATATATAAGCGAAACCGATCCATTCCTAAGCAAGGGCATTAATATCTATAATGATCCTCTTGAAAACCTTGATAGCAAACGACCTTCTGTAAAAATGCCATACGGTATTTATCTTGGGGGAGATATTTCTACAGGGGGTGGAGAGCCTGTTGGGGTTAACACATGGGTTGCTTGGCGCGATGTAGAAAGGAGCAACGTAAAAAAGTAAGCTTCAGTTATTTTTTGACCGCTCCTTAGCCGGATATTATATGAGCCGTCGAATTTAGGTAAGTATTATTTGATCGGAGGAAGCGATCGCCAAAGTGCGATCGCTTCCCCTCCTCATCGAAAAGCGTAAACTTTTCTTACACTACATAGCTTATTTTGTCAACTAGAGGCTTTCACCGCCGCTTCCGCTTGGGAGTGCAATAACAAACCATATTCCAAGCCTTCCACCACAGCTTGATAAGAAGCTTCCAAAATATTGGTGGAAACGCCTACCGTCGTCCAGCGTTGACGACCATTGCCCGACTCTACCAAGACACGGGTTTTCGCCGCAGTGCCCGTATGTCCGTTGAGAATCCGCACTTTGTAATCTGTTAAATCAAAGGTTGCGATTTGGGGATAAAAATTCACCAAAGCCTTGCGTAAAGCCGCATCCAAAGCTGCCACGGGGCCGTTACCTTCCGCCGCCTCTAGAATATTTTTGCCGTCAACAGCGAGTTTAACCGTGGCTAAGGCGTTGCTAGTTTCTTTCCCCTCAATCAAGTCACAGTGGACTTGAAAACCTTTGACTTCAAAAAACTTCTGGCGACCTCCCAAAGCTTCGTGCATCAGTAGCGCAAAACTGGCCTCTGCTGCTTCAAATTGAAATCCTTCACTCTCCAAATCTTTGAGGCGCTGGAGAATTTGCTTGGCTTCAGCTTTGAGTTGATCCAGGTCAATGCCAAAACTGCGGGCTTTAGCTAAAACATTGCTAAGTCCAGACTGTTCAGAAATCACAATGCGGCGATGATTCCCGACTTGTTCCGGCTGAATATGTTCGTAAGTCAGGGGATTACGTTCCACTGCTGATACATGAATACCGCCCTTGTGGGCAAAAGCCGAAAGTCCTACAAAGGGAGCGTGTTCATCTGGCGCGAGGTTGACCACCTCGCTAACAAAATGACTAGCTTCTGTAAGTTGTGTTAGCTGGTCTTCTGTGATACAACTGTAACCCAGTTTCAGTTGTAAATTGGGAATTAACGAACAGAGGTTAGCATTACCGCAACGTTCACCGTAACCGTTAATTGTCCCCTGTACCATCTTTGCCCCTGCCATCACGGCGGCTATTGCGTTAGCAACCGCCATTTCCGAATCGTTATGAGTATGAATTCCAATTTGGGGCATTGGGCATTGGGCATTGGGCATTGGTGATTGGGAAGAATCTTTCCCCATTCCCCATTCCCCATTCCCCATTCCCCATTCCCCAGTCACTCTTACCACATCTTGAACAATTTGGCTAATTTCATGGGGTAAAGTGCCACCATTGGTATCACAAAGGACTAGCCATTCAGCACCAGATGCGATCGCAGCCTCTAATGTCTGTAAAGCATAATCTGGATTGTGCTTGTAACCATCAAACCAATGTTCGGCATCGTAGATAATGCGACGCCCTTGAGAACGGAGGTACTCAATCGTGTCGCGGATCATTGCCAAATTTTCTTCTAATGTCGTCTTGAGGCTGGTTGTGACATGTAAATCCCAAGACTTGCCAAAAATCGTTACCCAGCGAGTTCCCGCAGCCAAAATATCCTGTAGCATCGGTTCGGTTGCGGCAGTGGAATTGGGGCGTCGAGTCGAACAAAAAGCCACAATTTCAGCAAGTTTTAGTGGATCTTCTTGGAGTTGCCAGAAAAATTGTACATCCTTGGGATTGGCACCAGGCCAACCGCCTTCAATAAAGGGAATTCCCAGTTGATCAAGTCTACGAGCAATGCGTAACTTATCTTCTATCGATACTGATAGCCCCTCGCGCTGAGTGCCATCTCGTAATGTAGTGTCATAGAGCCAAAGTTGAGGTGAAGAATTTGTGGTCATAAAACTGGGACCGACGAGACAACTTTCGAGGCAATGTGTCAATATACAACAAAACGCCAGTTTGGCAATTTAAAAATGCCTAAGGTACTAGCTCAAGGTAAAACAGTTGAGTGCGTAAGCAAAAGCAATCTCCGAACAATTTTGCTGCAAAATGGTATTGACCTCTACAATGACGGTGCTAAGGTAATAAACTGTCGGGGCATTGGCAGTTGCGGAACCTGCGCGGTTAAGGTAGAGGGTAAAGTATCAGCAGCGAATTGGCGTGATCGAGCACGGCGTTCGTTTCCTCCCCATTCTCCTACAACAGACTTGCGTAAGAAACTGCCAAACCTGGTTTTAGGCGATGTGAAAGTGACAAAGTTTGATGGATTTTGGGGACAAGGTTCTCGAATAGTGTGGACACCAAAAGGTTAAAAAGGAGTAAGACAAGATGGGTAGATGGACACCCTTAATTTTAATGGCTGGAGGTTTGGCCATTCTGCTTGGTACATTACTGGGCATCAACTTTCCGATGGGCGTACAAACCGCTAACAATCCCAGTGACAAAAAATCACAAGTCCTCCCAGCTAATATCAATGTTAATAGCAGTGCTGGCAGCAAGAATGAAGAAACTGCAACTGAAGGAAATGAAACAACCGAAACAAACCAAAACAGGCGCACTATTGTAGCCCCAAGACCTGACAACAGGAGCAGCGTTGCCCAGAATCCTTCTGATGACTCAACATCACCTGCTGACACTACAACAGACGGCAATACAGATTCTTCACAAACAAATACGCCATCTGGCGATACAAATCAAGGCAACGAACCAATTCGCGCCTTGTGGTAACGATAGATCCGTCTATAGTTACGAGTTATAAGTTATAAGTTATGAGTTATGAGTTATTAGTTATGTACTAATGACTAATGACTAATGACTAGTGACTAATGACTAATGACTAGTGAGATTGTAATTATTGGTGGCGGCGTTATTGGTTTAGCGATCGCCATTGAGCTAAAACTGCGCGGGGCAAGTGTCACCGTGCTTTGTCGTGACTTCCAGGCTGCCGCTACCCACGCCGCCGCCGGGATGTTAGCACCAGATGCGGAAAACATCCCTAATGAGGCAATGCGTTCATTGTGTTGGCGATCGCGTGCTTTATATCCCGACTGGACGCGCAAACTAGAGGAACTAACCGGCTTAAATACTGGCTACCGTCCCTGTGGCATCCTTGCACCCGTATTTGAGGAGGCAGAAGGGCAGGGGGGCAGGGGGGCAGGGGGAGATGAGAAAGCAGGGAAAGCAGAGGAGCAGAGGAACAGAGCAGAAAGTCTTTTCCCCTCTTCCCCCTCATCCCCGGCTTACTGGTTAGACAAAGAGGCAATTCATCAATATCAGCCAGGATTGGGAGCCGAGGTAGTTGGTGGCTGGTGGTATCCTGAAGACGCACAAGTTGATAATAAGGCTCTAGCTCAGGTATTGTGGACGGCGGCTGAGTCTGTTGGTGTTAAACTCAAAGACGGGATTACAGTAGAAGCATTTTTACAGCAGCAAGGGCAAGTGGTTGGCGTGCAAACCAATGCTGGAATAATTCGCGCCACGCACTATGTTTTAGCTTCAGGTGCTTGGTCAAATGAGTTGTTACCAGTACCCGTGCGTCCCAGAAAAGGGCAAATGCTGAGTGTGCGGATACCAGAATTTGTGCCGGAATTGCCCTTGAAGCGGGTTTTGTTTGGGCAGGATATTTACATCGTACCAAGACGCGATCGCCTTGTTATTGGGGCAACCAGCGAAGACGTTGGCTTCATTCCCAACAACACCCCAGACGGCATTCAAACACTATTACAAGCTGCCATCCGGCTGTATCCCCAACTAAAGCATTATCCCATCCAAGAATTCTGGTGGGGATTTCGCCCAGCCACCCCTGATGAGTTGCCCATCCTTGGCACTAGCCACTGTCAAAATTTAACTCTTGCTACAGGTCATTACCGTAACGGCATTCTACTTGCACCCGTAACAGCCGCATTGATTGCCGATTTCATCTTGGAACAAAAGTCTGACCCTCTACTTTCAGATTTCCACTATTCGCGCTTCCAGTCCAAGCCATCTACCTCTACCCCAATGCTGACTCACTCTGCCAATTTTTCCAACGGGCATCACCCTGCTATATCGCCCCATTCCCCAGTACAGACGCGATTAATCGCGTCTCTCTCCATTCAAGACTCCCCACTAATTATTGCTGGCAAAACCTTCCAATCCCGCTTGATGACTGGAACTGGTAAGTATCGCAGCATTGAAGAAATGCAGCAAAGCATTGCCGCCAGTGATTGTCAGATTGTCACTGTGGCAGTACGACGGGTACAAACCAAGGCCCCCGGACATGAAGGTTTAGCTGAAGCCTTAGATTGGACAAAAATCTGGATGTTGCCTAATACCGCAGGTTGCCAAACTGCTGAAGAGGCGATTCGGGTGGCGCGTTTAGGGCGAGAAATGGCGAAATTGTTAGGGCAGGAAGATAATAATTTTATAAAGTTAGAAGTAATACCTGACCTTAAGTATTTACTCCCAGATCCAATTGGGACATTACAAGCCGCAGAACAATTAGTTAAAGAAGGCTTTGCAGTATTGCCCTATATTAACGCTGACCCCATGTTAGCCAAACGTTTAGAAGAAGTAGGCTGTGCTACAGTCATGCCTTTAGCATCGCCAATTGGTTCTGGACAAGGGCTAAAAACAACTGCCAACATCCAAATCATCATCGAAAATGCGGGTGTACCAGTGGTGGTAGATGCCGGAATTGGTTCACCCTCGGAAGCCGCCCAAGCAATGGAATTGGGAGCAGATGCTTTGTTGATTAATAGTGCGATCGCTCTTTCTCCAAACCCAGCAGCAATGGCTCGTGCCATGAATTTAGCAACAGTTGCCGGTCGTTTAGCATACCTTGCTGGCAGAATGCCTATCAAAGACTACGCCAGCCCTAGTTCACCTCTGACTGGGACGATTACTAGTTAGGGAATGGGGAGTGGGGAATGGGGAGTGGGGAGTGGGGAGCAGAGGAGAAGTTGCAGTAAGTTTTTCCCCTCTGCTCCCCCTGCCCCCTGCCCCCTGCCCCCTGCCCCCTGCCCCCTGCCCCCTGCCCCCTGCTCCCCAATCCCCAATGTAACGATTTGTCTAGCAGTTTCAGGGCGGATTTAGCATTTATGTAACATTAAATGAACGATAAAGATAAAGGAATTAATTCATGCCCTATACAAATGAAGAAGGCGGCCTTCTGAATAATTTTGCCCGGGAACCAAAGATTTATCAAGCAGAACCTCCCACGGAAGGGCAAAAACGAACTTATCTCTTCCTAGGAATTGCCGCTACAGTTTTGGTTGGCGGCTTGATTTTAGTTGCCTTCTTTGTTTCTAAGAGCAGTTGATCATAAAATATTTTAATAAAACTTCATTTTCTTGATAGTTTTTCAGGTTCCGATTTTAAAAGGAGCCTGCTTTTTTATTTTTTGTTAAAATTAAATTAAAATTTAAAGTATAATTATATACTGTTTTATTCTACTATACCTGAAAAGCTCAATTTATCCTAAGCGGTACAACGTTAGCTTAAAAATCATTTCTATTATGAAGTTAGCCCACTTGGATGCGTCCAGAAAAGTGATTATGTACTGTGTTTTGGCTCTTTAGCCGCCATGAGCGTGAATGATACTGCACAAAATGATAATTCTAGTTGGAATCGGCAAGTATACCACCGCCTGAAACTTGCCCTAAGTCTTGGCTTAAGACGACAAATTTTTTTAGCAGTATGTGATGATTTACACTTAAGGAATCAAGTAGCGACCCGTTTGCATTCTACATTGGCTTATCCTATTGGACAAGTGCTATCTCAGCCATCAAATGCCCAGGAAAATAGCACTCTAGCTTATCCGCGATTAGTTACGTTGCGTTTGAATTTAAACGATCCCAATCCCATAGTTCAAATAAATCAATGGTTGGCAAACTATCCACCGCCAATTGTTGGGGCATCAAAAGATACCCCTGGAAGACCTTTCCCAGTACCAGCATTTCAGATTGTCGGCGTGGAGCATCTCACCAAGCAACCAGTCGCTACACAACGGTTATTTTTGCACCATCTCCGCTTAAGCGAACAATATTTCTCTGTACAAGAATCTAGCCGATTCCTTGAATCTAACTTGCTGTTGTGGATACCGCGTCCTTGGTTATCTGCTATCAAGCAATCAGCGCCACAGTTTTGGCGTTGTCGGACTGGCGTATTTGTGTTTGCCGGAGAACCCACACCAGCGACTCAGAATTCAGGTTATCCAGAACGTTTTTCTAATCCCAGAAGCTTGGATTTAGGCTATATTGAGCAGTCGATTGTAGATGAATCAGTTACCCAAACAGAACTCAGAACCCCAGGTACTGAGTTAAAGTTGAAGAATAATTCCGATTTTCCGGCAGAAACACAAGGGAATAGCGTACATAAAACCCAAGAAGTTTCGCCATCGACAGCAGATTTATTGAAGGCTGCGCCACAACAGCAGGAATCTACTAATAGGTCTGGTAGTGGGAGTAATAATCAATCGCTGTCGTCTTTATCTCATATTAGTAGCGAGTTAACGGAGCTAGTAATAGCAACAATAAATACAAATATTGCCCAACATACAGAGGATTACTTGCAACCGCAGCAGATTTTGTTGGAGATTGAAGAATTACACCAAAAGCAAGTTCCAGGGGAGGTACTGGCAGAAGCTTATCATCGCTTGGGCAGCTTATACCGCCTTCGGATTGAGCAAGGAGATTCAACCCTAGAAAATCTGATGGTAGCAATTATTGCCTATCAGGAGGCAATTAGCTATGACGAAACCTCACCACAACTCCCAGATATCTTGAATGATTTGGGTACACTCTACTGGATGCTATACCGTACACCGCCCAATTCTGAGGAGGGACAAACTTATATAGAGCAGGCAATAGAATTTTATCAGTTGGCGTTAAAAATGATTTCGCCCCAGACACATTCAGAAACTTACGCTCGTGTGCAAAATAATTTGGGGACGGCTTATGGTGATTTAGCTCGTTTTTCTCACCCATCTGAAAATTGGCAGCAAGCAGTTTTAGCTTATAGTGAAGCACTCAGCTACCGTACAGCCGACATGGACTCATTAAAATATGCGGCTTGCCAGAACAATTTGGGTACTGCTTACTGGCATCTAGGGCAATACAACCAACCCATTGTGCATTTAAAGAAAGCGATCGCAGCTTACAACGAAGCACTTGTACACTACAACCCCGAACAGGAACCGCTCAAATATGGCATGATTCAAAACAACATCGGCACCGCCTGTTGGAATCTAGCACAATACGAACAACCTGCCCAAAATCTCCAGCTAGCTATAGATGTCTACACTGAAGCTCTCAAGTATCGCACTCCAGCTAATGTTCCCAGCGCCTGCGCTGCTACACAAAATAATCTGGGTACTGCCTACTGGCATCTAGCAAACCTATCTCAGACAACTCAAGAGGCACGGCAAAAGTATCTGCAACTATGTATCAGCGCTTACGAAGAGGCCATAGCCTTGGCTCACTCACTTAGCGGTATTCCTTTAAGTTTTGATTTGCTTGCCTCTTATAACAACCTGGGACTAGCACATTATCAGCTAGTAATAGATAAGTCATTTAATGGTGACAAAGCAACACGTTCTCAACATCTAGAAGTAGCATTAGACAACCATTTACAAGCCTTAAACGGATTAAGCAAACAGCCAGAGGTTTATCAAACAACCTTTAATTATATAGTGAAAACTATTCGTGCTTTTCATAATGAATTAGGCATACAGGGACAAAATCTGGCTTTATCTAAAGTTCCTAGTCAGTTGTTGCCAGAGATTTTGTCAAAGCTATAAAGCAATACGCTTGGGTTAAGGCTAAAAACTAAAACTGGCGTAGGTTGGGTTGAGGAACGAAACCCAACATTATCAAGGCTTTGTTGGGTAACGCTTATGCTCAACCCAACCTACTATTCTTCTTCTTAATCCAAGCGTATTGAGCTATAAAGCAATACGCTTGGGTTAAGGATTTTTGGTATTGATTTTAGGTATGTAGAGACTAGCAATTGCAACGTCTCTTGCATTGGATTTGGGGCTTAACCCAAGCGTATTGTGATATAGATGATTTCTGCTTTTCCGTGGGAAAGCTTGTGGCAGCAAGTACCACATACCTACCATCAACAACAGGAGAACGGCGCAGTAAATCACCTTGAATTCGACCAACGAATCAGATTTGTCGGGAGCATCCCAAATATGTAAGTTATATCAAAACCACGTTATGAATTAGACCTCTTGCATAAATCAAAAATAAAGAACCCCACCCCGCATTTGCTCACGCAAACGCTCCCCTCCCCGCAAGCGGGGAGGGGTTAGGGGTGGGGTGTGTTAGGGACTTTTGCAAGAGGTCTATTGTCATTGCGTTCGCCCAAGGCGTTCCCGCAGGGTACGCAACGTAGTGGAGTGAAGCAATCCCTATCTTGCGATTGCTTGTCTGCGACACGCTGCGCGAACACTACGCTACTGCTTCATTCGCTTTTGACTTACACCTTCGTGCAAAATTGGGATGCTCCCGATTCGTCCCAATAGCGCGGAGAGTGTCAAAAAGAGTAACTTTATATTGACTTGACAATTAATTAGAGAACCAAGTAATGTAACGATGTCTACGACGGGCTACGCCTACGCAATTACTGTTTTAGTAATTACAAAATGGTAAGATATTGTGACAATACATAAATTTAGCTTAATAATATAAATCCTTAAATAAGATTTTATAATATATAAATCCAATAAAATATTGGTGTGTCTTCCGTAAATTTACTAAGGTAGACTGGAGACATAGTTTAAAAAGCTCCAGAATGAGATTTGGATACTTAAGTTATGAAACTAAGTTTGGTTTTTGCGGCTGCTATATCTAGTTTTTTTGTGGGTGCAACCACAGCACTTGGTTTCTCTGACCAAGCAGATGCTCTAACTTTTTCTGGTATCTCTACTGGTACATGGGGAAAACCTACTTCAGGAAGCACCGATATCAATCCCAATCCCATATACACAGGTGTGGGAAACAACATATTTACTTGGGGTGATGCTAATGTGTGTCTACCAAGTCCAAATCCTAGTGGGTGTACAATAACAGGCTCAAATAAACTTACCTTTACTGGAAATTCGTTTTCAACTGACATTAACTCTGTATTCAAAATAGCTGATTTAGCTTACTTTAATGGAACTGTAGTTAAAGGTACAAGCGTTGAAGATGTGCCTTTAAATGTCAATGTATCCTTCAGCCCTCCCATTGGAATCAGCCAAGTTTTTAATTTTAAATTGCATCTAGTAAATACACCTAATGACGCAACAAATTCTGAAGAAGAGAATGCAGACTTTGTATTTATAGACGAAAACTTTAGTAATCCGACTTTTACCTTTGAAGGCAATGAATACACGCTTGAACTAACTGGTTTTAATGCAGACTTTGGCCAGATAAGTATTAAGGCTCTTGAAGGAGGCACAACTAAAACAGCTATTTATGCCAAAATCAAAACCATACCTGAACCTGCAACAGTAGCGGGTCTATTCCTGGTAGGGATGTACTTGATATCTAGTAAAAAATTGCCAAAGAAGAAACACTAAGAGCTTTCGCTGTTAAAACATCTGCTCCTGTTCGCGCTTGAGGATGTAATTACACTAGAGATTTTTTCGGCTCCAATACCAGGTTTGTAGCGGTCGTACCTGTGAGAAATCCTACCAACGATAAGCCAGTTTGCTCAACTCTCTTAAGACGCCCACACAACTGGCTCCTGTATTTTATGCATTTTATGCAATTGAGAACCGATACATACCCATATTCCATAATTGATAAATTTTAACCCAGCACAAGAATTGCTGCGATCGCATCAAAATTTATTTCCAATAACCTTTACTACTTGAGAAAATACCTCTTACAAGACGTGCAAGGGGCGAGTGATATTAGGTTCGGTTAAACACTTATAATATCTGTAGGTTGGGCAGCCACTGCGTTCATTGGTGTCAAATTAAGCTAAAAATAGCAAAACTTTCGGCTTGACTCACCCGCCTGGAACTAAAGTTCTTTGGCTTTTAGCTAAAGTCTACTAAAGTAGACTTTAGATTTTTGGCTATATCTCAATACTGCGTAAGTTTTGGCTAAAAAATAAAAATGTGTAGGTTGGGTTGAGGAACGAAACCCAATATTTTGAAGGGTTTGTTGGGTAACGCTTAAGCTCAACCCAACCTACGAATATTCTTAACCGAGGAGTATTGGGGCATATCTTAGTCATCAAGAGATGACTTTTGCTATTAGCAAGGAACTGAAGTTCCTTGCGGGACATGACTTTTAGGTTAATAGGACTAGCCCTTTCAAGGTGGATAACAATTTTAGACCAGAAATTCCTCTTAAAGCTCTTTACTCTGTGTTCTCTGCGCCTAATAAAGTTAGAAAAATTATTTTTAAACCGCAGAGGCACAGAGAAGCCAGTGCGCCCTTGCGGTTAAGAGACTTGAAGCAACTGGCGCAGCGCAGAGAGAAAAAAAGAGATTTTACCCACCTTGAAAGGGCTAGTTAATAGGACTTACGTACTGTACAAATGCATCGTGATGTGCATTACCTAAAATAGGTTGGTCTCAGGCTTTTCTTAATTATCCTGCGATCGTAAATAGACCATGCTGTGCCCTTACGAAAGATGAGGTGTCCCTGGCTTTGCTCCTGACTGACAAAGAAAGCGAAAACCTTTCCCAAGTTTTAGCAAATAAATCTATAATAGAAGTACCAGTTCGCAGTCAGCCCATTCGCCTCTATTCAGTGGTGTAGATATGTGGACGTAAACAATGAAACAACTCTGGAAACAATTAGACTTATTTTGCGTCATGTTGAGAGTATCTCACCATCTATTTAGTGACGCGCATTAGCAAGATACAAATTCTGAGGAGCGATATCTCCGATAGGCGTGGCTGTAACACAAACTTCAGGTTATATAAGCACCTTAATATTCCGAATCGCCTATAAACAGGTTTCATAAATTTCAGAAACAAACTCAGTGAATCCACGTCATTAGATACATAACATACACAAAGGTTTACCCACTTATGACTCGCTTACATCAATGGAAATCTGGAACTGCTGCGCTTATGGCAATAGCCGTTACCACAAGCGTCACTGCCCCACTGTTAACTTTAGCTCCTGCTAATGCACAATACAGAATTGGGCAAGACAGAATTGGGCAATATGGAAATGTTACCATTCCTTCTGGGGTTGCTTTACCTGTTACCTATGAGAAAGAGACAATTACTATTGCTCCTGGGGAAACTAAATCTCTAACCTTGAGAATAGCGAATGACATTATCGATAGGAATAGAAATGTCTTGATTCCCGCCGGTACTAAAGTAAATGGACGACTAGAAGCTGTTGACCTAGATAGTTATTCAAGAGATACAGCTGATAATCAAGGAAAAGGCGTGCGGTTTGTAGCTCAAGAATTAGAATTTTCTAATGGTCAGCGTCAGTCAATTAATGCAAGTTCTCGGACATATACCACAACTCAAAAAGTTTCACAGGGGCCCAGCACAGGTCAGATTTTAACTGATGCAGCTATCGGTGCGGGTGCTGGTCTTTTAGGTTCACTAGTTACTGGTAACCGCAGAATTGACGATTTAAAACCTGTTATCGGTGGGGCTGCGGGTGCGGGAGCAAGTGTGCTGTTGCGGAAAAAACAAGGAAATGCCTTTGTTCTTAGACCCGCACAGGATTTGAGGCTCACACTGAATTCTAACTTGAATTTAGTACCAATATCCCGCTACTAGATTTAACTCAATTCAAGTCGTGACTTTAATCACCCCTGATAGGCGATCGCAACTTTAAATATACTGTGCGATCGCCTTAATTTTTGATAGTAAAAAATTATATTTAGCAGCAACTATTCTACCTCTATATTGCAATACGCTTGGGTTAAGGATAATTGTAGGTTGGGTTGAACTTTAGTGTTACCCAACAAATGCCCGAAAATGTTGGGTTTCGTTCCTCAACCCAACCTACGCAAATTTATTTTTATGGCTTAACTGAACTGTATTGCTCTATAGTGTCTTAATCAGTATCAGTATTGATTAAAATACTTATTTAATTGCGCTATAGGACTAATATTTGATTTCTGAAGAAGCTCGGTACAACTCGAAAAGCCTAACTCTCCACTCCCAACTCCCCGCCTATCGCGCTTGCGCTGCGCTTCTCTGCGAGACGCTTTGCGAACGCGCACCACGTAGATAATTTCAAAAATCAAATACGATTCCTATATGTGAGGAGCTAGTAAAATCGGTTCTATTTTCTTCTCTATCCAAAAGAGTATTCAAAATTACGTAATATCCTGATATTTTTGTTAAATAGTGGCAATAAAGGAGGTTTTACTTATGGAAATTCGAGGTTTAGGTATAGGCGCATATCTTGCAATTCCCGTAGTATTAATTCTTTTAACTCAGGGAGAAAGGATAAAAGAATTTTTAGCTCAAAACTTCCATCAGGTATCCACTAATAAGGAAATGAGCCTATCCAGCCCCCAGCTAATTAGCGCCAATTCAAAACCGAAAACATACTATGTTAGTGGTAGTGGAAAAGACCAAAATAGCGGACTCTCTACTTCAGCCGCCTTTAGGACAATTCAAAAAGCAGCAGACCTTACCAACCCTGGCGATACAGTATTGATTATGAACGGAGTATACAAAAATATAGCCAAAGCTGGGAGTGTAGTAAGTATTAAACGTTCTGGAACTGCAAAAGCATGGATTAGGTATAAAGCATATCCTGGGCATTCCCCAAAAATTCAGCACAATACATGGAACGGTATCCTGATTTCAAATGGAGCTTCATATATCGAGATCAACGGGCTGGAGGTTATAGGGAACAATGCCAATATCACCCTTGATTATGCGATGAGTCAGAAGACTAACAAACTAAATCCACTGACGAATGGAAACTGCATCAGCATTGACGGACGAACCAATGGTCGTGTTCATCACATCCGTATTCTGAACAACAAAGTGCATGACTGTGGAGGAGTAGGTATTTCAGCGATTCAATCCGACTATGTAACAGTAGATAATAACGTGGTGTTCAATAATGCCTGGTATAGTGTTTATGGTTGTAGTGGCATTTCAATGTTGAACAATTGGAATTCTGACAATAACCGGGGATACAAGATGTTCGTAACTAACAACAAAAGCTACAACAATCGCATGTACATCCCTTGGATCGCAGTCGGAAAGATCACAGATGGGAATGGCATCATTATCGATAGTTCAAAAAATGAGCAGAAGAACTTAAAATTAAGTGCATATACAGGACGTACTTTAGTTAAAAATAATCTTACATTTAATAATGGTGGTTCCGGCATTCATACATTTATAAGTGCTCATGTTGATATTGTAAATAACACTGCTGTTTTAAATAATCAGAGTCCAGAAATTAAAGATGGGCAAATATTTGCTAATAATTCGTCGGATGTCAGAATATTAAGGAATATTCTCTATGCTTTCCCTGGCAAGAATATTAACAGTAGTTATAAAACTAAAAACGTTACTTATGACTATAATATCTACCTCAATAGTTCTAAGGTAAGTGTTAAGGGCCCTAACGATGTTGTTGCAGACTCAGAGTTTTTAAGTAAGCATCCCACTCTAGAAAAAATATCTGAAAATTGGCAATCACAGCTAGATAAACAAAATCCGCCAAGGCGGACTAATGTAGAGTCTAAGTCGGCAAGTTTAGTTTGTGAGCCAATGATTTATACTTTGCAAAACAAACCCATCCAAGTGGGATGCTCCCCGACATCTTTGGCTCAAACTACTCCTTCATCTTTGGCTCAAACTACTGCTTTTTCTGATGTGCCTAGCAACTATTGGGCGGCACAATTTATTCAACAATTGTCACAGCGAGGTGTAATTGCTGGATTTCCTGATGGTAGCTTCCGCCCTGAAGAACCTGTGACACGCGCTCAATTTGCCGCAATGCTCAACAAAGCTTTCCAAAAAGCACAGCAACGGCAGGCGATCAAATTTTCTGATGTGCCTAGCAACTACTGGGCATCCAGTGCCATTGGGCAAGCCTATAGCATTGGTTTCTTATCAGGATATCCTGGTAATCGCTTTGGGCCTAACCAGGCTATTCCCCGCCAGCAGGTTTTGGTTTCCCTCGCCAACGGTCTAGGATATACTTCTGGTGGCAATACCGAAAGCACTCTGAAGTATTTCAACGATGCCTCTAACATCGCTAGCTACGCCCGTAGCCCGATCGCAGCAGCAAGTGAAAAGCAAATTGTTGTCAACTATCCTAATTTGAAGTCCCTGAATCCAACTGCAACTGCTACTCGCGCCCAGGTAGCAGCTTTTATCTACCAAGCATTGGTTAGTTCTAATCAAGCCCCAGCAATTAACTCGCCCTATGTCGTGTCAAACCCCAGGAATTAACTGCCTTATGTCGTAACTCAATTCAAGTTGTGACTTTAATCATCCCTAATAGGCGATCGCCACTTTAACTATAGTGTGCGATCGCCTTCATTTTTAACCCTAAAAAATCTATTTTTCAGCAACTATTCTCTCTCTATATCGTCTCACTCAGTATTCATATTTTTTAAAATACTTATTTAATAGCGTTAATCGGTAATGGGCTGATTACACTATTACCTCTTGCTAGCTCTGTTGGCAGGTATTTTCTGATTTTTACTATCTGATTATATTGTATGTCGGAAGTAATGGTTTTTACAAAAAGCAGAAATAATTGGGAACCTAATATTTCAGCAAAGGTCTAATTAATTAACAGTAAAAAAAACTAATTGTACCGGGATTAAAAATTAATGTTTACTTTAAATCGTTTGCAATCTGGAACAGCTGCACTCATGGCTTTAAGCGTCACAGTCGGTACTGTAGCGCCTTTCATTACAGCTTCACCATCTTTTGCTCAAACTACTTTTTCTGATGTTTCATCTAACTATTGGGCAGCACAATTTATTCAACAATTGTCAGGGCGAGATGTAATTGCCGGAT
Organism: Nostoc mirabile CHAB5784; assembly: GCF_020829645.1. Classification (GTDB taxonomy): domain Bacteria; phylum Cyanobacteriota; class Cyanobacteriia; order Cyanobacteriales; family Nostocaceae; genus Nostoc; species Nostoc mirabile. The sequence continues at coordinate 23,297 of NZ_JAIVFS010000002.1, read as the reverse complement.
TTCCTGATGGTACTTTCCGCCCTGAAGAAGCGGTGACACGCGCTCAATTTGCCGCTATGGTCAACAAAGCTTTCCAAAAACCAGCGCAACGTCCGTCAATCAATTTTGTTGATGTGCCCAGCAACTATTGGGCATCCAGTGCCATTGGGCAAGCTTATAGCATTGGTTTCTTATCTGGTTATCCTGGAAATCGTTTTGAGCCTAACCAAGCTATTCCCCGCCAGCAGGTTTTGGTTTCCCTCGCCAACGGTCTGGAATATAGTCCTAGCGGCAATACCGAAAGCACTCTGCAATACTTCAACGATGCTTCTAACATCGCTAGCTATGCCCGTAGCCCGATCGCAGCAGCAACAGAGAAGCAAATTGTGGTGAACTATCCTAATGTGAAGTTCCTGAATCCAACTGCAACCGCCACTCGCGCCCAGGTAGCAGCTTTTATTTACCAAGCTTTGGTTAGTTCTAATCAAGCCTCAGCAATTAACTCGCCTTATGTCGTGGCTGTCGGGTCTACTACCCCAACACCTATAGCTGTGACAATTCCTCAAGGGACTGCTATCCCTGTGAAGTATGACAAGGCAGAAAAAATTCTGGTTACAAAGGATGAAACAGCGCCTTTGACATTGACAGTATCCCAAAACGTGGTTACGCAAGAAGGTGCTGTAGTGATTCCGGCTGGTAGTCAGGTGATTGGTCAACTCAAACCTGCTACAGGTGGTTCTCAATTCGTTGCCGAGAGACTAGTTTTAACTACAGGTCAAGAGTATCAGCTTAACGCTAGCTCTGAAGTGATTACCAAAACTGAAACCGTCAACAAAGGTACTAGTACTGGTTCAATTATCAAGAATACTGTATTGGGCGCAGGTGCAGCAGCTGCGGTATCTGCCGTCACAGGCGATCGCGCCATTGCCACAGAAGAAGTCTTGGGTGGTGCTGGTATCGGTGCATTGGTTGGTTTGTTCTTCGGTAAAAATAGTGTTGATTTAATTGCTATTGACCCAGACACCGATTTACAAATGACAATCAATCAAAACTTGTTGGTTTCACTAAGATAGTCATTGGTCATTGGTTATTAGTATTTACACAGGGCTATTTCGTTCTAGACATAAACCGCCCAGAACTAAAGTTCCGCGGCTCATAGCCCAAGTCCACGCTTAGTGGACTAAAAGCCTTTATTAGTCGTTTTTAGACGAATGAGTGCTATTAGCCTCAGAATTTATTCTGAGGCGGGCTAGATGAGAATGAAATAGCACTGGTATTTACAAAAGACAAATGACTAACTCTCAACTTCAGTTATTAGCCATTAGTCTTTACAAATGACAAATGACTAATTCTCAACTTCCGGCAACCAAATAATAAATGTAGTCCCCGGCGCATCGGGTGAAGTTAGCTTAGAGTTGATTGCAGGGCTGAAAACCTCGATTTCGCCCTGCATTTGCTCTATTAATTGTTTAGCGATCGCTAACCCTAAACCAGTGCCGGGGATTTCTGTTTGCGCTTGTACACCCCGATAATGCCGTTCTCCAAGATGTTCTAAATCCTGGGGGGGAATGCCAGGCCCGTTGTCACTAATGACAATTCCCTGAAAATTAGCCTTTTCTTGCCCCGCCTGAATCAAAATTTTGCCCCCAGTGGGAGTGTATTTCAAAGCATTATCAATAATATTAGTTAACACCTCTCGTAATGCTTTGACGTTGGCACGTACTAGGGGTGAATTTTGTTGAATTTCAGTTATTAGTTTTAGCTTTCGCTCTTGTGCGATCGCTGTGGCTGATATTAATAATGGTTCTAATATATCTGCTAACGAGCAGTCTACTGCTTTATCTCCCGTTCCCGGCAATAATAACGGCGGTTTAGCGTCTTTTTGGATAGTTGCTTCTACAAATACTTCTTCAGGGAGATGTAGTGGTGCTAAATCTGCCTCTGTCAAATCAATTACTTGATCAAATTGTTGCAGCAATTCTTGGAGGCGATCGCTTTCCCGCACAATACTATTTGCCACATTTCGGTTGGAGTCTGCTGGTCTGAGCCTTTTCAATAGCAGTTTACCAAAAGTCCGTAATGCCGTTAAAGGGTTACGAAACTGATGCAACAGGTTATCCAGCAAATCTCGCTGTTTTTCTTGGAGAATTTGTTGCTCATGCAACTGCTGCTCAAACCATGCTCGCCGTTGATCTAAAATACAAGCGATCGCCAGTGTTTGCGCTATCCGTTGAATCTGACTTTCCTCATGTTCATTCCATGCCCGGTCTTCCCTACCCGTCACTAGTAACCCCATCATCACACCCTCATAAACCAGAGGTAAAACAATTTGGTTGCCACTAAATAAATATTCCTTTTTTAGATGGGGTTGAGACGCATCTGGTATCTCAGACTCCGGTGACGAGGTTGGAGATTCTGATCCTGCTGTCAATAACCTTCTCTGATGATTGGGTAATATAAACACATTTCCAACTTGAAGTTGCTTGTGTACTGTCGCTTCAGCAATTTCTTCCCCTGCTGGTAATAATGCTGTTTCCGGGTAGATTACCACAGGAATCAGTTTGGCCTCACCCGAAGGAGTCTCTACCAATTCTTGTGTCAGGTACACAATACTTAAAGTTGCTCCCAGCCCTTGGGTTAGCAGCGCTATTTGCTCTCGACATAGAGCAAGAAAATCGGAACTGGCAGACATTAACATTTTTTAGCTTTTGCTCAATATTACAGATTTTGAGGCATGATTAAGAGAAGATACTTAGTTTTTACCTCACCCATTTAATAAAGCTTAACTAAAATCTTCTACATGAAAGGTTTGTACCAAGGGATTATATCCTTAGGTTATTTTGTTTTCTCTATCTCCAAAGATATTAATTTTATTAAATTAAAAGGTTAAAAACTATTGATCTTTTGAACTAGAACCTATATAATGACGACTGATTTTGTAGCTATCACTACAATCTATAGCTTGAAAGAGGAGGACAATAGATTGGCAAGGAGACGCAAAAGGAAAAGTCGTCGTCGTCAGGAAGGACGGCGAATTTTGGAACATGTGCCTCAATATAGCATCGAAAGTGGCGAAGAAAAACCTGTGACAGCAGCGAGAAGATTTATTCAAGCTGAAGGTATTTTGCCACCTGCGTTGCTACTCGTAAAGCGAAATGAACACACCACAGACCGTTATTTCTGGGCAGAAAAGGGACTCTTTGGTGCTCAATACGTAGAGGAAAACCATTTCTTGTTTCCTAGCTTGAGGGTGTTAGAACCTTCGCCAGGTCAAGAACCTCTTGCTTTAGCTAGTCGGTGAACTATAAACAGTCATCTTAGGCATTGAATGTGGCTCCTGACTATTATTGAACTGGCAAAATTGCTAAGTTTATGCAAAATTTAATTTTTTTTTAGTTTGGAGCTGATTTGCTTTTTAAGGCTAGTCCAGGTAGTTGGAAAATTAACTTGTCTCAAACCACGCTAGATTGCATGGGTTGATGCTAGTGTCATGATGCAGAAGGAAATGGGTATAGAGCCAAGCGCCTCCAAAAGCGCTAGTGAAGTTGCACTCTTGTGCCGTAAATTGTTAACCAAGCTCTGTCAACGAATTTAAGTTAATGAATTTAAATTTTTCCCTGCGACACAAGTCGTGGGGAAAATTGACAAAGCAGAAGTCTCGATTTCCTCCTTCCTACTTTCTATTTCATAAAGAGTAGGTCAGGTCATAAGTCTGCATATCATAGTTAATAGATCGTCATAAAAACCAACAATTATTCACCAGCCTTGAGCTGTAGATTCCTCTGTAACTCGCTGAGTTCATCTCGATGGGCAACTACAGTGATCTTACTTGAGGAGGTTAGTTCGTTCTTAGTTGTTTCTACTTTGAGCGACACCTTCTCAAGTCTTCCAGATTTTTTCCAATAAAATAGACCACTCAAGGGCGACAGCAGTACCATAGGCAGAACAAAGGTACTGAAGTTAGGAAAAAGCAAGTACACGACTAGTGATAGACAAACAATACCAGTCGCTGCCAGCAGAGTTAAAAATATAGCTAAGAACCAACTGGGGCGAACATTACCTTCAAAAGTCACTTTGTTTTGTTCTCGGTCTACCTCTGCTACTCGGTAAGACCGCGAGCGAAAATACTCTTTTAATTGAGACATTAAAGCAGCTTCGTCTTGCTCAGATACCAGTTGCGCTGTTTCTATGCGGTCTTTAGTCGAGGCACGAATAAAGAAAAACAGCCCAACTGATAACAACAAGGTTAGCAGGAACGTAGATAGCAAAATAGCAGTATCCATAACTAATTGTTATTGTTTGACTGGAGGAGACTTATTCATTATCAATTATTCGTTACTTTGTCCTCTTGTTGATGTAGTCAAGCCATTGAAAAGCTAAATCCTGCGCTTGAACTTGCCATTCTGGAGAAACTTGGTACATTCGCCTGGGGCGTCCTCGTCCTTCGAGTTTCTTCCAATATCCAGTGATTGCCCTTTCATCTTCCAGAAATTTGATTGCACTATAAAGTACGGTATCCGAAAGCCTATAGGTTGGATATTCAGTTTCTAATTGCTCAATCAACTCGGTTCCGTAGGATTCACCTTGTAACAAAACAGACAGTATGTAACAAACTGCTACTTCCTGACAAAGGTAAGTTGGCGGAGGATTTTCAAAGAATTGATATATATCCTCAAGTTTCATGGTTAGTGAATGGCTAAAAAAATGCCTTAGGGTAGGGTCTACAATCCTTGTAGTCAGTATACAGTGCTACTACTAAGTGAGTAATATATATAAAGCTACTTAGACTAGATATCCATTGCGTAAATACGAAATAACTACCCACGCCTGTGAAGTTGTGGGACGAGTTTGCGAGTTTTAGGGGCACAAAATAGTGTATCCCTACTCAAGCTCGATACGGGTGGTGAGGAGCGGACAGACAGTGCCAAATTCACTGTCTTGGTGTTAAGTGATGCCGAGCTAGTTAGAACTGCTTAAGCAATAAAATGCCATCGAAGAAATTTTACAGGTAAAATGCTATTTTGTCTGTAAAAGTTAATAAACACTTTGTTTTCCAGTGATTTTTCCAATGCGAATTCTGAAAGCTTACGCTAAGGGATATGTCTGGGTTAAAGCTGCTACGCCAGTGGAAACACTTAAGCAGTAACCATTACTGATTTTCTCAACAAGAGAATCTTTTGTCTCTTATGGCAAGTGTGATAGTAAATTTATCAAAGAAGACCCAAAGGTGGGGGGAAAGAAGACCTGACAATTCAGGTTATATGGAAAAGCTAACGATTAACCTAACCCCCTCTTCCCGACACTCTAAGGGGGAAAATTCAAAGTCTCTCTCCTTCTAGAAGAGAGAAATAGAAGTGAGGTTTTCCAGATACCGTGAAAATTCAGAAAGAAGACGGGGAAACGCTCTGACGCGGGTAAAGAACTCTCCGCGTCCCCTTGTCCTCGCGTCCCTTAATCAAGCGCCCAGCACATTGGTGATCAGTATGTCACAAACTCCCGATGCTCCATCATCTTCCTCAACTCTCCGGGCAATTGCCCAAACTTTTCGCCTTACAGGTTGGATTAGCTTCTGGATTCAGCTAGTACTAGGCGTTGTTTCTAGCATAATTGTGTTGCTGTTCGCCATCTTTAATCAAAGAACTGGCAGTCCTAGTAATAATCCTGGGACTGGCTTTGGCGTATTTTTAGCAGTTTGTGGACTGGTTATTTTGGGTGGGGGCATTTATTTAGCTTACCGTTACACTAGAATTGGCAAGCAATTGGAATCCTCCAATCCCAGCAACCGCCCTCGGAAAAGCGAGACTGTGCAAGTATTACGCTTAGGGCTGTGGGTGAATTTAGGGGGAACGCTGGTAACTCTTTTGGGGGCGCAAGCGATCGTCGGTACACTGGTAGCAAGATCCATATCCCCGCAAGCTATAACTACGCAATTTTTTGACCCCACCCGAATTATTAGCGGTCTAGATATGCTTGTGGTACAGGCAAACACCAACACTGTCTCAGCGCATTTTGCAGGGCTTATTGCATCACTTTGGTTGCTTAATCGCATTAACCGTCCTTAGAAAATCAGAGGAGTAATACCAAATTTTGGATTTTAAATTTTTCTAGCCGTAGCAAGATTGGCAGGGCAAAATTTTTATGTTTGCTTTTCTGGTCATGGCAAGCCAAAATCAGTATATGCTGATGTGTTGGCAGGTAGAGAATAGGCTAAAAACTGAGAAAAATCTGTGCTGGATATCAAGCAAATACGGGAAAATCCGCAATTAGTTCAAGAACGATTGAATAGTCGTAGTGGTAAATACGACATTGAACCGATATTACAGTTAGATCGGCAACAACGGGAACTTGAGGGAACGCGCAGTCAACTTCAAGCTCGTAGCAACGAAATTGGTAAAATTGTCGGGCAAAAGATTAAATCTGGGATAAATCCTCAAGACCCAGAAATTCAGGCTTTGCGGGATGAAGGTAACTCTGTCAAAGCTACGTTGAGCGAACTGGAACCCCAAGAAAAAGAACTCAAAGCTGAAATTGCCCAACTTGTGTTGGCACTTCCCAACTTACCAAGCGACTCTACACCCCTTGGTAAAAATGAGGAAGATAACGTAGAAGTGCGGCGTTGGGGTGATGAGTACATTCCCCAAAATCCGAATATTCTCCCTCACTGGGAAATTGGCGAAAAGCTAGGTATTCTCAATGTTGAACGAGCTGTGAAAGTTGCCCAAAGTCGCTTTGTGACTTTGATAGGCGCTGGTGCGGCATTAGAGAGGGCATTAATTCAATTTATGCTGTCTCTCCATACTCAAGCTGGTTATGTGGAAGTCAGTCCGCCTCTGTTAGTTAATACCGAGTCTTTGACAGCGACCGGTCAGTTGCCTAAGTTTGCTGAAGAAAGCTTTAAATGCGCTGATGATGACTTGTGGCTGATTCCTACGGCGGAAGTTCCAGTTACCAATCTTTATCGGGGTGAAATTCTCGCTGCTGAAAACTTGCCTATCTACCACTGTGCTTTTACTCCCTGTTTTCGCCGGGAAGCTGGTAGCTATGGGCGCGATATGCGCGGATTAATTCGCCTCCATCAGTTCAACAAGGTGGAAATGGTGAAGTTTGTCGAACCCGGTACGTCTTTTGATGAATTGGAGAAATTGGTAGGGAATGCAGAAGCAATTTTACAAGCGTTGAAGTTGCCTTACCGAGTAGTAAATTTAAGTACTGGAGATTTGGGATTTGCCTCTACCAAAACTTATGATTTAGAGGTTTGGTTGCCTTCTTCTGGCAAATACCGCGAAATTTCTAGCTGTTCCAATACTATAGATTTCCAGGCGCGACGGGCTGATATTCGCTTCAAAGAGGCGGGGAAGAAAGGTACCCAGTTCGTACATACCCTCAATGGTTCGGGTTTGGCTGTGGGACGGACTATGGCAGCAATTTTGGAGAATTATCAACAACCGGATGGGACAGTGAGGATACCAGAAGTATTGCAACCTTATTTTGGGCGTGGAGTTTTGTAATTTGTCATTAGTCATTAGTCCTTGTCTTTTACCAATGCCCAATGCCCAATTAGAATGGAGATAACTATAGCTTAATATCTTCACTAATTTACTCTATGTCAATGCATTAGATGTAGGTTGGGTGGAGCGGAGCGCAACCCAACACATATCAGGATGTTGGCAATGGCTTAGCCTCCACCCAACCTACAATTTTTTTTGCAACAATTTAGCCTCGTCACGCCACTACTAGCTTTAGATGTTAGAACCAGATACGAAAAATCGAACTATGACTAATGCCCCATGCCCAATACTTCGACTTACCTCGGCTTACTTCGACTACGCTCAGTACAAGTCGCTCGGCACAAGTCGCTCAGTACAAGTGCTCCATGCCCTATGCCCTATGCCCAATTAGAATGGAGATAACTATAGCTTAATATTTTCACTAATTTGCTCTATGTCAGTTTTAGCAGCGATCGCAGTTTTGGCTATTTTAATCTTGGTACACGAGTTGGGACATTTTGTTGCAGCACGTTCTCAAGGCATTCTCGTTAACCGCTTTTCTTTGGGTTTTGGCCCAGTTCTGTTAAAGTACCAAGGTTCACAAACCGAATATGCTGTCCGCGCCTTTCCCTTGGGCGGCTTTGTGGGCTTTCCCGATGATGACCCCGATAGCGATATTCCACCCAATGACCCGAATCTGCTGCGTAACCGTCCAGTTTTAGACAGGGCGATCGTCATCAGCGCTGGAGTGATCGCAAATTTAATATTTGCCTATTTAGTGTTGGTTCTGCAATTGGGTATCGTCGGCATTCCCAAAGAATTAAACTATAAAGCTGGTGTCACCGTACAGCCTATTAATCAAGAATCTGTTGCCTATCAAGCAGGAATTCGGGAAGGAGATATTATTCTGGCTGTTAACGGTCAAGAACTCCCGGCTTCTGATAAGTCAACTCCTTTGCTGACAAAAGAAATTCAAACTCATCCCAATCAGCAAATCGAACTGAAAATTCTGCGTGACAACCAACAACAATCCCTGAAATTAACGCCAAAACTGGGAGCCGATGGCAAAGGTGTAGTTGGTGTGGCACTTAGTCCAAATGCTACAGCAGTTTATCGCCGTCCTAATAGTCCTTTTGAAATTTTTGGCATTGCTGCTAACAGGTTTCAACAATTATTTGTTGGTACACTCAGTGGTTTTGGTCAGTTGATTACCAACTTTCAACAAACTGCTGGACAAGTTTCTGGGCCAGTTAATATTGTCAAAATCGGTGCAAAGTTAGCTGAGGACAATACCGTAAATTTGTTGTCTTTTGCGGCAATTATCAGCATTAACTTGGCTATTATCAATATTTTGCCTTTACCAGCTTTGGATGGCGGACAACTCGCCTTTTTGCTGATTGAAGGTTTACGCGGTAAGCCTGTACCTGCGCGGATTCAAGAAGGTGTAATGCAAACCGGTTTGGTGTTACTCTTAGGGTTAGGAATTTTTCTGATAGTCAAAGAAACCACTCAATTAACTAGCCAATTAGAGTGGGTACAAAAATTATTTCAGTGAAAATAAAGAGTGGGGAGTAGGGAGTGGGGAATAGGGAAAAGAAACTTTTACCTTTAAAGCAACGGGCGATAGAAATTTTAGCTCGGCTGAAGCGTCTTTATCCAGATGCTACTTGCTCTTTGAACTACTCAACGCCAGTACAATTGTTGGTGGCAACGATTCTCTCTGCTCAGTGTACTGATGAGCGGGTGAATAAGGTGACACCAGCTTTATTTGATCGGTTTCCTGATGCTGAGAGTTTAGCGATCGCTGACTTGGTAGAATTAGAAAACTTGGTGCGTTCAACAGGGTTTTATCGCAATAAAGCCAAGAACATTCAAGCCGCCTGTCGAATGATTGTTAGCGAATTTGACTCTGTTGTGCCAAACCAAATGGAGCAATTATTAAAGCTTCCAGGTGTGGCGCGGAAGACAGCAAATGTAGTCTTGGGTCATGGTTATGGCATTAATGTTGGGGTGACGGTAGATACTCACGTCAAGCGCCTCAGTGAACGTTTGGGTTTAACCCAAGCAAAAGACCCCGTTCGGATTGAGCAAGATTTAATGGGTTTATTGCCACAGCCTGATTGGGAAAATTGGTCAATTCGCCTGATTTATCACGGTCGTGCTATTTGTAAAGCACGCTCTCCCGTTTGCATTGCTTGTGAACTTGCCGATTTATGTCCTGCTGCTAATAAGCCAGTGGTTGTAAGGTAAGGGACACAAGTAACCCCAGAATTGATGGAGAGACTGTAGAATGGAAAACGGTGTCTTTAAATAAGTTAGAGAATATATGGCAAAAAAGAGCTTGATTGAGCGCGAGAAAAAGCGCACCAGGTTGATAGAAAAGTATGCTGACAAGCGGGAAGCTCTTCTGGAAGAGTTCAAAAGTGCAGCATCTCCCCTAGATAAGTTGGAAGTCCACCGGAAGATTCAACAGCTACCCCGGAATAGTGCGCCCACCCGCCACCGCAATCGTTGCTGGTTGACTGGTCGTTCTAGAGGTGTTTACCGCGATTTTGGGTTGTCTCGGAACGTGCTGAGAGAATGGGCGCATGAAGGTCTATTGCCTGGAGTTGTTAAGTCTAGTTGGTAGTTAAGAGTCATTAGTCATTAGTCATTAGTCATTGGTAAAGAACAAATGACAAAGGACAAATGACAAATGACAAAATATTATTGACCACAACACTTATCAATTCCTAGACTTTCTAAGAGTAGATCGCTGACGGCGTTAGCGATCGCAAACTCTCCGTAGAAGCTATTGGAAAAATCATACGACTGCATCTCTGTGACAATGGCAATTACCAGAGAACCAAGGTCGTTTTCTCCTTCCATCCGTTGACGCACAAAAATCTGTGCGGCTCGTTGGGCAATGTTTTGGTTGACTGCTTCGGGGATAAATTCTGTATCTAGCCACCGTTGTAAGCGTTCTCGTAACCATTCACCTTCGAGCAGAGGGTTTTCAGGCGGTGGTAGGGTAATGGGTGGAATTGGTTGAGTCATTTTTTTTATTTTAAACGCAGAGGGACGCAAAGGGAAACGCAGAGGAACGCTGAGGATGATTGATAGGATCGAATTGCGTTTCTAAGAGTGTTTTTTTATATTTATTTATGCAATATGATATCGCGGCTATTGTTGAGGGTTATGCACAAGGCTATTTTCTCATGGCTGATGATAGCGATCGCCTGAGTTGGTACGGAAGTTGCGATCGGACTTTTATTCCTTTGGATGAACGGTTTCGCTACCCTAAGTCTTTGCAGCGTGTCTTGAATCAAGAGCGTTTTAGTGTGGCTATTAATCGGGACTTTCAAGCTGTGGTGGCTGGGTGTGCTAACCGCGAAACAACTTGGATTTCACCGGAATTACAAAAGATTTATTGGCTACTTTACCAAAGTGGTTATGCTTTTAGTTTTGAAACTTGGCAGGGTGACGAATTAGCTGGGGGAATTTTAGGGATTGTTATTGGTGGGGCTTTTATTGGCGAGTCGATGTTTTACCAGATTCCTGAAGGCTCGAAGGTAGCGATGGTAAAGTTGGTGGAAAGATTGCGCCAGAGGAAATTTGTGTTTTTTGATGCCCAAATGATGAATCCACATTTGCAGAGGTTTGGGGCTTATCGGGTTGAGGATGAAGAATATCAAATGCTACTTAAGCAAGCGTTGGAACGTCCTTGTTCTTTGATATAAATGTGTAGTAGGAAAAACATTCCAATAGTCTATGTAGAGAGGTAATGTGGATAGCCTTATACAAAATATTCCCGTAATTATCGAAAAATCAGGAAATCCTTTTGGGATACTTGCGCTGATTGCACTCGTTTTTACGTTTGTTGCCTTCATATTTTTCAGGAATGCAGATCCAAGACAAAGAGAAAGAGTTTTCATTATCACAACTCTTTTCTTATTAACACTTATCGTTATTGCATTCATTGCTGGCATTGCCAAAGAACGAGATCCATTATTCGTAAATAACAGCACTTTAGGTGGTCATGTGACAATCGATGCAACCGCTGGATTACAAAATTCAGGAATTTATCTAGAGAAAGGTGAAAAGGTGCTTTTAGAATCCGAAGGACGTGTCCATCTTGCATCAGATCAAATTGTTAATTTTATAGACCAAGTAAGGTATTTCATAGTTCAAAATATGGATAGTGGAAAAGTTCCTAGCGAAGATAAGCAACGCTATGGATCTCCACCAGTCGAAAAGCGACTTAAGAACGATAAAGTCTTTCGTCGAAATTGGACTGGCCCAGATGGAGAAGATATTCAAAGTCCATTCCGTCTTGATCAGTGTAAACTTCGCAACGACTTGAACTGGGGTATGTTGTTGGCAGTAGTGCTTCCAGGGACAAAATCAAAAAAACCTGATCAATCTCTAGCAACAAAAGATCCAGTTAAAGTTTTAAATGAGTCCGGTTTAAAACTGAATGATTTAGAAGCTGTTACAAAGCTTAACCAGTCAACATTAACTGCGGTAAGAGACGGATGGTTGACATTTATTATTAATGATGCAATCATATCTCCACTTTCGGAAGTTGATGCTTCAAAAGAGTATTTTGCCGCTCTAGTCAAAGCTTCTGATAAGCTAGCTAGCAATGGTAGTGGTCTTTACAAAATACCTCAAGAATCAATTCCACTTATTTGGTACTCAGATAACGTCGGTGCATTTCGGATAACTGTAAAGCCTGCATGAGCATTGCAAGTCCGTGCGTCAAGCTACATAACAACGCATGACTTCGTATTTCTCTCTACGAGACGCCAAAGGCGAACGCGCTGTGCGTCACTACATACATATTTTTTCCTTCTCCATAAATAAATTTACTTGCTCTGTATCATGAGTCGGTTCCGGTCACCATTCCCGAAGCGGTATATTGTGAGCTTACCGATATCGATCCTCCCGTTCCTAAAACCTCTGAAGTTCAAACTGCTTCTTGGCTGGAAGTTCGACAAGTTGCAAGCCGTGAGATTGTTGAACGCCTTCGAGATAAGGTAAGATTAGACCCCAATACAGTTCAGTTAAGCATTTATTTCTTCTCTCAGTGCCGCGCCAGTTGCTTCAAGTCTCTTAACCGCAAGGGCGCACTGGCTTCTCTGCGCCTCTGTGGTAGCCTGCGGCAAGCCGATGCAGCGTCTACGTTAAAAAACTTGACTTTGCCAAAAGTTTTTAGCCTTAAGTTATATCTTGCACCTGCCTATCCCGCCTGAGAATAAATTCCCAGGCTAATAGCCCAAGTCCACTCAAGTGGACTAAAACCCTTACTTAGTCTTCAATAGATAGACTTTAGCTATAAGCCTCAGAATTCATTCTGAGGCGGTCGTGGGACTGGTGCAAGTTCTGAGTTAACCCAAGCGTATTGGATTAGACCCTGGAGAGTCTGAGGCATCGCCCTACCGCAAAAGGCAACAAAACAAAAAACTTTCCCGACCAGGTAAATTAAGCTTGTCAGACCAATTGTTGATGACGTTGGAAAAAAGAGAGAGTACCGTACCTACTTCCAAACAAGCAAATGCTCTCGCTCAACAAGCAAATGCTCTCGCTCAACAAGCAAATGCTCTCGCACTCTCAAATTCCTTAGAGTTGTCGGGAAATAAGACTAGAAATCTTTGAAATCTTATGCAGCTAGCGTTTTGGGAAATTTTAATTAAAATGGCTGTAAGCTATGTTTAGCAGTACTTTCAGATATCTTTATCGTTATTTCCCGACAAGTCTCTTATACCCTTTCTTCAGTAACTAATGTTAGATTAACCCATTCGCCTTTATCGTTATACCTGCGAATCATCCTCTGGCGCAGATTTGACTGGATTAACCAACCCGCTTCCAAGAATAAGGGTTGACGTAATTGCACCTTTAGAGAAGAAGTTGCAGAAGCGCCATCAGGTAACAATAATACTTGTACTTGCTTTTGGGGATCTTGGTCAAAGAGAACGATGGAACCTTTAATGGTAGCAGTTGAGGTAATTGTACGATCGCCAAAAGAGGTAGTTTGAATTAATCGCCCAGTATCATCAAGTTGTATTTTCAAAGTTGTAGAGTAAATATCAGGCGAACGCAAATCTCGATATATTGTTACTGCTTGGCCTTGCCATTGTCCCAACAAATCATTTATCTGCAAAGGTGGACGTTCTACTGCTGGGGTTGTGGCTAGATGTTCTCGAATTAGAACTAGTCTACTTAGATTACCAGTCTTATCAAACAGTTGCACCAGACGTAAGCGGTGATTTCCATGAACAAAAGCGAGTTCTGCACCGAATTCTGAAAATGGCCCTAGCTGAATTAAACCCTCAGAAAATGAACCATTTTCAAACAATAACAGACCCCCTCCCACAGACCTAAATTCTCTGATTACATCATCTCTTCCCGAACGGCTCAGAGTTAGTAGCACTGTCTGGTTATTGTTCAAACCTTCTAGAGAAAGACGGCTAGGAGTCTCGCTCAGAAGTGTACCTTCGGGAGAAAAGTTGGTAAATGAACCTTCCCATACACCGAGATTTTGCAGAAAACATTCCCATTGCGATTTCATAAGGTTTTGTCATTAGTCATTTGTCATTTGTCCTTTGCAATGGCCAATGATTAATGACTAACCTTTGGCAAAACGTCGGACAGCGAATAAGCTTCCCATTAATCCTACAGCTGCACCGAAACTCAAGAGAATCAGGGGCAAGAGTAAAATTTGGGCTGGAGTGAGTTGCACCCCGTTGGTGATAGCTTGAATAAACTCAGGTTGATTGGCTAGCAACTTACCGAGAAACTGTTGAATCACTGAAATGAAACTCCAAGCGATCGCACCACCAACCAAACCGAAGGTAATTCCTTGTAAAATAAATGGGAGGTAAATCCAAGCTCTGGTTGCTCCCACTAGTTGCATAATTTCAATTTCCTGGCGTCGCGCCATGACAATCAGCCGAATTGTGGTGGTAGTCACTGCGATCGCTGTTAAAGTCAAAATAATTGTAATTGTTAAAGTAATCCAGTTCAGACCTTGATGCAATTGGGCAATGCGTTTAACTGCTTCATCCACATACTGCACCGTCTCAACTCCCGGCAATTTAGCCAACTGTGTTGCTAAAGTTGGTACAACTTGAGAATTACGCGCTTTTACCTTCATCTCATCAACCAGAGGATTCTCACCTAGCTGCTGCGTAGCCCCCTCAATATTAGAAATTCTCATTTCCTTAACTAACTTAGTCCAAGCTTGCTCTTTGGTAATGCTTTGTATCGCCGCTACCTCTGGCATTTTTGCGATCAGTGGCTCAATAGTTTCGACTTGCGTATCCGGTTCGAGATAAACTGATACTTCTAGCTGGCTACCAAACTGGTAGAGGAGTTTTTCGACTTGCCAAGAGGTTTGCAAACTCAAGCCGAATAAAAACAGTAACACTGTTACAGTACTTACAGCTGCCCAATTCATCCAACCTCCCCGCAGTAAACCGAGAAAAGTTTCTTTGAGCAGATAGTCAAGTTTGGTAAGAGATTTAAACACACATCACCTCAATATTTGAATCAATACAGTTCAGTTAGCGCCAAAAACCATAAACTGCGTAGGTTGGGTGGAGGAACGAAACCCAACATTTTCGCGGGTTTGTTGGGTAACACTTAAGTTCCACCCAACCTACGATTATCCTTAACCCAAGCGTATTGATATTTGAATGAACTTAGCGCCTTGGCGTTAAGTTCAGCTTTTGCGTCTTTGCGTCAATAACACCACTATTTATAGTCAATAGTGCAAAGTTTGCCAATACATCAGCTTTTATAATTGCTTCCTGCTCCTTTCCTCCTGTACCCTCTTGCTGTCTCGACCATTTACCTTATCTTCGTGCCATTTACCATAGATACACTCACTGTCGCTCTTACAGTTATTGATAACAATTGGCTACCTGTTCTGGTTTCTAAGCAATTTTACTGTTTTTACAACTGACTTTAAAAAAGGGGAAAAATAGTTTGGTAATTTTACGATGTTTAGTATCTGAGGATAGTTGTAACTTTAAAGGAACAAACAAGATTGATTGAAGGAATTTTAAATTATGAACTTCTTAAATAAAGCCAACTTGGATAATAACTTATTAAGCCAGATCCGATATCAACTTGAGTCTATAGAAATACATGATTATCATCTAGCCAAACTCTTGTGCAAAGTAATTCCCTCCAATTGCCCTTTTGAAAGAACTGTTACAGTTTTCGGTCGGACTCTATTCCAGATTCCACCTTTGTGTAAAATTAATCCCCTCTATGAACAAATAGTTGGTCTTCGTTTTAAGTCTTTATTATATTTAGTCAATGAATGTGGTGAGGATGCGAGAAAATATTGTTAAACATGGGTTTTCATCAATAAAAAATAGATTGAAGAAGTCTTTTTACTAAGAAAAATTTTGTATAGGAATCCTAGTTGCAATCAGATGTGAGTCAGAAATGGGCTGTCAAACGACTTACAATCAATTTCACATTAGGTGAGCCTCAGAAGCTTGAAAAGTACTGTTTGATGACGTAACCCTAGATAAAATTATGACTCCAAGGATGGTGCAAGGTGACTTCACTAGAATTATTTTGGAGATTGGTACTAGGTCTAACTAAGATTGATATAGCGGTTCTCGTTTACGTGAGGTACACCTGTAGGGTATTGGTGTCAACAAAAGCTTAGAAACAGCTTAACTTTCGGCTTGACTCACCCGCCTAGAACTAAAGTTCTAGGCTAACAGCTAAAGTCTACTGAAGTAGACTAAAGATTTTTGGCTATATTTAGTTATCTTCTCTACGAGATGGACTCACGTTCGCTTAGAGCGAAACGGACGCTCGTTCCGACGCTCGTTCCGACGCTCGTTCCGACGCTCGTTCCTCGCTAACGCTGCGCTATCGCTAACGCTGCGCTATCGCTAACGCTGCGCTATCGCTAAGGGACTTCCAAGAAATAAATTACCCAAATAAACGAACCACAGAGACACAGAGAACACAGAGGAATGAGGAGGAGAGAGCTTTTTCGTTAATTTTTGAGTATTTTTTTATTTGGAAGTCCCTAACGCTACTGCTTCGCTAACGCTATCGAGCGTCGGGAACCTCCGCAAAACACTGGCTCCCCTATATGTATTTCAAAAATCAAATATGAGTCTTATAGAATTAAAGTAGTAGGAATTTTCACCATCTAGCCATAAAGACCATGCCTTCTGAAATTGCTGTAGAGAAAAAAAAGTTAAAAAATCCACCTTTGGAGCTTCATTATTTAGGCGATCGCGTCCTACGTCAAGCTGCAAAGCGAGTTGCGAAAGTTGATGACGAACTCCGCCAAGTGGTGTGCGAAATGTTGCAAACTATGTATAGCAAAGATGGCATTGGTTTGGCTGCACCCCAAGTGGGAATTCACAAACAACTAATTGTCATCGACCTGGAACCAGAGAACGCAGCTAATCCACCTTTGGTGCTGATTAACCCCACCATTAAACAAGTAAGCCGCGACATCTCCGTAGCCCAAGAAGGATGCTTGAGTATTCCCAACGTATATCTAGACGTAAAGCGCCCCGAAGTCGTAGAAATTGCCTACAAAGACGAATACGGTCGTCCCCGGACATTAAAAGCTAATGACCTCCTGGGACGCTGCATTCAGCACGAGATGGATCACCTTAACGGCGTGGTATTTGTAGACCGTGTGGAAAACTCCTTGACTTTAGTCCAGGAGCTATCTAAGAATGGCTTCTCGTATCAAGCGGTGAAACCAATAACATAGGTAGGGGGCTAGTAGTGTATTTAACTCCAAAAAGCGGTTTATTTCTGGGTGGTTCTTGTGTAAGTGCGATCGCGGCTGTCGGTTCGATTTTTGAACTCAGTTACGGACGACCAGATTTTGGTTTCACGACCACTGCGATTATCCTGGCATTGAGCATTCCACTCACAGGATTATTTTTCTTTGCCGCAGTGAAGGACGCAAGGGCTAACATGAAATAAGCATCAGGTACATAAAAAAGGTAAAAGGATGAAGTAAAAAGGCAAAGTTCATTCTTTTACCTTTTATTTTTGCTCTCCATCTTCCACTGCCCCTAAAGCTTTTAGCGTCACTAACTGCGCTGCCGTTAACCCTGTAACCCCGGTGATATTCATTTTTTCGTAAGGTCGTGGCGATCGCAGTGTTCTTAGGCAATCACCTGTCAATACATCCCAAAGCTTAATTGTCTCATCTTGGCTACCACAAATCAGGGTTTGACCATCAGGACTAAAGGCAACTGACCGCACCCAATTGGCCCCCTGCAAAGTTTTAATGCACTTGCCATGATGAACATCCCATAATTTTATCGTTTGGTCTTCACTGCCACTAGCTAAAGTCTTACCATCAGGACTAAAGGCAACTGACCAGACTCGATTTGTATGTTCTTGCAAAGTTGTCAAGCACTTACCATTATGAACATCCCATAACTTCACCGTTTGGTCATCACTGCCGCTAGCTAAAGTCTGACCATCTGGGCTGAAAGTAACTGACCTGATCCGATTGCTATGTCCCAGCAAAATTTTGACACATTCTCCCGTGTGGATATCCCATAACCTCACTTTTTGGTTTTCACTGCCACTAGCTAAAGTTTGACCATCGGGACTAAAGGCTACTGATCTTACCCAACTGGTATGCCCTTGCAAAGTTATCAGGCATTTTCCCCTATAGACATCCCATAATTTCACCGTTTGGTCGTCACTGCCGCTAGCTAAAATTTGACCATTAGGACTGAAGGCGACTGACCTAATTCGATTGGTATGTTCTTGTAACCTTTTGAGGCATTGTCCCGTCTGAAGATCCCATAATTTAATTGTTTGCTTTTCGCTGCCGCTAGCTAAAATTTGACCATCAGGACTGAAGGCAATTGACCGTACCCAACTATTATGCCCCTGCAAAATTCTGAGTAACTTATCGTTAGGGACATCCCATAATTTAACTGTTTGCTTTTCACTGCCACTAGCCAAAGTCTGACCATCGGGACTGAAGGCAACTGACCTTACCCGATTGCTATGCCGCCCCTTCAACACTTTCAAGCAGTAACCATTATGGACATCCCATAACCTCATTGCTTGGTTTTTACTACCACTAGCTAAAGTTTGACCATCGGGACTGAAAGCAACCGACCGTACCTGATCGGTATGTCCCAGAAAGGTTTTCAGGCACTTACCATTACAGACATCCCATAATTTCACCGTTTGGTCGTCACCACCACTAGCTAAGGTTTGACCATTGGGGCTGAAAGCAACTGACCATACCCGATTGGTATGTCCCTGCAAGGTTTTCAGGCACTTACCGTCATGAACATCCCATAACTTCACAGTTTGGTCGTCACTACCGCTAGCTAAAATTTGACCATCGGGACTAAAAGCAACTGACCTTACCCAATTGTTATGCCCCTGCAAGGTTATCAAGCACTCAGCATTGGGGACATCCCATAACTTCACTGTTTGCTTTTCACTGCCACTAGCTAAAGTTTGACCATCGGGACTGAAGGCAACTGACATAATTCGATTGGTATTCCCCTGCAAAGTTATCAGACATTTTCCAGTGTGGACATTCCATAACTTCACTGTTTGGTCTTCACTGCCACTAGCTAAAGTTTGACCATCGGGGCTAAAGGCAACCGATCTGACCCAATTGCTATGTTCCTGCAAGGTTTTCAGGCATTTACCGTCACGAACATCCCATAACTTCACTGTTTGGTCATCACTGCCACTAGCTAAAGTTTGACCATCGGGACTGAAGGCAACTGATTTTACCCAACTGCTATGACCAGTACAGGCAAAAAGTAGCTTTCCATCGTCAACTTGCCACAAGTAAGTCTTGCCATCAGCATCACCCGTAGCCAAAAGTTTTCCGTTCGGGCTAAATGCTACTGACGAGATACTAACTGATGTTTCTGCAAAAACAGACTTAGCTAAATCAGCATTGGTAAAATTTACCTGATGCAAATTCACACTTTGTAAATATGCTTGCCAAATAGTCAGATTAGAAAAGTCATAGCCGCTAAAATCAATTTGTAGTTGACAAAGAATATTTAACAGATTTCCACCTGCATATCCTGCTGTTTGGGGAATCTGTCGCAGGGACAATAAAATTTGATATAGATGATGTTCAATATTTTTAGCATATCTAAAAATAGTTGATAACCTACCTATAATTGGTTTAAGGATCAGGGTAATCTGAGTGTTTCTAATATAATCTTTTGCCGTAGCTTCCATTAAAACATGGCTGATAAATAGTTTAATATCACAAGTGGTAATTTCGTGACAAACCTGTTCAACTAGTCTGTCAGTCATGTATTCCATGACCACAGACTGGAGGGTGAAAAGTGCCGTTCTTTGTTCAATTAGCGATCGCCTCCGTAGAGATTCTAGCGCTTCTAGTATTTCCCTTTTAGGCAAGAGACGCACAATATCATTTAGCAATTCGTCTAGAGAAACTAACTCGCGCTTGATTGCTAGCCAATAGATTATTTCTTTTTCGATCTCTGACAAAGGCTCAAATTGCTGGTCTAGTAAATTCCGGGTGTCACCAAAAATTATCTCTCCTTTAGCCAGAAAGCCAGCGATATCACCACCAAACAACTCCCGAATTTGCTCAGAAACTAGCTTTAATGCCAAAGGATTGCCTGAATACTTCTCAACTAGCTTGGCCCATTCTTGTTGTGAGCCAAACAAGCCTTTATCTTGGAGAATTTTTTGCCCTTCTGTTTCTCCTAAGCCGAGTAACGATAATGTTCTGACTGGTGATGCTTCTCCCTCTAAAGGAGCAAATTCTTTTGGTTTTTCACGAGATGTCAGCACCAAGCAGCTTTGATGTGGTTCTTCCCCTATTCGTCTAAGTAGTTGACCATAATCTTCATATTCTTGTCTATATTGTCCGGCGCGATCGCCTCTTTGTAAAATTGTCTCTGTATTATCAAATACCACAAGACAACGACGCTCTCGTAAATAATTAATCAGCAGCGTTACTCTACCATTTACAGTTTCTGGTAACTCCGTTTCTCTCTCATCAGATAAAAACCGGATAATGTCTGCTAAGAGTTCTTTGATAGGTGGAGCATTGCGGAGACTTCGCCAAATCAAGGACTCAAAATTCTCCTGAACTTCCTTTGCCAGTTTCACAGATAAAGCAGTTTTCCCAATTCCCCCCATTCCCAATATTGCCACTAGTTGGCAGTTATCCTTGATGAGCCACTGTTGAAGTTGAGACAGTTCTGCAAAACGTCCAGAAAAAAAGCTCATACCAGGCGCTTGGCCCCAATCCTGGCGGTTATTAGCAGTCGTTACTTTATATTCTTCTATAGCTTGAGGTAGTAAGGGTTTGACTGGTTGGGATTTCTGTTTGCAAGTTCTTTCCAGTACAGCCTGAAGAGTATTTTTAGTAACTTTTTCCCCTAACACTTTGGAAAGAAGCTCCCATAGTTTGGGGGCAACATTTCGCATAATATGGTCAACACCACAGCGATAAGAGCAATTCTGGTGAATCTCTTTGTAACTTTTACCTTGCCAAGCTCCCCGGAATATGTCCCTTTGCAAATCATTCAGTCGTTTACTTTCCTTATCAGAAACCAAGCCATCTGCAAAAGTCAGAGCTTCTTCAACGTCCATGATTAGCAAAAGGTAAAAATTTACTTTCTAGTCTAAACTGAACTTTACTGAACTTCAGTTTTATTGATTTGACTAATAATCCTTGATTTCGCTGACTTGTGGGTTTTTGGCTTTGGCAATCAGAATGTGAGTATGGGTTAAGTTAACCCGCTATGAAGTTACAAAACAACATTAAGCCACAATATGCAAGACAAAGCAAAATCCCAAAAGCAAGACCCTAACCATAAAGTTTCTATGTTAGACCGGATCGTAGCTGCATTCGCAATCATAGCCTCGATCGCCCAAGT
Organism: Nostoc mirabile CHAB5784; assembly: GCF_020829645.1. Classification (GTDB taxonomy): domain Bacteria; phylum Cyanobacteriota; class Cyanobacteriia; order Cyanobacteriales; family Nostocaceae; genus Nostoc; species Nostoc mirabile. The sequence goes on along the minus strand of NZ_JAIVFS010000002.1, from coordinate 1,933 downwards.
AATTGGGGCAGGTGTCCGAATCGCCGAGTACATTAACAACCAATCAGAATCGCAATCTGTGCATATAATCCAGAGAAACAGCCCAAAATTAACTCAGACAAAGCAATTCCATAGTTAGTTTACCACTCCTATCAAGCAATCAAGTAATCCCTCATAGCAACTTGATTGCTTTTCCTGGCTAACGGGCATCGTTTCTCTATCCAAAGCGATCGCTTCTAAAATAGAAGAATGCTGTCAACTCCCACTCAACTACTGCGACTGTCTCAAGGACAACTTAACTTACTAGAAGCTTGTCCGCGTAAATTCCAACATACTTACCTAGAACAACTAAATTCACCCTCAAATCCAGAACAAGAAGAACGACAAACTTTGGGTAGTCGCTTTCACTTGCTAATGCAGCAGCGAGAAATGGGTTTGCCAATTGATAGTTTCCTGCAAGCAGATGCTAAACTGCAAAGCTGGATGCTAGCTTTTGCTGATGCTGCCCCAGAAATTTTAACGCCTGCATCTGACAACCAAACTTTTCGTGAGAGTGAACACTACCGAACTCTGCAAGTTCAGGACTATTTGCTGACAGTTGTCTATGATTTATTGATTGCAGATAACCAACAAGCGCAAATTCTCGACTGGAAAACTTATCCTAAACCACCTAATAAACGCAAGTTAGAATCCAACTGGCAAACACGGCTTTATCTCTATGTATTGGCAGAAACTAGCGACTATTTGCCAGAAAATATTTCGATGACTTACTGGTTTGTCCAATCTGAGGGGAAACCGCAAAATATTAAGTTTAATTACAATACTGTTCAACATACACAAACAGCAAAGAAACTTAATCAACTATTAAGCCAGTTAACTAATTGGCTGGAAAATTACCAAAATAACCAGCAGTTTCCTCAAGTGGTGGAGGGTAGCAAAACCTGTGATTATTGTCAGTTTGCCAAACGGTGCCATCGCACACAAGTTACTGAAGAAGCAGTGAAAGATTCATTGCCCAATTTTGACAGCATTCAAGAAGTCTCACTAAACCCTATACTTTAGAGCAATACGCTTGGGTTAAGGCTAAAAAATAAAACTGGTGTAGCGCGTCGCACCTGTGTACTTGATCGCGGTGCGACAAAGTTTGAAGTACTCCAACACGACTTTGAAGTACCTCAAAACGACTTTGGAGTACCTCAAAACGACTTTGGAGTACCTCAAAACGACTTTGAAGTACCTCAAAACGACTTTGGAGTACCTCAAAACGACTTTGGAGTACCTCAAAACGACTTTGAAGTACCTCAAAACGACTTTGGAGTACCTCAAAACGACTTTGAAGTACCTCAAAACGACTTTGGAGTACCTCAAAACGACTTTGAAGTACCTCAAAACGACTTTGGAGTACCTCAACACGACTTTGAAGTACCTCAACACGACTTCGAGGTATAGGACTAGTATTTGATTTTTGAAATGCACGTAGTAGCGTGTCAAGGCTAAAATGTTGCAATAAATTAGCGCTAATTTATTGCAACATTTTAGCCTTGACACGCTAGTAGGTTGGGTGGAGCGGAGCGCAACCCAACATATATCAGGATGTTGGGTTACGCAAAGCCTCCACCCAACCTACAATTTTTTTGCAACATTTTAGATGTTGGGTTACGCAAAGCCTCCACCCAACCTACAATTTTTTTGCAATCATTAAAGCCTAGACAGTCCATTACAAGACTACCGAGATTTTTTCAGAAATCAAATATGATTCCTATATCTGTTTCTAAGATACTAAGGTTGGGGAGTCACTGCGCCCTTGCGGTTTCCCGACTTGTTCGCTTTTAACTGGAGTTTAGACTAAGCTATACAAAATGACCCAGCAGGGCTGAGTTAATCAGAGACTTAGCAAAAGTATGAATAATCTAAGGTATTAAACAGCAACAGATGCTTCTTTACGTGGTGGAGT
>NZ_JAIVFS010000029.1 GCF_020829645.1 Nostoc mirabile CHAB5784 | reverse complement strand
TTCTCCCACCAGTCCAGCATTGCTTGTTACCTTTAGCACCCGATTTCAATTACTCTACCGTATATGCTGTGCTGTTTGTTAAATCCTTTATCAGTAAGCCTTTCAAGACTTAACGGGAAAAGTCAGAACTCAGAACTTGCACCAGTCCCCACGACCGCCTCAGAATGAATTCTGAGGCTTATAGTTAAAGTCTATCTATTGAAGACTAAGTAAGGGTTTTAGTCCACTTGAGTGGACTTGTGCTATTAGCCTGGGAATTTATTCTCAGGCGGGATAGGCAGGTGCAAGATATAACTTAACAGGCTCTAGAGCCTGTGGTGAGTAGTAGAAAAAATTGGATGTTTTTAATTTGGAAGTCCCTTTGTACGCAAAACTACGCTATTGTTGCCAAAGCAAAGCTGAACTAGCATCTGAAATTGCTAACTATGTGACAAAGCTTCTGGCTAAAATAGGGCTATGTCTGAAATCACTTCTGCAACCGCAACACGCCCCACGTTCATCCTCGTAGATGGACACTCCCTGGCGTATCGTTCATACTTTGCTTTCGCTAAAGGGCGAGATGGTGGACTGCGTACTAAAACGGGGATTCCTACCAGTATATGTTTTGGTTTTGTGAAGTGCCTGCTGGAGGTAATGGCAACACAACAGCCCCAAGCAATGGCGATCGCTTTTGATTTGGGTGAAGCCACTTTTCGCCACGAAGCTGACGATACTTATAAAGCCGATCGCAAAGAAACGCCAGAAGACTTCATTCCCGACTTAGCAAACTTGCATGAATTGCTGAATGGCTTCAATCTACCAATTTTCACTGCACCTGGTTACGAGGCAGATGATGTTTTGGGAACCTTAGCACAGCGAGTAACTGCTGCTGGGTATAGGGTGAAGATTCTCACTGGCGATCGCGATTTATTTCAATTGATCGATTCTGACAAAGAAATCACTGTTCTGAATTTTAGTCCAGATGCCCTAAAACGCTCTACAAATAGCATCACGGAATTTGAAGCAGAACAAGTCAAAGAGAAGATGGGCATTTTACCTTCACAAATTGTCGATTTTAAAGCTCTTTGTGGTGATAAATCAGATAATATTCCTGGTGTCAAGGGAATTGGCGAAAAGACAGCAGTGCAGCTGTTAAATACTTATGGTTCACTTGATAATATTTATGCTGCCTTAGATGAAATTAAAGGCGCAACTCACAAAAAACTGGCAACGGGTAAAGAAGATGCAAAGAAGTCTCGCTATTTGGCAACTATAGTTTTAGATGTTCCTATAGAATTTGATTTAGAAGATTGCAAATTAAAAGGTTTTGATACAAACGTCCTAACACCAATTTTAGAAAAATTAGAATTCAAGTCTTTTTTAGGTAAAATCAACGAGTTACAGCAACGTTTTGGTGGCCAAGTCGAAGACAAACAAGAAGCCAAAACAGAGGCAATTAATCCCAATACTAACTCAGAATTTAGCGCTGATGAAGATAATGATTTGTGGTTTTTCAGTGCTAGTGATACAGCCGCAGTTACACAACAATCTACTTCCCCAATTACACCACGCATCATCAACAGTGAAGCAAAATTAACTGAGTTAGTGAAACTTTTGCAAAAATTCACTAACCCAGAAACTCCCGTTGCTTGGGACACTGAAACCACTGATTTAGAACCGAGAGATGCTGAGTTAGTAGGAATTGGTTGCTGTTGGGGAATGCAACCAGATGAGGTAGCTTATATTCCTGTGGGGCACAAAACTGGGGAAAATTTGCATCAAGATTTGGTGCTAGAAACATTACGCCCAATTCTCGAAAGTGCTGATTATCCCAAAGCTCTGCAAAATGCCAAATTTGACCGCTTAGTTCTAAAGTGTCAAGGAATTAATTTGGCGGGAGTAGTGTTTGATCCCATGCTGGCAAGTTACATTCTAAATCCCGATTCAAGTCATAATTTGATGGATTTATCGCAGCGATATTTGGGATTGATAGCAAAAAGTTATTTGGATTTAGTTCCTAAAGGCAAAACCATCGCTGATATAGATATTCCTGCCGTAGCAGATTACTGCGGTATGGATGCTTATTCTACCTTTGGCTTAGTGCCGAAATTGCGTGAAGAACTGGATAAAATTCCAACTTTGTCTAAGCTATTAGTGGAAGTGGAACAGCCACTAGAAGCGGTTTTAGCCCAAATGGAATATACGGGTGTTCGCATTAATTCAGCTTATTTACAAGAACTTTCACAACATTTAGAAACTGAGTTAGCCAGGTTGAAAGAGGAAGCAACTGAAATAGCTGGGGAAAATTTTAACTTGGGTTCTCCGAAGCAATTGAGCCAAATTTTGTTTGAAAAGTTGGGGTTAAGCACTAGACATTCTCGTAAAATTCAAACGGGCTTCTCTACAGATGCAGCAACGCTGGAAAGACTTCAAGAAGATGATAACACTGGATTTGTTGAGGCGATAATTGAGTATCGGACTCTATCTAAATTAAAGTCTACTTATGTTGATGCATTACCTGCATTGGTGCGTCCAGAGACACAGCGAGTGCATACTGATTTTAATCAAGCAGCAACATCAACTGGTAGGTTATCTTCTTCTAATCCGAATTTGCAAAATATCCCCATTCGTACAGCTTTTAGTCGCCAAATTCGGAAGGCGTTTTTGCCAGAACCTGGTTGGTTAATGGTAGCTGCTGATTACTCACAAATTGAATTGCGGATTTTGGCTCATTTGAGTCAAGAGCCGATATTAGTGCAAGCATATCAGCAAAATGAAGATGTTCACACTGTTACGGCGCGGTTAGTGTTTGAAAAAGAAAATATAACCTCAGAAGAACGAGGGATGGCAAAAACTATCAATTTTGGCGTGATTTATGGAATGGGTTCTCTAAGGTTTTCGCGCTCAACTGGGATAGATAAAACCATTGCCAACGAGTTCATTAAGCGGTTTAATGAACGATATCCGAAAGTATTTGCATATTTGGAGCGAGTCAAAAAAGAAGCGATCGCTCTTGGTTATGTAGAAACTATTTTCGGTCGCCGTCGTTATTTTGACTTTACTAATAACAGTTTACGCAAATTAAAAGGCAGTAACCCAAAAGATATTGATCTGAGTAAATTGAAAAATTTGGGTGCTTATGATGCAGGTTTACTACGCTCTGCCGCTAATGCACCAATTCAAGGTTCCAATGCTGATATTATCAAAATTGCAATGGTGAGATTGCATGAGGTTTTGAAGAACTATCAGGCGCGTTTGTTGTTGCAAGTTCACGATGAATTAGTGTTTGAAATTCCTGCTGATGAGTGGGAAGAATTACAACCACAAATTAAGTCGGTGATGGAAAACGCAGTCCAGTTGAGTGTGCCGTTGCTGGTAGATGCGCGTGTGGGTGAAAATTGGATGGAGACGAAGTAAGGGATTTCTAAAAAATAAATTATCTAATGAAAATGAACCACAGAGGCGCAGAGAGCGCAAAGAAAGGAAGATGAGAGAGGATTGTTGTATGAGATTTTTGGATGTTTTTTAATTTGGAAGTCCCTAAGTTGAACTTTGAGCAGGCTTTTAGTTGAAAATTTAAAACTCTGATTTATATCAAGTTGATAAAATAATCAAGAGTCAAAAGTATCGACTCTTGATGATGGAGTAGGCAATAGTTAAGAATTAACCGCCACGCTTCAGTGCTACTTCTACCTGCTGTAACTCCTTCTCTAAACGATTTTTGAGTTTTTGGGGTACGGCACGATTTGGGTAAGAACTGTAGTGTCCAGCCAGGGAGTTGAGGGCTGTTCGCATGGTTGTAAAGGAGCCAAGACCAGAAACAGAGTTAACTCGCTGATAGCGAGCTGAAAAGTCATTAATTTTTTGACGTGCTTCTGCTTGAACTGCTGCTTTTTCTGGTGAATCTTGTGATATATCCAGAGCTTGTCTCATAACATTGACCACAGCTAAGGTGTCTTGGCGATAATCCCCAGTCAAACTATCTGGACTGCCAGAACAGCCCATTAAGCCGATAGATACAACCAAAACCAGCGCAAGCAAACGCGACCAATAGCGCTTCATATGCATTAAGTAAAAGAATACGTAAATCAACGTCCATCGTATCTTGGATTGGTAACTTGGGGAATGGGGAGTGGGGAGTGGGGGAGCAGGGGAGGATGAGGGAGATGAGGGAGATGAGGGAGACAAGGCGAATAATCAATGCCCAATGCCCAATGCCCAATGCCCAATGACTAATGACTAATGACTAATGACTAATGACTTTTTGATAAAGAGTATTGCGTTGTTGGTAAGGTCTTCCTAAAGAAGCGATCGCATTTTCCAAGGTTTCCACTTCCATGCACGTACCACCCAAAGCACCTGCCATTGTGGTAATATGTTCCTCCATCAATGTGCCGCCGATATCATTACAACCCCAAACTAAGGCGGATGTTGCACCTGCAAGCCCTAGTTTTACCCAACTCTGCTGATGGTTAGGAATCCAATTACCTAAGTAAATTCGCGCCACAGCGCCTAGCAGCAGTGCATCACTCAAAACTGGTTGATCGCGTCCGACACGGCGACGTAAGGGTTTGGGCGCTTCTTGCCCAACGAAGGGTAATAAAATAAACTCTGTGATCCTTGCTGGATATCCCTGATTAATGGCGGTTTTTTGGAGCGATCGCAATTTTTCTAAATGCCCGATTTGCTGTTCGTGGGTTTCAATATGCCCAGATAACATGGTGCTGGTAGTATGCAAGCCTAATTTGTGAGCGGTGCTGACAATTTCTAGCCAAGTGGCTGTGTTAATCTTCTCTGGACACAATATCCGCCTTACTTCATCGTCTAACACTTCAGCTGCTGTTCCCGGCATTGAGCCAACACCAGCATCGCGCAAAGCAGCAATGACATCAGCATACCCAAGTCCGTCAAGTCTGGCGATAAATTCCACTTCTTGGGGAGAGAAAGCATGTAAATGTATCTGGGGAAATTCTTGTTTGATGGTTTCTACAACCTTGAGATAATAGGGCAAAGATTTACCATTTATCTGCGCTTGTGGATTTAATCCGCCCTGCATACAGATTTCCGTCGCACCCCGTTGCACCGCATCTGTTGCTTTTTCCAAAATTTGCGCCGAATCTAACCAGTATGCACCAACATCACCATCATCTCGACGGAAAGCACAAAAACTACAGTGCTGCTCACAAATATTAGTAAAGTTGATATTACGATTAATTACATAAGTAACCGTATCGCCTGCTTGAGTGTGGCGGAGTGTATCGGATGTAGCACGTATAGCTGCGATCGCCTCCGGGTCAGTTTGTTGTAACAACACCACTCCCTCTTCGAGAGATAAGTCGTATCCCATCAAGGCACGCTCAATAATTTTTTCAACAGCAATTTTTGTCAGCATTATTTTCTTAATTTCTGAGTAAATCTTAATTTTATGCTCTTGTAAATAATAAAATTCTACTTAATAAATACACCAAGCTCTGGAGAATCCCAAGATCGGACATAAGTTTGACCTTTCAAATTAATCTCAATAGATTTATTTAGTTTACTTTTTTTAGTTTCCATTGAAATAATCCCACAAGGCTCAAAATCCTGATAGGAAGCCTCTTTTTCTAAACTCGCCGAAATATTAGTTACATTAATATGTTGAATTTTAACTACTTTTTGATTATTTTGCTGCCAAAGTACCCAGATATACTAAATTCCCAAGTTCTTCTTGTCCACCAATAACCCAACCACCCAACAATCCAAGTGATAGTAAAATAGCTGCGATCGCAATATTTTCAGGTAGGGGCAATTCATGAATTGCCCCTACTTGATGTGGCTTTTGATTCTCATATTCAATAAATTTACTCGCTACAAGTAACGGAATAAGTGAAATATCCTTTGCCGCAAACGTTCTAAAACTGGTTCTTCTTCGGGTAATCCCTCAGCAAATAGCATCTCATATATCAATGGCACTCCTAGCTGTAAATCTTCGAGAACTTCACGCTGGGTAAACACATCTTGCGGTTTTCCCTCCATCACAAGTTGTCCCCGATCCATTACAAATATCCAGTCTGCCCAACGATAAACTAAATCAAGGTCATGGGTTGCCATGAGTATAGTTGTTCCATCTGCATGAATCTTTTTTAGAGTTGTCATTAAGTTACGAGTATGCAACTTATCTAAATAGGCTGTTGGTTCATCTAGCAATAAAAGTTCTGGTTTTAGCACCATAACATCAGCTATGGAAACTCGCTTTTTTTGTCCTAAGCTAAGATGATGGACTGGTCTTTGAGCTAATTCGGTAAGTCCAAATTCTATTAAGGCTTGCTCAACTCGCTGTTTAATTTCTTCTGTTGGCAATCCTAAATTACACAAGCCGTAAGAAATATCTTCTTCAACAGTAGAAGCTACCAGTTGTTGCTCTGGATCTTGAAAAACTAGCCCTACTTGTTGGCGTAATTTCATCAGGGATTTACGGTCATATTGCAGAGGTTTTCCTTGCCAATATACGTTACCTTTATGAGGTTTATATAGACCGTTAGCTAATAAAAATAATGTTGTTTTACCACAACCATTTTGCCCGATTAACGCACATCTTTTGTTAAAAGGAATCCTCAGATTTAAACCATTTAAAGCTAATTGTTGTGGGCCTGGATAAGTGTAATGTAATTGCTCAAATTCGAGTAAAAATTGTTGCATGCTCGTACCAATCCAAGGCGATTAATGACGCACATCCTAGAATTGCTTCGATGGCATATCGCTTGGATAGATGGTAGCGATGAGGATGCCAAACTTGAAATTCTCCATTGAAGCCCCGTGATGCCAAAGTCAAGGATACTTGACGATAGTTTTCTAGGGTTCGTTTGAGTAATTGTCCAATTAACAAAGCTAAACTTTTCATCCCAATGCTAAAAGTGCAGTAGCCACCACGAGATTGTTGAGCAGTCCATAATTCAGAGGCTGTGTTTAATAGAACGAAAATAAAACGGTACATTAGTAATAATAGGTCAGTTAGCAACACAGGAAAACCCACGCGACGCAGGACTTGTAAAAGCTCAGTAAAGGGAATAGTTAACATAATGAAATATAAGCAGGAAAGAGAGGCGATCGCTCGGGTTAAAATTGTCAATCCCTGCTGAAGACCGTGAACACTGATATACACATAATAGGAGCCAATATCCAATCCTATTACTGAGTCATTTTGCACTAAATGTAATTGAGAAATATCTACGCCATTGATGATTAAAGCTGGTAAACTTGTCAACCCAAAAAAACTAGCAACATATACTAGTTTGAAATAAATTTTGCTGGGAATCCTTGCATAGATAATTGTCCAAGTACTCATCCAAACTGCAATCAAAATTTGAACTAAGGGATGAGTAAAAGCAGCGATGATTAGCAGAGCGATCGCAAACAGCAATTTCTGCTCCGGTGCTAACCACCGCAATCGATTCGTATAAGCAAGGGTATCTATTTGCAGACTCATTCCTTATTCCTTTGCTGCTGGGAACGCCCCTTATATAAACCAATGACATAACCAATAACTCCAGCACCCAAAGCCGCTTGTGAAGAAAATAATAAACTTTCTATTTCACCACTAGGGGGTTCAAACAGGGGTTTAAACCAGGGTTGATATCCAGGATGTATTTCACTAATTGCCTTTTCAGCTTGATCGTCTGAACCTGTAAATTCCCCACCACGTACAAATATTAAGGGTACAACTGCTAAAGCGATCACCGCTACTATTAAAAGCCAGTTACTCAATCCATTTTTAGACTGTTTCATTGTGTTGAGGTTCCCGTTGGATTAATTTTAAAAATTCCAGTTCTTGAGGTGTATAAGATTGTAGCCAATTCCATACCAGCACTGTCAGCAACCCTTCGCTAATTGCTAGAGGAACTTGAGTAATTGCAAAAATCCCGGCAAATTTGATGAATGAAGCAATAAACCCACCAACTGGGGCGGGAAAAGCCAAGGCAAGTTGGATCGAAGTAATAATGTATGTGAGTAAATCTGCTATGGCTGCGGCTAAAAAGATCGCTATTTTTTGCTTACCAGTTAGCCGCATCGTCAAATGATATATCCAGTAGGCGGCAAATGGGCCTGCGATCGCCATTGAAAAAGCATTTGCCCCCAATGTCGTCAAACCGCCATGAGCTAGTAGCAGCGCTTGAAACAACAGAACTAAACCCCCCAACACCGACATCGCTAACGGCCCAAATAGTACTGCTCCTAACCCAGTGCCTGTAGGATGGGAACAACTACCTGTGACTGAGGGCATTTTTAACGCCGACAACACAAAAGTAAAAGCTCCCGCCAATGCTAAGAGTAATTTTAGTTCCGGGTTGGCTTGGGTGATGCGAGTTAGCGATCGCAATCCTAAAACAAAAAATGGTAACGCTACTACCCACCAAAAAAGTGCCCAATTTCCTGGTAAGTAACCTTCCATAATGTGCATAGCATAAGCTGGTGCAGATGCTCCAACAACTAAATAAAAGCTCAGAATCCCTATGAGGATCAGTGATACGCGTTTTGACTTAAAAGTAATTTTTGACACAATTTATACCTTACAAATACTACACTTTCCTGCATTCAGCATCACAAAAACCTACTTCTAAAATATCCTCTCATCCTGATTGTTTGTCCTTCAGGTATTCCTAAGGCAACAAGCATATCAGGAATAGAGATGAAACAGTTAGTTGCCCTTGAACATTATTTATACAGAACTCCCTGTAGAAATGCTGTAATATTTAAGTAAATTGGGCTAAAGTTTTCCGGAAAAAATTCTTCCTTTGTCTAAATTTAATAACTTTAGTAGCAGTTTGGAAGCACTATAAAATTATTGACAATAATTATTAATTCCTCTAATATTTAAAAGCAATTGAAAATCTTTTGCAATTCTTTTTTGGCGCTAACCGTAACAAAATGTCATGCCAAACAACTTTGCTCTAGGTAACGGAAAACCTTGGAGCCGCCGTCAATTATTGCAGCTGGGACTAGCAGGTGCTGGAGTGACTGGTGCAGCTGGACTTTGGCAGATGCTAAATCTACAAAGTAAGTCAATGGTGAAAGTGCCACCATTCGATAGGTCAGCAGCAGACGACGTTACTAACCCGATGAAGATGTTAAGGGATTTTGACTATGGGACGGTAAAGCAAGAAAATGGGCGGACTATCCGGGAATTTCAGTTAACTGCGGGTACTTCCATAATAAAACTCAATAGTGCTGTTTCTTACAACATCTGGGATTTAAACGGTCGCATACCAGGGCCAACGCTACGGGCAAAACAGGGCGATCGCATCCGGGTACTATTTCTCAACAAGGCGGGACATTCTCACTCTTTGCATTTTCATGGCGTTCATCCGGCGGAAATGGATGGTGTTCGCCCAATCAGCAATGGTAGTGCCACAATTTATGAATTTGATGCTGAACCTTATGGCGTTCACTTATACCATTGCCATATTGAACCAGTCACCCGCCACATCGCTAAGGGACTGTACGGCATGTTCATCATCGATCCACCTACTCCCCGTCCCCCAGCTGATGAAATCGTACTAGTGATGGGTGGGTATGACGTGAATGATGATAGCCATAATGATTATTACGCCTTCAACGGTCTGCCCCACTATTACATGGATAACCCGATTCGCATTTACAAAGATCAGTTGATTCGGCTGTATGTTCTCAACATCATTGAATACGATCCGGCGGTGACGTTTCATCTCCACGCCAACTTCTTTGATGTCTATCGCTATGGCATGAGTATGACTCCTAGCGAGAAAAGTGATGTGATTACAATGGGTGTCGCAGAAAGGCACATCTTAGAATTTGCTTTTCGCTACCCAGGTAAGTATATGTTCCATCCCCATCAGGATGCGATCGCAGAAAACGGTTGCATGGGTCAATTTGAAGTACTTGCCCAGAGTAGCTCTCAAAATTCTGTTAAAAAGTCCTGACAATATTATTAGTAATTCCTAATTAATTTATTAAAGTTTTAGATAAATAGTTGATAAAAAATCTCATTATATGAGACAGTAAAATATATGACAATGTGTCAAACAAACTACTTTTTAGTAATAGTTTGAAATATTTCAATTGATACCTTTTTAGTTGTGCGAGAAGCAAAGATGATAAAACTTCGTTATATCTGTTTAACAGCAGCAGCAGCCTTAATAGTTACCTTGAGTTCCTGTAGTGGTACACCAACCGCAGAAAATCCATCAGCACCAGTTGCTAACCCTCAAGCTACAGAGGCAGTAAGTAATAACAATCATAGTGGCCACGGTGGCAAAGAAAAAATTAACATTAATAGCGCTATATTGTCAGAATTAGATAAGTTTGAAGCCAAACTAGGTGTTCCGGCTTTATCGAACAAAATCCAGGCAAGTCGTCCTTATGGTAGCCCAGAAGATTTAGTTACTAAAAAAGTAATTACTCAAGAACAGTTCGACCAAATTAAAGACCAGGTTAGTGTTCAAGAAGTAGTACTCACGGGTGAGGCAAAAGATGTTGACTATATGTCTAAATTAGGCTTAATGAAAGGACATCTTTTGGTAGCACAAGAACTGCTGAATAAGAATCAGCCGAAACAGGCAGAACCTCATATTGGACATCCAGTTGAAGAGATTTACGTTGATGTAGAAGATCAACTTAATGAGCGCAAAGTCAAAGAATTTAAGACAACATTGGTAGGTTTGCAAGATTTAGTGAAATCTAGTCCGAAGGATAGCAAAGTTAAAACTAATTTTACTTCTTCGGTACAAGCAGTTGATTCCGCGATCGCAGCTTTACCAGCAGATCAACGCTCAAAGCCAGGATTTGTGCTACAGGTAATTAACGAACTACTAGATGCAGCTAACTCAGAATATGGCGCTGCGATCGCAGATGGTAAAATAACCGCCCCAATTGAGTATCAAGACTCCCGTGGTTTTGTGGTTTACGCCAATGATTTATACAAAGGAATTTCTAGTCAAGTAGCTCAAGCAGATCCCGAAGCGCACAAAGCGATCGATACTAGTTTCGCTGAACTGATAAAAGTTTGGCCTTCAGCCATCCCACCAGCAAAAGCAGTCAAAACACCTAATGATGTTACCAAACTAGTAAAAACCATTGAGGAAAACTCTCAAAAAGTGGCTGACAAATCCAATACCCAAGCACAGCGATAACACTTTGTTTTAATGGGAAGTATATGATAAGGAGTTTAAAATAGTTAGGAGTTAAGAGTTAGGAGTTATGAGTTAAGAGTTAGGAGTTATGAATTATAAGTTAAGAGCTAGGAGTTATGAATCCCGATCTACTAACTCCTAACTACCAACTCCTCACTCCTAACTCCTAACTACCAACTCCTAACTCATTAAAATTCGTTACTTGAACTAACAACTGATGCAAGAACTTGACCAGAAAAAGACCATTGACCTGCTGAACGCCATCATGGAATTTGAACTAGCAGGGGTAGTGCGTTATACACATTATTCTTTGATGGTGACTGGCCCTAACCGTATTCCAATCGTGGCTTTTTTCAAAGCACAGGCAACTGAATCTTTACTTCATGCCGAACAAGTGGGAGAAATTCTCACCGGTTTAGATGGGCATCCCTCCCTGAAAATTGCCCCAATGGAAGAAACCTACCAGCATAAAGTCAAGGATATCCTAGAAGAAAGCTTATCCCACGAAAAAAAGGCATTGGAACTGTATAAAAATCTGCTCGATACTGTTACCAATGCCAGCATTTATCTTGAAGAATTCGCTCGCGGTATGATTGGGCAAGAAGAGATGCATAATCTCGAACTGAAAAAGATGCTACGCGATTTTAGTTAATAGTCATTAGTCATTGGTCATTAGTCATTAAACCTCTTGCGAAAATCCTTGATCCGCCAGGGACTCAAGTCCCTCTCTTATAGCAAAAGTCCGTTTAAACGGACTAAAATTATTGTTATTAGTCGGTTTAAACCGACTTGAGCTATTAGCCCGAAAATTTATTTTCGGGCGGATGTTCGACTTTTGCAAGAGGTCTATTAGTCAAATTCAAAGGGCAAATGACTAATGACAAAGGACAAAAAACAAAGGATAAAAGATGGATTTTAGTACTGCTCTACCTACTTTTGTAATAACGCTCCGAGAAGGAGTGGAAGCTGCCCTTGTTGTTGGGATTGTGCTAGCTTTGCTGAAAAAAGCTAAACAATCCCGGCTCAACTCTTGGGTATATGCTGGTGTCGGCGTTGGCATTGTCGTCAGTGCCTTAATAGGCGTGCTATTCAGTTGGGTAATTCAAATACTGGGAGCAGCGAATCCTCAATACACCTCCGTAGTTGAGCCAGCGTTGGAGGGTGTGTTTAGTGTGTTAGCGATCGCAATGCTCAGTTGGATGCTAATCTGGATGACTAAACAAGCCAGATTCATGAAAGCTACAGTTGAAGGAGCAGTTACACAAGCACTGACACAAAACTCAAATGCTGGTTGGGGTGTTTTTACTTTAATTTTAATTGCCGTTGTCCGCGAAGGCTTTGAAACTGTTCTGTTCGTTGCTGCTAATTTCCAACAGGGATTAATGCCAGCATTGGGTGCTATTGGTGGTTTGGTAACAGCATCTGCCATTGGGGTGCTGCTATTTAAATGGGGTGTCAAAATTAACATTCGCCAGTTTTTCCAGGTAATGGGCGTTTTATTAGTGTTAATTGTCGCTGGGTTAGTAGTTTCAGCCTTGAAACATTTTGACGACGCTGTGGCTAACCTTGCCCTTAGCAGTCGCGCCACAGAAAGCCTTTGTTTCTATTACGAACGTTTTACAAAAGTCCACTCCTGTATTTTGGGGCCAATGGTTTCAAATACTTCCACAATCTTGCCTGACGAACAGTTTCCTGGCATTATCCTCAAATCTTTATTTGGTTACAGAGACAATCTCTATCTTGTGCAAGCAGTGGGATATGTGGTATTTTTACTCACCATTGGAGGACTGTATTTCCGCAGCCTTGGGGGTGCTGCTCCTGAAGGTAAAAAGAATATCCCCTTTGGTCAAAAACCAATTAGTTCTACAAAAGATTAAAAGCACAGTCAGTTGCCTTATTCCCAGTCATAGAGAGACTGGGAATCGCTTTAGCGATATGGCAACGGGACGGCATCCTGCTGACATTCCCCAGAAACAACTGAAGTTACAATTCAAGTCCTTAACCAATCTCAGTTCGGAGTTAACACAGTGGTTAGCACGGCTAGTAGAACCAGGGCTGGATGAACGATTTGCATCGGCACAAGCAGCATTGCAAAATTTAGATTACTTATTTAGACATCAACAGATATACATTGAAAGACTTGCGATGGATGCACCTTTTGCCATCAGCCAACCTCGTGGCAGTGCAGTCAAATTGTCAACATTAGCAAATCTGCTAACTATTGAATTCCCTCAGACACAAATCAAACAAACTGATGTACTATCACCATTATTATTTACAGATGTTCGTGTCTGGCTTATTGGAGGTTTAATTTTTGCTTTCAATTCAGTTCTATCAATTTATTTCTTACTTCTATGCTTAATTAGCTCCTATCTCAAGCAAAATATTTTGAATGTTTTCAGACAATCTCTGACTAAATCCAACATTCTCAGAATTGATGAGCATCAGATTACCCTTTGCCTTTACGAAAAAGACAAACTCAAAACGTCAATTTCCAGCCTTCGACAAACAATCACTGGCTTAGAATATAGAAGTGGTAATGAGTGCCATCACGCATTGATTATTTGGGCAGATAAGCAGTATGAGTTAGACAACAAGGATTCGCTCTCTTCCCAGGAGTTGCAGTGGTTAGCTTGTGAACTTGGAAAGTGGTTAGATATACCAGTTAAACAGAGTATACAGCATTTATCATTACCCACAACTCTATTTCGGTCACCAACAGAAGTAACCGAAGCTACCCTAGAACGGATTAGGCAATGAGCAAAATTTTTATATTAAATTCCTTACTGTTGCTTTCTCAAATACCCAATCCAGAAGCAAAATTTTTAGATTTAAAAAATAAATTAGAAAAAAAAGGGTTTCAGGTAATTATTGCACTACCACCAAAGCGAGGAGCTTATGGGTTACTAAGAGAAGCTGACAAAAAAATTTGGATTAATCCCGTAGTATTTGAGTTACATATTGGGACTCAAACACTAATCCATGAAACTGTTCATGCAGCGCAGGTATGTGCCGGAAAAGGAAAAATCAAAACTTTAGGCTTAGACATTCAACCAAGCAATTATGCTAGACCATTTTTTAGACGCTATACCGATGTCAAACGACAAGATTTAGAAAGAGAAGCCTATGCAGTACAAACTCAACCTAATAGTTTTGAATTAGCTGTATCTCTTCTTCAACAACACTGTAAATAGCTAGTTTTTAGAGTTGTTGGGAAAGCTGAACTGCCCTTATTTAACTGCTTTGTAAGAAAAAGTGTTGAGTGTTTCCGAGTGAGAATCAAAACTGTACTAAGAGGATGTTTTCAAAGTCTAATTTATTACTTACCAAGCGACTGGAAGTCGCGGCTACACGAGACTTTACCCACCTCCGTGGGTTAAAAACCCTTGATTTTGTATTAGTCCACGGAGGTGGACTTCGCTTGTGTAGTAGCGAATTCTATTCGCCCAATACTTTGAAAACATCCTCTAAGTCTCCTGCGCTACAAACAACGCTTGCTTAAGCTGCTGACAAGTTTTTTCAATTGCATCTATACTACCTGGATTTACCAGACCATAATAATCAAACACATAGACTCGGTTATTTTTAGTTGCTTGCAGTTGTTGCCAAAAAGCTTCCTTTTTCAGCGAATCTAAAAGCGCTGCTTCCGAATTCCCTTGTGGGGGATTAACCAAAATTATCACCTCTGGATTTGCTTCTAAAACCTTCTCAGCCGAAAGCGTCACATAGCCACCAATCGGACTTTTACCTTGTAAATCTGCTGCTATATTTTTCGCCTGGAATTTCGCCAGCAAATCCCCTGCCCAACTATTTTTATTCGGTGCTAAAATTGGTTGACGACTAACCAGCGCTAGAGTAGAAAAACCCTGAGTTGGCTTTTCGGGCAAGAAAGTTTTGTAACGATTTAACAAAGGCTGAGGATCAGCGTCAATTGATTTAGCAAGTGTTTTAGTAAGTTCTTCTAGAGATTCCCAGTTATTCACCTTAGTGAGAAAAGTCGGAATTCCTAACTGCTGAAGTTTTTGAATTGGGATGTTAGAAAAACCTTCTGCACCAATAACTAAATCTGGTTTGAGTGCTACCACTTTTTCTAAATTTGGCGGACTTTGCCCTTCACTAACACGGGAAATATCCTTAAATCTTGAGTCATTATTAAATAATTTACTACCAGTGATGCCAACAATTTTTGTTTGATCGAGTCGAGAGATAATGTCAGCAGAAAGAGAAGAAAGAGCAACAACTCTTTTTGCTGCTCCTTTTGGTAATTGCTGAGAATTTGTGTTTGTCGTCTCAGTAGGGTTTGTGATTTTTGTTGGTGGCTGCTGAGTGGTTGCAGTCGTGCAAGCAGCTAAAAATATACTCATCAAAATTGCTAAAGCAGATAAAAGCCAACGACGATGCATATTAAAATTCCTTTTGGGTTAAGAATGGCATAAGCAGATTTTCACTAACTAAGGTGCAGGCAGAATCTACCCAATAACAGACTAAACTTGGTGTGTATTCAGATGTTTTATACTGCCCTATATGTGTTTATGTCTTTATCAAAAAATTCAGCAACACAAACAAGCCTTTGGTAGTCTTAAAAAAATAGGTTTAAAAACCCCCTGTCATTTAAATGTATAATTATATACAAATTGCCCACAATTATCTCAATTGGGGTCGATGATTATCGTAAATCAAAGGGTTCAAGACCCCTACCTCTACAGATAGCATCATTTTCAGTCGGGGTTTAAATCGAACGTAGTTGCCACAACGCTCTTAACCTATCGCTTGGCACTTCTCAACTCTTAGAGACGCTACGCGAACGTCGGAAAATGTCTAAAATGCTTGAATTTTGAATTTTAAATTTTGAATTTTGAATTGTTAATGTGTCCATCTACTGCTAGATATGTCTAACCATCCCTTAAACGTTGCAAAATCAACATTATTTTGGCGGCGTCTATTCGCTATTGTTTTCACTAGTAGTTCGTTGCTCCCCAACTTTGGAAGCGAACCAGCAAGGGCGCAAGTAACCCAGTATTGTCAATTATCATCAACGGCGGCACAAGAAAAAGAAAACTTACGTTTGTCAGCCCTCAAAGGCAAACCAGATGCCCAAACCCGCTATCAAAACATCCTAAAAAAACAGGCACAGGAATTACAGGAGTGCCGCACGCGGACTTGGCCGCAAGTCCAAGCCATTTGGTTGCGCTTGTATCCCTGTGACATTCAGCCAGGAATAATTGATCAGATTATGGATCGGATTGTCAACCGTGGCTATAACCAAGTTTATTTAGAAGTATTTTACGACGGACAGGCATTATTGCCAGCAAAAGCTAACCCGACGGTTTGGCCTTCTGTAATTCGCACCCCAGGAGCAGAAAACACCGATTTACTCGCCACAGCAATTAAAAAAGGTCGGCAACGCGGTTTAAAGGTTTACGCTTGGATGTTTACGACCAATTTCGGCTATACTTACGCCCAGCGCCGAGATAGAGAAGGTGCGATAGCTCGTAATGGCAAAGGTCAAACGAGCCTATATGTGGTAGATAACGGCTCTCAACTATTTATCGACCCCTACAACTTGCAAGCAAAACGCGACTACTACCAATTAGTAAAAGAAGTTTTGCGTCGTCGCCCAGATGGCTTACTATTAGACTATGTGCGCTATCCCCGACAAGCAGGAAGTGATTCCATCGCCACCAAAGTTTCAGATTTATGGCTATTTAGTCCTGCAATTCAAGAAGCTTTATTTAAACGGGCACAAAATTACAAAGGGCTGGACTTGATTCGGCGCTTTTTGAGTAAGGGATTCGTCAGCCCTGGAGATATAGCGGAAGTTGATAAACTTTATCCTCAAGAAGGGGAACCCCTCTGGCAAGGACGCATTCCCCCATCAGCGCAAAAGTCAATTCTGTCTGCAAGAGATAGACAGCCACTTTTACAATGGGAATTATGGCAGCTTGCTGTTGCCCACGCCATGCAAGGAATTTTAGATTTTGTCACCATAGCCAGTTATCCAGCAAAGCAGCAAGGTATTACCACGGGAGTCGTGTTTTTCCCGGATGGCAACCAAACTGTAGGACAAGGGTATGATTCCCGTTTGCAACCTTGGGATCGGTTCCCCACTACATTGCAGTGGCATCCTATGGCTTATGGGAATTGCGGTAATGTCAGTTGTATTGTGACACAAGTGCAACGAGTTTTGAGTATGGCAAAACCGGGTACGCAGATAATCCCAGCTTTAGCAGGCAAATGGGGAGAGTCTGTTAGTAATCGTCCATCCCTAGAAGCGCAAATGCAGGCACTTCGCCAATACGCCCCCCAACTGAAGGGAGTTAGCCATTTTGCCTATTCTTGGCAATATCCTGAGAGTGATAACGATCGCAAATTTTGTCGCAGTCGGTAAGTAGCAGATACTAAATATCCACATCGTAAGACTTCTAAAAAACTTTTTAGTTTACTGATTGTCAAATTCATGTTGTCAGTAATAAGTTACACGTCCTGTGATAATCTAAGAGGATAAAGGAAACATTATCTACAACTACTTCTACTCCAGGGAAGAGGTAAAACCTGTTGATTCTGCGATCGCTGTTGATGAATATCTCCCTTGTCCTTACAAGGGTTTGTTTCATTTTGGCCCCAATGATGCTGAGTTTTTCTTTGGGCGGGAAATATTTATAGAACAACTTTATAGTGCAACTAAAACCAATAATTTTATACCCGTGCTGGGTGCGTCGGGAAGCGGTAAATCTTCGGTGGTATTTGCTGGATTAGTCCCTAAGTTAGAAAAAGAGGGTCATTGGCAGTTTACTCACTTTCGTCCTGGTTCTGTACCGTTTTATGCTTTGGCTGAGGCACTAATTCCTCTTTATACACCAGAGTTAGATCATACTGACCAAATTGCCCAAACACGAAAACTAGCTGGCTATTTGTTCAATACCACTGTTTCTCTAGCTGATGTTTTAAGAAAAATTCAACAAAATCACCCTAATCATCGTGTACTACTGATTGCTGACCAATTTGAAGAAATTTACACACTCTGTAACAATCAGGAAATTCGCCGTAAGTTTCTCGATTGCTTATTAGCCAGTTTAGAAACTTCTATTTCTCTGTCTTCATCGGCTACGGTGTTGGTAGCAACGATGCGGGCAGATTTTTTGGGAAATGCTCTCTCCTATCGTCCCTTTGCTGATGTCTTGCAAAATGCTGATGTGAAACTGGGGCCAATGAATCGGGAGGAACTAAAAAAAGTCATTAAAAAACCTGCCCAAAAATTAGGGGTGACATTTGAAACAGGATTGGTAGAACGCATTCTCAATGATGTGGAAGACCAACCTGGAAATTTACCTTTGCTAGAGTTTGCATTAACAGAGTTGTGGAACAAGCGAACGGGTAAACAATTAACTCATAAAATCTATGAAGAAATTGGTCAAGTAGAAGGTGCATTAGCTCGCCATGCTGATGAGAAATATGGCAACTTGACAGATGATGAAAAGGAAAAAGTCCGGCGCATTTTTATTCAATTGGTGCGTCCGGGTGAGGGAGCAGAAGATACCAGACGCATAGCGATGAAAGCGGAATTGGGGGAGCAAAGCTGGTCTTTGGTAAAAAAATTAGCTGATGCTCGGTTGGTGGTGACAAGTCGTAATCTCAGCAGTCAAGAAACAGTCGAAGTAGTCCATGAAGCTTTGATTCGTAATTGGGGAGAACTGCGAGAATGGATGAATACAAACCGCGTTTTTAGAGCTTGGCAAGAGCGACTGCGGTCAGCAAAAGGACAATGGGAAGCAACAAAACAAGATCCAGGGTCATTATTGCGTGGTGCAGCTTTGGCGGAAGCAGAAGAAAAACTGAAGGAACGCCCAGAAGACTTAATTGATGAGAAAGAATTTATTGAGCAGAGTATCCAAGAACGCGATCGCATCAGGAAGAATGGAATCAGAGCTATGTGGGGAATTGTGGCGAGTTCCCTGGTGGCAGTGGTGGTTAGCAGTGGATTGGGTTTAATCGCTTGGCAAAACACAAAACAAGCGAAACTCAATCTTGCAGATTCTCTCGGTTCTTCTTCCTTGTCTCTACTCGATAGAAGAAAAGAATTGGATGCTTTTGTCAAAGCAATTAAAGCGGGAAAAATCCTGCAAAACCAGCACGTATACAACTCAGTGGTAATGAATGCCTTGCAAAAAGCTCTTAATGAGAGCAGCGAACGCAATCGCTTGCAAGGGCATGATAGCGATGTCTGGAGCGTGAGTTTTAGCCCTGACGGCAAGACTTTGGCTTCTAGCAGTAGTGACTACACCATCAAACTGTGGAATCTAGAGACAGGAAAAGAAATCCGCACCCTGACTGGACATGATAACGATGTCAAAAGCGTGAGCTTTAGCCCCGACGGCAAGACTTTGGCTTCTGGCAGTGGTGACAACACCATCAAACTTTGGAATCTAGAGACAGGAAAGGAAATCCGCACTCTGACTGGGCATGATAACTGGGTCTTTAGCGTGAGTTTTAGCCCCGATGGCAAGACTTTGGCTTCTGGCAGTGGTGACGCGACAATCAAACTGTGGAATCTAGAGACAGGGAAGGAAATCCGCACCCTGACTGGGCATGATAACTGGGTCCTTAGCGTGAGTTTTAGCCCCGATGGCAAGACTTTGGCTTCTGGCAGTGAAGACAAGACAATCAAACTCTGGAATCTAGAGACAGGGAAGGAAATCCACACCCTGACTGGGCATGATAACCCTGTCTATAGCGTGAGTTTTAGCCCCGACGGCAAGACTTTGGCTTCTGGCAGTGTTGACAAGACAATCAAACTCTGGAATCTAGATTTCTGGAATCTAGACTTAGACACTTTAATAGGGCGCAGTTGTGATTGGGTACGCGGTTATTTACAGAATAATCCTAATGTTAGCGAGAGCGATAGGCACTTGTGCGACGGTATTGGCACGCAAAAATAAAATAGACAAGTTAGCAAGCCGAAACATGACCAGATCCTAATTGATGGGGCTTATACCCGATCGCGGGTAATGTGCTGCAAGCATAAGCTAATTTTAACCTGCGCCTCCGTTGGAGACTGACGTTAACTTAAAGCCAAGTCCTCTGGTGTATTACAGTTAAACAGCATTTCGGGTTCTGGTAAAGGCAAAACTTCTACAGGATATTGCCGAAGCCACTGCTGAAACGATCGCCCTCCTCCATTGATAAACTCTAAAAGTTGTGGCAAACAGCTACGGCGATAAAAACCACATAGAGGTTCCCAGCCTTTGGGATTATGAGCTAAAGCTGCGATCGCATTATCCCCCACCCTATCAAGTCTAGTTACCCAATTTTGCAACACCTCAACCCGCAACCTCGGCAAATCGCAAGCTAGCAGCAGCACCCAATCTGTTTGCACTTCGGCTAGCCCTTGGGCAAATCCAACTAGAGGCCCGTGGGCTAGAGGTTCTCCAGATAAAGGCACTTCTCGGATAAATTGACAACCAGGCAAAAGCAAATTTTGATAGCGTTCTGGCCAGGGAGTGACTATATAAACAGTATCGGCACAGCTTTGAGCAATGCTACAAACTCGCTGTAACAACGGCACTCCTTGAATGGGAATCAAGGCTTTATCTTGACCCATCCGAGAACTTTTACCGCCTGCTAATACAATGGCGGTTAATTTGCTACATGAGTTAATAGTCATTCGTCAAAAAAATATAGGGTAGAAATATATCTTGCACTTGTGTGCATCACTCGCCAGCGATTCAAATCGCTGGCTAATAGCCAAAGTCCATTGAAACTGACATCTTGCATCAATCCCAACAACCGCCTCAGAATGAATTCTGAGGCTAATAGCGAAAGTCTATCTATTGAAGACTAACAAAGAGTTTCAGTCCACTTGAGTGGACTAGCTTTGCACTTCGAGTCTTGGCGGGCTAAGATGCCAATTGAGAATGATGCAAGATATGAGTTGAAATGGACTGAAATTCTTGTTTAGTCCTCTTTTAGAGGACTTAAGCTATTAGCCAGGGGTTTATAACCCCTGGCGGTTGAGGATCTCAATGAGAATATTAGACCTCTTGCAAAAGTCCCTAATACACCCCACCCCTAACCCCTCCCCGCAAGCGGGGAGGGGAGCGTTTGCGTGAGCAAATGCGGGGTGGGGTTCTTTATTTTTGATTTATGCAAGAGGTCTATTGAGTATTTAATCCCTTCTTGAGAGCGATTTCACGCCCTCACCTGACTTTTCTGGACTTGCTGCAATAAATGCTCTACATTTTCTGCTGGTGCAAGACACTTCAAACCTTGGCAAACTAAACCAACGCTTCCCTCTGGTAAATCAGATGTTACGTTAAACACAGCCACTGGCAAAAATTTGGGGATCAGAGAGTTTATTTGCTCAGTGGTGCTGCGAATCAAGGTAGAATTACGATACCAATCCAACGCTGTAAATAAACTAGGACTTGCTTGGGGAGCGCGATGCATCACACTCCTAAAAGCCTTTAAGCCAAGTTCCGCTAAATCCAAATAATCTAGATTATCAGTGAGTAAGGCGAGACGAACAAGGTTAGCGATCGCAATTCCATTAGCTGATGGTGTAGCATTATCAGCATAACTGCGCTCTCTAACAATTAAATCTTGACTAGAACCACTTGATGTGTTGTAATATCCACCTAATTCTCCACTCCAGAGAAATTTGTTAAATTCATCTTGGATAGCGATCGCTTTTTCTAACCATTGCTTATGCTCAGGGTTGGAAGCTTGTAAATCCAGGAGAGCTTTAATAAAAAAGGCGTAATCTTCAGACTGCGCTAAAACGGTTGGTTCTCCTTGATAGTTAAGTCGGTGGAAACGCCCATCGACAAACTGATTTTCCCAGATAAAATTCGCTGCTCGTGCTGCTAATTCCAGATATAACGGTTCTTGGAAAACCCCAGCAGCCCTAGCTAGTCCAGAAATCATCAAGCTATTCCAAGCCACAATCATCTTCGTATCTGTCACCGAGGGAATGCGACCTGGCCAGTTAGCAGTTTTTGCTTCCTGGTTGTTACGAGCTGGGGGAAAAGTTTCTAAAGACTCAGAACTAACGCCATAGCGAGCGGTAAACAGCTTGCTTAGAGACGTTTCCACCGTTGCACTCAGTTGCCCAGAATAGCGCCTTTGCAAGACATTACGTCCTTCAAAGTTGCCGTTAGGTGTCACCGTAAACTGTTGCTGTAATTCCGTTAGTTCTTCAGGTGTTAACAGTTGTTGTAGTTCGCTGTAACTCCAGACGTAAAAGGCTCCTTCTTCTGGTTCTACTGCCGTGGGTTCAATGAAGCTGTCGGCATCTTGAGCAGCATAGAAGTAACCTTCAGGTGCGGTCATTTCCCGCTTCAGCCATTGTACAGTACCAGCAACTGCTCTCTCAAAGGCTGCTTCTTGTACTCCTGCACTCCATAAAGAAGCTATATACTCCACAATCTGTCCATTGTCGTAGAGCATCTTTTCAAAGTGGGGTACTGTCCAAGTAGCGTCAACAGTATAGCGATGAAAGCCACCGCCTACATGGTCGTAAATGCCTCCCAGTGCTAAGTCTAATCCCCGTTGGGTACAAACTTGCTTGCCATCATAGCGAGATTCAAAATTAAATCGAGTTCCCCGCAGTGCTAATTCTGCATAGGGAATCATCGGAAAGCTATTGCCAGATTGACTAGGAGTGATTACACCTGTGCTGGTTTCCCAACCTTGGAGGAGTAATTCATGGTCTTCAAGCTCATCTGTTGTAGCATCTTGTAACACCGCAGAGGTGAGCAGCGACTCAATAATTAAGGCTTTGCGTTGCTGTAATTCTGCTTTTTCTGTATCGTAATAACGGCGAATTGCTCGTAACACCTGCAAAAATCCAGGACGACCATAACGCGGGTCTACAGGGAAATAAGTACCAGCGTAAAACGGCACTAAATCTTCTGGGGAAAGAAATACGTTTAAAGGCCAACCCCCTTGACCACTCATCATCTGCAAAGCTTGCATGTAGATGCTATCGAGGTCAGGTCTTTCTTCCCTGTCTACTTTGATGGGAAGATAATTAGCATTCATATAGTCAGCGATCGCAATATCAGAAAAAGCCTCGCCTTCCATGACAGTACACCAGTGGCAACTAGAGTAGCCAATGGAGAGAAAAATCGGTTTATTTTGCGCCCTTGCAGTTGCAAGTGCTTCCTCAGACCAAGACCACCAATCAATCGGGTTTTCGGCGTGTTTGCGGAGATAGAGGCTCTTAGCTTCAGCAAGGCGATTAGTCATGATCAAATGCAAATAGTTGCCTTCTTTGCTCAGTCTATCCTCTTCTCAGGAGTCTTAGCCTAGACGCCTATATAGATAAGCAAGAAATCCTACGAGCGAATTATCCCTTGGGTAAGACCTATGCAATTTGTGAAAAATTCTTACTGAAAAGATCGCAATAGCAAGCTAACAATATTTGGTGGCGTTTCTCGCACAGGTGATGCTGTCTTTGACTGAATTAAAGTATTTGGGCTAAGTCCTGCTATCAGGTGGAGCAAGAAGGTGATGATGGCGGCTTGTACAAGTTTTTCCAACATGGCACGTCTCTCTGGATGGATAGCATTTCAAGTATGACCAAATAATTACTAATTCGTAATTCGTAATTCGTAATTAAAGGTACAAAGCAACTAACTAACATTTTATGGAGACAAATAAATTTATTCCTCAATTAGGCCCCCGACTTCAGTCGTGGGGTAATAATTACGAATTACGAATTATAAATTACGAATTATTTTGACTAGTTATTCTAAATACATTTAGTTTTATCGACTTACTGAATGTAACAAAAATAATTTGATATTTGCCGAGGGAAATCCTAAAAAAATGTTTAATTTGTTACAGGATTAACATAATTCCCTAAGCAAGTCTGATTTTGGTTATCGGTCTAATCACCACATCGCCAAAGTTGTCCAGCAAATGCCGAGATATGAGGTTGGCGATGATTGGAGTTTTTTGATTTGTTCTTCATGGGATATTTTCTTAGACACCTTTTGCGGTTAAAAAGTGCCCTTGGGGGTTGAATTTATCGCAAAATCATCTTTTGTACTGTTTTTGGGCAAGAGAAAACGAGAAAGGTTTGATTTATCTGCTTGGCAACAGTAGAGATAAACCCCAGTTTCGTGCTGTCACCGATAAAATGTATTTAAAGTAGCCACAAACACGCTTCCATGATTCCTATCGTTATTGAACAATCGGGTCGAGGCGAACGCGCCTTTGACATCTACTCACGGCTGTTGCGTGAGCGCATCATCTTTTTGGGACAACAAGTTGACAACAACATTGCTAACTTGATTGTTGCCCAACTGCTGTATTTGGATGCCGAAGACTCGGAGAAAGACATTTATATGTACATCAATTCTCCCGGTGGTTCGGTGACGGCTGGTATGGGCATTTTTGACACTATGAAACATATTCGCCCTGATGTCTGTACCATTTGTACCGGATTGGCGGCGAGTATGGGCGCTTTCCTCCTCAGCGCTGGTGCTAAGGGTAAGCGGATGAGTCTACCCCATTCTCGGATTATGATTCATCAACCTCTAGGCGGCGCTCAAGGACAGGCGACTGATATTGAAATTCAGGCGCGGGAGATTCTCTACCACAAGCGGCGGCTAAATGACTATTTAGCTGAACATACAGGTCAACCAATTGAGCGGATTGCTGAAGATACTGAACGTGACTTTTTCATGTCACCAGAGGAAGCCAGGGAATATGGCTTGATTGACCAAGTGATTGACCGTCACGCTGCTGGTAGTCGCCCAGCAGTTGCTGTTCTTAATTAATAGTCACGATTGGTAAATGGTGATTTACCACTTTTAATTCCCTTAAACCCCAAAAATAACCCCTCTTTATAAGTGAAGAGGGGTTATTTTTGGAATGGGTGGCCTGTTCAAGTACTTAATACCGATTTGGACAAATGACTAACTAAAATCCAGCTAGTGGTCTGTAAAGTTAAGTTTGCTAGGTTCGTAGTGAGCGCTTTAGCGCTCAAATCAAGGACTAAAGTCCTTACTACGAACTTATTCATCCATCAAAGTTGGTCTGGTGGACTTGGCTGAGATTGGAGATATTTGAGGAATTCGTGCAATTCATCATCGGTCAGTAAAGAACGCGATCGCTTCCCAAAAGTTTTAATTAGGGACTTCCAAATAAAAAAATACTCAAAAAACTGGCGAAAAAACTCTCTCCTCCTTATTCCTCTGTGTTCTCTGTGTCTGGAGTGGTTTGTTTATTTGGATAATTTATTTCTTGGAAGTCCCTTAGATGCTCCCGTCCCTGTTCTGGTGTCCAGCCTAAACGCTCTATCTCGACATCAGTCTTAGCCAATACCTTCTTCCAAACAAGCAAATGCCATCGCTCAACAAGCAAATGCCATCGCTCAACAAGCAAATGCCATCGCTCAACAAGCAAATGCCATCGCTCAACAAGCAAATGCCATCGCTCAACAAGCAAATGCTCTCGCTCAACAAGCAAATGCTCTCGCTCAACAAGCAAATGCTCTCGCTCAACAAGCAAATGCTCTCGCTCAACAAGCAAATGCTCTCGCTCAACAAGCAAATGCTCTCGCTCAACCTGACTTTTCACGGGATGTGGAAAAGGGGATAGACTTTTGCAAGAGGTCTATTAGTCCTTACAAATGACTAATGACTAATGACTAATGACTAATGACTAATGACTAATCAAAATCCCGCTATTGGGTCTGGCTGAGATTGTAAGTATTTGAGGAATCCGTGTAATTCTTCTTCAGTTAGCAGAGTACGCCCCCGCTTACCATAGGTTTCAATCAGATGTTCCCGCCCTTGTTCTGGTGTCCAGCCTAAACGCTGAAGTTCGACATCTGTTTTAGCAATTACATCAGATAAATCAACGGGTTCAGCTTTCTTTTTTCTCTTTCCTGTCACTGGCGGCGTGGCGACATCCTCTTGAGGGCTGTAACTCCGAGGTGTAAATGGTGTGACATTATTGGCAGAAATTCCTGGAAAGGTTTGATTTTCCACCTGATTATCAAAGGTTATTTCCAAGTTTTCAACTGGAGGATCAAATTCTAGCTCCTTGTTGGCTGTCACAGGAAAGTTTTTACCTAAATCCTGGCTATAGGTATCGCTTGGTAGGGACGCAGCGTTGTTGTACCCGTACTGTTCATTATTGTTTGTTATTACTTCTGGTTTGATGTTCCGTACTTTGGAAGGCGGTATCGATATTTCTTTGTCGCTGACTACTGGCCACTGACTACTAACAAACTCCTCATCCTTTGCAGAGGAATAAGCAACAGACTCATTCAATCCACCTTTGGTATTCAAGGAAGGGTTTAGCTGCGCTGGGGGAATTGGATTTGAGCTAAATGCCACTGATTGCTGTGGCGCATTTGTTGTAATACCCAAAACTATTAGTGCCCTGGTTCTGGCTTGGTCTTCTGCTGCTTCTACTGTTTCTGCTGCTGCCATACCCGTAGCACGGGTTACGCCTTCTATTTGCACGCTTGCGCGGACAATATATTTTCCTTGAAAAATTTGCACTAATTCAGAAATCAGACTGCCTTTGGGATACAAGCTCTGGAATTGAGCCAACATAATACTGCTACCAATCTAAATATTTTTAATAACGGGGTTGATACTGCCTGTATATTCAAGCTAGCTCATCTGCCCTTACTTTAATTTACATCCACTCGATACCCAGGATGCCTGCCAATATTGCTTACTATCTGTCATCAGTTTCTTGGCAGGCGATGAGTTAACGCGATGTGCAACTTAATATTTTGACCTCTCTCCAAACCTCTCTCCTAAAAGGAGAGAGGCTTTGAATTTTCCCCCTTCCCTATGAGGGAAGGGGGTTGGGGGGTTAGGTTTGAGTAAAAGTTGCACACGGCGTGAGTAAGTATAATTCTCTGCTCTGAGCTATCAAGGTGATATTCTTGGTTTGCCTTGTGTCCCAATTGTAGCAGTAGCTCTTTTTTGACGAAATTTTTTGCTAGTGCTAACTTATCTGGGTAGTCTTGCCTGCAATGCTATACTGATTACCCAACTGGATCTCTAGAACTATTTTCTGGAAGTGCGCTCTAAATCTACAATAATGGAGATAAGGTTCGCCCTCACTGCTTATTAAGCTGCTCACCTAATTGTTACCGATTCTACATGTGGGAAAATTGGGTTCATGGCAGTTCCGCCTAGTTCAAAATCAGAGTCTAATGTCGTAAAATTACTTTCACTCTAGACAATCAAACACCTGTAGTTTCCACGTCACTTGCTCCACTTGGGGAAACCCCAGACGCTCGCAGACTCGCTAACGCTGCGCTATCGCTTTTAGCGTCTCCCCTTGGGAGAAGACCCAACGGGAAAGGCAGTCCCCCAGACGCTCGATGACTCGCTAACGCTGCGCTATCGACGGGAACCGCCATCGCGCTT
This sequence comes from Nostoc mirabile CHAB5784, assembly GCF_020829645.1. Taxonomy (GTDB): domain Bacteria; phylum Cyanobacteriota; class Cyanobacteriia; order Cyanobacteriales; family Nostocaceae; genus Nostoc; species Nostoc mirabile. The sequence continues at coordinate 66,675 of NZ_JAIVFS010000029.1, read as the reverse complement.
CGCGTCTCCCCTTGGGAGAAGACGGGGGCTGCCTCACCGCAGTGGCTCCCCTGCATAGCGCTTTTGGGCAGTATGGATTCTCTAAACCCAGCTTCTCAAAAACCCGTCGCGTAATTACCTAGCGGGGCTAAATCCTAATCAGGCGTGTAATCTTAAGTTTGGTTAGGTGAAGAGACTTGAACGCAGGCGAACTCTGAGAGCATCGTGCAGTGAGAAGTTCGTAGACGCCCAGAGTTGTCTGTGGGTCGCCTTCCTTTGCTCCCAACTGCGGGAGTAGTTTATCGCTCTTGCGGGGTCGGGCTTCCTTTCCTTAGAACTTAGGAAGTCTTGCCTCTGAGCAATTCGTTTCCAACTTGTTTCTGTAAGCCGTGAGGGTATACAGAAAAGAACCAGATTGAAGAAGAATTCAGAATTGAGAATTCAGAATTCAGAATCAATATAGTGGGGAATTCAGCGCAAAGTGCGGTCTTGGGGTCTCCCCAAGAGGAGCAACTTTGTAAGAGAGACCCACCACTATAAAAGTCGACCACAAAACAAGAAAATTTTTGTGGGGAACTTAAATCTCTTGATTGAGACGCTTGCGGACTCGCTACCACTGCGCTATCCGCAAGTTACAGAGAATTCAATTCTGAATTCTGGCGACTGACGCCTTTATTCTGTTTTGTTAAACAACAAATGATGTTTTGACCAAAGGTCGGTTCACTGCATGGAATTTTCAATCGCTACACTCCTTGCCAATTTCACCGATGATAAATTGGTAGCTCGGAAGGTTTTAGAAAAGAAACTTGGCTGTGAAGATGAAAAAAGTTTACAAAAACTTCACATTGCCTTAGATGTTCTGGAAAAAATCGGTATTTTAGTGAAGGAACGGGGCAAGTATCGCCGTGTCTCAGAAGACGGAATAATCGAGGCAAAACTCCGTTGTTCTAGTAAAGGCTTTTGCTTTGCTATTCAAGATGTGGAAGGGGCTGAGGATATTTACATCCGCGAAAGTCATCTGAGTAATGCTTGGAATGGCGATCGCGTTTTGGTTAGAGTTCTCAAAGAAGGTAGTCGCCGTCGCTCTCCCGAAGGGGAGGTGAAGCTGATTCTAGAACGTTCTAACCACACTTTACTGGCACGAATTAAGCAGGTGGAAACTGGTTTCCGGGCTGTGCCTTTAGATGATCGATTGCTGTTTGAACTTAAGATTCAGCCTAACGGGGCAAAGTTGGAAGAAGCGATCGATCACCTGGTTCATGTAGAAGTTTTGCGTTACCCATTGGCACAATATCCTCCCCTTGGTCGAGTGGTGCAAATCCTCGGTAGCGATGCCGAAGCTGCTGCTGATATAGATTTAGTTACGTGCAAACACGACCTTTCCCGGACTTTTCCAGATAATGTGCTAGATGCAGCCGCCAAGTTGCCCAAAAAGCTACTCAAAGCAGACCTGAAAAATCGGCTGGATTTACGTAATTTATTTACCTTCACCATTGAAGGGGTAAATGGCGATACCAAAGTTATAGAAAACGCTTTTAGTTTAGAAAAAAACTTAGCCGGAAATTGGCTTTTAGGCGTTCATATCACCGATGTTTCTCACTATGTCCAACCTGACGAAGCCCTAGATAGAGAAGCACTCAAACGGGGCAAATCAGTGTATCTGGGAGAATTAGTACTGCCAATTTTGCCCCCAGGTGTGGCAGAACGCTGTTCTTTAGTACCTGGGAGCGATCGCTTAACTATCTCTTTTTTAATTACCATTGATCCCCAATCTGGACAAGTCCTAGAGTGGGAAATTCAACCCAGTGTAATTAACGTCGAGACTGCACTGAGTACTGAACTTGCCCAAGCAATTCTTACAGGTGAAGCTCTTGAGCAATCATCACAGGTTTCCCAAATCCTGCAAGACCTCCAAGCCTTGCAAACAGCCGTAAAACAGGTACGGTTGACTCGTGGTAGCCTCCAGTTGAATCTGCCGCCCAGTCAAAACGCCTACTATGATGAGGGGATTCTCGGCGCTGTGGTGGTGAATGATTTACCAGTGCGATCGCTACTCACAGAGTTGGTACTGTTAGTTAATCAACTGGTAGCAACTCACTTAAATGCTCTTGGTGTTCCCGCCATCTGGCGAGTTCAAGGTACACCCGATGTTGAAGATGTCCAGGAAATGCTGAAATTGGCAGTCAATTTAGGCGTTGACCTCACACTAGATCCAGAAGTCGATATCCAACCCTTAGATTACCAACATTTGACCACAGCTTTTGCGGAATCTCCCTCTGAGCAAGTTCTTACTTACTTATTACAAGATACACTTAAGCCATCTGCGTACAGCACCACCAAAGGATCTCACTTTGGTCTGGCACTACCGCAATATGTCCACTTTAGCGCTCCCTTGCGGCGTTACCCAGATTTGCTCATGCAGAGAGTGTATTACGCGCTACTCGAAAACGGACGCGATCGCCGCAATACCCGTGTGAGAGAACGTGTTAACTTGCGCCACTCCTCCAGCCACGAGGAAATTAACTGGAACGTTTTACCCCCAGAATTGCAACAAGAACTGCAAAGCGATTTGACTAGGGTAATTGTCCAAATCAACGACCGAGAAAAAGAAGTCCAAGAAGCTGAAGCCGATTTAGCCGGACTGCAAAAAGCCCAACTGATGAAGCAACGCATCGGTCAGGTATTTCAAGGCGTGATTACCGGGGTTCAATCCTACGGTTTCTTTGTGGAAATTGAAGTCCCAGCAGCCGAGGTGGAGTCCAGCAGCAATCCTGGTGTGCCTTTGAGAGTAGAAGGATTGGTACACGTCAGTTCTCTCAAAGATGATTGGTATGAATATCGCGCCAGACAACAGGCACTGTTTGGGCGCAAAAATCGCGCTTCTTACAGATTAGGCGATCGCGTCGCCGTGCAAGTTAAGAGTGTCGATTACTACCGTCAGCAAATTGATTTGGTAACAGTCGGCAGCGATGGTTTAGCCAGAGGTTTAACTGGTAGTGCTTCCAATGAGGAGCTTTCAGACCTCTACTTACCAAATGACATTGAGCCTGATGACCTAGATCCTTACTCTGAAGATGAGTAAAATAAACTAAACCTTACGTGTCAAACAACACCAAGCCTCTAATTTTAGGCGTATCGGGCGCATCTGGTCTGATTTACGCGGTTCGCGCAATCAAATTTTTGCTAGAAGCGGAGTATAGTATTGAATTGGTTGCCTCTAAATCTACTTACATGGTTTGGCAGTCAGAACAGGAAATTCGGATGCCACCAGAACCAACCGGGCAAGAACAATTCTGGCGAGAGCAAGCTGGAGTTGCAATTTCCGGTAAACTCCGCTGCCATCCTTGGGGTGACGTTGGAGCCGGGATTGCCAGTGGTTCTTTTGCCACACTGGGGATGATAATTATTCCATGCAGCATGAGCACAGTGGCAAAGCTAGCGGTTGGCTTGAGTTCCGATTTATTAGAACGGGCGGCGGATGTCCAACTTAAAGAAGGACGCAAGCTAGTCATTGTCCCGCGTGAAACGCCTTTTAGCCTCATCCACCTCCGTAACTTAACTTCTCTAGCAGAAGTTGGAGTGAGAATTGTCCCCGCGATTCCTGCCTGGTATCATAATCCCCAAACCATCGAGGATTTAGTGGATTTTGTAGTTGCCCGTGCTTTAGATCAACTAGATATTGACTGCATCCCAATTCAGCGGTGGCAAGGTCGTCGCTAACACCCTCAGTGGATTTATTGTAAATTTCACAATAGTCCTAAAAAGGTAATGATAGAGATGGCTGATAGTGTCAGTAGTCAGTGAACAGTAATTAGCGAAGAATAATCAGACTGATAACTGACCACTGACTACTGACCAAAGAGGCAGAGGAGTAGGGAGTAGGGGGCAGGGGGAGAAAGATTCTGGAATTCCCCGCTTCATTAGGGTCTCAGAGCGAATAAATTTATTTATGGGGTTTTCCCCCTGCTCCCTGCCCCCTGCCCCCTTTCCTTTTCAGTGACCACTGATAACTGACAACTGACAAAATTGCTATGGCTGTAATTCGCTTAATTCTATTGGTGGCAGTACTGGGAGGACTAACGCTGTTATTAGTCCAAAATTTCTCACCTGCCCTATCGCTAGTATTTTTGGGCGTGCGAACTCAACCATTACCACTAGCTATATGGATTTTGTTTAGTACTGCCACTGGTGCTTTCACATCTATATTAATTAGTACCTTGTTTAACTTATCCAATTATTTTGGAGGAAGACAACGCCAAACTCCTGACCGCCGAAGCGCAACGCCTCGTGCGAAGGCAAGCCGTAGAGAAGAATTTACATCTCGCCCTGCCAATTCTCCACCACCACCTAGTAAAAAAGAAGAGCCTACTAGTGATGTATTTGATGATTGGGAGACAAATGGCAGTAAAGATGATGATTGGAACTTTGATGAAAAATCAGAGGAAACACCTACTCCTAATCCTCAAGCTCAACAGCCTAAAGACTCTAAAACTTACGAACGTCAATCAGAAGCCAAAAGCAGTTCTCAGTCTGGTTCAGTTTACTCCTACAGCTACCGGGAACCAAAAAATACGGCTGCGGGAAAAACTGAATCCGTTTATGATGCTGATTACCGGGTAATCATCCCCCCTTATCAGCCGCCAACTACCAATCAAGCCGATGATGATAATGATGATTGGGAATTTTTTGATGATGATGATGATTTTGAAGATGATGGTAAACGCCCCCGTCGGTGAGATGTAGCAGGCTACGTCTCTACTTAATGCCACACCGCTCTCTAGACTCTTGCTTGACCCTACCAGTCATGGCAGCTTCTTGCAAAGTCATGAAAGCATTAAAATCTTCCAAGTCATACCGGGTAGTCAAGAGTTGTCGTAGGTTATTTTCAGCTTCCACTGTCAAATAGCCACTTGCTAAAGCTTTTTGTACAACATCACGAATTCGAGTCATAGTTGACGCCTCATCCATCCTATATTTATTCATTCAGGCTTATTGGGGTGAAATATGCAGTAGTCTTTGTGCCGAAATTTCAACTTGGCAAGCTTTTTTTGGGCGCTCGCAGGATATAAGTCATTATTTACACCTTTATAGGAAACATTTAATTGATTAGGGCTTGTTATAACTGAACTTTTAGAATAACGACCCTGTGCTAGTAAAAACACAGTATTGTGTATACTTAAAATTACTTGCCAGAGTGAAAATTCGGGTTATTTAGATAGACAGAAATTGTTTGAATAAAGTTTCAAACAAGCTATATTAATTTTTTAGTTAAGCATAGCGATCGCTATACAGCAATTACCTAGTTATTTGATGAAAATTACTACCTTTCTGAGAAAATTATCGTTTATTATTTATGGTAATTTCACAAAATAATCTTAATCTATTGTTTAACTTACTTTAAATATATTAATAACGGTAATAACGACAGTTGATTCTTCTTAAATAGAAGATGAAGTAGAACTTAAAAATAAATAAAAGCTTTCAAGTAAATTCAAGTTGATAGCTCATTTATTGTGGCTCAAGAACTTCCCAGATTAAAATTAAACTTCTCAATGTTTCCCCAATTGAGCGGCGGTTCTGAGCGCAGTAAATAATTATTGCGTGCATAAGGCCAGCTTAATGAAATATTAAAAAGTCATCATCATGGGTGAAAATTACCTGATTCTGAGACATTGCAAAAACAACCTGTTCTGCATCTGATGCAGCTATCAGTCCTTTTTCTGATGTAGTCGTCACATCAATACCACGACGACGTAAACCATCCGCTATAGCATTACTGACATTCTCATCTAGGTAGAATCGAATTTCTTGTGTCATTTCGATTCTTTAGTTTCTCTTGCAGAATCGAAGGAGTTTTAGCCTGTACTTCTCTGACAAAGGCTTCTCCTTCTGCAATTTCTTGCCTGATCTCATCTTGATGATCGTGGTAATAAGCTAGAGCAGCATAAACATCAGCTAAAGTGATACTGGGATGATGATAAACGATTTCGTCAGGCGAAAGTCCCATCCGTTCGTGCCAAATAACAATATCTTGCACTCTAATTCGGTGTCCAGCAATGCGCGGTTTACCCCCATCTGGAGTAATTTCAATGTGTTCTGAGATTACTGGTATCTTAGACATTTTATCCAAGAAACACTCCTATAAGAACAAATTATATTTTCGTTATCAGCTGATTAGCGATCGCCAATCAAGTAATTTTATCCGGTTGCGCGATAGGTGCAAAACTCCGTATTTTTAAATCCTAGATTGAATCATTGAGTTTATAATTTTAATTTGTGACTCAGCACTGAAAATTGGAGCAAAGCAACTGGTGAGCAGCTTATTAAAAGGAGTAAACCTGTACTTAATTGGTATGATGGGCGTTGGTAAGACGACAATAGGGCGCTTACTAGCAAAGGAACTAGGTTATGGGTTTGTGGATACTGATAATGTCATTGCCCAAGCAACAGGTAAATCTATCAATGAGTTATTTACCGAAGAAGGGGAAGCAGGATTTCGCAAGCTAGAAAGTGACGTGCTTTCACAAGTTTGTGCTTTTACAAAGTTAACTATATCAACCGGTGGAGGCATTGTACTGCGGCGAGAAAACTGGGGTTATCTGCACCACGGGTTGATAGTGTGGCTAGATGCACCAGTGGAGCTAATTTACAGCCGTTTAGCTGAGGATAGCACAAGACCACTCCTGCAAGATGCTGATCCCAAGGGCAAACTGCGATCGCTCCTCGAACAACGTACACCACTTTACTCTCAAGCTGATTTGCATATCATCGAGCGAGAGGGAGAAACGCCTGAAGAGGTTGCCAAGCGAATACTTGAAGCAATTCCTAGCGTTCTCAAAACACAAGTTTCTGATTAAGAAGACTCAAATTACCAAATTTTGGCCATCCGCAGGACAAACTCTGCTAATTCTGGATTGCCAGTAATTTTATCAGGCGATGTCTACGACGGGCTATGACGCTCGAAGACTCGCTAACGCTTCTCTACGAGACGCTACGCGAACGCTATCGGCGTCGCTAAAGGAGCTTAATAATCTCACAAAAAATCGTCATCCTCTTGAACAACTTCAGATATTAGGCAGGCAAATTTCGCCCGTGGTAACTGAGCTTGTCGAAATGCACCTTACCCCCATGCTTTCAAGCAGGGGCTTTCTCGGTGCGGATATCTTGGTAAGTAAGTCTTAAACATTTTGGATTCTGAAGGCGCCCCGAAAAACCTATTTGTAACAGCAATTTTGTGAAATGATGTAGCATAACTGAGTGTCCGTAGTTTACCGCCGTAGGCATCGCTCGCCTTGTCAAAGACTCATGACTAAAGTAACATCTCAAGAAATTGCACAGTTTCGCTCTCAATTGGCAGATGATAAGAGCGATATGGAAGCGCTGGATTTGATTGAAGACTGTGATGGAGATTTAGAAGATGCGGCGATGACGCTAGCTATCCGGGCAGGACAACAACCAGAAAGAGCAAATTCCGAGTGGTTAGATGCCTTGGCTAGAAAATGGCGTGTAGTGATTTGCGAACAAGAATATCGGGAAGATTTGCTTAATTCTTCACCTCAAAAGATGATGGAACATCTAAAAGCAATGCCGACGTTTCCTAAAATTTTGGCAACACCAGTTTTGATATATGTCCTCAAGCAAGGCGTGAACAATTTTTGTGAGCCACTAGATTCGCTAAAGTGATCGGATGTACATTTAACTTGTGCTAACTTGTGCGATGCCTGCGGCGGGCTATTCGGCGTCGCGGTTTGCAGTTGAGTTCAATACAGACCTAACCCCCAACCCCTTAAGAGCTAGCAAAGTAAGAATAAAAGCCCCTCCAAACTCCTGTACAGACGCGATTAATCGCGTCTGTACTCCAAACTCCTACCCAATGCAAGATGATTCCACCAAGACTGATACGCTGTTAATTAAGGCAAAACTTCTATTAGACAAATTGTGAAATCAATGAATTACCTTGTTGCCGTATTACCAGACCGCATTCAAGCCGAAGCTGCTTACTTAGCTTTAGAAGAACAAGGCATAAACAGCACTATTCTGGGGAAAGGATATAAAACAGCTGACGAGTTTGGCTTAATTGACCCCAAAGAGCAATCCAAAAAGCAAGCACAACTGATGGCAACCTGGCTGATACCATTCGGCTTTTTTGCAGGTTTTACCTTTAGCCTCATCACTGGTTTAAATACTTTTGCCTGGGCGGGTGAAGTTGGCAATCACATCGTTGGCGGACTGCTGGGTGCTGCTAGTGGTGCTATGGGTGGTGTGCTTGTCGGTGGCGGAGTCGGTTTACTCATAGGTAGTGGTGATGCTTTACCTTACCGCAACCGCTTAGATGCGGGTAAATACTTAGTTGCCGTTCAAGGTTCTGAAACTCTAACTCGGCAAGCAACCCGAATATTACGTCAGTTTGATCCAGAAAATATCCAAGGTTATGCTGACACAAGTAGCGTGTAATAAATGAGTCATACTTTACACATCACAACACAGCGACTTGAGTTGCTTCCTTGTTCTTTGGAGGTGGCGCAAGCCGTTGTGACAAGAAACAAATTCCAAGTAGAGAGGCTTTTGGGGGTAAAAGTTCCTGATGATTGGTATGCATCTGAAGTGCTAGATTTTTTCCCAATGTATGCTCAGATGTTAAAAGATGATCCTTCCCAGTTGGGTTGGGGTGTCTGGCTGATGATTCACATTGTTGATTCTACTCTGATTGGTGATTTAGGATTTGGTGGCAAACCCGATCAGACAGGAACTGTAGAAATGGGTTATGAAGTGCTATCAGCTTATCGCCAGCAGGGATTTGCTTTTGAAGCAGTAGAAGCACTGGTCGATTTTGCCTTTACTCAGCAAGAACTCAAGAGAATTATTGCTCATTCTCCAGACGATCATGTTGGCTCGATTCGCATTTTGGAAAAATTGGGAATGCAACAAATTGCTAGGGATGAAAACCTGCTGAAATGGGAATTAAAGTTAGAATCAAGATAGTTATAGAGCTTAATTCTCAATTCATAACTTATAATTTTTAAGAATGTTGCCACGAGAAGAACTTTTAATTTGTAGCTCACTCTTCCTTATTGGCACGAATTACGGTGTGGGTGAAGGATTTGGATGTTTTCCTGCGTAGTAGACAACAACTTTCAACTGTTCTTGATCAGGAACGTAAAACACTCTGTCCCCTTTTGTCACCTCATATTCCCATGCCCCCTTGTAGGGTTTGCCCTTTAAAGGGAAAACACGCCGAGGCTGTCTGGTGGTTGGTGCAGTACATAAATCCTCGTAACAACGACTTGTGTTTTCTGGATGGCGCTGCATTAAAGCTTCCCAGTCCCGATTCACGCGACGATTTTTAGCTACCACCAACCAAGTGCTTTCTATCTCAGATAATGCTGGAACTGTCAGTTTGACAAATGGCGGCTCCACATTCTCCACTATTGGATTTTCTTCTTGGTTATCTGACATACCTTATTCAGAAAGTACTCTGAGTAGATGGCGGCTTTAATGGTACTTCATCAGTCTCGGCACTAAAAGCATCTGCTAGTTCAGGACTAGCGATCGCTACGGCGCTCTCATGCCATTCATGGATGATCGCGTCAATTATCTCCCATGCTGTAGTTGAGGAATCTATCAACCGAAAAGCCTCACTCAGCTCGTTTATAAAGTCTTGCAGATCATCTTTTTCAAACACACTCAGCCATCCATAAGGATGTTCAAAACCGATTTCCTTTCCGAGTAACAAAGAGAAGGCGACAGTTAATGCCTCAACAACAGCTTTACTTTGTGTTGCTGCCTTTACGAGAAAAGTCACTTCCTCCCGGCGCAACAAGGCAAAAGACTGATCGTTGCGAGTAATTGTCACTGGACGTTCTAAAGCTTTGTCCAGAACTCGCCCAGGCTGACGATTCAACTCAGTGGCTGTAATTAACTCATCTGAGTAGATATTGCCGAAAGTGCCGATATACATAGGTTATGCGTTTTTAGTCAACGCCGATTTAATAAAATTATTAGCCTCTACGTATAATTTTACGTATTATTTATCAGGGGTCAATAGGGATTAAAACTCTGGGTGCTGGAACTATCAAAAGAAAAGCATGAGAGATTTTTAGACTAGAGAAAATGCCGTGTCATAGTTCAACATCAGTCCCTTTAGAAAGTTAGAATCAAGATAGTTATAGCAGATTAATTCTCAATTCATAACTCATAATTTTTAAGAATGTTGCCACGAGAAGAACTTTTAAAAGGTGTTGAAAATCGAGATAGTGTAGCTCGTGTAATCGATCAAGCGGAGCAAGCCATCAAAACTTGGGAAGTGGTTTTGACTGATTTTCTGTCTCCCCCAGAATTGGCAGAAATTCAACGGGTGTTTAACCGATTAACAGAAGTGCAATTGGCGGCGTGGGGCGGATATCCGCAAGCTGAACGCCAAAGAATAGCGATCGCTCGTTCAGAACTTCCCTTAGATCAATCTCAAGTCAGCCTTGTAGCTGTAGAAATTGCTGGTAATTTCCTGTTTGATACCGCCTCTCACCGCGACTTTTTAGGCGCAATGTTGGGGACGGGAATTGTTCGTGAAAAGACGGGAGATGTGATTGTCTTGGGAGAACGGGGGGCGCAGGCGATTGTCGCCCCAGAGTTGGTGGAATTTTTGTCAATGAGTCTGAAACAGGTGCGATCGGTTCCTGTGAAAACTCAGCGAATTGAGGTAAGTGAATTAAGGGTTCGGGAACCGAAGAAAAAAGAATTAACTACTGTAGAGGCTTCTTTGCGATTAGATGCGATCGCATCTGCTGGTTTTGGCATGTCCCGCAGCAAAATGGTTGATTTCATTGATGCTGGTGATGTCCGTGTCAATTGGAAAGAAATTACCCAAGCTAGTTCTCAAGTCAAATCAGGCGACTTAATCGCCATTCGCTCTAAAGGACGTTTAGAAGTTGGGGAAATCGCCGTTACAAAAAAAGACCGTTACCGAGTTCAATTAACAAGATATATCTAATAAGTGAGGAGTGAGGAGTGAGGAGTGAAAAGTGAAAAGTTAGGATTTTTAAATACCCCGCTTTCTTTAACTCCCAACTCCCAACTCCTAACTCCTAACTCCTAACTCCTAACTCCTAACCCCCAACTCCTGTACAGACGCGATTAATCGCGTCTCTCCTAACTCCTAAATATACTTAGGATTTAAAGTGTTTTGCTAACATATTCAACAGAAGTTTGCGCGGTACAAGTCGAGATAATTTGCTTCTAATTTGAGTGTTAGTATCAGAACTAATAACAGTTGGATAGCCTTTTTCCAAAGCCTCTAAAGATTCCCAAACCACTTTTTCGCAAGAATACACTTTATCTGTAGTACTTGCCAGTGCTGGAGGAAAATTAGCTTCTGCAAAAAAGTTTGTTTCTATTGGGCCTGGACAAGTGACTAAAATACGGACACCATATTGATTATTTTCTGCCCATAGTGCTTCACTAAAGCTGAGAATAAAAGCTTTACTGGCAGCATAAACAGAAAGGTATGGTATAGGTTGAAATGCGGTAATAGAGGATACGTTAATAATACTTCCAGAACGACGTTGCCGCATCAAGGGGAGAAATTTATGGGTTAAATCTACCAATGCCAAAATGTTTAATTGTACAATTTTGACTTGTCTTTCTCCATCCCCTTCAGCAAAGTCGCCATAGTAACCAAAACCAGCATTGTTGATTAATATGTCAATGGTTAATCCCTTTTCTTTAGTGGCATCAAATACAGCAGCAGCTGCATTAGCTTCTGTGAGGTCTTTGACTATAACCTCTACTTGAATTTTGTGTTGTTCTTCTAGTTGTTTAGCTAATTGGCTTAGTTTCTCTTCGGAACGAGCAACTAGTACAAGATTTGTCTTGCGTGCAGCTAGTTCTTGGGCAAAAGCTTTACCAATACCACTAGAAGCACCAGTAATTAAAGCAGTTGGCATTCTACATATTCAGATAGTTTTTAAGCACCATTAAAATTTTAGCGATGCTGGCTATAAGTTTTAACTACCCAAAGTGATATACCCAAAAGGTGAAAAGCAGTATTTAGTACTGAAGATGGCGCCGTGACCAAAATAATGATTTTTTTCATGGCGATTCCAATTCAAAATGAAATTGTTAATTACCATTTTTCAGACCAATAGATAATTTCTGAGGCGGAAGTATTAATAGCGACGCCGTAGCTATTTCCATGATTCCACTTGAAGCCAGGTCTACCTTTATCCTCTGTATTTAATACCAATATTTCATAAGTAGGTGGAAAAGATTCTGTATGAGAGTCACTGGTGTAGAAAAAAGTTGTCGGCACACCATTAGCTTGATTTATGTGGTCGTTTGTGCTACCACCCCTATATTTGTGCTTTGCACTACTTCTGTATTGTGAAAGTAATTTTTCTATCTTTTCTGGTTGCTGTTTCAGCCTAATTTGAAAAAAACTACTTCCTTGCAAAAATTCGGGAGAGTAAGCAATGCGAACATCTTTGGCATCAGTGGGAATCTCATTAGGAAAATGTTTTACTTGGTCATTATCAGACCATAGTTGATTACGAATTTCTTTGTAACGTGATGTATCAGTTATGACTTTAGGTTCCCTAGTACTGCTAAAAGTTCTTCTCAGAAAAAAGCTTCCCCCGACAATACTAAAACTAGCAAGGGCTAATAGAAACTGCGATCGCTTCATTAAGTTGGGTGCGTCTAACTTTCATAGTCATATACCCAACTAATAAACTAAATTAGTACTATTGCGGATATAGCCTCAGAGATATTAACAGAAACTTTGTGTATCCAGGGCAAATTCCGGGTAATTGTAAAATTACTATGAAGTTGGTCAATGATTACCTAGTTAAATACCGCAGTTTATCCTCGTTGATATCAGTACTCTCTTTGTAGCTAACAAAATCAATTCCACAGCCATCCATTTTTTTTCAATTCTTCCTGATGCAGCAATAACTAAGACGGATATATAAATAGTAGATGCACCTTAATTAAATCACAGCCCTCAGCTTTTAGTTGGGGGCTTTTTTTGTTATTGAGATTCTCTGATTTGAAATTAACATATTTTTTTTACAAAGTTAAATCTTCCCGGATATTACAACCAATAAAGCGGATTAATAAATGGTAGATGCACCTTAATTAAATCATAGCCCTCAGCTTTTAGTTGAAGGCTTTTTTATTGCTGATGTTTTTTCATTTAAGAATAAAATAAATTTGCTTATAGTTTAAATCTTCCCCGATATGGCAATCAATAAAGCGGATTAATAAATGGTAGATGCACCCTAATAATTTACAGCCTTCAGCCTAAAGCTGGGGGTTTTTATTATTTAAATATAGATGGCAGCAAACTGGGAGCTAACCATACTGCGTAACCAATAAATCCAAAGATCAAGGTAATTAGGACAGTAATACCGTAGCTGATGCAAATTAATAAACCGTCAGATTCGATGGTGGCAACAGTCAAAAATAAAATACCTACAGTGGGGATGGGATTTGTAAAGGGAATTGGTAATATTAGTAATACTGTTAACAAAGATATACAAAGCCCATTAATTCGCCAAATCAAAGGATGATGGGCTATTTTTGCCAATCGGGGACGGGCGATTTTCTGTAACACTTTAGTAAGACGTCCCAAATTTTGCAAAAGTAACTGGGCAAAAGGACGAGGAAATTTGTAGTTAGCAATTCTTTTTGGCAGCCAAGGCTCACGCCTCCCTAAAACCATTTGGGCTGACAACAGTAAACAAGCACCACCAAAAGGGCCAGTTAATCCTGGTGGCATAGGAAATAAAAAAGGCAAAATTAATAATGTAATTACCAGGCAGAACCCTCGTTCTGAGGTTTCTGCCAGAATATCACCTAGAGTTAGCGGTTGTTCAGCTAGGCGTTGCAACAGGGACTTTATATCTTGAGAAAATCTCAGATGCATTTGGTGCGAGTTCCCACATTTTTAGCAGAGGGAGATAAGAGAGAATAATAACTCCTAACTCCTAATTTCTGGAGGTACTAAAACAGCTATAGCTTTAGGTATAACCCGAAAATAAGCAGGAGTGTAGGTAGTGATTTCACCATCTGTATTAATAGGGCGCGGTTTGCGAGTATACACCTCTATTTCTTGACCTTGAAGAGAGCGTACACTCTCCCAATGTATATGTCGCCCTTGTCGCAGCGCAGGGAGTAATAGTATAATCTGCCACCAATGTTTCATCTCCAAGCTATAGAGGTCTAGCCTTTGGTCATCTATTGCCGCATCGTCAGCCACTGCCATACCACCGCCGTAATAGCGGCCGTTACCCACAGCAATTTGCACTGTTTTCACGCGAACTGATTCACCATTGATTAAAATCTCCGCAGTAAAAGGTCTAGCTTCCCAAATCACTTGCAATGCAGTGGCGGCATAAGCAAATATTCCCCAACGGCGTTTGGCTTCTTTGGTAAGTAGCTGGGTAATTTTTACACTCAATCCCAAACTGGCAACGTTAAAGAAGTGCTTGCCGTTCACCCAACCCAAGTCGATGCGGCGTAAATTTCTATAGGCAATAATTTTGCAAGCTTCGCTGAGGGAATTCGGAATTTTCAAAGTCCTGGCTAGGTCGTTGGCAGTTCCTAAAGGCAAAATTCCCAAAGGTAACTGAGTATCAACTAAAGCATCTACTGCGGCATTGAGAGTCCCATCTCCTCCACCAATGATTACCAAGTCAACTTGATGCTGATAGCGAAGTATAACTTCGGCAAGATGTTTGGGGTCTTCTGTAGACTCCTCAATTAAATCAAAGCCGAGTGTCTTCAGATATTCAATCGCTTCCGACAGACCCTTTTGCCCTTGGCGGGCATGACGATTTACTAACAGCAGTGCGCGAGAACTCATGGGTAGTACCTTTCGTAGTTGATATGTCCAATTATCCGCATCCATGTATTCTGCTTCAAGTTGACTATCAAAAAGTGTTTAATTTGTTATGACAATTATCAAAAATTCATTTCGTCAATGGTTATTATGTTGTGCTTACAGATTTTTAATTTCTATTTTATCTAGCTTATCTCTATTAACCGTCGGTGTGTTGATACTCAGTAAATATACTTTTTACTCACTAAATGACAGGATTTACGTATTTTGTTTCTAAAATATAGGACTACTATTTGATTTTTAAAAGATACGTAGGGGAGACAGTCGTGTGGGCGGGTTTCCCGACTTGAGCGAACTGGCGTTGTGTAGCTGCGAGAGTACGACACCAAATCCTTACGAATGGTGCGTTAGGATGAAATCCGTAACGCACCCTACAGTACCTAATTTTGTTCACAAATCAAATAGGAACTCTATATATATTTATGCTAATATTATAATTAGGACTTACGCAAAAACCCTCTCAAACTCTCATTCCTCCGTGACCTCTGCGCCCTCTGTGGCTCGTTTTCCGTTACTCGTGCGTAAGTCCTAATAATATCCAGAAAATCATGCCTAACAATAATATATTGTTTATTGGTATAGATACATATTTTTAGATAAAAGTTGTATAACTAATATTAACATTTACAATTATTTAACTTTATTTAATGTGTAAAAATTGTTTGTAGTTTGCCCTTTATCGAACAGAATACATGCGTCAGTCGTCAGAATTCAGTTGGGTATTCTGACCGAAAAAGCGGATAGCGCAGCGTTAGCGAGTCCGCGATAGCGCAGCGTTAGCGAGTATTCGAGCGTCGGGTCTGAATAATCGGCGTTTTTGCACCCCCACAAAACTAGAATTTTTGGTGGTCAACTTTCGTAGTCGCGGGTCCCAATCCCCGACTGTAAGCGTTGCGTTAGCGAGTCCGCGTTCGCTTTTAGCGTCTCGTAGAGAGCGTCTTGATTCTGACTCCTGAATTCAGAATAGCTGAATTCTTCTTCAATCGCTAAACTTCTAAGAGGAAGCCTGAGTTATCCTTGCTTCCCCTACTTAAGATTTACTTACTTAGTGCCTGACCATCTAAGCGACATAATTTTACTTTGTTGATGATCTTCGCACCTATTCTTTCATAGAACTTGATTCCTCGCTCGTTAGATACAGCTACAGTCCAATCGATTCTGCCACAGCCTTTTTCCTGCCCTATCTGGCGCAAGCGTAGCATCAGCGCCTGACCAACTTGGTGGCTTCGATGTTCAGCTTTAACATATAAGTCATCAAGCCAAATTCCAGGTTTTGCTAAAAAAGTTGAATAGATAAAGTGATAGGTTGCTAACCCAATAGCAACCCCATCAATCTCAGCTAAAAGAACAAAAGCAAGGGGGTTTTCTCCAAATAGATCAATTTCTAGCTTTTGAGGAGTTGCTTCTACAGATTCAGGACAACCATCAAATTCGGCTTTCAAATAAATCAATTCCATAATGGCAGGAATATCCCTTTGGCTTGCATGTCGAATTGAAATATTCCTGCCGTTCATGTTATTATTTGCCTTTTCCTTAAAACTCGTATTGGGAGAGAATTTCTGTCTCACTCTTTGCTGCCTTTATCCACTCTTGCATTGCTGGAAGTGCCAAAACTGCCTCTACATAGTCTCTAGAAACAGGATCTAACTGCACATCATAGGTTACAAACCGTAGGACAACTGGAGCAAAAAATGCATCAGCGATCGCAAAATTTCCAAATAAAAAATTGCCACCAGCCCCAAATTTTTGGCGTGATTCTTGCCAGATACTAGTGATGCGGTCAATGTCTTGTTGTACACCGGATGCTAAACCAAAACCTGGATATTTAGTACGGCAGTTCATCGGCATATTCTGACGCAAATTTTGAAAACCTGAGTGCATTTCCGCACTAATGGAACGGGCAAATGCCTTTGCAGCCTTATCCTCTGGCCACCATTGCAGAGTCGAAAACGTTTCAGATAGATATTCACAAATAGCCAGAGAATCCCACACCGTTTGCGTCTCGTGCAACAACACAGGTACTTTTCCTGATGGAGAGTATTGCCGAATTTTTGAGGAATAATCTGGACTGTTGTAGAGAGGAATCCGAATTTCATTGAATTCTAAACCAAATTGTTTCATCACTAACCAAGGACGCAGTGACCAAGATGAATAATTTTTATTGCCAATTACTAAAGTGAGTTGCGTCATATTTTTAATACCTATAAAGTTGTTCAATCCACATATACACATCAGCTTCAGAACCTGAAGAGAAAGATTTTCCTGTTGCAGGGTCGTAAGCTTGCCAATAGATATTACCGTAGCGGTCAACCTTTTGCCAAACTTGTAATTCGTTAGGATCTGCTAGAAGTTTTTTGACAAAATTTTCCCAGATACTATGCAGAGATTCCCAGAAGTTGGAGTTGAATTTTTTCTTGAATAACGGACTACAATTTATTGTTGTATCTTCTGTTGGGAGACACCTAATATCATTGTTCATAAAATTATTCCTGAAAGTTGCTCAGTAAATAAAACACTAGCAACATCTCAGTAAGGAATCAAATCATGGCTTGCATAGGTTGTATAAATGGGATTTATAGATATAAAAAATCACTAATACAACCTTTTTGCCACAATTAAATCAGGATGTATATACCCTTGTTGTCGTCAATTAACCATGAAATTCTCCCAACTTCGAGCCATAGTTGCAGTAGCAGATCGTGGTAACTTTAGTGAAGCAGCCTTAGAATTGCAGCTTTCCCAGCCTGCGATTAGTCATGCGATCGCTACCTTAGAAGAAGAATTAGGTGTGCCTTTATTTGCCAGAGGTCGTCACGGTGCTGTGCTGACACCTGCTGGAGAGCGCATTTTATATCATGCGCGTCAAGCAATGCAGCATCTAGAGATGATGCAACACGAAGCAAACCTGCATAAAGGATTACATGGTGGTCATGTGCGGATTGCGGCTTTTCGTAGCGTCGCCACCCATTTATTACCAAAAGCGATCGCACAATTTCACAATCAATTTCCAGAAATTGCTGTCACAATCATAGAGTGCCCTGCTTTCACCGATGTAGAACAGTGTTTGCGTGACGGACGTACGGATATTGGTATAACCTGTCTACCAACTGGTGGAGAATTTGACACCTGGGAAATTTTTCAGGATGAATATCTAGCTTTACTACCACCACATACCAAAATTAGCAGTCCAGAAATTACTTGGGAAGACATAGCAGCCTATCCACCTGTTTTGCTTCCTTGCACACCCTGTGGACGCATTCTTCACAACCACTTGAAGAGTTTAGCAATTCCAATAAATACTGCTAGCGACATCCAAGAAGATTCCACAGTCGTTAGTATGGTGAATCAAGGATTGAGAGCAGCTATTATGCCTCGTTTAGCAGCTGTACCCATTCCCCCAAAGGTGCAGGTATACAGTTTACCTGCACCGCTAAAGAGAGTAATTGCAACTGCAATTTTATCTAATGCCCTCCATGTGCCTGCGGTGTTCACATTTTTGGAAATGTTGAAAAAATTTGATTTTTATAGTTTAGCTAAATCCACTTATTAACAATAAAGAATTCAGGTTCTTGCGTTGGTTTTATGGTAGAGCATTAAAATCCCAGTTTTATAGAAAGGCTCAAAAACTTAAAACCCAGTCACGGCAATAAATATAGGCTATCTTTAGATTTTATTTATTATTCTGTTCCATAAAATGAACTGAAGAACCAGAATTCAGTGAAGCAAATGGCGTGCGACTTCCTGTCGTTCAGGCTTAGTACAGCATTTCATTAATTCATAGCGAATTAAAGAAAGGCAATACCCTGCAATGCCAATGCGTCGGCTTGCATTGTTAATGCGTTGGCTTACACGAACAATATTTAGAATATTTGACTATTGTATTATTTGTTACTATTACTGTATGCTTATATTTGCATCCCCCATTAGAAATAAAAACGCCTATTACATAAGATAGATAAAAGGTAAAATTATTAACTTTTCTGTAAATTTATGTCAAAAAGGATGATTTATCATCCTCAAAATGTCACAGATTTATAACATGCATGTATAATTACTTAGTTTAATAGCTATCAATAATACTGAAAGTGCTATTTTACGACTTCGTCTGAATAGTTGAGCAAACCTTTTCCTAGTTCTTTGATGATATAATTCTGAGAAGTAAAACTACTACGTATAAATACTAGCAAATAGCTAATTTTTTGCATAAAAACGTATTATTTTTAACACTGGGTATATATAAATTTAATTTTGCTTAAAAGTTAAGGTAAATTACGGATATATTTTTTAATAAAAATGCTAAAAGATACTTAAGTAGGTTAAGTTCTGCGATGCAAACTTAATCAAACGTAATCTCATAGGACATCGCAAATATAGCAACCCTATCTGAGTTGTAAAACTTACTTTGTTTGAAGTAGACGCGCAGGGGCTTACCGCCAAAGACACAAAGGGCGCGACGCGAAGAGAATGAAGGTAAAGTTTCACAAGTTATTCAGGGCTAGTATATTGGCAGGAAATATGAGTTTCACGCCATGTATGGTGTAGTGCGACAGTCAAATTTTTTCAAAGTTGAAGCACTCAAACAAGGTGCTAAAACGTTGAAACAAAGAAGTAAGAGTTCCCTCAAGCGCTATTCACCAACTTTCAGCAACACAAAAATATAGTTCCCAGACGAAGAGAAGATTTTTTAATCTGTATTGCTCTTTAGCAATGAGCTTTGCAGATTTCAATAAATATCCCTAGTTAGAGTTCAGTTTTTGCTCCCATTCTGTTGTGGCTAAAGCCTAGATGTGGCATTACTGCTTTGAAAACATCGTTACCGCTTGTTTTCAAAGCTGTGCGAAGAGTTCATCAAGCCTTTAATAAAGCACAGATATAGCAAAGTGCTGATTTTTCAAAGCTTTGAGCAATCAACACTGTCCTAACCTATGTGACTACGGCTATAAGTTCCAACAACTTTTGACACATAAATAGTAAAGGAAATTGCAATGACTGATTTGCAAACGTTTGACCTACCTGAAATTATTACTGGAAGCCAATCTGATATTCACCTAGCACATAAGATGATTCAAGCATGGAGGACTGACGGAATTTTTCAAGTGGCGACAAACGCAATACAGGCTCGAAAGACCCAGAACGCATTTGAAGCCAGCAGGAGGTTCTTCCGGATGCCATTAGATTTTAAATCTCAATGCGTCAGTAATCTCACTTACAGTGGCTATATTGCTTCAGGCGAAGAAATCACTGCTGGGGAGTCCGATTATTCTGAGATATTTACTATATGCAAAGATGTTCCACCAGATGATATGCGTGTACAAGCGCAATGGCCATGTCATGGCTCGGTACCTTGGCCTGATGAGAACTATCATCAAAGTATGAAAGCATTTATGGACGAGCTGGGCATAATCGGGGAGAAATTGCTGAAATTGATAGCTCTTGGCTTAGAAATAGATGTCGATACTTTAACGAAATTGACTAAGAATGGCTGGCATCACATGCGCGTGTTACGATTCCCAGCACTCTCTGAAAAATCAACCAGAGGCATCGGCGCACATACTGATTACGGACTATTGGTAATTGCAGCTCAAGATGATGTTGGTGGGCTATACGTACGTCCTCCGGTCGAAGGAGAAAAGAGAAACAGAAATTGGCTGTTTAATGAAAGTTCAGCAGGTATGTATGAAAACGATGAACCCTGGACATTTGTTAAGCCGGTACCAAGGGTACTGACGGTATTTCCTGGTGATATTCTCCAGTTCTTGACTAATAACTACTTACTTTCAACGCCACACAAAGTTAGATTGAACACAAGGGAGCGATTTGCGTTAGCTTACTTCCATGAGCCTAATTTTGAAGCTTGTGTCCGCTCATTGTTTGATTTATCAAGTGATGACTATATCCATTACGGTATGCACTTTACAAATATGTTTATGAGGTGTTACCCATATCGCATCACTACACGCTGTATTCTTGACGAAGACCGCTTGTCGGTTTTAGAGCTTTTAAAAAATGAAGCTCTTGGTCGAATGTCACGCCCCAAAGATAAAACCCCTGTGTTTAGCTATTTGTAGGGCAGTACTCAAAATATAAGGCGCTAAAACGTTGAAAGAAGTACGAGTTCCCACAAGCGCCATTTACTAAGTTCTGGCAACACAAAAGTATAGTTCCCTGAAGAAAAGAAGTTTTTTCTATCTGTATTGCTGTTTGGCAATTGGTTTTGTAGATTAAATATCTCCAAACAGGTATTGAGCCGAGATGCACAACTTTCACGTCGCGCATCTCGGCTCAATACCTACTAGAATGTTAACTGTTATGGTTTATCTGGGCTATAGTTTTGCCTTGCAAATCTTCAAATTTCATTTCCCGAAACATGACAGAACAATCATTTATCGATCCTAATTCTCATTTCCAGCCAAATTCTACGCAAGCAAAACGTGCGCTAGAAAGAGAAGCCAATTTACCGTTAACTGGCTGGCAGCAGGAGGTTTCTAGAGGACTAGAATTTGGGTTAGAAGCCGCAGAAAGTATACGCGATCGCTCGATTCCGACCTTTTCTCGTGGAGAACTGCCACACTTTGCCGGAATTAATACTTTTTTGAAAGCCCCCTATTTAGAAGATGTGCGGAAAGTTGGTGAATACGACGTGGCGATCGTCGGCGTACCGCACGATTCTGGAACTACTTATCGACCTGGAACGCGTTTTGGCCCCCAAGGAATCCGCCGAATCTCTGCATTATACACCCCTTATAACTTTGAATTTGGTGTAGACTTGCGCGAGCAGATTACTTTATGTGATGTAGGTGACATTTTCACCATTCCCGCTAATAATGAAAAGTCCTTTGACCAGATTTCCAAAGGTATTGCACATATCTTTAATTCAGGTGCATTCCCCATAATTTTGGGAGGCGATCATTCTATTGGCTTTCCTACAGTTCGTGGTGTTTGTCGTCATTTAGGCGATAGAAAAGTCGGGATTATTCACTTTGATCGTCATGTGGATACCCAAGAAACAGACCTAGATGAAAGAATGCATACTTGTCCTTGGTTTCATGCCACAAATATCAAAAATGCCCCAGCAAAAAACCTAGTGCAATTGGGAATTGGTGGTTGGCAAGTACCGCGTCAAGGTGTCAAAGTTTGTCGAGAAAGAGCCACAAATATCTTAACAGTTACAGATATCACTGAAATGGGTCTAGATGCAGCTGTCAACTTTGCCTTAGAAAGAGCATTAGACGGTACAGATTGCGTTTATATCAGTTTCGATATTGACTGCATTGATGCAGGATTTGTACCTGGAACTGGTTGGCCCGAACCTGGTGGATTATTACCGCGTGAGGCGCTATATTTGCTAGGTAAAATTGTCCAAAACGTACCTGTTTGTGGATTAGAAGTTGTAGAAGTTTCACCGCCTTATGATATTAGCGATATGACATCATTAATGGCGACGCGAGTAATTTGTGACACCATGGCACATTTAGTTTTATCAGGACAATTACCGCGTCAAGAAAAACCTACATATATTCACCCTGCAACCCAACCAGAATCAGTGGAGGAATGGAGGTAAACTTTGCACGAAACTGATATGACAAAGGCACTAATCTTAACAGTAAAAGATTGGTGGGAATCCCAACCTGAACGCCCAGAAATCTCTCAAGTTCACTTAATTGTCGGTAAATTCACTTGCGTTGAACCTGCAAGCTTACAATTTGCTTTTGAAGTCCAAACGCGCAATACCTTTTTAGAAAAAGTCAAACTGATAATTAAAGAAACACCACTAATTGCCTTTTGTCATCGTTGTCAACAAGAATATTTACCTCAAATTGGTTTACAGTACGCTTGTCCTGAATGTAATTCCTCAATGGAAGATATTCGCTCAGGTAGAGAATTGAAAATTGATAGAATTGAGTACGCTTATGCATCAAACATTTGACGCGGCATTAGGAATTAACTTGCTCCATGCTAATCAACAAGGTGCTGACCATAATCGAGCGCATTTTGATGAATGGGGAATTACTTGTTTCAACATCATGAGTAGTCCTGGTGCTGGGAAAACAGCACTACTAGAACGCACCCTTGTAGCTTTAAGTAATGAGCTAAAAATCGCTGTCATTGAAGGAGATATGACAACCGATTTAGATGCAGAACGTCTGCGAAAATATAATGTTCCTGTAATTGCAATTAATACAGGTCGTTCTTGTCATTTAGACTCCAGAATGGTAGCAGGCGGAATTCATCAACTGGAACATGAGCACAATCCTTCAGATTTTGATTTAGTACTAGTGGAGAACGTTGGTAATTTAGTTTGTCCTGCTGAATTTGAAGTAGGAGAACACGCCAAAGTAGCTTTACTAAGTATTACTGAAGGTGAAGATAAACCATTGAAGTATCCGATTATGTTTCAAGAAGCGGATTGCTTGCTGATTACAAAAATAGATTTGGCCCCCTATCTAGATATTGACATTAGTCGCATTGAGGCAAACGTCCGTCAGATAAATCATGATGTTGAGATTATTCCTATTTCTACTAAAGCAGGTGAGGGATTAGAAGTTTGGTTTAATTGGGTGAAAGCGCAAGTTTTAAAACCACACCCAAACTCTATCTCTACAGCATCAATTCTCAATGTTTAACCCACTCATTAGACATTAGTAGCATTTCTGAACATCTTAAATTAGGTCGCTGTATGCACAAATCAATAGTATTCAGACACCAATACGGTTCAGTTAAGCCCAAAAAATAAATTATCTAGGTTGGGTTGAGGAACGAAACCCAACATTTTCAAGCCTTGGTTGGGTTAAACGAAGTGAAACCCAACCTACAATTATTCTTAACTGATAGGTCGATTTTACTTAACTCTATAAAAAAATAAACGTCAATCTTTTCCAGTTGAAGTTATTTGCAGCGAAGCTTAAGTTATAGTGAAATACAATGAATATTCGCAAGTTAACATCTCTGTTCACAGTCTTTTTACTCAGTCTTGTTATCGCGGTCAGTTGTACTCCCAACCCACAATCTTCTAAGCCACTAAATTCTACTACCCCAGTTAGCACTGTACCAATTCAGCTTGGCTTTAGTGCTTGGCCAGGTTGGTTTCCTTGGCAAGTTTCTCAAGAGCAAAAGTTATTTGAAAAGAACAAAGTTAATGTAGATTTGAAGTGGTTTGATGGTTATCTAGATTCTATCAATGCCTTACGAGCCGGTCAACTTAATGCCAATACTCAAACGTTGAATGATACGATTAGCTCAGTAGCGGCAGGTTCGGATCAAGTAATTGTTTTAATTAACGACAATTCAACTGGTAACGACAAAATTATTGTCCGAGAAGGAATTAACAGCATTGCTGACCTTAAAGGGAAAAAAGTTGCTGCTGAAGAAGGAACTGTTGACCATTTTCTGTTATTGCTGGGTTTGAAAAAAGCAGGTTTAACTCAAGCTGATATTCAATTTCAGCCACTAGAAACAGGTGCCGCAGCAGCAGCTTTTGTTGCTGGTCAAGTTGATGCAGTCGGAGTTTTTGCACCTTTCACCACAAAGGCTTTATCACGTTCTAACAGCAAAGAATTATTCAGTTCCAAAGACTTTCCTGGTGCAATTCCTGACCATTTAGTCGTCAGCCGTAAATTGATTAATGAACGTCCGCAAGATGTACAAGCTTTAGTAAACACCTGGTTTGCTACTTTAGATTTTATCAAAACAAATCGAGATAAAGCTTACGAAATTATGGCGAAACGTGCTGGTGTGTCAGTTTCAGAATATAAGACATACGACGCAGGCACTAAAATTTTTTCCATACAAGAGAATTTACAAGCTTTTAGTCCCGGTCAGAATATGACATCGCTGAGTTACGCTGGTGGAGAAATTAGTAAATTTCTTGTTGAAGCTGGTTTATCAAAACAAGCGCCTAATCTTAAGCAAATCTTTGACGATCGCTTTGTAAAAGCCTACGCCGCGCAGCATAAATCATGAGTCAACAAACCGAATTGCAGGAACTAAACTCTCAGCTTCCTCATAAAACGTTACCACAAACTGTTTTTTGGCGCATTGCTGAAGATATCCCTCCAAATTTAGCTTGGACTTTAATGTTATTGTCCATCACTATTCCTATACTTCTCTGGTGGGTTATTTCTAATACTGGATTAATTTCACCTTTATTTCTTCCTACTCCTAGTCAAGTCTGGGGTGCATTTCAGAGGCTTTTAGTCAGTGGCGATTTGCAAAAAGATATTAGCTTTAGCTTGTTTCGAGTCGTGGCTGGGTTTTTACTGGCGGCAATAATTTCCATTCCTTTAGGCACTTTAATGGGAACTTTTGCTAGCTTTCGGGCATTGCTAGAACCAATTATTGGTATTGTGCGTTATATGCCAGCACCGGCTTTTATTCCCTTACTAATTTTATATCTGGGACTGGGAGAAACTCCAAAAATTATGCTGATTTTTATCGGCACACTGTTTTTTAACACCTTAATGGTAATGGATGCAGTGAAATTTGTTCCTAAGCACTTATTGGAAACTACTTATACTTTAGGAGGTCAAAGAAAACAAGTTTTACTGCAAGTCATTTTCCCATTTATTCTGCCTAATATTATTGATGCTTGTCGGGTTAACATGGCAGCATCTTGGAATTTAGTAATTGTTTCTGAATTAGTAGCGGCTACAGAAGGTTTAGGTCGGAGGATTAGCGTTGCCCAAAGATATCTCAAAACTGATGAAATTTTTGCTGGGTTAATTATTATTGGCTTGATTGGTTTAACAATTGATCTTTTATTTCGGTTGTTATTACACGTTTTTTGTAAGTGGGCTGAGGATTAGAGTTCTTTATGCATTTAGAAGTTAATCAACTCCACAAACAATTTAAAACTAGACATGGTTTGTTGACTGCACTTAAAAATATCAATTTGCATGTTGAAGAGGGTGAGTTTGTCTGTACAGTAGGAGTAAGTGGTTGCGGTAAGTCAACATTGCTACGGTTAATTGCGGGGTTAGATACTCCGACAACCGGGGAAATTCTAGTTGATGGAGTACGCATGACAGGGCCGGGGTCCGATCGCGGGATGATATTTCAAAGTTATACTCTCTATCCGTGGATGAGTGTAACGGAAAACGTAGAATTTGGCTTAAAGCTGCAAGGTGTATCTAAAGTACTCAGAAGACAACAAGCCGCTTATTATTTAGAAATGGTGGGGTTGCTGGGATTTGCGAAAGCGCTACCGCAGGAACTTTCTGGTGGAATGAAGCAACGAGTAGCGATCGCTCGTGCTTTAGCATCAAGACCCAAAATTTTACTCATGGATGAACCCTTTGGTGCGTTGGATGTCCAGACGAAAGAAGTAATGCAGCAATTTCTCCTAGAAATTTGGCGTAGTACAAACACTACAATTTTTCTGATTACTCACGATGTCGAGGAAGCTATTTTTCTATCTCAACGCATCTACGTATTAAGCCCACGACCAGGCACAATTAAGCAAGAATTGCAAATCCAATTGCCAAACAAATCCGATCCGCAAGTCAAACGTTATCCCATATTTCAGAAGTACAAGGATCAAGTCATAAATATATTACGTCATGATGCAGAGCAGTTAAATGACAGTTCAGAGCCGCTAGAAATTAGTAATTGACAAATATATTGGTTATTATCGCCAGCTTGCAATTCCCCGAAGGGGTTGACTACTTTTCCCCCCCTGCTCCCGTTCGGCTACGCTCATGGCAAGCCTGCTCCCTGCCCTCAAAGCGTTCGCGTAGCGTCTTGCAGGGATGGGATATTTTTTTAATTAGAAGTCCCTTAGGTATCGTACTTCCTGTGCCGTTTAACCGGATTCATCCACACTTCTAAGCGGCTAAACGCTTGTGAAGAAAGTAACGTCAAGCATAAATAAACCACTGCTACACCCGCGTAAATCTCAAAAGCGCGATAGTTATCGGCGACAATTAGCTGTCCTTTACGTACCAATTCTTCAAACCCAATGACAGAAACTAAGCTAGTATCTTTCAACAAACTGATAAACTCATTACCTAAAGGTGGAATCATCCGCCGGAAAGCTTGAGGAAAAATTACATAACTCATTGTTTGTACAGAACTCAAACCTAATGACTGTGCTGCTTCTGCTTGTCCTGGTTCAATTGATTGAATCCCAGCACGAACAACTTCGGCAATGTATGCGGCGCTATTCAAACTTAAGGCAATTACCCCAGCTACTAAACGATCAAAACTAAATGTAAAACCAAGTTCTTGCAAAATTGCAGGTAATCCAAAGTAAATCATAAAAATTTGCACCAACAAAGGCGTTCCCCGAAAAAAATCTACATACGCCCTCGCCACCCAACGCACAGGTGCAATATGAGAAAGGCGGACAATACCAATCAGGGAACCCCCAATTAAACCAAACACTACAGAAAGTATCGTCAATTGCAACGTTACTAACGCACCTTGTAATAAAGTTGGAAAAGCTTGCAAAATCACGCCAATTGAGGTAGATATTTTAGGTGCGCCAGTGGTAGTCTGGTTCTCAAATGGTGATTTAACTGGTAATGATGGCGGCTCGGCTTTAAACCATTTTTGGTAAATTTGGGAATAAGTGCCATTTCTCAGCACCCTATTCAAACCGTTGTTTATTAATGCCAAATTCGGCGAATTTTTAGCTGTAGCAATCCCGTAAAACTCCTCCGTCAGCAATTGCTGTACTATTTTAATTCCCTGAAGATTACCCGTATTAATAGCATACGAAGTCACTGGTGCATCATTGATTACCGCATCCACATTACCATTGAGCAATTCTTGGAGGGCTAAAGGTGCTGAATCAAAACTGCGAATTTGCACTCCAGGAATACTCTTAGCCTTTGCTGCCCCAGTTGTGCCAATTTGTACCGCAATTTTTTTATTTTTGAGACTGTCAAAACCAGTAATATTTTGATTGTCTGCGCGGATGGCGATCGCTAACCCAGCCTTAAAATAAGGACGGGAAAAAGAAATCGTCTTTGCCCTCTCCTCTGTAATCGTGATCGAACTAATCGCCGCATCTACCGTTTTACCTTGCAAAGCTGGGATAATGCCATCAAAAGGCAGACTTTGAAAATCCACTTTAAAGTTAGCAGCAACTGCAATCGCATTCATCAAATCAATGGAAAAACCCTGCAACTCCCCACCTTTTCCCTGAAACTCAAAAGGTGGAAACGCCGGTTCAGTAGCAATTTGCAGAGTTTTACCCGCGCTAGAGTTCACAGCACAGCCAGCCAGTAACAAACAGCTAAAACCTATAACCACACACCAGCGCAGCCAATGTCCAAAATCAAATTTAGCCATATTGTTTTCTTTCCCTCTCTGCGCCCTTGGCACGGCAGTTGCTTCAAGTCGGCGGAGCCGCCCAACGCACTGCCTCGTCTTGGCGGTTCGTTCAAGTTATATCTTGCAACTGTTCAATCTCCCGCCAAGAAATAAATTTGTTGGCTAATAGCTTAAGTCTACTGGAAGTAGACTAAAACCCTTACTTAGTCTTCTAAAGAAGACTTTAGCTATTAGCTTCAGAATTAATTCTGAGGCGTTTTTTAGGACTGCTGCACGTCTACCTTAAAACCTTACAATCAACTGTAGAGCAGTTTGACATAAGTAATGAATAATACCATCCCCGCCATTATTTTTGACAATATCGAAAAAAACTTTGGTTCCTTAAAAGTCCTCAAAGGAATCACTGGCGAAATCAACCGGGGAGAAGTCGTTGCAATTATCGGTTCCTCCGGCTGTGGTAAAAGTACCTTACTACGCTGCTTCAACCGCTTAGAAACCATTGACAAAGGGCGTTTAATAATCAACGGAATTAACTTATCCCGACCCACTGTCAACTATAGCCAAGTGCGGCAACTACGAACACAAGTAGGTATGGTTTTTCAACAGTTCAACCTGTTTCCCCATCTGTGCGTCTTAGAAAATATGACACTTGCCCCTCAGAAAGTCTTGGGAAAAACACCGAAGGAAAGCGCTCAACTAGCGAGGTTATATCTCGAAAAAGTTGGCTTATCTGAAAAAGCCTCTGCTTATCCCGAACAACTTTCTGGGGGACAAAAGCAACGAGTAGCGATCGCTCGTAGTTTATGTATGAATCCCCAAATCATGCTATTTGACGAACCCACCAGCGCCTTAGATCCTGAACTCGTCGGCGAAGTTTTGCAAGTGATGCAACAATTGGCATCAGAAGGGATGACAATGGTGGTTGTCACCCATGAAATGCAATTTGCAAAAGAAGTAGCCCATCAGGTGATATTTTTAGACAACGGTATTGTGACAGAACAAGGCCCAGCCTATGAACTGCTGACCAATCCGCAAAGCGATCGCCTACGTATTTTCCTTAGTCGCCTTCAAATAATTCGTAATTCGTAATTCGTAATTCGTAATTGGGCATTGGGCAGAAGGCAGGAGGCAGGAATTCTTTAATTTTGAATTTTGAATTTTGAATTTTGAATTCATTTCTCCCCACTCCCCACTATTCAAAGATACTCGCGTAAGAACTCAAAGGGATCATCTTCCCAACAAGGTTCAGGTATCAGCCAAAACAAACTCCTGTTGATGTCGGCTTCAATTTCATCACCGTCGTCTCTATCAAATAGTTCTATTAAAGCTGTCCAATCACGTTCTCTCAGAGACGTTGACGATGGGGGATATATCTGGAGATTATTTGAGTAATTCACGCGCAAAGTTGTGCTTGACGGTCGTAAAAATTTAGTATAGAAATTTGTAAATAATCAAATTTTAGCTTTGACAACCTTAGTTAAATAGTTATTTTCATACTATTAAATATAGGCTACTCTCATCCAGGGCTATTTCATTCTCATCTAGCCCGCCTCAGAATGAATTCTGAGTCTAATAGCGAAAGTCATCTTTAGATGACTGAGGAAAGGTTCTAGTCCGTTTTAACGGACTTTAGCTAAAAGCCAAAGAACTTTAGTTCTGGGCGGTTTATGTATAGAATGAAATAGCCCTAACTCTCATCAGTGTCTCACAATTTAAATGGGACTGCTATAGTATTTATTACATAATTACAAGCTGAATTTACTCAGACCGGAAAAATCTTTGAGGCTGCGACTCGACTAATTCCACACCAAAGACTTCAGCAAAGGACTGTGCTACATAAAAACGCACTTCTTCGCAAGTGATACCTGGAATCCATTCGGCTAAACTGCCTACAGGTTTATCAGAAATACCGCAGGGTACAATGCGCTCAAAGCCTGTCATGTCTGGACAAACATTTAATGCAAAGCCGTGCATGGTAATCCAACGACTGACTTTAATACCAATAGCCGCAACTTTTCGCCCTTGTAACCAAACGCCAGTAAAAGCCGGAATTCTTTCTCCCTGCAACCCATAAACTGCTAATACGCGAATTATGACTTCTTCGAGTTCGCGTAAGTACCAATGGAGGTCTTTACGATAACGTTGCAGATTTAAAATTGGATACCCCACCAATTGACCGGGACAATGGTAAGTAACCTCGCCACCCCGTTCAACTCGATGCACATCATATAGACCTTTGTCAATATGAAATTTGAGAAAATCAGAGTTGCTTCCTTGTCCCAGAGTGTAGACGGGTGGATGTTCTAGCAAAATTAATACGTCGTCTAGACTGGGGTCATGGATACGCTCAGTCAAGAGCGATCGCTGCCATCCATGAGCTTCTAAGTAAGGCATTAATCCTTGATTGTACAACAAACAACGGTTTTTGTGTGTTTTCATACTATGGATTATGCCAAAAATCAACTGCATTAAGGGCGGAATATATTTCAAATTACAGGATTGGAATCAAAAAATGTCAAGATTTGCAAAGGATTTTAAAGGAAAGTCAAGGGAACATGCATTAGAAAATACAAAGTGCTAGCTTGAATATATAACCTCAATAGGTTTTAGGAGGAATTCTCTGCAATAAGCATCATGCCAAGACGATAAAGACGAATGTACTGGCTGATGACTCTCATAACATTAGTTTGCATTTCAAACAGAATCAAATTTCCACAAAGACTTGTATTATTGAACAACAGCAAGCAAACTTCAACCGAACACAGAAGGAGCAATTATCAACAGTTCTGTAAGCGTTGTTTTAACACAGAAGACAGTTACAGGAGCTACTGCTAAAATTTCCTCACCAAAGAGTTCTAGGTGAATATCCAATTGGATATCAGCGCAGAGATGAGGATGAAAATCAAGGGTATAATGAGCAAAAATCTAGATGCAGTAAGTTTAGAAAAGCTTACCAGCAGTACATAGAAAGAGTTCACAATTTGTTTTGGCGGGAGTAATAAACCTTACCGCAATTTCTTTTCATACAAAGCAAATTCACACATTAAATATTCAGTGGGAGAGTTTACATGAAGCTTGTCATCCACGGCAAAAATATTGAAATCACCGATGCGATTCGGGAATATGTACATCAAAAGATTGAAAAAGCAGTTAGTCACTTTCAGAGCCTTACAAATGAAGTAGATGTGCATCTTAGCGTAGCCCGTAATCCTCGAATTAATCCAAGACAAGCGGCTGAAGTAACAATTTATGCTAATGGTAGCGTTATCCGTGCCGAGGAAAGCAGCGAAAGCCTCTATGCCAGCATTGACTTAGTTGCAGATAAAATTGCTCGTCAACTGCGGAAATACAAAGAACGGCGTCAAGACCAGAAAACTCAGTCCCAACCAGAAGAAGTAGTTGTTGTAGAATCGGTAGTCACAGATTTAATTGGCGATCGCACCCCCGAATTACCCAACGAAGTCGTTCGCACCAAATATTTTTCCATGCCGCCGATGACCCTTGCAGAAGCCCTGGAACAACTGCAACTCGTAGGGCACGACTTTTATATGTTCCGCAATTCTGAAACTGGAGAGATTAATGTAATTTACGAACGCAACCACGGCGGTTATGGTGTGATCCATCCCCGCAATGGTAACGGGCATACTAACGGCAAGAATGCTAAGGCAACCCACGCTAATATTGTCATCCCGGAAAAGTCGCATTCTAAATAGGGAGTAGGGAGTAGGGAGTGGGGAGTAGGGGAGATGAGGGAGATGAGGGAGATAGGGGAGAAATAACTCCTAACTCCTCATTCCCACTCCCCATTCCCCATTCCCCTATTTCGCAATCTGTTGCAAAGTTTTCAATGCTTCCTCAACGTGACCTTTAAAGTTAAACATTGAATCAAACACGTATTGCACAACTCCTTGTTGGTCAATAACGTAAGTAACGCGGCCAGGGAATAAGCCAAAGGCTGCTGTTGCGCCATATAGCTTCCGTACTTGGTCGCCTTTGTCAGTTAACAGGGTAAAAGGTAGATTGTATTTCGCAGCAAATTTTTGGTGAGATTCGCTGGAGTCAGCACTCACGCCGACAACTTCAGCGCCAGCGTTTTTAAACACTTCATACTGATCGCGAAAGGCGCAGGATTCAGCCGTACATCCGGGTGTGTCATCCTTGGGGTAAAAATATAGGACAACAGCTTTTTTGCCGCGAAAATCTTGGAGGCTAATTGTTGAGCCGTTTTGAGCAGGTAGAGTGAAATTAGGGGCGGTATCTCCAACTTTGATTGGCATAGCGAGTTGTGGTAATTATTTAACAAAATTTTACCTTGTATCTAAGTTTATAAATTTTGCTTGATTACTTGCATCAAGCGGGGTAGCTTAGTACAGCTTTGCGTAAAATCGTAGCGTTTTTAATGCAAGGGGATGCATTGGCATTGTCAGCCGATGCGTTGGCATTGTCAGCCGATGCGTTGGCATTGTTAGTCGATGCGTTGGCATTGTTAGCCGATGCGTTGGCATTGTCAGCCGATGCGTTGGCATTGTCAGCCGATGCGTTGGCATTGTTAGCCAATGCGTTGGCATTGTTAGCCGATGCGTTGGCATTGTTAGCCGATGCATTGGCATTGCCAAATTTAATTCGCTACGAATTAATGAAATGCTGTACTTAGATACTCATCTAATAGAAAATTCCGCTTATGCGCCTGACTTCACTGGATGTTTTTCGCGGCATTACCATCGCTGCGATGATTCTCGTCAATATGGCGGGAGTCGCAGATGATGTATATCCTCCTTTAGCCCACGCCGATTGGCACGGTTGCACACCAACTGACTTGGTATTCCCCTTTTTTCTCTTCATTGTCGGTGTAGCGATGACTTTCTCGCTGTCAAAGTACACTGAAGGTAATACAACCTCAGCTGTTTACTGGCGCATCTTACGCCGCGCCGCCATTCTCTTTGCCTTGGGATTGCTACTAAATGGCTTTTGGAATCAAGGTATTTGGACTTTTGACTTGCGTAGTATCCGCATTATGGGAGTGTTGCAGCGCATCAGCATTACCTATCTGCTGGCTTCCTTAATAGTTCTCAACCTTCCGCGTAAAGGTCAATGGATACTGACAGCAGTGCTACTCATCGGCTACTGGCTAACAATGATGTATGTAGCAGTACCCGATTTTGGCGCGGGAGTTCTGACGCGGGAAGGTAATTTCGGCGCTTATGTTGACCGTTTGATTATTCCCAAAGCACATCTATATAAAGGTGATGGTTTCAACTTTATGGGAGATCCAGAGGGACTGTTCAGTACTATTCCTGCGATAGTAAGTGTCCTCGCTGGCTACTTCACTGGTCAATGGATACGCAGTCAACCTGTCAAGTCACGCACAAGTATCGGGTTAGCATTATTTGGAGTTGGTTGTTTAATTATCGGTTGGGCGTGGGGGTGGACATTCCCCATCAACAAAAAGCTGTGGACAAGTTCTTATGTAATCTTTACTAGCGGTTGGGCGTTACTTTTGCTAGCAGCTTGTTATGAATTAATCGAAGTCCGGCTGAATCGTCGCTGGAGTAAACCTTTTGAAATTATGGGCTTAAATGCGATCGCACTTTTCGTTCCATCCGTTTTGTTGATTAAAATCTTAGTCAGAACCACTATCGGCACAGGCAAAGATGCTCCCAGTACTTACAATTGGATTTACCAGAATTTTTTCGTATCTTGGGCGGGAGTTTTGAATGGTTCCCTGTTTTTCGCCATAGTCACCGTGTTGTTGTGGTGGGCTGTTGGTGTTCTGATGTATCGCCAACGCTGGTTTCTCAAAGTGTAAATTTGCGTAAGTCCTAATTTTGTCTAATTCACTCAAACTATTAATCCATAGAAAAATTGTGAGGTAATCGATGCGTCGCATGAAATTTTGGGTGTTTTTGCCAATTGCGTTGATATTTGGCTGCTCAGATCAACTGTTTCAATTTAACCCATCTGTAGCCTACTCTAACCCAGCAGTAGTTCCACAAACTAGTCCGACTTTATCAAAAGTGAGTTACCTTTCATCGTTGGAACAAGAGGTAATTGTTGAAACAAATAAGGTACGAACAAATCCCAAATCATACCTCCCGATTCTAGAAAACTATAGAAAGCGCTTTGAGGGAAACCTAGTAAACGTTTCTAATAATACCTATTGGCAAACTCAAGAAGGAGTCAAAGCAGTTGATGAGGCGATCGCATTTTTGAAATCAGCACCTCCTGTGGGAGCATTGAGTCCATCTAAGGGTATGTCTTTAGGAGCAAAAGACCATGTTAAAGACCAAGGCCCAAAAGGTGCTACAGGTCATAATGGTAGCGATGGTAGCAACCCTTTTACTCGCATCAACCGCTATGGTAAATGGCAAACAACCGCAGGCGAAAATATCACTTATGGCTTCAACACTGCCCAAGATATTGTCATGCAATTAATTATTGATGATAGTGTGCGCGATCGCAGTCATAGAAAAAACATTTTTAACGGCGCTTTTAAAGTGTCTGGTGTTGCTTATGGAATTCACAAATCATATAGAACAATTTGTGTAATTAACTACGCTGGTGGGTATAGGGATAAATAATTTGAGTTAGGAAGTGGGGACAAATACCGAAGGTTCTGAATTATTGTACTTAAAAGCAGGCGTAATAAAGTAAAAATATTTTTTGTCCTTTACGTTCCAGTGTTAACTAGGTTACAACAGGTATTAAGTAATCCTTTTTGAACACTCAAGGAACAAAGACGAGCGCAGCGTTATCTATACTCTTGATCAACTCATTTCCGTTCTTCTCAAGGAACTGATCGAAGTTCTGATGTGTAACAGCCGCTTCTAAAATTCCGAATAAAGAAGCGTCTACAAACTCTGTGTGTTGAAAATTATTATTTTTTCTAATTCACTAAATTAATCCATAGAAAAAATTGTGAGGTAATGAATGCATCACATTAAATTTTGGGTACTTTTGCCAGTTGCCCTGATTTTCGGCTGCTCAAATCAACTGTTTCAATCTACCCCGTCTGTGGCAAACTCTAACCCAGCAGTAGTTCAACCAACGAGTCCAACTTTATTAGCAAAGGCAAGTTATCTTTCACCACTTGAACAACAGGTAATTGTTGAAACAAATAAGGTACGAACAAATCCCAAGTCATATCTCCCGATTTTGGAAAACTATAAAAAGCGCTTCCAGGGGAACCGAGTCAAAATTTCTAATAATACCTATTTGCGAACTCAAGAAGGAGTCAAAGCAGTTGATGAGGCGATCGCATTTTTGAAATCAGTACGTCCTGTAGGGGCGTTGAGTGCATCTAAAGGTATGTCTTTAGGAGCAAAAGACCATGTTAAAGACCAAGGCCCAAAAGGTGCTACAGGTCATAATGGTAGCGATGGTAGCAACCCCTTTACTCGCATCAACCGCTATGGTAAATGGCAAACAACCGCAGGCGAAAATATCAGTTATGGCCCAAACACCGCCCAAGATATTGTCATGCAATTAATTATTGATGATGGTGTGCGCGATCGCGGTCATAGAACAAACATTTTTAACGGCGCTTTTAAAGTGTCTGGTGTTGCTTATGGAACTCACAAATTATATAGAACAATTTGTGTAATTGACTACGCTGGGGGGTATAGGGAGAAATAATTTGAAGTGGGGAAAGGGGAAACTTTCCCCCCTGCCCCCTTTCCTCTTCTTTGACCGCCTATTTAGCTATTCCTGTGCAACCCAAGCACCATGAAATCCATAAGGCACTCGTTGAGGAATTATCACCCGCGCTACAGGTTCAGCAGTTACATCTTGGGCATTCACCACTACTAATTCTGAAGTGTTTGAATTCTCATCATGGACAAAAGTCATAAGCCAACCATCATCCTCAGCAGTTGCACCAGGACGCGGCGCAAACACAGCTTCATTGCTAGAGCGCCCTTGTCCAAATTTATGGATTTGGGACTGTCCACTGCTGAAGTCGTACTTAATTATACCTTCAAATAAACGTAAGGGACTATTCGCTATTTTGTTAGTGTAGCCATATCGGGTTTGTCGCCCCAATAGATTTTCATTGACACGGGGGAATTCTGAAGCTACATCGTCCAACATCTCTTCACGCACTGTCCCCGTGTTGAGATTAAACCGCCAGCGATGCAAGCGCGGGATATTTCCTTCTGGGTCAGGTTGCGAATCATCTGAACTCAAAACAGTAGTAGAACTCATGCGACAGGCAATAAGCACCACTTCATCTCCGTCTTCGTAGGCGTTGAGGGTATGGAAGACGTAGCAAGAGGGACTCTCAAACCATCGGATATTACTGTTGTCACCGTGACGTGGTAGAATGCCAAAACGACTTGGGCGATCGCGCTCAAACATCATTACAGGTTCTCCCCGTTGCGATCGCTCGGCGCTAAAAGTCAACGGCAAATCCATAAATATCGTGTAGTTTTCAGTGATGGCGAAATCGTGCATCATCACCCCCATTGGCAGGTCAATTGGCACTGTCCACAACAGTTCGCCTTGCGCTGAGACCACACTATATTGCAGGTACGGTGGCGCAAACACAGAGTAGCCAAAGAAGATCATTTCACCTGTCACCGGGTCTACCTTGGGATGGGCTGTGAAGGCAGAAACTAGCTTGCCATTATAGCTATACTCGCCAATAGTATCTAATTCAGGAAGCTTGATGGCGTGAGGTTTACCTCCCTCGTTCAGCGCCAACATCTGACCAGCGTGCCACACTAAGGCAGTATTGGCAGTGTTTTTGCGGGGGCCGTGGGGATTATCCATTCGCGGTGGTTCTAATAACCCACTCCAGAGAGCCTTACCCGCAACTCGTTCTTTTTTCCATCCGGCTGTCTGGACATAACGGTTGCGATAAGTGGCTACGCCGTTCCTAATTTGCACACCATGCAACATCCCATCACCATCAAACCAGTGATATTGACCGATGGGTGTCCATTGAGGGTTAGGGCCATTTCGGACAAACATCCCCGATAAGTCAAAAGGTAATTCACCGATTACTGGCAACTTGTCGGTGGTGATTTCTTCATGGATTGGAGCAAAATTGTGATCAAGATAAGGATTGACTGCTATTGTTACCATTGCCTTGATTTATGAGAGTTACAGAAAAACGAGCTACAGCCAACGGCTTCCTCTGTTTGAGATCCTGGCGCAAAGGTTCTGGTGAAAACGCCCTATAGTATACAGTATAAGCCTGTGGACGGTATCTAAAGAAGACGGTTGAAACAGGAATCCCCGTCGCTTTAGTGCTAGGGAGTATCAAAGAATCTGATAATTTGATGATAAGGCTTTTGGTGACTGATAACATTGAGCGCTATCTTCAACCAATCAATATAAGTCTGTTCTCTTCGGATCACCAACTCCAGCACAAGCCTTTGCATTACTTGCTCACGGTTGGCAGACTCATCACCAAGTGATGGTAAATCGATGATTTCAGATTCAGCAAGCTTTTTGCTTCGAGCCGCTAATTGTTCTTCCAGTAGGTAAATGATGGTTTCATTCGGCAACTGTTCTGCAAAATGCAACTGGGCAAGCAAAGGTTCTCGTACAGTCGGTAAAGGCTGATGAGTTCCAAGCCATCGGGTGAATTCGGCTTTCCCTGGCTCCGTTACGCTGTAGACTTTGCGGTTGGGGCGATCGCGCTGAATCTCAATTGTACAGGTAATCCAGCCTTGCTCAACTAGCTTATCGAGAGTTCTGTAAATTTGTGCCTGGTCTGCTGGCCACAAATGGGCAATGCATTGATCAAAGCAGTTCGTTTTGAGGTCATAGCCCGTCATTTCTTGCTGCTGAAGAAGACCTAGAATTACGTATGCTAGCGACATTAAGACAGTTTTCCCATAATTGATATTTTCTCGATAGGTTCTACACTATGTACTTCTTATAAGTTTATGCTAATATATGAGTAATCAAATATAAGATACAACAGTTATAAAAAAATATGTTGATTGTCATGCGTCTTAACAAGGAAACCGAATACATGAACTGAGGTTGGGCAGATAGCTAATGATGCTGTTTGCACAAGACAGTGAGGAAGTGGCGATGTATGTTGAGTGCCGCTCCCGTAAACCTGCGGGATCTTGCTACGCCATCATTGGATATGCTCCTCATCGCTAGCGTATGACTCAACAAACCAGTTGTTCGCTATAGTCTATTCGTGATGAATACTGACGCAGCAATTATTTAAGCCATTGAAGACTATCGTAACGAAAGGATGGGTAACATTGACTTCTAACACACTTTCACAAAGAATACGTCAACATCAATATCTGCGTGATTTACGAAATAAATTACTCCACCTTCATAAGATGTTGTTGGATACAGAACGCATTGCCTACGAACAGGTTAGTGGACGAGTATCAAGCGGAGAACTTCTTCAGCTAGTTATCGCTCATGAACAATTTGCTTGGCTACATCGCATTTCCGAGATGGTTGTGCAAGTTGATGAAATGCTCGAAGCAGATGAACCGATAGCAATAGAGGATTTTGAAAAGTTGATTGCTGATGTCCGCACGTTGATTATACCGTTAGAGACGGGCAATACCTTTGAGAGAAAGTATTACAACGCTCTCCAGCGCGAACCTGCTGCTGTGTTGGCACATGCAGAAATATCAAGATTTCTCACGACTAAGGTTTAAGGGTCAATACACTTGGTGGTAGTGATATTTTGCCTTGGAAGATCCCCCCAACCCCCCGATAAATTGGGGGGAACCGGAGTCAAAGTCCCCCAATTCATCGGGGAGCCACCTGCTTCACTTGGGGAGATCCCAAGTGAAGCAAGTGGCATGGATTTAGAGGGATCTAAAACTTTTGATACCGACAAGGGGACTTTTCAAATATCCTCTAAAACCTGACTTTTAATGGTAAGTCCTCTTGTATCAGAGAACGTGGTCATGAATAATACAGGGGAGAAGCTTTGCGTAGGCGTAGCCCGTCGCAGGCATCGCTAGCCACCTTTATAATAGACATCTCCGAAAAAGAATTGTTTTGACGTAGCATTGCTACGTCTCTACAAGGGTTCTAGATAACGCATATTTAATTTCTGGAGATGTCTAATAAACAATGACCACTGTAATATTTGTACATGGCACTGGCATTAGAGAACGAGAATACAACGAAACTTTTGAGATAATTGAGCAAAAGATTCACGCCCAACGTCCTGACATCAAAGTTGCTCTTTGCCTTTGGGGTGCATTAGGTGCAAGGTTTAATGATAATCGGGCATCAGTACCATTGGAAGATGCGACACTGGCTTTATCTCAACCAGAAGAAGACGCAGATATTGTATTGTGGGGGCAATTATACCGCGACCCTCTGTATGAATTGCGGCTGTTGTCTTTGAAACCTATTGAGTCAGGAAATGCTTTTGGGGAAGATCCAGGAGATATTTTACAATATCGTGTAGCGAGTTTTACTCCGACATTGGAATTGGAAGCGGCATTACTCTACCGTTCACAGGGAAGGTACAGCGATGCCGAACCAAAGTATATCGAAGCTTTGGCGATCGCACAACAACGGTTGGGGGCAAATCATCCCAATACAATAACCTTTCGTAAAAATCTGGAAGGCTTGCGGCGGAATCGTCAGCCTTGATTCAGGAGAATGGTTGCTTTTGTCTGGCGTTGGTTTCAGTAATTTAGGTAATCTGCACCGGCTGCATTACCCGCCTGGGATTAAAATCCCAGTCTAATAGCTTAACTCCTCTAAAGAGGACTAAGCGATTTTTTGAGATTAATTGCAGTCCACTTGAGTGGACTTAGGCTATTAACCCGGCACTTTGAATGCTGGGCGGGATAGAGAGCTAATTAAGATACATTAATGAGGCTCTGAACTCCATTAATGAGTCTTTTAGCTCCATTAATGAGTCTTTGAACTCCATTAGTGAGCCTTTTAGCTCCATTAATGAGTCTTTGAACTCCATTAATGAGCCTTTTAGCTCCATTAATGAGTCTTTGAACTCCATTAGTGAGCCTTTTAGCTCCATTAATGAGTCTTTGAACTCCATTAATGAGCCTTTTAGCTCCATTAATGAGTCTTTGAACTCCATTAATGAGTCTTTTAGCTCCATTAAAGAGCCTTTGAACTCCATTAATGAGTCTTTGATACTCGTGAATGAGTCTTTTAGCTCCATCTACTTATACCATTTTGAATTTTAGATTTTAGACTTCGGCTTACCTCGGCTTACTTCGACTACGCTCAGTACAAGTCGCTCAGTCGAACGATTTTGGATTGGAAACCGCTTACTGTATCTGGGTTTTCTCTGTCCATCTCAGGACTTACGCAAACAATAGCCGAAACCTTATTTCACGTAGGGGCAATTCATGAATTGCCCCTACAGCGTGTACTTTTGCGTAAGTCCTACATCTGTCGCAATCATTTTTCAAATTGGTATTATTATCTGCGTTTAAACACAAGTAAATTGCGATCGCAGCTTGGCAATCTCAAACCCTTAGAATTGCGATCGCAACACCTGCTGTTTAGATTTATCGTAAATAAACGGGTTTAAGACCCCAACCATTACACGTAGCGCGGAGTCGGAGCCACTCCGCCTCCGATCAGCTTCAGTCGCGGTTTAAATCCCCGTCTGTTCGCGCAGCATACCGTAGGCAAAATGTCTAAAATGTTTGAATTTTGTTAGCGCAGCGTAAAGCCTTCGGCATGGCAACGCTATGAGCGAGTCCGCGAGCGTCATTTTGAATTTTGAATTGTTATTTCCCCTGTCTCCGTTGTTTAACTGCATAGCCGTAGGGCAAAGCCCAGTTCGGTTCCTCATCCAAGTGGCAACGGGCACGAATTGACCAATATGGATCGCGCGACTTGTGTGTACACCGTAGCCCCAAAGCATCGGGGAGGGGTTGGGGGTGGGGTGTTAGGGACTTTTGCAAGAGGTCTAGGGTAAAATTTTCTCCCCCTGCCTCCCTTGCCCCCTCATAACCCAGCAAACCACTCATAGCCCTGATCCTCCCAATAGCCTTTACGAGGTAACAAATTGCTGACGAATGTAATTTGAGTCACCCACTTGCTTTGCTTGTAGCCCAGTTTAATTGGGGATGCTAGACGCATAGGCGCACCATTATCAACTGATAAAGTTTGTCCATTCTTTTGATAAGCCATGAGAGTTTGGGGATGTACAGCAGAGGCAATATCCCAGCTTTCATAGTAGCCATCAGCAGATTTAAAGTAGACATAGCGGACATTTGACTTAGGCTGTACCAGCGCTACCAAGTCTCGTAATCGCACACCTCCCCATTGAGCGATCGCAGCCCAGCCTTCAACACACACATGGCGAATTACCATTGAAGTCAAGGGGAGTTTTTGAATATCTGCCATACTCAATTGCATCGCGTTACTAACCTCGCCATCAATCGTCAGGCGAAACTGCGCCGGATCAATTTGCGGGGTGAAGTCAAAGGTATTAACCAGCAATTTGTCTGGTTCTATGGCACTGACAGGAAATTCTGGTACTGGTTTTTGACTTAGCAGGAGTGCTTCAAGACTTTGGTTTAATGGCTCAGATATTTGCCGCAGATTATCTGAGAACAAATTTGTCCCACAGCCACCTAAAAGAAAGCCTACCCCTGAAAGTCCAGATACTTGCAGTAATCGGCGACGGGATAGGGTGCGTTTGGGAAGAATCAGACTCATAAGTACCTCTACAGGAACATAGACTTAATTAGACGGATGCTTCCTAGCTTTAGGGCAAGTAAAGATTGAGGAATTGTAAATAGTATGACAGTGGGGACAGTGATCAGCTGATGGGCGTCTAGATTGTACATTGCAATCGTTAAGACTACAATTGACTAATGACAACCCTCTCCTGACGGAGACGCTGCGCGAACACGAGTAAATATACAACTTAAATGCGTAACAGCTTATTTTGTTATTGAAGAATATCTGCGCTTTGATGCTCCTGATACTAATCTATCGGCAACAAAGGAACAAAGCGACTTTTAAGCAACTACTGGGACATGCGATCGCTAACTAGCAATTAGGGTGGGCAACAGTGCCCACCCTAACTACTCTAACTTGCTACTGCCTCAGCAGGGGCTGCCTCAGCAGCAGTTATGGGTAAATAAACACTAACTTTTTTACGGGTTTTGCCCTTTCTCTCAAACATTACAACACCGTCGATTAAGGCAAAAAGAGTGTCATCGCTACCAATACCGACATTGTTACCAGGGTGGAATTTGGTACCACGCTGACGCACGAGAATGTTTCCTGCACGTACAACTTGACCACCATAACGCTTGACACCCAGACGTTGGGCATTAGAATCACGACCGTTGCGTGTACTACCTGTTCCTTTCTTATGAGCCATGATTTCCTCTTATGTATCTTCTCTTTATTATTATTCAGCAGCGGTTTCAACTTCTTCGGCAGGAGTCTCATCTAAAACGGGGGTTTCCTTCTCCGTTTCTCCTTGGAAAGCAAATACTTCACCATTAAGGGTAATGGAGTCAATCATAAGTCTGGTAATTTCCTGACGATGCCCCCGCTTTTTGCGGGTTTTCTTTTTGGGCTTCATCTTGTATACCAGAACTTTACGACCTCTGTAATGTCGCATTACAGTCCCTTCTACAGTCGCACCTGTCACTAGTGGCTGTCCAATGGTAACTTCACCAT
The DNA here is from genome assembly GCF_020829645.1 of Nostoc mirabile CHAB5784. Taxonomy (GTDB): domain Bacteria; phylum Cyanobacteriota; class Cyanobacteriia; order Cyanobacteriales; family Nostocaceae; genus Nostoc; species Nostoc mirabile. The sequence goes on along the minus strand of NZ_JAIVFS010000029.1, from coordinate 23,909 downwards.
CGTGCTGCACGAGTAATACAGAGTCTATTGTAACTTTTTCATCTGGTTCGATCGCAAGCAGTTCAATATCGTAAAACCGCCCTGGCTCTACTCGTATTTGTTTGCCGCCAGTTTCAATAATCGCGTAGGTCATGGAATTGTCCTTGAGGTTGCCGTACAGGTAGCTGGTTTTTATCTCCTGTAGAGACGATGCAGCCAGCTTTTGTAATATGTCTACCTGATCCGAGCAGGAATTAGACAGACAATCTAACATACTATTTTATGAACAGGTGTCAAGTCAAGCTTTTATTTGCCAAAAGTCGTTATGACTGAATCACCCACGCAAAGAATGTAAAATGCATTGATAATTCAAAATCAATGTTATTTAGTTAAATACTGCTTCCATCTTAGGGCTGACTTTTATAAATTAGCAGAAATATTTAGACTAAAACTTATATTTTCTTATCAGAATCTACACAATTATCTTCTTTGTTTTAAAATTAAACTTACACTCTTAATCTAAAGGTTCTTCACTAAAATTTAGTGATTTCACAGGAGTCAAATTACTAGATTCAAACCTGATATTTAAAACAGGAGATAAACTGTCATGACACAGCAAAATGCTACCCGACTTTTTGAAGCCGTAAAACAAGATCAAGCACTACAGCAAAGACTCAAAGCAACAGCTAATCCAGAAGCCTTCGTCAAGATTGCTCAAGAGCGTGGCTATGATTTCAGCGTCGAAGAACTGGACAATGAAATTAACAAATTGTCTGAAGAAGATTTAGCCGCCATTGTTAATCCAGGATGGGGGAATAGACGGCATATTAATCCTAGATAATTTCTGTTGTAGGAAACCGAAATTATAGGAAAAACTGAATTGACAAGTTTTGCTCCTTAAAGGGATATCGTTGCATCATCTCCTTTAGGGGCATTTTTGTTAAACTAAGTGTAGTTTCGCGTAAAAGCGTAGCCTTTTTAATGCAGGGAAACGCATTAACATTCTAAGATAATGCATTGGATGGATTAACAATGCAAGCCGACGCATTAATAGGTTTTTAGTAATTTTTGGTGATGGCGACAAAGCAGAAGGTAGAGGCGTTTTTAATTGCAAGCCGTAACATCTACTCCCCTACTAAAGCCCGGAACTGCTCATCTTTGCGGATGTTATCAAAGTCGGAATCTGTTTTTGCATTCTCCCGAAGCTTTGCATCTAATTGGATTGCTCGTTGCAAATTCTTGATCGCTTCCTTGAACTCTCTTTTTAAGCTGTAAACACCAGCTTTATTGTAGTAAGCCTCAGCAGTGTTCGGCTTGAGTTTGATGACTTCGTTGAAGTCTGCAATAGCTTGGGTGTAGTTGCCCTGCTTGATGTAAACTATCCCGCGACCGTTGTAAGCATTAGCGTTGCCTTGCTTGAGTTTGATGGCTTTGTTGTAATTCAAAATGGCTTGACTATAGTTACCCTGATTGTAGTAAGCATTTCCTCGATTGTTGTAAGCCCCAGAAAAGTCCCGCTTAAGTTTGATGGCTTGGGTGTAATCTGCGATCGCTTGGGTGAAGTTACCCTGCTTTGCATAAACAGCCCCCCGACCGTTGTAAGCCTCAGCAGCGCTCGGATCAAGTTTGATAGCTTTGTTGTAGTCTGCAAAAGCTTTGGTGAAGTTGCCCTGCTTTGCATAAACATTCCCTAGACCGATGTAAGCCTCAGAAAGGTTCTTATTGAGTTTGATGGCTTTGTTAAAGTCTATGAAGGCTTGGGTAAGGTTGCCCTGATCAACATAGGCATTCCCTCGATTGATGTAAGCCTCAGCAGCGCTCGGATCGAGTTCGATGGCTTTGTTGTAGTCTGCAAAGGCTTTAGTGTAGTTGCCCTGACCAACATAAGCAACCCCACGATTATAGTAAGGCTCAATAAGGTTGGAATTGAGTTTGATCGCTTTGTTGTAGTTTATGATAGCTTGGGCAAAGTCGCCCTGAGCGACGTAAACATTCCCCCGACCGGTGTAAGCCTCAGCATTGTCTGGCTTGAGGTCGATAGCTTTGTTAAAGTCTACGAGGGCTTGAGTATATTTGCCCTGGTTTCTGTAAACAATTCCCCGACCGTTATAAGCCTCAGCAAGATTTGGATTGAGGTTGATGGCTTTGTTGTAGTCTGTAAAAGCTTGGTTATAGTCGCCTTGCTTTGTGTAAGCATTACCTAGATTATTGTAAGCCTCAACAAAGTCCGGCTTAAGTTCTATGGCTTTTTTGTAGTCTGCGATCGCTTGGGTAAAATTGCTATTGTTGTAAAAACAGATTCCACTGTAAAAATGAACGACCCCTTGATTTAGCGTAGATACATTGGTTTCTGATTTTACCTGAGCTAAGGCATCGCTGAAAAGGGCAATGGCTTCATCCCACTTATTTGCAGTATATCGCACCATGCCTAGTGTAAATATAGTCAGATAACTCATCTCTTTAGAAAGACGAGTTTGTAGTTTAAAGCTTTCGAGTTCGGCAAGCGGCAGGATTTGGGCTTCACCTCTGGCTGTTGTTCCCAGTTTAGGAAAATAGTCCGGGGATATTAGCACTTCAAAGTGAGTGCTGACTTGTACATTTGTTGGGGTGACACCATAATCCCCCCAAATCACGATCGATGCTTTTTTCTGCTCACCTTCCGCACGGGCGACCTCGCTGCCTTGCTGTTCGGTAATAGTTTTGTTTAGCGCTGGCACCTTAACATCAGCATAAGGTTCTGTTGCATTCCGCAGGTTCCGCACAATGGTTTCTGTCACTTGATATTTTTGAGGATCAACTCCATCAAAATTGGCAACCAACAACAGCACATGAGGCGGAGGCAGCGATCGCCACACGAAAAATCCGCCAAAGGTCAGCAGCGGAATGGCGAAGATTCCGACAATTGCTAAACGACGTGTCCGTTGACGCGATCGTTGCTTAATTTGTTGTGCTTTCATCAACTCCGAGTCAGACTGCTCAGAGCTTGGAGCGTTTTTATCCTGAACTTCCGGTTTCCAGAACCAGGCATAGTACAAGCAAGTCAGCGATAGCAAAGCACTGGCAATAATTATCATCAGCAGCGTCGTAAAATCAGCACCGTTTTGCCATAAGCGAATGAATCCCCCTATCAGGCAGGTAAGATACGCCGAGTTTGCCAGAAACTGAACAAAGCGTAAGTGATGACTGTTGAACGGCTGCCCCAGATACACAATCTTTTGAACAATCTGACCAATCTGGATGTCTCGTGCCGTGACGTTGTTAACGGCATTTTGATTGATTCGCTCGTGAGAATGATTTGCTTCGGAAGGATCTTTGTCAGAACGCATGGTACTAGCTCTCCTGAGACAAATTGCCCAACCTGATGTTTTGCGCCTTCACATCCCTCAGCATTTCCTGCTCAACCGAACTACCGCGACTTGCTTTCTGGGTTACATCTTCAGCTTCCAGGTTGCCAGATACCTCAATGCCCTTTAAAATCACCTGACGCACCACCTCAGTTGCTTGCAATTGAGCCAGCAAATCGTTTAACTCAGCAGCAAATCCAGCATCCTCCTCCATTTGTACCGCTAACTCTGCCTTCACTAGGTTAATGTTTGCCTCTGTGGGTTGCTTTTCTGCCCGTGTCAGCAGTCCTTCAGTTCCGGCTGCTTTGAATTTATTCCGAACTGCCGTAATCAATTGACTCACCATCTTGGAAACGGCTGTCCCCAGTGATTTTCCTCCTTCTTTTACGGCTTCTGAGAAGAACACGGTGGCGATCATTGTAGTAGCAGTCAATGTGATTGGCTCCACGTTTATAACCCCTTTGAAAATCACTGTATTTTACCTTGAATTGCGCGATCATCCTTGAAATTTCAGTAATTTTTCCAGTGTATCAAGCGAATAAACAGTTTTCTTCCTCACAGTTAAGTGTTGCGGCTTGCAATCATAAACGCCTCTGCCTTCTGCCTTGTCGTCATCACCAGAAGTGCATTTTCCTTTTTGCTTCTTTCGAGCAAATAATACAAACAAAGACAATTTGGTATTTGTCATTTTTCATTTTTCATTTGTCATTTATCCCCTTACCCCTCTGCTCTCGATCTCCCCACCTGCTTAACTCATGAGTTAGGATGACTATATTTTAATCAGGTGATATGAAAAGAATAGAAGTTGAGCAAAGAACTATTTTAATTGGTTTGGCAGGTAGCCACGGCTATGGTTTAAATCGTCCAGATTCAGACTTTGATTATCGGGGAGTATTTATCGCACCCAAAAGGTACTACTTGGGATTTGACCGGATAGAACAAAAAGATGCTGGTTGGGAGGAACCAGGAATATTTCCATTTATAGATGGCAACAAAGACACAGTTATATATGAATTAAGAAAAATTCTCCAGTTATTAGCGGGCGCGAATCCCAATGTTTTAGAATTGCTCTGGTTAAATAACTATCCTTTTTTAAGCGCAGTCGGACAGCATTTAATCAATCATAAACAGTTATTTTTGAGTAAGAAGGTAAAACATACTTACACTGGTTATGCCTTTGCCCAAATCAAAAAGATGGAAACTCATCGTAAATGGTTGTTAAAGCCACCGCAAAAAAAACCAATACCATCTGACTTCGCCATAGAAGACGAAGCACCCCTCAGCAAAGATGAGCTAAATGCTTTTTTGGAGTATCTTTATAATTTAATCAGAGGACGGATTGAGTTTTTGGAAGAAGCGGAACAATTATATCAATTGCTGACGGCAGATATTGATTTTAAAGGCGTATTGAAACAATACACTTTGCCAGATGAAACTTTGGAATATACCCAATATTTAACCAATAGCCGTAAAGATTTTATCCGCCTACTTCAGAAAAGCCAAAGTTATCAAATAGCTTTAAGAGAATGGAAGGCTTACTTATCTTGGCAGGAAAATAGGAATCCGGCTAGGGCAGAAATGGAAAGAAAATCGGGTTTTGACCTCAAACATGGGATGCACTGCATTAGATTGCTACGCAGTGGAGTAGAAATATTGCGGCGAGGTGAAGTGATTGTAGATAGGAAAATAGCTGGTGATTTTGAGGATTTAAAAGCTATTTTAAAGGGTGAGTATTCTTATGAGCAGGTGATGAAAATGGCAGAAGATTTAGTCGCTGAAATGGAAATTGTTTACGAACAATCTGCTTTACCTCACAAACCCGATTTAGAGCAAATTAATGAGTTGTGTATGGAATTGGTGGAAATGCAGAATTGGTAAATTATTGGGCATTGGGCATGGGGCATTGGACATTGTTGATTAAGTTTCTTCCCTATTCCCTATTCCCCACTCCCCACTCCCCATTAAAGAGCGTACATTAAATCAGCAAAACCATAGAGGCTGATGATGAGCAATAACGATGCTGTTAGTTGGGTAATTCGCGTCTGGGGTGAGGGCGCGATCGCTTCCCGCACTAAGATAGAAATAGATGCCCCAACTACTAAGCTCAAGCCTAAGATTAAATAGGGCTTATCTGGTAAAATACTGGCTATTGCAAGCAGTGCGATCGCTAATAAGAGCATCAATAATTCTACAAACCTGGGCGGGTTGTATTGGCTAGATAGAATAAAGCTGTTGAACCAAAAAGACCAAATTCTCATAGTCAGTGTTGAGTTAGGAGTTAGGAGTTAGGAGTTAGGAGTTATGAGTTAGGAGTTATGAGTTAGGAGTTATATAGTCAGTGCTGAATGCTGAGTTAGGAGTTGTGAGTTATATACTCAAGTCTTGACTGAGAAATTAAAGTTGTGAGTTATGAAGCAGCTTTCCATTCAAAACTTCTAACTCCTGTACAGACGCGATTAATCGCGTCTGTACTTTTAACCCCTTGCCCCTAATTTTTGACCTGTGCCGTTTTTCTGTGCAACATCACTTTCTGGTAGTTCAACCCCAAAGACGCGGCTAAAAACTTTGGCGACTTTGTAGCCAGAATCAATCGATTCTAAGGGGTCTTTCCGCAGTCTGTGACGCAAGCATAGCGTAATTACACGATGGATATCATCAACTGTAACTTCAGTACGTCCTTCATAAGCTGTTAAAGCTTTGGCGGCGCGGTTACTAACAATGTCACCCCGCAAACCATCTACATCCAGTTCTGAGCAGACTTCAGAAATTTTCACCCGTAGTTCATAGTCCATTTTCACTTCTGGCAAAAGCTGTTGAGCATTGACAATTTGCTCTTGCAGTGCTTCTTGCTGGGGTTTGTAATTTTCGAGAAATGCTGGAGGATTTTGGTCAAAATCCGCCCGTTGTTCCACTATTTGCACCCGCAAGGCTGGTTCTTTTACGGTGTGAATTTCTGCGTGCATCCCAAAGCGATCGAGCAATTGGGGGCGTAGTTCGCCTTCTTCAGGGTTTCCAGAACCCACAAGAACAAAACGCGCTGGGTGACGGATAGAAATACCTTCTCGTTCTACAGTGTTCCATCCACTCGCGGCGGAATCTAGTAGCACGTCTACGAGGTGGTCATCTAGTAAGTTGACTTCATCCACATAAAGAATGCCCCGGTTAGCCTTTGCCAGTAGTCCCGGTTCAAAAGCTTTGACACCTTCAGATAAAGCTTTCTCAATATCGATTGTGCCACAAACTCGGTCTTCTGTAGCTCCTAGCGGCAGGTCTACCATTTGGACTTTTTTATGAGCTACAGGAATTTCCGCCCCTTGTTCTAACAGTTGGCGGACTTCATCGCTCATCAAATCGGGGTCGTTAGGATCGCTACTGAAGGGGTCATTGGCAACCACAGAAATTTCTGGCAGCAGATCCGCCAGCGCCCGGATAGTTGTGGATTTACCGGTGCCGCGATCGCCCATGATCATTACACCACCTATTTTGGGGTCAATCACGTTCAATAGCAACGCCAGTTTCATTTCTTCCTGGCCCACAATTGCCGTAAAAGGAAATACCACGCGACGCGCACTTGCCGTGGATTGAGCAGTTGGACTCACTAAATTACCTTAACAATATTTTTCTTATTACAGTTCTCTATTGTGACACAGGTGGGGTGTGGGGGAGTGAGAAGATCGGGGGCAGGGGAGGTAGGGGGAGATGAGGGAGTGAGGGGGATGAGGGAGATGAGGGAGATGAGGGAGATGAGGGAGATGTTGCAGTAAGTTTTTCCCCTCTGCCCAATGCCCAATGCCCATACCAATATCTATTGGGCACAAATGCCTACTAGCTGCGTCAACTATCTTAATTTGTCTGCTTTAGTTTTTCTGGTGCAAAAGTTCTATAAGCAGGGAACGAACAACTACCAACTCATTAATTCAATACTAAGCATAAATACTTATAGACTATATGGTTAGTAGATTCAATCATAAAAACGAGCAATGGCGTGTGTGGGTAGCTAATGCATCATTCAAATTTATGAAATCACCTTTTATTGTTCAAAGTTGGCAGCGATTACTCAAGTCTTTTTTTCCGATTCTCATTTTAATATCCTTTGTTACTGTATTGTTGGTAGACAGTTTCACCCCTGCGATCGCACAGATACCCCGTCAGGAAATTCGCGGGGTTTGGATGACCACTAATGATTTTCACACCCTTAAAAATCGGGATAAAGTGCAGGATGCGGTAAGTCAATTACGGCGGATGAACTTCAACACCATCTATCCTGTGGTGTGGAATTCTGCCTATGTAATGTATCCTAGTGCGATCGCACAACGTGCAGGTATTCAACCTTTTGTCTCCAAAGGTTCAGATGGACATGATATTCTTGCAGACCTAATTAACCAAGCCCATCGCAAAGGATTGCTAGTAATTCCCTGGTTTGAGTTTGGTTTCATGGCTCCCCCAACGTCGGAATTGGCACTGAATTATCCTGATTGGTTCACACAAAAGCGGGATGGTAGCCAAACTTCAATCAGTGCGGCTGGTGAGGTGATGTGGCTCAATCCGTTCCATCCAAAAGTGCAACAGTTCATCACCAATCTAGTGCTGGAAACTGTCACTCAATATGATGCCGATGGCATTCAGTTTGACGATCACATGAGTTTGCCCCACGAATTTGGTTACGACCAATATACAGTTGCTTTGTACACTAAAGAAACGAATAATCCTCCGCCAACTAATTCCCAAGATGCGGCATGGGTAAAGTGGCGGGCAGATAAAATTACGGCGTTCATGGTACAACTTAACCAAGCTGTAAAACAGAGAAAACCCCAGGCGATTTTCTCTGTTTCTCCTAATTACTATGATTTTGCTTACAAGTTTCACCTGCAAGATTGGCTAAGTTGGATTCGGCAAAATATTGTGGACGAGTTAATCGTGCAAATTTATCGTCCGGATCTGCAAAGTTTTGTGGCAAATATTTCCCGCGCAGAAATTCAAGAAGCGCAACAAATAATTCCAACTGGAATTGGCATTATGACAGGGTTACGAAATAATCCAGTTCCCATGCAGCAAATTAAGTCTCAGGTGCGGGCTGCCCAAGAACGCGGTTTAGGCGTAACCTTCTTTTATTATGAAAGTCTTTGGAACGATGCTCTAGAACCTTTAAACGAGCGCCAAGCTGGATTTGCGACTCTCTTTCGATCTCCCGCACTCCGCGCCAAAGTTGAATAACTTTTCTATTGAAGATTATGTTATAGCTAGTAAGGGCTTGTCTTTGCCCATTGGTGTCAACTTAAGCGAAAAATCGCTTATCTGTTGGCTTCCACGCCCGCCCAGAAATGAATTTCTTTGGCTTTTAGCTAAAGTCTACTGAAGTAGACTAAAGATTTTTCGGATTATTTAGTCATCTTTAGATGACTTTCGCTATTAGCAAGGAACTGAAGTTCCTTGTGGGACATGAGTTTTGCGTTAAGTTGACACCAATGGGCAATGCCATGCCCCTACGATAATCTATATGTATCAAGGTTTTCGTGAATTGGTATTACTGGACTAGAAATTAAGGTTTTTACGCCTAATGGTAGTGCCTTGCCTGTTGCAAAAGCTCAGATTCCCGGCTTATTTTAAAAGTCGGGAATCTTGTTATAACCACTTCAGATGTGTGTTTCTACTGTTCTGAATTAGCTTTTAAAATTAGCTCTAAAATTAGATGAATCGGACAACTGTTCGACCTTGCAGCCTACCAAGCTATCCGACTCGGTTTTATATTCGGAGGTCGTCATCAACCTCACTGGATTAGGCCTGGACTCTTTTTTGGTACGCTACCCCGTTGTGCTTGCTGGGCGGCTGATAGTAAATTACCAAACGCTATAACTTCATTCCAAAGATTTCCGTATCTTTTCATCAATTTAATCCAGTTTCGCCCTTGGCAGTGTAGCTGCAATTTCTAATCGCCAGGTATATTTGTCTTGATTTTTTGCTGTTTTATCCATCCACCCAAATCGATGCCAATATCATTTAAAAGTTTTTGAGCATATTCATAACGCTCTGTCTTAATTAAATTAAATTCTAAAAGTAGGCGAGTTTGATAACGTAAAATATCTAGCTTACTATTCAATAATTCTAAATGAGCTAATTTCTGTTTAGCATACCGTGCTATGATCAGAATATCTAATAAATTGTATAGTTCTGTAATAATCCGATTTCCTAGCAAAAATTTATGATCTCTAGGAAGCCGATTTAAAATTGGCACATACCACTTGATTAAATCGTAAGTTTTTTGTATTATTGGTAAATCACTCATCCATACAAAATTAAAAAAAAAATTGATCGCGCAAAGCGCGAGACATTAAGAAGGGTAAAGAAATAAAGGGCTACTAAGTCCTGCCCCGAACCACCACAACCCGAAAACCCACGCTGCTGCGCCTGTAGCCACGCGCGAAAGAGTTGCGAAACGCCGAGCGGCAATTCCTGGGAAGGCTGAGCCACGAACCACCACGCAGCAGCCGATTTTGATTATCATTATCAACTAACCAAGCGCTTCCGTCTTTTGGCGCTCCGTTATAATTTTTGTGCCACTCATCCTGACACCATTCCCATATATTACCATGCATATCAAATAAACCAAAGGGGTTAGCAGGAAATTTTCCCACATCCGTTGTTTGCTTACGATATTCGCCCTTTGGGCCCTGAGCATAATTACCTCGGTATACTGTTCCGTTATAATCCCAGTCTGTCCCCCGATAATTCGCTAAATCCGTTGTAATTGTTTCGCCAAAATAAAACGGGGTAGTCGTTCCTGCACGACAAGCATATTCCCATTCTGCTTCACTGGGCAGGCGATAGGTTTTCTCAGTCTTTTTAGATAGCCGAGCGCAAAACTCAATTACATCATCCCAAGAAACCTGTTCAACAGGTCGATTAACACCTTTAAAATTAGACGGTTCGGGATCTAAATCAATATTAACCTTGGGTAAAGCAGCAACGGCTTTCCATTGACTCTGAGTTACTGGAAATTTCCCCATGAAAAAGGGTTGAATGGTGACAGTGTGCTGTGGACTTTCATCGCCAGTTCTTTCTGGCTCACTCTCTGGCGAACCCATGAGAAATTTACCACCGGGAATTGCAACCATTTCCAGAACTATGCCATTACCCAAGTTTTCTGCAAAAAACTCGGCGCGTCCCCGACTACGGTTAATTTCATAGGTTTTCCCCATACCCAAAAACCCTGCTGATTTGGGGGTTAGGGTGGCGGTGTCAAACTCAAAAGCCTGAGTTTGAATACCTGGGGGAGATGATTCCCTTTTTAGTCGTTCTTGTAATTCTGCTTCCCGTCTCTTATTTTCAGCTCTTTCTTGTTCTTGGGGTAATCTTTCTCCTTGTCGTTTTTGATACTCTATTTCTTGTTCTTTCTTTAGGCGAACTACATCTTCATCTTTAAGCTGATAATATTTCTGGGATTTCCCTAATTCAGTTTCAGCTTTTTCATCCAATGGATATCCTTGTTCATCTACAAAACTTGTCAAGTGTTGCTTGTATTTGTCTAGATTTTTCTTATATATACCGTAAGGCTCTAATGCTTTTTCTCGGACTGCACTGGCTTCTTGGTCTGTTAATTTTAACTTTTCTTGTAAATCTTTTAAAATATCAGATTCGACAAAAGAAATTTCGCCATCAGACGCAAATTCTTCAGCCTGAAGACGATATTCAGTTATGGCGGCTTCCCTGCGTAACCGTTGTTGTTGACGCTCCTTAATTAGTTGTTCAGCAGCAAACTTAATTCCCTCAGCTACATTCATGAATGCATCATCTTGATTAGTCCAAGACTTAATAGGTAGGGCATTTTTGGGCAGAGCTTGTAGTTTAGCAAATGGTGCAGATTGCCAAGAAACGTTTCGCAGAATAATTGGAATGACACAAGCCTCTCCAGCTTCGTGGCGTTCTATTGCTTTGGTAACTTCAACATCCCAGCAGTATTTAGAATATATAAAGTCTGAACTAACTAGTAATAAAATGATATCGGCTGTGTTCAAATTTTCATTAATCTGCTGATCCCATTCTTTTCCAGGTGGTATTTTACGATCATGCCAAGTTGAAGTAACACCTTGCCGTTCCAACATAGTCAGGTGTTTAGCCAGTTCATCCTTTAGGGGTTCGTCGTTGTGAGAGTAGGAACAAAACACCTTGAGTGGTTCCAAGGATACATCTGCCATTTTGCGTCTTTAGGAGTAGGATAAATTACGCTTCTCACAAATTATAGTATTTTTGCCTGATTTCCTTGATAAACTAACCCCGATCGCCAGTGCAACTCCTCATCGTCTTAACCTAGAGATATAGTACTGCGATCGCTATTCCATTCTGATGGTACTGCGATCGCTGCATAAATATCGATTAGCAAAGATTTCACCCTGTGCTAATTTTGCGTCGTAACGCACTCTACAGAACTAAAATATCTAAAGTGGGGGATATGGTATTGCGATCACTATATGCTTTTATATATTCTGATGGTACTGCGATCGCTGCATAAAATCGATAGGGTAACTTTTATCGCAATCAAAGCACGTCAAGCTTGACTCCAATCTTGCAACTCTAGTGCTTCAATTCTACCGAAATGACGCTGATTATGAGTAATCATAACTAGATTATTGGCAATGGCAACCCCAGCAATGAGCAAGTCAATATCGTCGATGGGAATCCCTTGGAGCCGCAAGTTTGCGTAGATATCTGCGGATAGGGTGACTGATTGTTCAGTAAGGGGTAAGACAGTATTTTGGGCGACAAACTCCAAAAACAAAGCGAGTTGCTTTTGGGCATCACGGTGCTTTAAGCCGCTGAGAATTTCGTAATAAGTGATGATACTAATGTTGATTTGACGATAGGTTATCAAGTAAGTCTGAAACTGAGCTACTACATTGGTATTGCCTCGGAAGAACAAGGACAAAATATCACTATCAATCAATGCTGGTTTCACGGTTTCGTCTTTGAGAAAATGCTTGCTGACGACGGATAGCAATCTCGTCTGAAAATTCGCCGTATGCTTCATCTGACATATCGCTCCAGCAACCTGCGAACTGCATGATAGCAGCAGCGTTGTGGCTGTTAGTTTCTGAGCTAAGTCGAAATCCGTGAATCATCTCATAGAGCTGTGCTAACTTAGCATCTGGGACTTGCTGCACTTCTTCTAAGACTTTAACTCTCCATTCAGAATGGTTCATTAGCTAATCATCTCCTGATTTTCCAATTTTTAATCTTAATACAAGAAAGAGACTTATGACCCTAACCCTGAACTTGCCACCAGAATTAGAACAGTATCTTGCACAATAAGCTAAACAGTAAGGGCTTTCTGTGGAAACATATACTTTACAGATTTTGCAAGAATAAATTTTGCCGAAACAGAAACAGTCTAAGTTGGACAACTCAAAAATCTATTCATCGTCCACATCTGCAAATATAGATTTTAAATCCCGATAACCGCTAATTACCCGCACAATTACAACACTATTTTCAAAAACTCGATAAAAAATAATGTAGCCATCTAAAGGTATTCCTCTAAGGCTTGGATCAAACTTGGCGTAACTTCGTCCTATATTCGGGAATTGAGCTATGTTTTGGCACTTCTTATTAAATCCTTGAATAAATTTTTCCCCTGCGTTAATATTGCGAACTAGAAAATAATCCAAAATTTCGTCTAAATCTTGGCTTGCTTCTTTGGCAATAAAATATTCCATTATTCTTGAGTCTCACGCGCTTTGCGTAATTTTTCTGACAGTCGCGCCATCACAACTTCACCATCTAGTACGTCTCCACGTTCAATAGAAGCAAGCCCAACAGCTATTTTTTTCTGGGTTTCTTCTTCCCATTCCTGATAACCCATCTCCCATTCTTCCAGCAGTTTCAATGCTTTAGCAATGACATCTTCAGCATTTTCATATCTACCTGTAGCAATTCGGGTTTGTATAAATTGCTCGTATTCCGCTTTAATTTGGATGTTCATAATTTTTATCCCTAGTTAGTTAAGAGCCTTCCCAAAACTATGCTCTAACCCAAGCTGTAACTATTATCGGTGCAGATATTGCGTAGCTTGCCGCCGTAGGCATCGCAACAACTAATGTTGGTCATTTATCAAGGTTTCTTTCAGCCGATTTGTGGCAGAACATTAAAACAAGTTGAGTGAAACCCAACATTATATTAGGTTAACGCTGGGTTTCACTGTATTCAACTAGCTTGATTAGGCGGTATTTCTTCAGGTAGCATTTCCGCCGGGGGAGCGAGTACCGCATCCGGCACAATTTCTTCTACGGGAATCGGTTGCTTCTCCTCAATTTCAAAATCTGGTTGCGCTGCTTCCACCAATTCAGGAGATGGGGGATGTGGTGGAATCGCTTCCGGTACACTCGCGATTTTGGCTTCGGTGTCAGCAGTAACTGTCTCCTCTGCTGGTTTTTCTGGTATGGCAGTAGTTTTGTCGATAATCTCAACAGTAGGTTTCTCTGCCAATACAGAGGTAATATTTTCAGGTTTGGGGGTTGTGGGTGTTTTTTTACTCCCAGTTTGTTGTACCTTGTCTTTCACACCACTGAAGGTGCTACCAAGACCTTTTTGCAACTGGCCCAGCCGTTCCTGAAGAGAGAACTTATTTACCTGTTCCTGAATGCCAGTTTTCACCGTCTCAGGACTGGGTACTTGGGTTTGTTGTGGCTGCGGGGTCAGTTGGCGACGTAATGATAGAGTTTGCCAGCCAAACCAGACCAAAAGAGCCACACTAGCCACATGACCCAGCAACAAACCCCCAGTAATGCGTGGTGCAAACACCCATAAAACTAAGGCGTAGAACAATCCTACACCACTCCAGATAAAGTCATTCTTGCGGTGGATTTCTGGAAAAAAGAAAGCTGCTATGTAAATGGCTAAACTACCAAGACCGACCACCAAAGCTAGGACAAATGCCAGCATTATTTGGTTACTCCTTTGACTAGGGATTGGGGACTAGGGATCGGGTACTGGGTATTAGGTATTAGGAAGAAAAAGTAATTTATTGAATTAAATTCCTTCCTAGTCCCTAGTCCCCAGTCCCCAGTCCCTCAACTAACAATTTTGCAAATTTTGCCAGTCAATTGTTGATTTAGATACAAATTAAAATTAATTATCCGTGTTAGTTGTGGATTTTTGTCGTTTATTCAACTCTTAAGGTCTTCTTTAGGGGAGAACAGAAAATATCGGACTACCCTTAAAGTAAAAGGATCTGCAAGAGTTAGCCAGAAATTTTTTATGACACTACAAAGCTTTGGTGTGATTGGATTAGCCGTTATGGGTGAGAACATCGCTCTAAACGTGGAGCGCAATGGCTTCCCAATTGCAGTTTACAACCGCTCCCGAGAAAAAACGGATGCGTTTATGGCGCAGCGTGCACCAGGACGGAACGTCAAAGCCGCCTTTAACCTGGAAGAATTCGTTGCCTTATTGGAACGTCCCCGCAAAATTCTAGTAATGGTGCAAGCTGGTAAGCCAGTGGATGCGGTGATTGCTCAACTCAAACCCTTGTTAGAAGAAGGCGATATCATTATCGACGGTGGCAACTCTTGGTTTGAAGATACGGAACGACGCACTCAGGAATTAGAACCCGCAGGGCTTCGGTATCTTGGTATGGGTGTCAGTGGCGGTGAAGAAGGAGCGCTAAATGGGCCTTCACTGATGCCTGGAGGTACAACAAGCTCTTACGAGTTTCTATCGCCAATTTTCAACAAAATTGCTGCCCAAGTCGATGATGGCCCTTGTGTAACCTACATTGGCCCTGGTGGTTCTGGCCATTATGTCAAAATGGTACACAACGGCATTGAGTATGGCGATATGCAGCTAATTGCTGAAGCCTACGACTTGCTGAAAAATGTCGCGGGATTAGACCATAATCAGCTACATGAGGTGTTTGCTGAATGGAACACCACCGATGAACTCGATTCATTTTTGATTGAGATTACGAAGAATATCTTCCCATATCTTGACCCAGAAACAAATCTACCCCTGGTGGATTTGATTGTTGACGCAGCAGGTCAAAAGGGAACTGGACGCTGGACTGTGCAAACTGCATTGGAATTGGGAGTCTCTATTCCTACAATTACAGCAGCAGTTAATGCCCGGATTATCTCTTCTATTAAAGAGGAGCGGGTTGCAGCATCTAAAGTCCTTACAGGCCCCAGTGGCAAGTATGATGGGCAAACTAAGGACTTTATCAATAAAGTACGCGATGCTCTCTATTGCTCAAAAATCTGTTCTTATTCTCAAGGGATGGCGTTGCTATCCACAGCTTCAAAAACATATAACTGGAATTTGGATTTGGGCGAAATGGCGCGGATTTGGAAAGGTGGTTGTATTATTCGCGCTCGCTTTTTGAATAAGATTAAGAAGGCTTTTAGCGAAAATCCAGCTTTGCCTAACTTGCTGTTAGCTCCCGAATTTAAGCAGACAATTCTCGACAGACAGACTGCTTGGCGGGAAGTGATTGCGACAGCTGCAACACTGGGAATTCCAGTACCCGCATTTAGCGCATCCTTGGATTATTTTGACAGCTATCGCCGCGATCGCTTGCCCCAAAATCTAACTCAAGCACAACGCGACTACTTCGGCGCACATACTTACCTGCGTCTTGATAAGCCCGGAAGTTTCCACACTGAATGGGTACCCATTGCTGAAGCTAAGAAGTAAATTTTCACACATCTACATCAGGATATTGTGAAAAATTAAAAAGTTTCAGAATACAGTTTTAAGGGTGGCTCTGAGTTTCAGAGTCACTTTCTTTTTAGGGAACCGTAGACAAAATCGCTACTCAACGAAGAGGCAGGGGGAAGGGGGCAGGGGGAGCAGGGGAGAATAATTTGTAATTGTAATTTAACGTGAGTCTCCAAGGAAGGCGCAGTTAAATTACAGCAGTTTTCATGTATTTGAACCACATCTGTCGTAGGGGCACAGCAATGCTCATTGGTGTCAACTTAACGTAAAAGCTGTGTCCCGCAAGGAACTGAAGTTCCTTGCTAATAGTAAAAGTCATCTAAAAGATGACTAAATTCCCCAACAATCTTTAGTCATCTTTAGATGACTTTAGCTATTAGTCTTGAACTTTAGTTCAAGGCGGTTGAGTCAGCCCAGCAGTTAAGCTATTTTTAGCTTAAGTTGACACCTATGAGCAATGCTGTGCCCCTACCGCGTAGTCTATTTACCTGAAAATAGCTGTAAGATTTGTGGACGAGTCTTTTATACTCGTGAATGAGTCTTTTATACTCGTGAGCGAGTCTTTTATACTCGTGAGCGAGTCTTTTATACTCGTGAATGAGTCTTTTATACTCGTGAATGAGTCTTTTATACTCGTGAGCGAGTCTTTTATACTCGTGAGCGAGTCTTTGATACTCGTGAGCGAGTCTTTGATACTCGTGAGCGAGTCTTTGATACTCGTGAGCGAGTCTTTGATACTCGTGAGCGAGTCTTTTATACTCGTGAGCGAGTCTTTTATACTTGCCTCCCCTGCTCCCCCTGCTCCCCCTGCTCCCTGCCCCCTGCCCCCTGCTCCCTTGCTTCTTGTTCAACGGATACGCACAAATCCAGCTTCATTCATCAGTTTTTGTCCCTGATTTGTTAGTAGCATTTTGGCGTATGCCTCGCCCGCTTGTTGTTCTAAACTGTTATTATTATTCTGCTTAACTATGACAAACATCTGGCGTGTAATTGGATACTGACCTTTTTTGAAAGCATCGATGTTTAACTTGTTGCGTTGATTCGGACATTGATCGGCTTTAATCAAAGGTTCTGCATAAGGGGCTACAAAATTGTTCCCTTGTTTGGCGATTGGCAATGGTTTAATCTGACATTGGGGGACAACTTCTGGAGCCGAAGCGTAGTAAATGCCACCGCGATCACTTGCTAATTTTCTCAGTCCATCTGTTGTATCGTAGACGTATACTACGTTACCTCCTAGTTTTTCTTTACCGAGAACATTGTCAACTAAGAACTCTACAGTGCCGCCGTCTTCAACGCGACGGGAGTAAGCAGTAATTTTTAGGTTAGGGCCGCCAACCTGATTCCAGTTAGTTATTTTACCAGTGTAAATATCTTTGATTTGCCCCAAGGTTAGCCCTGGAATTTGCAGAGTGGGGTGAACAGCGATCGCTAATCCTTCCAAAACCACTGGAATTTGTTTCAGACTCAAGCCCCGTTGTTGAGCTTGTTGATACTCTCTGTCTGCGATCGGGCGGGAGGATTGCGAAAAGGTAAGTTGTCCTGACAACAACATCCGAATTCCCGTACCAGAACCTGGTGTAGCATTAATCGCATCGGTATAACGTAATTCAAACTGCGGATGTGCTTTTTTGATTTCAGGATCTACACGTTGCCGAATTGGTGCCCAAGATGTGCTACCACCATAAAACCATGTTCCTTCGGGAGCAGTTACCGAACTAAAATCGGAGTTGACTTTTTTCCCAACTAAATAGGCTACACCGCCACTAACAACTACACCAAGCAAACCAATTAATAACCACGGCTTGATATTTTTCTTTCGTTCATGAGTTGAATCCTCTGGCTTGATTGGAGTCGGCTTTGCCGGAGAACCTCCGCGCAATCCTTGCCAAGTCAATGGTTCAACATTAGCTTCAATACAAATTGTTGGCAACCAAATTGCACCTGGATAATCAGACTTAAAATGTTCTAGGCGTTTGCGGGCTTTTTTTACAGAAGTAAATAATGACTTATTATTATGAGTAAATTCTTGGAAAAAGTACCTTAAAAAATCTACTGCTACGGGGTCTGGTACAGGTTCCCGCATGATAATAACTTGAGGTAAATGTATTTGGGCAAGTTGGTTAGCTAATCCTAAACCATCACAAGAATTAAAAATTGCTAACTGTAATCCTTTATCAATAGCTTGCTTCAAAGCCTCCTTAAATTCCTCAATAGTCAAACTCTCTTCATCATTAAGTTCAATCCAACCTATCTGCCCATCTTCTTGACTTCCACTATGTCCCGTAAAAACGAAAATATGGTAGCCTTGTTCATCCCAAAGAGCATCACACAAATCCCGGCGGCTAGGCTTAATTAAACAGCGTACTTCTACCCCATCTGTCTCTAAGTCTTGAATTACTTTTAAGTCATCTTTTGTATTAATGCCGTCACTTCTGCCCACAGCAACTAAAATTCTGACTTTTGTACTTTTAGGAACTAGTTTATTTATCTTAGTATTGGAGCTTTTGGGCGCACTGAGGGCAACTTCGGCGTTGGGATAGTGTTCTTCTAATAAATTCCATGCTTGCCAAGGAAGGCGGCGTAAATCAATATCTTTAGCATCAATGATCACACGAATCTCATCATTTGACTCATGTAATTGTTGAGCGATCGCAATTAATCTATCCCGGATTGGTTGCCACCTGCTATCTCCAGAGTTGAGCCATTGATTCAGATAATCTTTGACTGCTCCGGTGTGTTCCCCGTGAGAATGAATCGTCACACTTTTGGGTGTAAGACGTAACCCTGGTGCGGGAGCAACACAAGAGCGTACAGCTTCGATTTGACGATAAGCTGATTGCCATTCATTAAAGGATGATTCTAAATTTGGTGGTAATGGAGGCAAAAATCCTTCTGTTTCTTCATCCAAGTTCTTCGCTGTTAGAATTACCAAAAATCCATCTGTTGAATTGCGTCTGAGCTTCAACTTGATGATTGCCATTCCTGTCTCCTTTTGTTTGTCTTAAACAACAAACTCTTCCATCAGACTTGTTTCCCCTAACCCTATCTTGACACTGAATTTTTCCTCGTGCTGGCAGCTAAACTCTAGTTGCATCCAATCATCTGCACTTCTTGCTTGCGCTTCCATGCCAGTGTTTCCGGCTTCATCAAGGACAATCAGTTGTAAATCTGGTGGTAGATGAATAGAATCATTACCCGGATAAATTCGTAGGCGAATATTAAAAACTTCGCTATCTGTGGGAGTTAACTGCATTAATAACAGTACTTGGCTTTCCAAATTAATCACCTTTGCCCGACTGATGGAGTTAGTTGAAGGGCGAGTCATTGTGCTACTGCTTCTGAAATTGTTAGCAAACACTAACTCTGGGGGTTGCCAATCTGGCTGGAATATTCCCGTAAGCCATTGACGCAGATTTATTAATAGCGTTCGCATCTGTATAATCTCGAAAAGAGGATCAAAGGATTGCAGTTGTGTTATTTGCAGTATTGCTGGTGATTCAGCCATCTCCCTTGCTGGAACAAATCCCAGTAATTCTACATAATCTAATTGTTGACTAAACTGAACTCCTACATAACCAATGCGCTCTTGTGTCATAGTTGGAGGCAAGACTATAGCAACCTCACCCGGTAACACTGGACGACATTCAACCTTACCAACACCAGGCAAGACTAAATCAGCAACATCAAAAATTGCTCTTAAACCACGATGCCAACTGTCGCCTTGATTTAGTGCTGTCTCAACGTTCAGCCATTTGAGATAACTGTGAACGGCATAAACAGCCAAAGTATTCAGATAAACTTGTTTTCCCTTTAGGGGGTTATCTTGCTGCCTGGCAAATTCCTCAGCCCAACGGTGGGCATTTTGGGGGAGAGGGACGCTTAAAATATGTGGTTGTGTGTTAGCCATTAGTCAGATCCGAAATTCATACCGATTTCTTTTAACAGGGGAAGACAATTTTTCTTCCAGTGGGAGTAGAGAGTTTGATTGCTTATATTTAACTCTCTAGCAATATCAGCGATTTTATGAGGTGGTTGTTCCAGAAGTAAGCGCATTGCCAATAAATGACAATGGCATTCTGGATTTTTGCGGGGATGACTAGCTGTTAATTTACCCTCTTCGTCTTGCTCAATATATTGCCAGATGCGTTTACCAAGGCATTGGCGCTCAGTTTCTTGGATTTGGGCAATTTTGATATCCAGCAAATCTAAAGAAATAGTTTGTGACTGACGGTCTGGCAAAATATTTAGCAGGCTTGTTTCGTCACCCTCATCGTTACGGATAAGCCTGTCCAAACTGATGGTATAATTACTATCTGGTATATATAAATCTTTAATGCGCCACTTGAGATAGCCATTAATCCAGATTACTAGGCTTTGTTGGAAAGAAGGCGATCGCGCTTCAAACTCGCAAATCTTCCGGCTTACCCATTCCCAAGTTTGATTTAAGGCTTCTAAATAGTCTTGGTGTCCAGACTTATAAATGCCAGGGAGTTGTTGAATGACCATCAGCAATCTATTTAATGCTTTCTGCCTTTCTAGACTGGGGTCTGGGTAGCAGCATACCTCATCAATCAGTTTTTTAAGTTGTTCATCCACAACGGTTTTGCTCCCAAGGTGCTGTGCCTGTTAATTACTTCCCCGAAAGACAACAAAGCTTTTGCTGCTTGAGTTTACCTGATTTTTAATTCACTTATTACGTGTGGATGTTATAAATATCAACAAGTTTTTATTACTCTTGCTAGATAAAATTCATCATCGCATGGCACGGAGTTAAACTAAAGCCCAAAACGCTTTTATCTCAACGAAGAAGCTCTTGGTTGGGGGCTAAAAGCTTGGGGAAATGACCCCTGACGAAGCGATGAGAGTTATTTTGCTAATTCACATTGCCAGATTTTTGTCAATCTCAAATTTAGTTCAGTTAGATAATGATCTGAAATTGGCCTTGATTGATCAGATTAAATCTAGTTTAATTAGGTTCAGATAACAGTTCGCGGTATAGCGAACAAACTGTTAAGTCCCTAAGTACAGCATTTCATTAATTCGTAGCAAATTAAATTTGGCAATACCCTGCAATGCCAATGCATCGGCTGACAATGCCAATGCATCGGCTGACAATGCCAATGCATCGGCTGACAATGCTAATGCATCGGCTGACAATGCTAATGCATCGGCTGACAATGCTAATGCGTCCCCTTGCATTAACAACGCTACGATTTTACGCAAAGCTGTACTAAGTTTGAACGCAGGAGGCTAAATCAACTGATTTGATCGCCTGAAAGCCTTATTCTCTCATTACCGCCCTGAGCGCTTACTCTTCATACTAGTACCGAAAAGTCTGCGCTCTCAAAGATTTACGCTAATCGAGCGTACCACTTGTCCACAATACAGAAAATTTACTGAACAAAAACAAGGAGCAAAATATGTCAGAGATTGTTTTACCTACTGTTTTATTCGATTCTTCTGGATTTAGTTGGGATATCCAAGAAAATGGAAGTATTTTAGAGGGCACTAATGATGCCTATGATAGTGGACTCAGTTTAAATAACTTCTCCTTTTTCTTGAATACTGCTCAAACCGAGGATAACGGACGAGAAGTAGTTATCGGGCCAGTTTTCATTGATCAAGTGCAAGTGCAGCGGAAAATATATGTGCCAGAAGACCAGTCTTGGGCTAGATTTCTCGAAATTGTCACAAATACTAGTTCTGCAACGGTCAATTACACAGTTAGCCTCAATACCAATCTCGGTTCTGACAGTTCAACTGTTTTAGTTAGCACTTCTAGCGGTGATAATGTCTTTAACACAGACGATAACTGGCTAGTTACAGATGATTTTGATGGTACCGGCGACCCTACGGTAGTACATGTAATAGCAGGGGAAAATGGAAGTCTTAAACCTGATGCTGCATCCTTGAACGTTGATGGCGTTAACTTTGCATACAATCTCACTTTAGCTCCTGGTGAAACCCAGATTGTTATGCATTTTGCTGCTCAGAATTCTGACCAAGCGACAGCACTGGCTAAGGCAGCAGACCTAGAATCGCTGGGGTTAGATGCATTGGCAGGGATAAGTTCAGAAGAACGAGAGCAGATAGTTAATTTTGCTCCTCCTCCTCCACTCAGTTTGACAGGCAGTGAAAATGACGATCTATTGACAGGTTCTGACCGCCGTGAAATCATTTTCGGTTTAGATGGTAATGATGTCCTGGAAGGACTTGGTGGTAGTGACCAAATCTTCGGTGACAGTGGCGATGACCTAATTACTGGCGGCAATGGTCAGGATACAGTGGAAGGAGGAACTGGTGAAGATTTGATTTTTGGTGATGCTGGCAATGACAACATTGATGGTGGAGATGACAATGACAACATTGATGGTGGTGAAGGCATCGACTCCATCTCTGGTGGTGAAGGTAGCGATCGCATTTTTGGCGGCAATGGTAATGACATTATCAGTGCTGGGAATGGCGACGACATTATTGATGGTGGTGCAGACAACGACTCCATCTCTGGTGGTGAAGGTAGCGATCGCATCTTTGGCCGCAATGGTAATGACACCATTAGTGGTGAAGCGGGAGCAGACATTCTCATCGCTGGATTGGGGAACGATTATCTTGATGGCGGTGAAGGTAACGATCGCCTGATTGGAGTAGACACCAATGTTACAGTCAATGGAGTGGGATTTGGCACTGGTGAAGTTGATATTTTAACTGGTTCATCCGGTAGCGATACCTTCGTCCTTGGGGATAGTAGTTTTCTCTACTACGATGATGGTAAGTCTTGGACTACAGGGGAGTCTGACTATGCCCTAATTACTGACTTTGACTTCAATCAGGATTTTATTGAACTCAAAGGCTCAAGGGATTTCTATAGCTTAGACTTCTTTACTTCTGCTACTGGCACGACTGATGCTGCACTGATTTACGATCCTGGAGTAATAGCCACAGATGAAGTGATTGGCGTTTTGCAAAATGTATCGCTCGATCTGAATCTGTCTAGTAGTGCGTTTACCTTTGTTTAGATAAAATTCTCCAGGGTAAACAAGCTAAAAACAACACGCGATCGCACCAAAGAACTTTTATAACAGGTTTTAGTTCTCTGGTGCGATCGTACTCTATAAATTCTAATGGCATGAAGTTAGGGACTTCCAAGAAATAAATTATCCAAATTAAACGAACCACTCCAGACGCAGAGAACACAGAGAGAAGAAATAGAGAGGGTTTTTGCATCAGTAGTTTTGGGACATTTTTTTATTTGGAAGTCCCTTAAGCTAAAATCCCAAAGCCTCTTAGTTCAAGAGACCTCTTGCAAAAGTCTATCCCCTTTTCCACATCCCGTCAAAAGTCAGGTTGAGCATACGCATTTGCTTGTTGAGCGACAGCATTTGCTTGTTGAGCGACAGCATTTGCTTGTTGAGCGATCACATTTGCTTGTTGAGCGACAGCATTTACTTGTTGAGCGACAGCATTTACTTGTTGAGCGACAGCATTTGCTTGTTGAGCGACAGCATTTGCTTGTTGAGCGACAGCATTTGCTTGTTGAGCGACAGCATTTGCTTGTTGAGCGACAGCATTTGCTTGTTGAGCGTACGCATTTGCTTGTTGAGCGTACGCATTTACTTGTTTGGAAGTAGGTACGGTACTCTCTCTCTTTTTTCCAACGTCATCAATGCTACCCAACTCTAACCTACTTGTCCCAAACATCTAGGACTTTTGCAAGAGGTCTAAAGATTTACGTTAGACCTCTTGCAAAAGTCCCTACTGGAGTTTAGACTAAAAGCGATATGAGAGAACGCAAATCAAATGGAATTAGAGATTAAAAATATTATCTTGTCAGCCTCAAAGCATCCGCGACCTTTAACAATTCTGTAGTATATCTGCTCCAGA
>NZ_JAIVFS010000293.1 GCF_020829645.1 Nostoc mirabile CHAB5784 | reverse complement strand
CGAATTACGCTCTCAACTGAAAAAACACCATAAAGCCAGAATTGAACAATATCGATTTCGCAGAGATCCCAAGGGTTACTTGGCTAATTTAGAGAGTCGTCTTCTCTAGTAAGTTTTACCACACTAGAGTAAACTAGCGTCGTTGAGGTCATCATTTTCAAAAGCTGCTTCTGAGGCTGCATACAAGTCAAATACTACTCGTTGCAGTCCAAAGTAAGCTTGCAGTAGTGCATCCCTTGTTTCTGGTTTCATATCCTCCCAAACATCCAAGTAAAATTACAGCATATAGCTGTAGACAAGATTGCATCCTAATTACAACTGTTTACTGTGAAACGGCGATCGCAATTCTTGGGCAGTGCCAAGTGCAATCGCATACGCTTGTACACGATTGCTGATTGGGGGCAATGCCAGAGTGCGATCGCCTTTGTCTTAACTTCATGATTGTTATAACTGAATGTCCTTTAATTGCATCTCCAGGGACTTTACCCACTCAACAGAGCTTGTGCTATACCCCGGTGATCATGTCTCTAGACTATGTTTCGACTTGGAACGTTAACTCGATTTGGTTTGTAATGGTTGACTTGCGAACCCTTCGCGTTACGGGTGCTGGCAGTTCGCTTTCCTTGCCCTTATGTCTATCAATATACTCTAGTTAACTAGACTTGTCAACTTGCTAAGACTAGTTAACTAGACTTGTCAACTATTGACTAGACTTGTTAACTAGATTAGACTAGGCAACAAGACAAGTAATGTAGAGGAGGTGATTCTAGTTGAAGTTGTTCATTTTTATGGATTTAAAGGAGTTGCGCGAGAAAGCTGGTTTATCCGCTGAACGAGTCGCAGTAGAGCTAGGCAAGTCCGTTTCCACAATTCGCTTTTGGGAGGCAGGTACATATACCCCTAACCTTAGCCCCAGTGAAACATTGCAGTTGACCCGTCTTTACCAATGCACACTTGAAGAATTAACGGAGTCTTTTATTGAAACGCAGCGCAAAAGTGGAAAAAAACCTTAATCTGGCAAACAGCATAATAAATAATGTTGCTATCGCCACCTTTAGACAAAAACCGCTACTCAAAAAGCGCAATTAACTTAATATTTGCTCAAATAAACTGATGCCATATTTAATCGCGTACTTTAACCGAAAGATTAGCTGCTAATACTCCTGCTTACTCTCAAACCAGCATTAAACTTTGGTTTTTCGCCAAGATAAACTTTTCAGCACAAAGCGACCGCCTCCCGCCAAGAAGTACGATCGCTTGTTTGCACTAATCCCTCACAGGAATAGCTATGTCTAAGCTAGAAGTTTTTCAACTCCTTCTCCAAGATAACCCCGACTTGTTCACCACACAAGGTTTATCTTCCCTGCTACACGACTGTATTTGTCTAAAATATCCCAAACGCCACAAATTCACTTACCCCTCTTTACTAAACCAACAGGTTTACTTATCTCTTGCTAACCTTGGTGACGGTAGCAATGAAGATGAAGAAATCCTTCGCCGCATTCTGTCAGACCCTAAAGGCTGGTGCTTGGATGCCCCAGCAGAGGTAAAAGAAGGGGCTAAGTTTTATGACAACATGGGTAAAATGTTTGGCCCTAGTTTTGGAACTGACCTTTTTCTTTACCGCACTGTTCGAGACAACATTCAACAGCTTCAGAAAAACTTGGGCATCTCTGGGGTGAGAGTGATAAATATTTCTGTACGCGATCGCCTATTTTCATACCCGACAGTAGAGGATCAGTTAATCACGCTGGATGAAGATCGCCTTACCCTTCAACAAGCTGTACCAGAAATCATCAATTACTTCATCAGCCTTGTGCAGATGCAGCCTGCATACAAATTATTTTTAGTTGATGAGAAAGAGCAAAAAAATTCCGCTTCAGTCACAGCAGTTGAAAATGCGGCATCAAAGACAGTAATAGCAGAGGTTTACACCGAATCTTACAACTGGGAGCTAACCTGACTTTTCCCGTTAAGTCTTGAAAGGCTTACTGATAAAGGATTTAACAAACAGCACAGCATATACGGTAGAGTAATTGAAATCGGGTGCTAAAGGTAACAAGCAATGCTGGACTGGTGGGAG
>NZ_JAIVFS010000292.1 GCF_020829645.1 Nostoc mirabile CHAB5784 | reverse complement strand
ACCCTAGACTTCAGTTGAACTCTAGGCAAATTTGATGTATGTAAATTTCCACATCGCATAAATCTTTACCATTTTTAGTGTTTCCAGGCTCTAAGTGTGGAGTAAAGAGTTTCTCAGAAGAGGGTTAGAGTTAGCGTCTTGCTGAATCTTGGCATTGCTGCGAGGAGGAATTACAGATGAAGGCTTTTCGTTCGGCGATCGCAGAGTAACATTAGCGTTCCAATTCCGAACTTTGTACTGGGCTTTCGTCTTCATCGTTGGGCTGAGGTGGGCAGAGTCGATAAACAATAAGTAAAATTTACCATTTTCCCTATTCATGCAACAATGCCAGATTCAGGAACAGCAGATTCTATCATTGAAGATAAGGACGAGTATCCTAGCGTAGTTGCCAAACCGCATAACAACCCCAGTGCAGCCGACTGAAGGAAGCTATTGGTGAGGTGTTCAAGGCTAATTGCAGCCGCTGACTGGGAAAGTTAGGCCTCGCTCTTGCTCTTTATCGGTCTCGGTCATGGCTTCAGATGTCGTTACACTTCTACCCTTTACGGAGGGCGATGCAGCCCTGCTTGAGCGCTGGCTGTCGGCACCACATGTAGCACAGTGGTACAGAGAGCCGCAAGAACACCTTGACTGGGCTTTATCCCCACCAGTCGAGGGTGAGCGGGCTTTGATCGCAGCTTCGGGTGTTTCCGTTGGCTACCTGCGTTGGCAGGTTGTTTCCCGCGAGATACTGGACTCCGTTGGGTTGGAGGAAATACCTGCGAACTCGGTTGACATCGACATCTTAATCGGCGAGTCCAGCTACGTGGAGCGGGGCATAAGACCGCAAGCCTTGCAGTTACTCATCGAGCGCCTGCGCGAAGACGCTTCACATCCGCTGCTAGGACTCACCACATCTGTCCACAATCACGCTGCACAGCGAGCATACCGCAAAGCGGGCTTTAGGGACTTGCGGGAGTACGATCCGCCAGGCTATGGGAGGTGCCTCCTCATGGTCATGAGCTTAAGCAATGACTAGCAAAAGTACAATCCATGCGAGGTTTAACCCTACGCAAAGAGTGGATCTCCGTCTGCACCAAGCCCAAGCCGAAGCGCCAACAGAATCAAGCAACCCGCGATCGCGTATCACCAACGATATTTTGGGGTGAAATATTTGTGACATAGCCAATCTTCTGCGGGAACATCTGGAAAATATGCATGAGATTACACCGCTCGAAAGTGTTCATGCTCTTGAACTAGAGGCATTGCGTTCGCCTGATATTACTTTTTGGACGGCTTGGGATGGCGAAGAACTGCTAGGATGCGGGGCATTGAAAGAACTCTCTTCAACAAGTGGTGAAATCAAATCAATGCGTACTGCTAAGGCTTACCGTCGTAAGGGTGTCGCCTCAAAGATTCTGGAACACATTATTAAAGAATCCCAACGGCGTGGTTACGATTGCTTGAATTTAGAAACAGGGGCAATTCCAGAATTTGCTCCAGCACGAGCCTTGTATACACGGTATGGGTTTGAGTACCGAGGCCCCTTCGCTGAATACATTGATGACCCGAACAGCGTATTTATGACGAAAAAGCTCACTTGATTGGTTAGTAACAATCACCATTACTGCTGTTGAAGTTCCAGAACTGACCAAGCAGGAGCAGCGCGATCGCGGTATTCTAGGTTTTGCCGAAAATATGAGTAATCCTTTATCTTTTTTATACAAGTAATTCATTCTAGTGCTTGTACTTGTTGGGAGTGACTCATGCTTTGCCCTGATTTCAATTGAGATCGTTACGATTAGGTGTTGGCTCTTGTTGCACCTCAGAAAAACGCGAATACTTGACCGCATCGGTAGGAGGATAATCTGCTGACACTGCAATTAACCTAACTTTTATATCCTCAAAATAGATTACACCGCCAATACGTCGTTCCACTTGGAAAGGGGCATGAAAAAAATGATAAAACCTCTTTGTCTTATCCTGACTTTTCATGGGATGTGGAAAAGGAGGAGTGGTTCGCGAATGATATGACTTTGTTGGCGAATTCAAAAAGCTCTTGCATAGAGAAAGATTTAAGTATAGCTGTAGTAGCTTTTTATTCA
>NZ_JAIVFS010000291.1 GCF_020829645.1 Nostoc mirabile CHAB5784 | reverse complement strand
CTTATAAAATCCGTGATGAATTAGAAAAAGCAGTATTGGCAGATTTACTTGGGCCTGCGGGTGGTGAGGAAGAAGAAGTAGATGAGGATAGTGTAAGCGATCGCTATCTTGTAGGGTTACTCGCACCACAACAACGCCGCATCAGTGCTGAGACTGTAGATAAATCGGTTGTGGCTGACGAAGTGCAAGACGAATTATTTAGAGAAGTTGACTGTCAACAACCAGAACTTCTTGATGAATTGGCTGTAGTTGGTAAAGGTACTGTCGAGGAAGGCACAACTGAGGTTAGTGTACCACCTGCTGAAACGATGTTTCCGTCATCTTTTGGGATGACTTTTTGCGTTAGTGGTGTAGCCAAAGTATTGCAAATTAATGCAGGTTGGGGACAATATAAACGCACTAAAAGCGAAACTATTACCAAAAAAGATGATACACCAAAAATGGTGTGGAAACGCCAACAAATTCTAGGAAATTCACCTCCCATTCCTCTAATTGAGGGAGAAATTCCTAAATGGACGGTGCATTCAGAATATCCCCAAGTGCAAGTACAAGGCAAAATTTGCCAACAAAGTAACGGGGATTGGATTGTTAGCTTGTTTTTAATTAACGGGCAAAAAGAACCCGCCAAGTTACGTGATGAAGCGTGGTTATTTCAACCAGAATTAAGCGTACAATCAGCAGATTTTCAACATCTTGATATTTTTCTCAAGCGACACAAACCGCGTCAGGCTGGTAAGCTAGACCCGGTAATTTATGCTGAAGAAAAAGCAATGGCAATGCTTTATCGTAAACAGGTAGAGTTCGCCATTGGTCATGGGGTAAGCGTCCATGCCGAAACAGCACAAAATACTACAGAATGTGCTGTTAAATTATCTACCAACGTTGTACCTGTCTACGAAGTTCCCAAAACCTCTCCACCTGAAGCTGATGAAATTCCTGAATTGGCGGGATTGGTTTTAGATATGAAAGAACTGGCACAAACTCCAACCGTAGATTTTATCAGTAAGCTAAATCCTCTGGTAACAGCTTACGCAGTTTGGATTGAAAAACAAGCACAACGGATTTCTAATCCTAATGAAGGATTGACAGATTACCAAGATGTAGCCGAGGATGCAATTAAAAATTGCGATCGCACTCTTCAACGCATTCAGTCAGGTTTAACGCTGCTGCAAACCAACCCTGAAGCAGCCGAAGCTTTCCGATTTATGAATCAAGCCATGCACTTGCAGCGTCTTCGTTCTATTTACTCAGAAGAAGTACGCCAAGGCAAAGCGCCAGAATTAGACAAAATCCCTAATCCTACCTGGTTTCCCTTTCAATTAGCCTTTATTTTGCTGAATTTACCCAGCATAACCGACTTACACCATAGCGATCGTAGCCACGAAACCGATGCAGTTGCAGACTTACTCTGGTTCCCGACTGGCGGTGGTAAAACCGAAGCTTACCTGGGATTAACCGCCTACACCATCGGCTTGCGGAGGTTACAAGGGGTAATTGCGGGACGTTCTGGGGAATATGGCGTTGCAGTCCTGATGCGCTACACCCTACGCCTGCTTACCCTACAACAATTTCAACGCGCTACCACTCTAATTTGTGCTTGTGAATTTATCCGTCGAGACAACCCAACTAAATGGGGAAACGAACCATTCCGTATCGGGTTGTGGGTAGGTCAGCGCACTACCCCCAACCATACTGACCAAAGCGAAGAATTTTGCAAACAAGCGCGAGGACAGTATCAGCAAAGTGCTAGCGGTTCCCCTCACCAACTCACAAATTGCCCGTGGTGTGGTTCTAAAATCGACCCAGGTAAAAACATTGAAGTCGAATCTTTTAGTAAAGGTCGCGCCCGTACTCTAATTTACTGCGGCGACTCTTTGGGGCGTTGTCTGTTTAGTAAAAAACAATCTTCAACCGAAGGTTTACCCATTCTTGTAGTTGATGAAGAAATCTACCGTCGTTTACCCACGCTGTTGATTGCTACCGTAGATAAATTCTAGCGTGGCAAAACTTACTAGAGAAGAGCGGAAATCCTGTAATCTTGACCTTGTAGCGAAATAATGGTGCAAAAACTTGGCAAGAAAAAGTTTAAAACCAGAGGCAACATCGTTTGAAGTACTCG
>NZ_JAIVFS010000290.1 GCF_020829645.1 Nostoc mirabile CHAB5784 | reverse complement strand
TTTTTGGAGACTGAGATGACAGCAGATACGATCGCTACAAATACTTTTGCCCAGACAACAAAAGATTTACTCAACAATGAATGGCATACTCTGGGTGGACAAAAGGTTGTGCAAACCTTAGCCAGCCATCCTGAAGCAGGTTTGACCCATGAAGAAGCTACCAAACGACACCAGCAGATGGGTGCAAATCAACTGACTGGTAAAAGTGGAAAAAGTTCTTGGCTACGATTTTTAGAGCAATTTAATCAACCACTACTATATATATTGCTGACGGCGGGAGTAGTGACACTGCTGTTGCGGGATTGGATAGATTCGGGAGTAATTTTTGCTGTCACCCTGATTAATGTCATCATTGGCTACATTCAAGAATCGAAAGCAGAAGGTGCGATCGCTGCTCTATCCAAAGCCGTCACTACCGAAGCAACTGTGATTCGCAATGGTCAAAAAACTCGTTTGGCTTCGACTGAACTTGTTGTGGGTGATTTGGTACTGCTGGCATCTGGGGATAAAGTGCCTGCTGATTTGCGGCTATTAACTGTGCGTGGGTTGCAAGTTGACGAGTCTGCCTTAACAGGTGAATCCGTTCCGGTGGAGAAAGCAACAGTATCGCTGGCTGTCGAAACACCGTTAGCGGAACGAAGCAATATGGTGTATGCCGGAAGTTTCGTCAGTTTTGGACAGGCAGAAGGGATTGTAGTAGCGATCGCAGATGCCACCCAAACCGGTCGCATCTCGCAGTTAATTGAAAGCAGCACAAATCTGAAAACACCGCTAACACGAAATATTGATAAGTTTAGCAAAACCTTGTTGTATGTCATTTTAGGTTTGGCTGCCCTGACATTTGCAGTCGGATTAGGACAAGGCGAATCTTGGATTGATGTTTTCAAAGCGAGTGTGGCTCTGGTAGTCAGCGCGATTCCGGAAGGATTGCCTGCAATTGTTACCGTCACTTTGGCGATCGGAGTTTCCCGGATGGCACGACGTAAGGCAATTATTCGCAAGCTACCCGCAGTGGAAACTTTGGGAAGTACCACTGTTATTTGCTCTGACAAAACTGGGACTTTAACTGAAAATCAGATGACGTGGTGTTTCTGGGACTTCAGGGCATAATCGATCCGCCTCGTGAAGAAGCGATCGCCGCAGTAAAAGCCTGTCAATCTGCTGGAATTCAGGTGAAAATGATTACGGGCGACCATGCACTAACAGCAGCTGCGATCGCCCGCCAAATGGGAATTTGCTCAACTGAAGAACAGGTATTCACCGGACAGCAATTAGCTCAGATGGATGAAAAAGAATTCGCCCAAGCGGCTGAGGAAGGCATGGTCTTTGCGCGAGTTGCCCCAGAACAAAAATTGCGTTTGGTGAAAGCGTTGCAGTCTCAGGGTGAAATTGTTGCCATGACTGGAGATGGCGTAAATGATGCTCCAGCTCTCAAGCAGGCAGACATTGGTGTAGCGATGGGCATAGCCGGGGCAGAGGTTGCCAAAGAATCGGCGGATATGCTTCTAACTGACGATAACTTCGCCTCAATAGAAGCTGCTGTGGAGGAAGGGCGCGGAGTTTACCGCAACTTGCGAAAAGCGATCGCCTTCTTGCTGCCGATCAACGTTGGAGAATCCATGACGATTTTGATTGCCATTCTCTTGGCAACCGTGCTTCCCATCTTACCAATCCAAATTCTCTGGCTCAACATGGTCAGTTCAATAGCGTTGATTGCTCCCCTCGCCTTTGAGCCAAAATCTGGACAGGTGATGCAACAACCACCGCGCAACCCCAGAGAAAGGCTTTTATCGGGTGGGTTACTCCAGCGCATTGTGGCGATTTCCATCTTTAATTGGCTGGTAATTTTTGGGATGTTTCAATGGATACTTCAAACTACAGGCAATGAACCATTGGCGCGAACGATGGCAATTAATGGGCTGGTGGCGGCAGAAGTCTTTTACCTGTTAAGCATTAGCCAGTTTTTACCATCTCTAATCGTTAGAATCCAAGGTAAACGCACACCCGTAGCCTATGCACCTGCGATCGGAATTGTGGTTGTGGTGATTTTACAATGTCTGTTCAGTCAGTGGAGCATGATGAATCAAGTGTTCGACACCACACCTTTGACATTTATCCAAGCTCTCATTTGTATAGGTGTAGG
>NZ_JAIVFS010000289.1 GCF_020829645.1 Nostoc mirabile CHAB5784 | reverse complement strand
TATTTGATTACTTCTCAATATTTCCGACATAGCAGCGCCTGTATTGTTCACAGTCTTCAAGGAATTTCAAAAATCTCAGCAAATCAGAGCATTTTTCTCTCACCAGAGACATAAAAGAGCGCTAATGTGGTATCACAAGGTAGGAGCAGGAAAAAGATTACCTTTGGCTGATGTCCGCGCTGCCATGCTGTTGCGTCTCAACTCCCACTTATATGGTGCATCTGGTATTCGTCTAGAAATACTCCGCCGCATGGAGATTTTCTTAAATGCTGGTGTTACACCTCATGTACATGAATTGGGGTCAATTGGAGCCAGTGGTGATTTGACGCCTTTAGCATACATTACTGGGTCGCTGGTTGGTCTAGATAAGTGCTACACCGTTGACTTTAACGGTGAAGAAATGAATGCACTAACGGCACTTCAAAAGCTGGGTTTAGAGCCATTGCAACTACTTCCGAAAGAAGGGTTGGCGATGATGAATGGCACTTCAGTCATGACAGGTATCGCTGCTAATTGCGTCTATGATACAAAAAATCTCTTAGCATTATCAATGGGCACTCACGCCTTAGCTATTCAGGGCTTAAACGGCACCAATCAATCATTTCACCCATTTATCCATAAGCTCAAACCACATTCTGGGCAAAAATGGGCTGCTAACCAAATGCTCAATCTGTTGGTAGGTTCACAGTTAGTCCGAGAAGAGTTAAATGGTTCTCACAACTATCGCGGTGAACATCCGATTCAAGACCGTTATTCACTGCGTTGTTTACCTCAATATATGGGGCCAATTGTCGATGGGATACAGCAAATTCAAAAACAAATTGAGGTAGAAATTAACTCTGTAACTGACAACCCCCTGATCGATGTGGAAAACCAAGCAAGTTATCATGGCGGCAATTTTTTAGGGCAGTACATTGGCGTAGGAATGGATCAATTGCGTTACTACATTGGGTTGTTAGCTAAACACCTGGATGTACAAATAGCCTACTTGGTAGCACCAGAATTTAACAATGGACTACCTCCGTCTTTAGTTGGTAACAGAGAGCGGAGTGTAAACATGGGGTTGAAGGGATTGCAAATTACTGGCAACTCGATTATGCCTCTGTTAACCTTTTATGGAAATTCCATAGCTGATCGCTTTCCTACCCATGCGGAACAATATAACCAAAATATCAACAGCCAAGGTTTTGCTTCGGCAAATTTAGCGCGTCAATCAGTAGAAATCTTTCAACAATATATGGCGATCGCCTTGATGTTTGGAGTGCAAGCAGTTGATTTACGCACTTATGCAGCTGTTGAACATTATGATGCCCGTGCTTGTCTGTCTCCCGCTACCAGAGATTTATATATGGCAGTGCGCGATGTCATCGGACAACCAGCCTCACCCGATCGTCCTTATATCTGGAACGACCACGAACAATCTCTTGACGAACACATTGCCCAGATTAGTGCAGATATCGCATCTGGTGGGCAGATTGTGCAAGCAGTTCAAGATATTTTGTCGAGTTTCAATTAAATATTGAGGACGATTAAGATGCACAAACAGAGTATTTCATCAAGTATCAGCAAAGCTCCTCCAGGCCCTATCGGCTACCCAATTATAGGTAACCTCCCGCAAATGTTGCGGAATCCACTACAGTTTCTGACTAATGCCGTACAGGAGTATGGTGAAGTTGTCCATCTGGGGGCAATGGGGCCTCAACAGCTTTATTTAGTCTCTCATCCAGATCATCTGAAGTACATCCTGCAAGAGAATAGCCGCAACTACATTAAAGGCGAAAACTTTAAGTCTATTAAGCAGGTAATCGGCAATGGTCTAGCAGTCGCCGAGGGTGACTCCTGGCGACGCGAACGCCACTTGATGCAACCAACCTTTCATCGCCATCGGGTTGGAGCATTAGTCACCTTCATGACCAAAACCATTAGCCAAATGCTAGATGACTGGAGCAGTATCGGCTCAGACAAACCCCTAGATGTGTTTGCACAGATGATGCAACTAGCGCAGAATATCCTCCTTAAGAGTTTGTTGAGTATTGATTCTGAAGACGAAGTGCGAATCGTTGGCTAGAAACTAAGACCCATAAGGGTCTGGAGGATTAGCCGCAAGGTACAAAACCTTGATAACTGAATGACCATGTAGGTGAGAGCCAGTATCCTAGAACCCTCAAATCCTGCCC
>NZ_JAIVFS010000288.1 GCF_020829645.1 Nostoc mirabile CHAB5784 | reverse complement strand
TCAATACTGCTCGGTTAAGGAGGAATAGAGGGTAAAACAAAGAAAAATGTGTTCGCGGATAAGTTTCGCGAACAAAATAATGAGACTTACTTTTTCTCTTTAAGACTGTCGTATAAGTCAACCCAGTTTTGTCGAAGAGAATCAATACATGATTCTAAGTAATCGATTTGGGTTCTTCTAGCAACGGAGATGACGGCATGAATATGAGCAGGACTTCCCGCCTTGCCTAAATGTTTATATTTACTCAATTTATTGGGTTGTTGAGTTGGAAAAATTGGTTGAGTCGCGTGTAATTTGTAGTACCAGTAAGTTGCCTTTTTCCCGCGTGCTTGGTAACGCAAAACGCAACAACCAGGTGGTGCAACTTCCCCCGAAGTCTGAATTTGTTGAATAGAGAGTTGTAACGTCGCAATGGCTTGTTGTATGAGTTCGGCTCTAGAAATAATGTCAGAGTCAACCATCTGGCAAATCCCAGTGCTTATGGTGATTAAGGGGGTCGCAGTGTTCGCGTATTCAGTTCGAGAACAAGCCCGAATTTAGTTTATATTATTTTACAGCCAAAACTAAACGTAAGTACCGTCCTGTTAATGTCACTTGTTAACTTTGAGGTTCAACAGCCCTACGTTACCCCAAGCCAATTACTTCTGGCAATCGATCAAGTAATTCCATCTCAGACTATAACGAAGGCAATTATCAGTACTTCTTCTGTTGAGCAACGACAACGAATACTTCCGACTCATGTAATTGTGGCTTTGGTAATAGCCATGAGTTTTTGGTCATCAGACTCTGTTGTATCAGTGTTCAAAAATCTAATTCATGGTTTGGCCAGTTTACGCATACCGGAATTAATACGTTTTAAAACACCAACTTCTTCATCAATTACTGAAGCACGGCAACGAACCGGAGCATCTGTAATGACTCGTTTATTTGAGATGGTTGCTAAACCATTAGCAACGCTGTTGACACCAGGTGCTTTTTTAGGAGGACTGAGAATAATGGCAGTAGATGGAACAGTAATGGACGTTCCTGACACAAGAGAAAATGCTAGAGTATTTGGCTATCCAGGTTCGCGTCCTGGTACATATCCAGCATTTCCTAAAGCCAGATTAGTCTTTTTAGTAGAAGCAGGTACTCATTTAATTACTGATGCATTCATTAGTCCCTATCGAATTGGTGAGAGAAAGGGTGCTTTAAAACTACTACGAAGTATTGAACCTGGTATGTTATTAATGTGGGACAGGGGCTTACACTCCTTTAAGATGGTTAATGCGGCAATCAAACAAAAAAGCCATATTCTTGGTCGCGTACCATCTCATGTAAAATTTGAGGTTGTTAAAGTTTTAGATGATGGTTCTTATATATCGTGGATTGCGCCTGATGGTCAGTCAAAAAAAAAGGGCGCGACCCGAATTCCTATCCGCTTAATTGAATATATTGTTGAAGAAAATGGGGCAGAAAAAGTTTATCGTCTGATTACAGATTTGATGGATATTAAGACTTTTCCTGCTTTACTTCTCGCTCGTGAGTATCACCATCGCTGGTCAGCAGAGAGTACTTTGGATGAGTTAAAAGTTCATCTTAATGGTCGGAAAACTACTATCCGTTCTAAAAACCCTCGTGAAGTAGTCCAAGAAATTTATGGCTGGTTATTAGGACATTATTGCATACGTGCAACTATGTTTAAAAGTGCAACTATAGCCGGAATTTCACCTTTAAGTTTAAGTTTTACTGGAAGTTTACGAGTGATTCGACGTGCCATTCCCCAGTTTCAACAGAACATAGATAATTCAACTAATCTTAACATATATATATCGTGGTTAATTTCCGAAATATTAGATTTAAAAATCCCACCACCGCAAGGCAGAACTAATCCGAGAGTAGTCAAGAAAACTCGCTCAAAGTATAAGAGTAAAAAACGAAGTCATAGAAATAATAGTACTCTCCGACAA
This sequence comes from Nostoc mirabile CHAB5784, assembly GCF_020829645.1. Lineage (GTDB taxonomy): Bacteria > Cyanobacteriota > Cyanobacteriia > Cyanobacteriales > Nostocaceae > Nostoc > Nostoc mirabile. Next base: position 244 of record NZ_JAIVFS010000288.1, on the reverse strand, counting down.
CAACTATCCTTTGAAATTTTCCAAAAAGCAAGTTAAATACATCCATTTAGGAGATGCAATAAATTGTTCATCCTCAATTTATAGTTCAATAAGTTTTAAATATTCTGAGCAATTGACAATTAATTTTTTTTGAGAGTGCCTTCAGGTATAAGCAACCTTTTTAGCAGCGCTTGTTCTCGTGTATGTTACGCGAACAAATAATTCTTTACTCCACTACCTATTTTCCCTTAACCGAGCAGTATTG
>NZ_JAIVFS010000287.1 GCF_020829645.1 Nostoc mirabile CHAB5784 | reverse complement strand
GCATCGCAGTACTGATCTACCACGGTGATCGTGGAGGTAGCCGTTCTTGAACCCAATTAAATACCCTTGCTAAGTTAAACTGTTAGTAATTAATTATACTCTCATGAGAGTAATAAAAGAGCGTTAGACCTCTTGCAAAAGTCCCTAACATCCCACCCCCAAACGCTCCCCGCAAGCAGGAGGGGAGCGTTTGCTTTACTAAAATGCGGCGTAGGGTTCTTTATTTTTGATTTGTGCAAGAGGTCTATTGTAGAATTGCAGGTTGCCTGTCCTGATGATACGATTGTTTGACTGCTAACTTGTGGATAAAGTCTGTACTTGGAATTGGTATACACCATCGTAAATTAGATTGCAAAAAGGTTTCAAACCAATTGCTTCAGTATAGAACTGGTATGGCACGAGAAAACTGAGATAACGCATCAGATACTAGAGGGGTGACTGCTTGATAATTTTGACTCACAAGAAAATCCGGTCGAGGATTTATAACCGATAAAGGGATATTCTCAATACTGTTATAAGTAATAATCGCAGTAGAACGCCCAAAGGGTGAGATATTATTTGTTGAAGCATGAACAATATTACTATCAAAAAATAAAACTGAACCCGCCGCACCTTTTATAGAAGTAATTCCATAGTTTGATACTAAATCAGTAATTAAGTTCTGGTTCAGAGAATATTTTAAATTAGCACTAAAACTTGATATCCATGTAGGAGTGTCGCCATAAATATTAGAAGTTGTGGTTGCTGCTGTTCCTACTATAGAACTATGCGCCATAACATCAATCATCTCTTCTTTATGGGAACCAGGAATGACAAATAGCGGGCCATTAAATTCATTCATGTCATCTAATAAGCACATAGCATTGACTACTTGTGGTTTTGGCATTCCATCCTCCTTACGCCAATAGATATAGTCTTGATGCCATTTCCAAATATCACCACTAAATGCTGCTTTAATATTTATTTTGAACTGATATACATATACTTGGGTACCAACTATTTGCATAGCTGGCTCAACGATAAACGGATGTCGTGTTAGACAATTGAAAACATCATTATTAGTATGGGAACCGTGAAGCGAGCGTACAGTCTTACCATCTTTCTCAAGGATTTTTTTGGGTGATTTTTCCGCAGATAAAACAGATAATTCTGCTTTCATAATTTCAACCTCAGCGCTAGAAAAACATTTCTCTAATAAAATAAACCCTTGAGATTTATATGTTTCTAATTGTTCTTTGGTCAGGTACATAACTAAATATTATTCTATGAACAATTAAAATCTAACCCTTTAAAAAGGTATAGTCATTGCAAAAAATACTTAAATAATTAATGAGTTATGAATAAGTTAAAATACTTAAATGATTTTCAAATTAGTCATTAGTATATATAGGAATCGTAAATTGTTTTAAAAAAATATAAGTAGTCTTGTGGGGTGTGTTATATCATGTCCGCTTGATTACTTATTAAACGCGAAGAACCCCAAAGAGCCAAAGCTATGCTTTGTCTCCCCTCCTGCTTGCGGGGAGGGGATTAAGGGGAGCCATAGGTGTCAACTTAACGTGAAAGCCCTAGAATCACCTGGTATTAAGTCCACTTGCTTACAATCACTATCCGCGTCACCCCAGTTTTGTCTAAAGCCAAAACTTCCCCTCCCCAAGGCATCGGGGAGAGGTAAAATGCAATACGCTTGGGTTAAGCATTTTTTTCTTCTCTCTGCTTCCTCTGCGCCTGGAGCGGTAGCCGGACGGCTTGCCCTCCGGGTGACGCTCGTACCGACGCTCGATGACTCGCTTGCCGCCGGCGCTATCGCTAACGCTGCGCTAACAGCAGTCGCTCATGGGGGAAACCCCCAGACGCTCGATGACTCGCTTGCCGCCGGCGCTGTGCGCGGCATCGTCTCCCCTTGGGAGAAGACCGCGCTGCTTCACTGCTTTGCGTCTACGTTAAAAATTTGACTTTGATAAAGAGTTTTAGCCTTAACCCAAGCGTATTGGGGTAAAATGCCTGTGGAATAAGCGTTTAAGCTTAAGTTGACACGTATGAAGGGGAGCCAGCGCGGTCTTCTCACATTGGGAGAGGCTAGCGCCAAGAGGTTTCCCCCATGAGCGACTGGCGTCGGCTTTGCCGACTTGTACCCCTACGGGTAAGCAGTTCTATCTGAATCGGAAACGAGTGCCTTTGCTCAACACTGACTAATGATAATGTAAAAAAAGATAGCCCTGATATGGGTTTGCTAGCCAGGCTAGAAAAAAATCTATCCAGTCCATAAGTTTGTTT
>NZ_JAIVFS010000028.1 GCF_020829645.1 Nostoc mirabile CHAB5784 | reverse complement strand
GGGCAGGATTTGAGGGTTCTAGGATACTGGCTCTCACCTACATGGTCATTCAGTTATCAAGGTTTTGTACCTTGCGGCTAATCCTCCAGACCCTTATGGGTCTTAGTTTCTAGCCAACGATTCGCACCTCATCCTCATAATCGAAATCATCATCTTCAAAGTCGTAGGGGTCATTCATTTTCAGCATCCACTAGGCGACCTGGAATCATGTTAACTCTGTGTGGCGGCAAGATAGAAGAACTTTAATACGTCATGCTTGGTGTACGTATTTAGATTTATGCTCAGGTTCAGCCAGCTTCGGCAATAACCTTTCCAATTTCTTGAAGGGTTGCACCTGTTGCCAGCATCGCACGTATCAACAGTTCAATTGAAACTGAAGCATCACCATTCTCTGCCTTAGCAACACGCGGTTGACTTGAGTGAATTCTATCGGCTAATTCAACTTGTGTCATTACTTTTTGTCGTCGTGCTTTTAAACTCTGGCTAAGTGCTAGTTTGATTCCAATCAGAGCATTTTCTTCTGGCGTTAGTTCCAAAAATTCTGAACCTGTGCCAACCTTCCAACCCCTTGCTTCTAGACGTTCCTTTTTAAGTTGATCCATGACTAATACTGTGTATCTGTATCGGATTTACTCAATTGCTCTTTACGTTAACCATACATTCTAAGAAAAAAATAGTAAGCTTTAGCTTTCGGGGGTAAGCTGTTTTCAATGCGATTAAGTGTAGTTGACCTTATAAAATATCTACTTGACCATTTCACATCTTTTAAATATAACTTTACCTGCTCCAAATCTCTTTCTTGGGAATAATTCTGTTTAATAAGTATCTCTATAATGTCATCAATATTAATCGAAAAAGCTTTGAGAGTTTCTTTGATAGCTGCTTGTGAATTCATTGTACTTGTCTTATTTTTCCATCTGCTTTCTATAAAAAACTTATCAATTGTCAGTTAGCGAGAGCATACTGCTTTAAAAATACTCTCACCCACAGTGCCAGGAACAAATTTGTTGAGAGGCTCATTATCTCCATCGTTCATACTAAAAATGACTTCACCTGTGCTGTTATAAGAAATTAATTGCCTTATGCGATAGGTACGATTACGGCAGTCTGTAGAGTCAAAGGATTTTGTGGAAATCACTCCGGTTTCATCAGGTTGTACTCCTTCTCTCATTCTCCAATACCACGCTACGGCTCCTCGTCTTTCATACGACTCGTTATCAATAAAAATACGAGTACCGTCCGATGCTTCGCTAACTAAAACCCAATCAGCAGCCAATGCAGTCGAAGGAAATGCTATTAAAGAAGCAATTGCTAATCCTATAACTCGTTTCATAAAACTGATATCTTAATTAAAACTTTTGCATGGTTAAAATCGGATTTTTGCCTGCAAGAGTATAACTACTTTTTAGCAGGTTTATCAGATACCACATTTTATTTGTCTATTACCTATAATGGGTTCAGTAATTCTGCTAAACCTTAATCTGGTAAGACCATTTAAGTAAAAACTAATTTATAAAGCAAGTATGAATTTTCTATAATCGCTTTTTACAATTCTCAATCACTTGCTCAGGTGTTGTTCGCGTAGAGCTATAATTTGAGGCAAAGGATTCCAAACTGGAAGCATGACTACAGTAGCAATCTTGCCAATCTTTGATGCTGATGGTGAAAAAACTTATCGCGCCATTGCAGGGGATAAGCACTCTGTTGGCAAAACTGCGGGGCAAGCCCTAGATGCGTTAACTATTCAGTTGGGTGAAACGGAGTTCAGCGCACTGCTTGTCATTCAAAATTTCAGCCCTGACCCGTTTTTTAGCGCTAAACAACAAAAACGGTTATCGAAATTAATGAGTTTATGGCGGTTGGCACGAGATCAGGGGCAAGCATTACCATCAGAGCAACAAGCAGAGTTGGATACTTTGGTTGAGGCTGAATTAAGAGCAGCAGCAGCCCGAACAGCTGCATTGATACAGCAAGAGAGTTTGTGAATCGGTATTACGCTGCGATCGCACAACGTGCCAACCATCGTTGCGAGTACTGCCAAGCCCCTGAACTAATCTTTAACTTTCCGTTTGAGGTTGAGCATATCATCCCGCTCTCTCGGCAAGGGGAAAATGACGAAGCAAATTTAGCTCTTGCGTGTCGCTCGTGTAATCTCCGTAAAGGAACTCGTATTAGTGGCATTATGCCTGCTTCCAACATTGAAGTTAATTTCTTTCATCCCAGACAGGATAAGTGGAGTGAGCATTTTCAGGTTGATACTCAATCTGGCAAGATTATAGGCATTACTTCCTCTGGAAAAGTCACTATAGAATATTTGGAGATGAACAGTGCTTCTCAAGTGGCAGCCCGACAATTATGGATTCGCTTGAGTTTGTTTCCGTAGTTGTACAGCACAGCAATAAATGGGAAATCGGAACTACGGGAAAATACGACTTTTACAAGACGTGAACACCGATCTAGGCGATCGCTCTGCTGTTCATACAATATCTATTGAGAACAGAAATTTTATTTACTTGGTGTTCTGGTGGTAGCCTCTGACAAGCTGCTGCGCCTTTACGTTCCTGAAAAAGCCTATGCAACCTACTAATCCTAACCAATTTACAGAAAAAGCCTGGGAAGCGATCGCCCATACCCCGGATATTGTTAAACAATATCAACAACAGCAAATTGAAAGTGAACACCTGATGAAAGCGCTGCTAGAACAAGATGGTCTAGCAACTGGGATTCTCACTAAGGCGGGTGTTAACCTCCAAAAACTGCGCGATCGCACTGAACAATTTTTCCAACGTCAGCCAAAAGTATCCGGTAGCAGCAGTTCTGTCTACTTAGGACGCAGCTTGGATACACTTCTAGATCGAGCAGACGGATATCGCAAAGAGTTTCAAGACGAATATATTTCAATTGAACACTTATTGCTGGCTTACGCTAAAGATGACCGCTTTGGCAAAGCTTTATTCCAAGAGTTTGGTTTAGACGAAGGCAAACTCAAAGATATTATTAAACAAGTTCGGGGGAGCCAAAAAGTGACCGACCAAAATCCAGAAGGCAAATATGAAGCACTGGAAAAGTACGGGCGTGACCTTACAGAAGCTGCACGTAAAGGTCAACTCGATCCAGTGATTGGGCGAGATGATGAGATTCGTCGCACTGTCCAAATTCTCTCTCGCCGCACCAAGAATAACCCTGTGCTAATTGGTGAACCAGGTGTTGGTAAAACTGCGATCGCTGAAGGATTAGCACAGCGCATTATCGCAGGTGATGTACCCCAATCCCTCAAAGACCGCAAGCTAATCGCTTTAGATATGGGTGCTTTGATTGCAGGGGCAAAATTCCGGGGTGAATTTGAAGAACGTCTGAAAGCAGTATTAAAAGAAGTTACCGAATCTGGCGGCAATATTGTTTTATTTATTGATGAAATTCACACCGTTGTCGGCGCTGGTGCAAGCCAAGGCGCGATGGATGCTGGTAACTTATTAAAACCAATGTTGGCGCGGGGCGAATTGCGCTGTATTGGGGCGACAACTCTAGATGAATACCGCAAACATATCGAAAAAGATGCCGCACTAGAAAGACGCTTCCAGCAAGTTTATGTCGATCAGCCTAGTGTAGAAGATAGTATTTCGATTTTGCGCGGGTTGAGAGAACGTTATGAAAACCACCACGGGGTGAAGATTTCTGATAGTGCTTTAGTTGCAGCAGCCGTATTGTCGAGTCGTTATATTAGCGATCGCTTCCTTCCTGATAAAGCCATTGACTTAGTGGATGAAGCCGCCGCGAGATTAAAAATGGAGATTACCTCCAAACCAGAAGAACTCGACGAAATTGATCGCAAGATTCTGCAATTGGAAATGGAGAAGCTTTCGCTGAAAAAGGAAAGTGATGCAGCTTCTCGTGAACGTCTAGAAAAATTGGAAAAAGAAATTGCTGATCTCAAAGAAGAACAAAGAACCCTGAATAGTCAATGGCAGTCTGAAAAAGATATCATTGACAAAATTCAGTCTGTTAAAAAAGAGATTGAACGGGTTAACCTGGAGATTCAGCAAGCAGAACGCGACTACGACCTTAACCGCGCTGCGGAGTTGAAATACGGCAATTTAACCAGTTTGCACCGTCAATTAGAAACAGTAGAAGCTGAATTGGCAAACGCTCAAAGAAGTGGTAAATCACTATTACGGGAAGAAGTCACAGAAGCTGATATTGCCGAAATTATTTCTAAATGGACAGGAATTCCTATCAGCAAGTTGGTGGAATCGGAGAAAGAAAAACTGCTGCATTTAGAAGATGAACTGCACCGCCGCGTGGTTGGACAAGAAGAAGCAGTCACAGCTGTAGCCGATGCAATTCAGCGATCGCGGGCTGGATTAGCCGATCCCAATCGTCCCATTGCTAGCTTTATTTTCCTTGGCCCTACGGGTGTGGGTAAAACCGAGTTGGCGAAAGCGCTGGCGGCGTATATGTTCGATAGCGAAGATGCGCTGGTGCGAATCGATATGTCTGAGTATATGGAGAAACACGCCGTCTCTCGCTTAATCGGTGCGCCTCCAGGATACGTGGGTTACGAAGAAGGCGGACAACTTACAGAAGCAATTCGTCGCCGTCCTTACTCAGTGATTCTTTTCGACGAAATCGAGAAAGCACACCCCGATGTATTTAATATCTTCTTGCAAATTCTTGATGATGGTCGCGTTACTGATGCCCAAGGTCATAAGGTGGACTTCAAGAACGCTATTATCATCATGACTAGCAACATCGGTTCGCAGTATATTCTTGATGTCGCCGGAGATAACACCCACTACGACGAAATGCGCCGTCGAGTGATGGAAGCAATGCGAAATAGCTTCCGTCCAGAGTTCCTGAACCGGATTGACGAAATCATCATCTTCCACGGTTTAGATAAGAAAGAATTGCGGCATATTGTGCTATTGCAAGTGGAAAGATTGCGGCAAAGATTGAGCGATCGCAAAATATCCCTCAAGCTCTCGGATGCTGCACTTGACTTTTTAGCCGAAGTAGGGTACGACCCAGTATATGGGGCGCGTCCACTGAAGCGGGCGATTCAGCGAGAGTTAGAAACTCAAATCGCTAAAGCCATCTTGCGCGGTGAATTCACCGACGGCAACACCATCTTTGTAGATGTGCAAAATGAGCGTCTTTCTTTTAGTCGCTTACCTGCTGAGGTATTTACCAGCTAATTGAGAAAGAGGCAGGGAGCAGGGAGCAGGGAGCAGGGAGCAAGGAACAAAGTGACTTGAGTGAGAACTTGCAACAAGTCTTTCCCCTTGTCCTCTTCCCTCTTCGTTGAAGATCATTTCACAAAAAAACGCCAAGTCAAGCAAGAGCCTCTTGGCGTTTTTTTGTAAAACATTCGTAAGGTAATAATTACGAATTACGAATTACGAATTACGAATTATTTTGACCCTTACAAAGTACTTGTCGCATTTTACGCATATTTGCAGGTAACTCTAAATTCATTGCTTGTTGAATGAAAATTGATGGAATTGGAATAAGAGGTGTAGCTTGCACAGTATAAGCAAGTATTGTGCCGTTACCGCAATCTTTGAGTTCTAAATTGGCGTTAAAATCCTCAAAAGTCCCTTTTTCCATGCGAAATTGGATTTGTTGCCCCAGCACCTCTACAACGTTAAGGTAAATTTCAACTTGAGCTGTGAAAAAGAAAAAGGCTTTTTGTGCTGCTTGATACAGGCGTTTGACTTCACCTTTATGTAATATCTCGCTTTTAGTGATATCGGGGAAATATTGCACCCACCGGGGGTAATCAGTTAATTGCTGCCAGACTTGCGATCGCACCATCGGCACATACATCCAGGCTGTCACCGCGCCACCCCAGCTTTTGTGCGATCGCGTTTCTATTAAAATTTCACCCTGTACCAGCAACTTTTGCTTGTCTTGATTCCAAGCCATATCTGAACCTGCAATAATTGAGTCTGAGATATGAGACGCAGACATCATGATTTTAGTTACTCCTCAACTCATCCACCTAAATAGAGTTGAAACTACAAGCCATAAAACTTGATTTAGATCCAACTCACTAAATTTTAGTTCCAGTGTAATGCCTATCCTTTACAGAAACGGCGAGTTTTTGGTAATTATTTCAGTTATTCTACTGTAAAAACTGTAGTTCTTATCACAATTAACACAATTAATATTTAAGTAAACTTGATAATAGCGGTATTTATAAATTAAAAACTAAGTTATTAACAGCTAGAATGGCACAAACACGACCTAATATCAAGTATCTTACCCCAACGTTTGGATAGCATCTCTCGATTTTTACGTGTTATTTCTGATGAAACTGCAACTTCATCGTAACTTCATATTTTATTGTCAATATCAAGTGTAATCTCTGTTGAGTTGAGAGGAAAAGTAGGTGAGTCAATCTTCTTTAAATCGTAGATTAATCCAGATTTTCGGTATCCTTCTCGGCATTAGTGTAGCCGTCTGGGTACTGAGAGGTTTTGGTATTCTCACTTTTATTCCAGGTGGAATAATTTGGCTACTGCTACTAGGGGCGATCGCGATCGCGATTATCAGTTATGTTCAAAGGACATGGTGGCGTTTTTAGTTATTTGTCATTTGTCATTTGTCATTTGTCATTGGTCATTGGTCTAAGATACAAGAGTTTTTGGTATATATCGCACCACTCCCAATACGGTTCGGTTAAGAATATTTGTAGGTTGGGTTGAACATTCGTGTTACCCAACAAATCCCACAATATGTTGGGTTTCGTTCCTCAACCCAACCTACACATTTTCATTTTTCGGGCTTAACCGAACCGTATTGGCGTTGGGTGGGCGTGGTTTCTCTTGGACTAATGACTAAGCCTATTTTGACTAACTACCAGAAGTATTTAATACTGAAGCAAAGCCAACAATTTACTAGAGGAAACGAACATGGCAAAGTATATATGTACTGTTTGCGGCTATGAATATGACCCAGAAGTAGGCGATCCAGATAGCGATATAGCGCCAGGAACAGCCTTTGAAAATATACCAGATGATTGGGTATGTCCGACTTGTGGTGCCACAAAAGATCAATTTGAACTAGTTGAATAGTGAAGATAACGGCTAGCCTAGTAAAGTACGTGCTATTGAGAAATTTTAGAACTTGCTACCGTTACGAATCGTAGTTATTGGGGGTGGGGCAGCAGGATTTTTTGGCGCGATCGCTTGTGCTAAAGCCAATCCTGATGCCCAAGTTACTTTACTTGAAGCCAGTCGCCAACCCCTAGCGAAAGTGCTAATTTCTGGTGGCGGACGCTGCAACGTTACTCACGCTTGCTTTTTGCCTGAGGAGTTAGTGCAAAATTACCCCAGAGGTGCAAAAGCTTTGCGGGGTGCTTTGACTCGGTTTGGGACTCAAGACACAGTAGCTTGGTTTGCTGCTGGTGGAGTCTATCTAAAAACTGAAGCCGATGGCCGGATGTTTCCTGTCACCAATACTTCAGAAACCATTGTGGAATGTCTGATTAAAGCGGTGGCGACATCTGGTGTCAAACTCCGTATCGGTACACACGTAACTTCGGTGATAACCGCAGCAGATGGAGGGTTTGATATTCATCTGAAGTCGGGAGATCCGATTCAATGCGATCGCCTACTTCTTGCGACCGGCAGCAGCCTGGTAGGTTATAAAATTGTCAAAGAGTTAGGTCATCAAATAGAACCGCCAGTACCCTCTCTATTTACCTTTAACATTGCTGATCCTCAATTGCGGGCTTTAGCTGGAGTTAGTGTTAACCCTGTACAATTGCGGTTATCTGCGGGCGGAAAATCCCAATTACAACAAATTGGGCCATTGCTAATTACTCACTGGGGTTTGAGTGGCCCCGCAGTTCTGAAGCTTTCTGCTTGGGGTGCGAGAGTTCTGCACGAAAGCCGCTATCAAGCCACATTATTGATTAATTGGCTGCCTAATTTGCACCAAGAACAAGTACGAGAAAAAGTTTTAGCAGTTAAAGATGAATGGGGAAAGAAAGCGATCGCATTGCATCGCGGCGTTGATCTCCCCCATCGTCTCTGGCAATATATCATTGCCCGTGCAGGCATTACCACAGAAGACCGTTGGGCAGAAATATCTAGTAAAACCTTAAATAAACTGGTGCAGGAACTAACTCAGGGACAATATTTAATTAGTGGTAAAGGAGCCTTCAAAGAAGAATTTGTTACCTGTGGCGGTGTCAACCTCAAAGAAGTCAACTTCAAGACGATGGAAAGTAGGTTAGTTGCGGGCCTTTATTTTGCCGGAGAAATCTTAGATATTGATGGCGTCACCGGTGGATTTAACTTCCAAAGTGCTTGGACAACAGGCTATTTAGCAGGCATAGCAATGGCGACTAGCGATTAGTAGTCTGTCAGCTTTGAATTGAGGAGTAAACAAGTTCGTAGTAAGGACTTTAGTCCTTGTTTTCTAAGCACTAAAGTCCTTACTACAAACTCTCAAAACTAGCTTGATAGACTACTTTTGTGCCGCTTTGCTCACACATCTCTACACGCTAATCATCTACTTATAAGCCTGCTGGCAAATGTCAGTAAGGGACTTCCAAATAAAAAAATACCCAATAAATTTACGAAAAAGCTCTCTCTCCTCATTCCTCTGTGTTCTCTGTGTCTGGAGTGGTAGCCTGCGGCAAGCCCTCCGGGTTCGGGGGTGACGCTCCTAACGTCGCTAACGCTGCGCTAACGCAATCGACGGGAACCGCCAAGACTGCGACCCCCTCACCGCTTTGCGTCTACGTTTATTTGGGTAATTTATTTCTTGGAAGTCCCTAATGTAACAACCGTTATCAATACTCAAGTTAAGGGCATACTAAGCGTATAAATTTCTGCCATGAAACTTGTGCGGTAAGGTAAGTACAAATGGATGCGATCGCCATAATTCCCCGATATCAACTAATAGAAAAACTCTATGCTGGCTCTAGAACAGTGGTCTATCGAGGCATAAGAGAAGTAGATCAGCTTGGCGTTGTGGTCAAATTGCTACAGCGCGACTACCCAACCTTCAGTGAACTGTTGCAGTTTCGTAACCAGTATACCATTGCCAAAAATCTAGATAGTCCGGGGATTATTCGTCCATATAGTTTAGAAACCTACCGCAATAGCTATGCATTAGTGATGGAAGATTTTGGCGGTACTTCACTACGAGACTATGTTCAAAATCAACCACTAGCATCAACGGAGTTTTTGGAAATTGCCATCCAACTTGCGGATATCCTCAACTATCTGCACCATCACCAGATTATCCACAAAGACATCAAACCTGCAAATATCTTAATTCACCCAGAGACAAAGCAAGTTAAAATCATCGATTTTAGTATTGCTTCATTATTACCCAAAGAAACCCAGGAAATTAAAAATCCTAATGTTCTAGAAGGGACACTAGCCTATCTTGCACCAGAACAAACTGGACGGATGAATCGAGGGATTGATTATCGGGCAGATTTCTATGCACTGGGAGTCACTTTTTTTGAATTGTTGACGGGACAACTGCCATTTTTGACTGATGATCCAATGGAGTTGCTACATTGTCATATTGCCAAACAACCGGATCAATTTAAAATTAAAAATGACGCTCTCTACGAGACGCTGCGCGTAGCTTGCTTCTCCGAAGGAGTACGCGGACTCGCTAACGCTGCGCTAACAACATTCAAAAATGAAGAAACAGTTCCCCAAGTTCTCTGTGACATTGTGATGAAGTTGATGGCAAAAAATGCTGAAGACCGCTATCAGAGTGCATTGGGTTTGAAATATGATTTGCAAACTTGTCTAGAACAACTCAATTTTACAGATAAGATTAAGACCTTTAAAATTGCAACCAGGGATGTGTGCGATCGCTTCCTCCTCAGAGAAAAATTATACGGACGAGAAAACGAAGTTCAGCAACTACTAGCAGCCTTTGAGAGAGTCGCTAACCCCCCTGAATCCCCCCTTGGTAAGGGGGGACTAAGGGGGGTTGAACTGATGTTAGTAGCAGGTTTTTCCGGTATTGGTAAAACTGCTGTAGTTAATGAGGTTCATAAACCCATTCTTAAACAACGGGGTTATTTCATTAAAGGTAAATTTGACCAATTTAATCGCAATATTCCCTTCTCTGCATTTGTGCAAGCTTTTCGGAATTTAATGATGCAGTTGTTAACAGAAAGCGACCAACAGCTACATCAATGGAAAACTAGTATTCTGGAAGCTGTCGGCGAAAATGGACAAGTAATTATTGAAGTTATTCCTGAATTAGAAATAATTATTGGTCAACAACTACCTGCACCAAAGTTATCAGGAAATGGGGTACAGAATCGCTTTAATTTACTATTTCAGAAGTTTGTAGAGGTATTTACAACTAAAGAACATCCCCTAGTGATGTTCTTAGATGATTTGCAGTGGGCAGATTCAGCCTCTCTGAAGTTGATGCGATTCAAATCCAATCTTATTTAGCTCAAAGTCGTTTTGATAATTCAATTCAGACTGCGATCGCACTACTGAATCTTTTAGGTATTAAACTCTCTCCTCAAGCAAGTCAAACCCAAACATTACTCGGTTTAGGCAAAATAACATTACGATTGCTAGGTAAATCTCCGTTAGCTTTAATTGACTTGCCTAACATGACTGGGGGCGAACAACTAGCAGCAATCCGAATTCTGGCTAGTACGAATTCAACGGCTTATATTGCTCGTCCAGATTTACTACCACCAATTATTTTGAGCGAAGTCAATTTATCAATGCAGTATGGTAATGCGGCAGAATCTGCATTTGGCTATGCCTGGTATGGATTGATTCAGTGTGGTGTTGTCGGTAATATTCAAGCAGGTTATGAATTTGGTCAATTAGCATTACAAGTTCTGGAAAAATTTAATGATCAGGAATTAAAAGCTAAAACCTTTTTCATTGTTGAAACATTTGTCAATCACTGGCATCAACACCTTCAAGAGACAATTGCACCGTTAATCGAAGCTTATCAAATAGGTTTAGAAACGGGAGATATTGAATATGCCTCATGGGCTAGTTATAGTTGTAATTTTCATGGGTATTTTCTCGCTCAGGAATTATCTGAGTTAGATAAACAGATGGGAGATTATGCTGAAGTATACAAGCAATTTAAACAGGAAAAACCTTACACATATATAAATACATTTCGTCAAGCCATCAAAAATCTGTTGGGGGAATCTACTAATCCTAGTAAATTATCAGGTTCTGTTTATGATGCCAAAACCATTCGCACATTACAAGAACAAGCAGGCGATCGCACTGGATTAAGTTTTAGCTATGCCAATGAATTAATACTTTGCTATCTGTTTGAAAATTATGCTGAAGCCTCAGAGGCAGCGATTAATGCCATAACTTATTTAGATGGGGTAACATCGGCAGCAGTAGTACCAATAGTTTATTTTTATGATGCATTAGCAAAACTGGCTCTTTATCCACAATCAACCGTTATTGAGCAAAAACAAATTATTAAAAAAGTAAGTTCCCACCAAAAAAAGTTGAAAAAATGGGCGCATCATGCCCCAATGAATCATCAGCACAAATTTTACTTAATTGAGGCAGAACGGCATCGAGTTTTACAGCAAAAAAACAAAGCAATCGAATTGTATGATCGCTCTATCTCCCTCGCCAAAGAAAACGGCTATATCCAAGAAGAAGCCATCGCCAACGAACTTGCAGCCAAGTTATACCTAGAATTGGGAAAAGAAAAAGTAGCTCAGGCATATATGCAAGAAGCTTACTATTGCTATGCCAAATGGGGCGCTAAGGCAAAAACTGATGACTTAGAAAAACGCTATCCTCAGCTACTCCAACCTATTCTGCAACAACAAAAACTCAACTTCAACTCTCTAGAAACTATAGCCGCTATTGGCAGCACTTCAATTTCCAAATCAAGACTTAGTTCTAGTTCTAATAATATTAGTATTTCTGATGTCTTAGATTTTGGATCTGTCCTCAAAGTAGCTCAAGTCATTTCCCGCAGCATCCAATTAGACGAATTAATCGCTAATCTCACTAAACTTATTTTGGAAAATGCTGGAGCCAGAAAATGTGTATTAATTCTACCAGATAAAAATGAATGGCAAATTCAAGCGATCGCCTCTATTAATCCCGGTAATCAGCAACTGACAACAGTTCTTTACTCACAAAGATTAGATGATTGTCAAGAGGTTCCTGTACAACTGATTCAATACGTTAAGCATACATTAGAACCTCTTGTAATTGACAATTGCCAAACCGAAATCAGTGGTGTAATTGGCGATTATATGTTGCAATATCAACCTAAAAGTGCTTTGTGTATACCAATTCTCAATCAAGGGCATTTAGTTGGAATTATTTATCTAGAAAACAGCTTAACTCAAGGTGTATTTACAGTTGAGCGGCTAGTAGTTATTAACTTTCTTTGTACCCAAGCCGGAATTTCTCTAGAAAATGCTCGACTTTATCAACAGTCGCAACAAGCATTGCAAGACTTACAAAAAGCTCAATTGCAACTTGTACAAAGTGAGAAAATGTCAGCATTGGGTAATTTAGTTGCAGGTGTCGCCCATGAAATTAACAATCCTGTAGGCTTTATTGCCGGAAATATTACCCCAGCATTAGATTATCTCAAAGACATTTATTTACAACTAAAGGAGTTGGTCAAGGTACAGGATTAGGATTAGCGATCGCTCGTCAAATTGTGGTAGAAAAACATGGTGGTCAAATCATTGTGCAGTCTGAAGTTGGTGAAGGCACACAATTTGTGTTGGCTCTGCCCACCGCAGGTATCGTCATCCCTGTGAATTGAAGGAGGCAGGGCTATTTCGTTCTATACAGAAACCGCCCAGAACTGAAGTTCAGCGGCTCATAGCTAAAGTCCGTTAAAACGGACTAAGCTAATCGTCAACCCCTTCGGGGAATTCAAAATTCACGCATTCAAAATTCACGCATTATTAATCCCCAAAGGATTTATCCGGGGGCTTGATACTTCTGATGCTGCGCTTTTTATACCTCCATTAATAAATTCTTGGCGCAAGACCGTTGCACGAACATTCAATTTCAAGTTCAAAATTCAGATAATAAAGAAGTGAAAATTGAAAAATTATTTAATTAATTTTGAATTTTGAATTGATAATTTTGAATTTCGAGAAGCGACGGTCATTTATTTTTCCAGATTGATTCGCTTGTAGTAAGCGGCTCCAGTCCTGCTTTTATGCAACTTAAATGCTCATTAGGGACTTCCAAATAAAAAAATACTCAAAAAACTCTCTCCTCCTTATTCCTCTGTGTTCTCTGCGTCTCTGTGGTTCGTTTATTTGGATAATTTATTTCTTGGAAGTCCCTTAGCTTATAACCTTTTGTTAGTCGTCTAAAGACGACTTTCGCTATTAGACTCAGAATTCATTCTGAGGCGGACTAGATGAGAATGTTACAAAAATGTGGGTAATTCCAACCTCATGCCTTCTTCACTCATTGTTATTTTTGGATTTACGTTGTAATTGTTTTAACGATTGATACATATCTGGCAGGCGATTATAAACAGCACATACCTTGAGATATAGTTTGTAAGGAATGGCTGGAGATCCGCAGACAACTTCTCCTGGTGCAACATCGCTGTGAATTCCACTTTGAGCAGATGTCATCGCCCCATCTCCAATCTTCACTTGATTGGCTATTCCTGTTTGTCCAGCCAAAATAACGTGATTTCCCAGCTTAACACCTCCGGCCATGCCAACCTGACCTGCGATCGCACAGCCTGCACCAATTTGGCAACCGTGACCTATTTGCACTAAGTTATCAATTACTGTATTGCAGCCTATCCGTGTTTCTCCAACGGCTGGGCGGTCAATGGCACTGTTGCAGCCAACTTCCACGCCATCTTCTAAGACTGTACAGCCAGATTGTTCCATTTTCAACCAACCAGTACGAGTAGGAACAAAACCAAAGCCTTCTGCACCAATGACAGCACCACTATGAATCACACAATCTGCACCGATGCGGGTGCGTTCGTGGATGGTACAGTTAGCGTGCAAGGTGGTGCGATCGCCTATTTTGGCATCTGGATAAATCACCACATTGGGATGAATAATTGCCCCATCGCCAATTTCTACCCCTTGTTGAATCACAGCATGGGGGCCAATGTAAACATCACTACCAACTTTTGCGGTGGAGTGAATCACAGCAGTGGGATGAATTTCTGGGATAGGCCGATATGGTTGATAAAAAAGTGCGATCGCTTTGGCAAACAATAATCGCGGATCTGGGGTTGCTAGCCAGACAATACCGCTCTCTTGTGCAAGCACCTGTAATTTTTCATCCTGGGGCAAAATTAAAGCACTAGCATTGGTCTTGCCGATAAAAGACCCAAACTTTGCCCCTTCTACGTAGCTGAGAGTACCGATAGTAGCTTCATCAATGGCTGCTACCCCTATAATTTCTGGGTCATCGTCTGGGTTGCTAGTCAAACTATGATTGATAGCGGCATCACCAAATTGGCCGAGGATTTCGCTGAATTTCATTGTTGGATATATTCAAAAGTAATTTCGTAGACGCATAGCATAGTGGAAGCCAGCGCGTTGCTGGGGTTCCCACGGCAGTCGCTCATGGGGGAAACCCCCAAGACTGCGCTGCCTCCCCGTTGTAGCAACTGGCAAACACAAACTAAATAGTACTAGTACAGCGTGGCGGAAATGAAGATACCATTCTCAATCGTTCAAAGCCCTAAAATAAATGACTTTTGACTTTTGACTTTTGCGTAGCGGTACTAGCCCTTTCAAGGTAGGTAAAAATTTTGGTTAATAAATTCCTCTTTAAACTCTTTACTCTGTGTCCTCTGCGCCTCTGCGGTTTAAAAATAATTTATTTAACCTTATTAGCCGCAGAGAGCGCTGAGAAAAAACAATCTTATTTTACGAGTCATCTTGAAAGGGCTAGGTCGTGTTTTCAAACCTCTCTTTAAGCACCCTAGTCTTTGAAGATCCCCCCAACCCCCCTTTCCAAGGCTTGCTCTTAGAGTTTCTTTTCCCCCCTTTTTAAGGGGGGTTAGGGGGGATCTTCGAGTTTGAAAACAGTCCCTAGTCCTACTAAAATCCTAATTTCTCCAATACTGGCTTTGTAGAAACAACGTGGCGATCTAAACCCAGTTCTTTTGGACTAACCCCAAGTGCCAAAGCAATCAACTGGGGTAAATGCAGCACTGGTAAACCTAACTTTTGCTCAATCACCTTTTCCACCTCTGGCTGACGCGAATCTAAATTTAAGTGGCACAAAGGACAAGGTGTAACTATACAGTCAGCACCAGATGTCAAAGCGTCCTGAATATGCATCCCCGCCATCTTGAAAGATTGGGTAGTGGCATAACTAGCCAGGGGCCAACCACAACATTGTGTCCGGCCTCGGTAATAAATTGGTGTCGCATCCACCGCCCGAAACATATTTTCCATCGCTTCCGGTTGGAACGGGTCATCATAGGGCATAGATTTTTGGGCGCGGAGGAGATAACAGCCATAAAAAGCCGCGCATTTTAATCCAGTTAACTTCCGGGTGACACGTTTGGTAATTTCCTCTAAACCGTAATCTGTTACCAAGGCGTAGAGAAGATGTTTAACGTCGGTAGTGCCGCGATAAGGTGAACAGCCTTCTTTATCCAGTAAGCCATTAACCTGTTGAATGTAGGCAGGGTCAGAAGTCTTACATTCTTTCAGGTGTTCGTTGACATGACCAATAACACCTTGACAAGTGCTGCAATGGGTAAGTAAGGGCAAATTTAATTCTTCTGCTAGGGCAATATTTCTGGCGTTAACTGTATCTTCCAGCAGTTTAGAATCTTCTTTAAATGTCCCAGATCCGCAGCAAGCAGCTTTTTTAAGTTCAACTAGTTCAATGCCCAGTGCTTGGGTAAGCGCTTGAGTTGACTGGTAAAGTTCCCGACAGGCCCCTTGGGCAACACATCCAGGAAAATAAGCGTATTTGAGTGTCTGAGATAGCATAGAGGTATGTTTGGGTTAGAGCGATCGCTCTAAAACAATAACTGTTTTATTATTCCTTGTTAGCATTTAAGCTCTGATGTTTGATGTTCACCGTCTCTTTAACCGTCTAGGTTCAAAGCCGCAGCGTCTATATATTTTGATTGCTAGCAAGGCTTTAAATACTGACCGAGACATTGTAAAAAAAGTTAGCAATAATTGGACAACCGAAACATTTACATGCTGTTGGCAATGGCGTAGCCCACTCCCCTACCCAATTCTAAGAAAACTTACCCGATTCTCTTGAGGAAAGGGAGGGATTTTCTAACAGAAAAACCCTTGGTAGTATACGGGCGATCGCGCTTGACGATAAGATGTATATGCTCAAAACAATGTTTCCCATAAAGAGCAGAACCTAGCAACTGGTTAAGGACTTTTATTATTTATGAGCCAAACGGAACTTTTTGATAAGGTCAAAAAAATCGTCGCCGAACAATTGAGTGTCGAAGATGCTACCAAAATCACACCCCAGTCCAAGTTTATGGACGATCTAGGAGCAGATTCCTTGGATACTGTTGAACTGGTGATGGCCTTGGAAGAAGAATTTGATATCGAAATTCCCGACGAAGCTGCCGAGCAGATTTTAACGGTTCAAGACGCAGTAGATTACATCAATAACAAAGTTACCGCATCAGCTTAAAAAAGTTTTGAGTCTTTGAAGTTTAGATGGCAATGCCATGCCCCCTCTGGGCATCTAGGCAAAAACCACTGCTTTAACTTTTCACTGAGTGCTGAGAGACGCGATTAATCGCGTCTGTACAGGGTTTAGGAGTTAGAGTTTTAGGAGGCAAAAGTTCGGAGTTTTCTCCATCTTTGGGTGCTTCCAAAACTCAGAACTCAGACTCAGAACTCAGCACTGTTTAATGCCTGCTGCTTTTTCGCCACCTTTAACTGAATCATGACAGATTATACACGTAAACGCGTTGTTGTAACTGGTGTTGGCGCGATTACACCTATCGGTAACACAGCAACAGAATATTGGGATGGATTATTGAGTGGACGCAATGGCATTGACTACATCACATTTTTTGATGCGTCTCGCCATGATTGCCGCCTTGCTGGTGAAGTAAAAAACTTCGATCCACATGATTACTTGGAGCGCAAAGAGGCCAAGCGCATGGATCGATTTGCCCAATTTGGGGTTGCGGCAGCAAAACAGGCTTTAGCTAACGCGCAGTTAGTTATTAATGAACTGAATGCAGAACAGGTAGGTGTCATGATCGGTTCTGGCGTTGGTGGCATTAAGGTATTAGAAGACCAGCAAACTATCTACCTCAACCGTGGGCCCGATCGCTGTAGTCCATTCATGATACCGATGATGATCGCCAATATGGCAGCAGGATTAACGGCAATTCACACGGGTGCTAAAGGGCCAAATTCCTGCCCAGTAACTGCCTGCGCTGCTGGCTCTAACGCTGTAGGCGATGCTTTTCGCTTAATTCAAGGGGGATATGCCCAGGCGATGATTTGCGGCGGAACAGAGGCAGCTGTGACACCATTATCGATGGCTGGGTTTGCCGCTTGCAAAGCCCTCTCTTTTCGCAATGACGATCCGCATAAAGCTTGCCGTCCCTTTGATAGCGATCGCGATGGATTTGTCTTGGGTGAAGGTTCAGGAATTTTAATTCTAGAAGAACTGCAACACGCCCTCAGTCGCGGCGCTCACATTTATGCCGAAATGATCGGCTATGGTATGACCTGTGACGCTTACCATATCACTTCCCCTGTCCCTGGTGGACTCGGAGCCGCTAGAGCAATAGAACTAGCGCTCAAAGATGCCAACATAACTCCCGAACAAATTAGCTATATTAATGCCCACGGCACTAGTACCCCAGCTAATGATTCAACTGAAACCTCAGCCATCAAAAAAGCTTTGGGAGAACATGCCTATAAGGTGGCAATTAGCTCCACCAAATCGATGACAGGTCATTTATTGGGCGGTTCTGGAGGTATTGAAGCAGTCGCAACAGTGCTGGCGATCGCTAATGACCAAATTCCACCGACAATAAATCTAGAAAATCCCGATCCAGAGTGTGACTTAGATTACGTGCCTAACTTTAGCCGCGCTCAAAAAGTTGAGGTGGCAATATCCAATTCTTTTGGGTTTGGCGGTCATAATGTCACACTGGCCTTTAAGAAATACGTTTAAAAGAATTCAGGAGTCAGAATTCAGGAGTCAGAATTCAGTAGTTTTATCCGACTCTGCTCGTTTGCCCCCTGCCCCCTGCCCCCTGCCCCCTGCCCCCTGCCCAAAGTATCATAGATATCATTCCGATATAACTTAAGCGTTCAGCATGACCCAATTATCAGCTTGATTTATCACCAGAAACTCAGGAGATCCCGCTTGTCCATCGACAAGCGGGAGTGGGATGATGAGGATACTGTGGGGAATCTAAAATAACCCCAACAAGAGAAGCTACGAAGAGTGCTAACCCGTCGTTAAAAACAAGAGATTATGACTGTTGCAACCCAATCCGCCAAAGAATTGTCCGTCGAAGAACTGGCTATTAACTCGATCCGCTTCTTGGCTATTGATGCCGTAGAAAAAGCAAAATCGGGACACCCAGGACTACCAATGGGTGCGGCTCCGATGGCTTTTGTCCTCTGGGATCGCTTTTTGAAGTTTAATCCCAAGAATCCCAAATGGTTTAACCGCGATCGCTTTGTCTTATCAGCCGGTCATGGCTCGATGTTGCAGTACGCCCTACTGTACCTGACAGGCTACGATAGCGTCACCATTGAAGATATCAAGCAATTCCGTCAATGGGAATCCAAAACCCCCGGACACCCCGAAAACTTCATGACCCCAGGCGTGGAAGTCACAACTGGCCCCTTGGGTCAAGGAATTGCCAATGGAGTTGGTTTAGCGATCGCCGAAGCGCACCTGGCCGCTAAATACAACAAACCCGATACCAAGATTGTTGACCATTACACCTACGTGATTGTGGGTGACGGTTGCAACATGGAAGGAATTTCCGGTGAAGCTTGTTCTTACGCAGGACACTTGGGATTAGGCAAACTCATCGCTCTGTACGACGACAACCACATCTCTATCGATGGTTCCACAGATATAGCATTTACCGAAGATGTTTCTAAGCGCTTTGAAGCATACGGTTGGCACGTCCAACACGTCAAAGATGGCAATACCGATTTAGAAGCGATCGCCAAAGCCATTGAAGCAGCCAAAGCTGTTACCGATAAGCCTTCTTTCATCAAGGTGACAACCACCATCGGTTATGGTTCCCCCAATAAAGCAAACACCGCTGGTGTTCACGGCGCTGCCCTTGGTGGAGACGAAGTAGCATTGACTCGGAAAAATTTGGGTTGGGAATACGAGCCTTTCGTAGTCCCAGAAGAAGCCCTCAACCACACGCGCAAAGCAGTAGAACGTGGCGCAGGTTACGAAACCGAATGGAACAAGACTTTTGCGGACTACAAAGCTAAGTATGCCCAAGAAGCGGCTGACTTTGAACGCTATATAAGCAGCAAACTACCTGATGGTTGGGATAAAGTACTACCCACCTACACCCCAGAAGACAAAGGACAGCCCACCCGCAAACACTCAGAAATCTCCCTCAACAAACTAGCGGCAGTTTTACCTGAATTGATTGGTGGTTCCGCTGACTTGACCCACTCCAACCTTACCGAAGTCAAGGGCAAAGGCGACTTCCAAAAAGGGCAATACGAAAATCCCAACATCCACTTTGGTGTACGGGAACATGGTATGGGCGCAATCTGTAATGGGATAGCGCTGCACAGTTCGGGATTAATTCCCTACGGTGCTACCTTCTTGATCTTCACAGATTATATGCGTGCTGCCATCCGCTTATCCGCGCTTTCCCAAGCTGGGGTGATTTGGGTGATGACTCACGATTCCATTGGACAAGGTGAAGATGGCCCCACACACCAACCCATTGAAACTCTGGCTTCCTTGCGAGCTATTCCTAATTTATTAGTGTTTCGTCCCGCAGACGGTAACGAAACCTCTGGCGCTTATAAAATAGCGATCGAGAAAGCGAAGCAAAACGCTCCGTCTCTGTTGGCGTTCACCCGTCAAAACGTTCCCAACTTGGCTGGTACATCGGTTGAGGGTGTGGCGAAGGGTGGATACACAGTAGTTGATAGCGAAGGTACACCCGATATCATCCTGATTGGTACTGGTTCAGAATTGAGCCTCGCCGTCAGCGCAGCCGAAAAACTTACAGCCGAAGGTAAGAAAGTTCGTGTCGTCTCGCTACCTTCATGGGAACTGTTTGAAGCACAGGATGCGGCTTATAAAGAGTCCATTTTGCCGAAAGCTGTCACCAAGCGTTTGTCTGTAGAAGCTGGTAGCAGTTTCGGTTGGCACAAATACGTGGGTACTGAAGGCGATACTGTTAGTATCGATCGCTTTGGTGCTTCAGCTCCAGGTAATGTTTGTTTAGAGAAGTTTGGCTTTAGCGTTGATAATGTATTAGCTAAGGCTAAACAATTGTTGGGTTAATAGCAACAGAATATTCTCAAAATAGTGTGGGGTGGGCTGAAAGGCCCGCCTTTTTTTCGCAGAGGGGCGCTGAGAAAGATTGTTTATAATTGAGGTAATTATTTGATGAATGGAGGAAATTATGCAGGAACTTTCGAGGGAGAAAAAAGAACTTCTAGCTCGAATAACAAAAATAGTAGAACATTTGATGCAAAAGGATAGTAGCTATCAGTATTACTTAGATAAAGATAAAGCTATTCAAATGATATTTAAATACTATTGTGAGAAAGTTTCTATAAAGGAACTAAAAGCTATGTCTGATTTCAGATTAACAGGGTTTGTTGAGGGACATCTGATGACTTTGTTATTGATCGAAGGGGAAGATGATATAGACCTTAAAGCAATGTTTTATGTTTAGATATAGTAAATTTCTAAGTAGAAAAATTATGTTTTCTTTATATAACTTAATATAATGATTAGGGGCAAGCTGATCGCGTTATGATCTACAATGCACTATACTTTTATAGTACAATAGTACTGAATTAGTCAAAAATTATTATTTATACTGAGAGGCAGTATGAAAGCAGAGCTTCTCAAGAGATTTTTTAGAGCGATCGCTAGTTCAGATCAAGACGCGATTGATAAGCTCACATACCTAGTGATTGAGGAAGAACGCAGTAAGGGACATACTCTCTTAGCTGACCAGTTAGAGAATATCACTAAAAAAAGCCAGAAAGAGAAGCCTACTAACATCAGCAAACCTGCTTCTTCAGTACCAGAAAACTTACAGACATTAACTGAATTATCAACCAGTAAGCGATTTAATCTTCCTCTAGTAACTATCATACCAAGGGATCATTTGCGGCATCACATGGTGTTGCCAATAAATATTGAGAAACGTTTCTGCCGAATTGAACGCGAATATGCGGCAAGAGATAGGCTTGCTCATCATGGATTGCGTTACAGACAAAAAATTCTTCTATATGGGCCTCCTGGCTGTGGAAAGACGCTAGGAGCAGAACGTTTAGCTTGGAATACAGGATTACCACTCCTGAAAGTTCGGTTTGATGCAATGGTGTCGTCTTTTTTAGGCGAAACTGCCAGCAATTTAAGACTTGTATTTGAGGATGCCTCAAAAAGTCCATGTTTATTGTTTCTTGATGAATGTGACTCAATTGCTAAGACACGAGAAGACTCTCAAGAAGTAGGAGAAATTAAGCGAGTAGTCAATACATTTCTTCAAATTTTGGATGAGTATCAACCCTCTTCAGGGCTTTTAGTAGCAGCAACGAATTTGAATAAATCTCTGGATACTGCTCTTTGGAGAAGATTTGATGATTTGATCGCAGTACCCAAACCCGGAGAACAGGAGCTAGAATTTATACTAAAGGAAACACTATCTGCAATTGAAGTGGGATCTATCAACTGGCCAAGGATCATTGAGCAGATGAGAGATTTTTCTGCGGCTCAAGCTGTAAGGGTTGCACAAGATGCAGCTAAAAGAGCAATCCTTGAGCGAGAGGAGCTAGTGATTCAGGAACACTTAGAAGAAGCGATCGCAGAAATCAAAGTTTTTTAGTATTAAATTTTGGTGTCGGAGAAATAAATGGTTGAAGGTTCTCAGGGTTTTCCGCATATCCAGCTTAGGCTGACAACAGAAGGACGTGCTGCATCGCCACCAGGAGGAGGAAAAAAGAATCCTATAACAGTCGTTAATCTGGGTAATCGCCAAGGACATGGAAGTAAACTCAAAGGTTCGGTTGAATCCTTAATATTCGATTGGCAAATTACATGGTTGCGCTGGTGGGATAATCAGGGTAATTTGCTACCAACAGGATGGGAGCGATCGCACCAAACAGAAGCGCGATCGCAACGCTTGGCTGCTAAACTAAGAGAATTAAATATTAACCCCGACGAGTTAGTTTAATTATTTTGTCAACTATCTTTAGATAG
The DNA here is from genome assembly GCF_020829645.1 of Nostoc mirabile CHAB5784. GTDB lineage: Bacteria > Cyanobacteriota > Cyanobacteriia > Cyanobacteriales > Nostocaceae > Nostoc > Nostoc mirabile. The sequence goes on along the minus strand of NZ_JAIVFS010000028.1, from coordinate 75,751 downwards.
ATAGGGTAAACAGTACGCGATTTATCATCAGAAATCGCTTGCTAGTACTGAAAAAATCAAACTTTCATACCTAAAAATATACAATGCATCTTTAGTTTATTTTGTCAATGTGTAATCTCTAGTATCGCCTAAGAAATCAGCAAGCCCTTCTCAAGGCTTAATTTATATTCATGCTTTCAGGTGATGCAGTTATGACTTTATAAATGGGATTATGTATATGTCCTCAAACAATAGATAGTTGCTGTTGTCCAATTGAAAAAATATGATTTTCTCTGACTCCAGTAACTTTAGATTTATCCAATTGTTTGATGTTTTGAGAAGGTAACACAATGAATAATATCCTAAAACGCACACTTCTACCCAGCCTCATGGCTGCAAGTTTAGCTGGTGTCACTATAATTCCTGCTAAACCAGCTGCGGCTGATGACCGAGTATTAAGAGATGCAGGTATTGGGGCTGTTACCAATGTAGTAACCGGAGCAGTTAGAGGAAATGGTCGTGTATTAGACAATGCTGTTAAAGGTGGTGTCACTGGTGCGGCTGTCAATGGTGCAAATGGTCTAAGAAACAATCGCCGTAACCGCAGCGTTGTTCAAGATATCGGAGTCGGTGCAGGCGCTAGCGCAGTGACTGGCGTAATTACTGGCGATGGCAAAGATACCCTTGGGAATGCTGTTGATGGTGCAGCTGTAGGTGCAGCAATCCATCTACTAACCAAATAAATAATTCGTAAATTCATCAGCTAAAATACTTCCCAACTGCTAACGGGTTGCACTTGTAAAAACTACGAACTTATCCCTCCCCTAATTCCTCTCCTTTTTGGATGAGCAAACACAACCCCCTTTCCCTAGTAGGGAAAGGGGGTTGGTGGGTTAGATTTATATTGGGATATATGCCACCATCAGGTTCAGATGACTTTAAACTTAATAGTAAACTCTAGCCCTTCAACGCCTTTCTAAAGTTTCGACGATAGGATTGATTTGTAATAAACAAAGCTGGCCATAGCAAAGATAAACCAATGCGATTGGTCAAAGTTGGATTAAAATTAGTCCGTCCAAACCCATTCCAAAACTTCCAAACGCCGCCTCCGTAAACTACTATCAAGGCAAAAATAATAAAGTTACCCATTGCTATCAACTCCGTTAGTAACTGACAGAATTTAAGTTAAGTTTTACCAAACGAGGTAAGCACATCATAACCAATACCAAGAAGGTATGACTAAACTCCTTAGCCTCGAACATCTAAGTTAGTTAAACACACATTCTCTTATTCCAGTGTAGATTAGCCTTACGCATCGCAGCTAGTTATCACTGGTGGTAAGCTAACTCAAAGGGCGTAAAAGCCTTATTTATGGGGTGTTTGGGCGATACATGTTGCTTGTAGAACAATCAAGCCTTTAGTTTCTAAGACAAAACAGCGCTGTAAAATGCCTAAGAGAGCAGGATTAGTTCCCTGTTGTAGCTTTAAAGAGATATCTTTTGCTATCGATTGCCACTGGATAAACCAAAGATTCATAGCGATATATTCAGGTGTAAATGCTGATTGCTTCAGTACAAAAAAGTCTATCCCATATTTCTGAATGAAATTTTGTAATTCTCTTTACCTCGAAAATTGACTCCAATCTGCCTGATAACTGCAAAATTCGGCGCACTATCCTTATGCTTCATCTACCCAATAAAGATAATATCGTTCACTATCCACCCAGCCTCTCTGAAAATCTTTGATTGGAACAATTTTCAAATCATTGCGGTTGACATTCAGCTTACTATTTAAAATCAGCAAAATTTTCTTTTGCTCATCTTGATTTTTGAGTAGAGAATTAATTTGGCTTAATATCTCAGCTTGTTCGACACCTTTACGACCGTTTTTAAATAGGGTAAAGCTTCCCATTTTTTGAATCTCAGGATAGTAAAACTTTCGATTGAGATAACCCGATAAAGGAGCCATATTTGCATCTCGACTGGCAACAATAAACTCATTATCTAACCCAGCTTTTTGAATATATTGAACTGTTTCCCGACTGGCAGAAAATGGTACAACTAAATCTCTTGAAAAACTAGAAATACCTCCCAAAAACTGGACATAAAGAATTAGCATCAAAGCGACATGATGCCATTTTTGAACAAATATAATTGAATTTGGACGAACAGAAAACTTATTGAGTATAACCATAGAGTCTTGATAATAACTTTCCAGCCATAAAGCCGCTATCAGAACTAAATAGAAATGTCCAAAATGCCGAGGCATACCTGTAAATCTGAAGTATGTAAAGGCAAATATTACAGAATTACCTATAATGTAGAAAAACAATGTAACTGGCTTTTTAGATAATTTAATCAAGGTTAAAATTACAATGGAGAGAGCAATTATCGCACAAATAATTAAATCAAGCCATCTTTTGTGTTGAGGAATAATTAATAAATAACCACCAAATATTCTACCTATGCTTCTGAAGAAATGACGGATATCTAATTGTATTACCCAACCATTATTTAACCCACCATGAAGATAACTATCTGTCGGAGGAGTAATAATATAAATGGATAAAATAAAAGAAAATGTGATAATTACAAGACTTAAAAATAAGTCGTATTTTTGGCTTTGACTAAAATACTGCTGGCGATGTTCACTATCAAAACAAAATTCAGCTAGCAAAGTCAATGATAAAGAGAATGATACCAATAAACCATAAGCACTACTATTTGCTACTAAACCCAATAAAATTGCCAAATAAGTATAAGTTATTTTTCTGGATGAAAAAACTGTACAGAATGCAAAAATAAACAACATACTAAAGGCATAGTTTCGAGAAATTAAAAGATATTCGTAAAAAGGAAAGAAACCAAAGGAAAAAAGAAACTTTTGTTGATAGCTAAAAGGACTATATAGGCAAAAAAGAGTAACCGAAACAACAGTAATTGCCAAATGAAAAATTTGCATAATAATCGGATTATCGACTATTCTTCTCAGAAGTTCCAGAGAAAAATACCATAGAAGAGGATGACCTTCATAACGAATATTTGCAATTAAATCCCCTAAAGATTCACTATCTCTGACAATGAGCCAGGGATTTAGTTCATCTCGCCACATGGAATGGTTGAGAATACCTATTAAACCAAGAACAGAAAAAATAATGATAATAAACCAAGGAGAATGAAAAGGTAATCTCGAAGTATATTTGATGAGTTTTTTGTTTAGCATTGTTAGTTAAAAATCTTTCTAAAAATGCTATCACAATCTGAGAGAAAACTTATTCATCAAAATATTATCCTGATTCTTTAACTATTCAGACGAATGGATTCTTCCTGATTTCTACTTATAACTTTCTGGCATACCTACTGGTGATAAACCCGCGATCGCTCGTAAGTTTTGGCAACGAATCAACTCGGTAAAATTTAAACTGGAACGCCCTTCAATTTTGGCTACCGCTTCAATTCCAGATAACAGATGCTGCGCTGCTTCAGCTTCTGAATAACCACGCCGTTGTGCTATACGAATTGCTGCTGCATCGGCATTTAACTCTGACTCAAGAGATTTATTAGTGCGCCAAATCCGAAAAGCAGCGATCGCACTTAATCCCCCAGCTACGGCTACACCCACCACATCTGACTGTGCTGCTTCTAATAATCCGCCTAACAGCCCCGCCAGCACCACACCTTGATAAATGTCGGGTTTAAACCACTTCACCCCCGTCAACCAGCTAACCATCTGCAACAGCAGCAAGTCTCGTTGCGGTTTTGTCAGGCGACGCCACAAATCGAAATTAATATATATCGGTCGCGCCTGATTCCAGGGTTGGGGAAAGGAGGCGTCAATCACTTTTGCTTGCTCCGGCTTACTAACGATTTTTGTCGTCATCCGACCAGAGGCAGGCATCACATCTAACAAACGACGAATTTCAACATTTGGCTCCATAAATTTAATTATTAGCCATAATGTGCATGGTAACTATTTTAGTTGTCATTCATGTTAACCTTTGATTTGTGAGATGCTCTCGCAGTCTTTCTAAATGGTTGTTTTATTGGTAAATGGCGAGAAAGTGAATAGATTCAAATCAAGCCATAAGAATATTGATTAGAGCATGTTTGAAAAGTATTTGGCTGTGATTTTAGGCACTTATCGATCCCCCCTAACCCCCCTTAAAAAGGGGGGAACCGGAATCAAAGTCCCCCAATTTATCGGGGGATTTAGGAGGATCTAAAACGTTTTGATACCGACAAGAGGACTTTTCAAACATCCTCTTAAGCAGTTTGATAGTGTGGCGGGATTTTATCGTATCCGTTTGCCGCTAAATTCAAAACCTCAAAGTTTTGGATAACCATTGCTACTACACTTGTAACAACATGGACGCTTTTGCTACCCTTCCGCCTGAATGGACGAATAAGGCAATACATGCCTATGAATTTTGCTGTCCTAATTGCCACTCAAGTAGCCGAGAAGCTGAAAAAGTTTGGCTAAATCGGCGATCGCCTGTACTTACAGAAGACCGTCGTCGCAAATGGCAAGAGTTTTACTACTGTCACTGTGGCTCTGTGTGGTGGGCTTGGAGTAGCGATCGCCCCCCAAAAGACATATCCAATCAGCCAGATTATAATCCTACATAGCTCATTTTCTTCCTAAACAAAACCCCACATTTACGTGGGGTTTTGTTTATCTAATTCTCAGCTTCATCGAAACAGAATTCAGGAGTCAAATTTCATCACCAATTTTAGAAGCTGAAGGTAGTACGTAGAGTACCTACATAGATGGTATCATTAGCGTCGTTATGTTCTGGATTGAAGATTACCAATACGCCAGGAGTTACCTGAATATTATCGGAAAGCTTGAACTTGTAAAGACCCTCTAAGTGATAAGATGTATCATCGTCTCGGTCAACATTGGTGGCGACATCTTTTACGCTACCATCAGTAACTTTGGGTGGTTGACCAAAGATAACACCTAAGACGTTGCCTTCTCCACCAAAGTCTTTCAAAGCAAGTGAGCCAGCCCAGTACCAAATATCTGCATCTGCATTAGCACCAGTCCTAGTATCAGCAGTTGTGTAACCTCCCCAACCACTAATAGCCAACGCAGAGCTAAGTTGGAAGGTAGCTTCTACACCGTAGTTGTTGGATTCAATACGAGTATTACTAGTATTAGTACTGCCAAAGGGATTATTTGCAAAAGCGCTACCTGTACCTTGGAAGAGGCTGTTGGTACTATTGCCAGCCAGGTAAGTGCGGGCATAGGTTAGACCAATATTAAAAGCTTTGCTGGGTTGGAAAGATAACTGACCGAAGATGGTGTTATCACCATTCAACAGTCCGTTATTATTGTTGGGATTATTAGCGCCAAAAGCACCATTATTAGTGGAGGGTGCTAGATAACCACCAGTCAAGCTGATAGGGCCGGTAGGATTGAAACTAACTGTCAAACCAGCGCCACCTTGACCTTGACGATATATGGGGCTGAAACGTCCAAAACGAGAGAGAGCACCTCTACCAGAGCTAGCAAAGTCAGGGTTGAATGTATTAACGTTTTCGTAGAACTCACCACCACTAGCATCAACTTTGACACGCACCGCGTCAGTCAAGTTGAAAGCATAGTTGATTTTATCTATGCTAACGCTGTTGTTAGTATTACCGTCATACCCCAACCGAGTCATGTTAGTACCAGTCACAGTACTATTATTGAAGATATTCCCAGCATTCAGACGGATTTGCAACTGGTCTTTACCAGTGAAACTGCTGTACAAGTTCAAACGAATGCGGTTATCAAAAGTGGTATTGCTGTCTAGGTCGGGGTTATTGTCAGGGTTAGTATCTGTATCAGCTCTTTGTTCACCAAAAGGCTGAGACACATTGAAAATTGCTTCTCCAACCAACTTGGTAGTAGTGGAGAACTGATTAGCTTCCAACTCAGCAGTGCGGGCTTCTAGTCCATCCACGCGACCGCGCAGGGTTGCTAGTTCAGCAGAAAATTCTTCTCGTAAGCGCTGTAAAGTAGCCAGGTCTTGTTTAGTGACTAAATCGGCAGTAGCTGTAGCAATCAGTTCGTTAACCCGATCTAAACAGGCATTCAAACCTGCGGCAAATTCATAACGGGTCAAAGCACGGTTACCACGATAGGTACTGTTGGGATAACCTGCAATACAGCCGTAGCGCTCAACTAGAGATTGTAAAGCTTGGAATGCCCAATCTGTAGGTTGCACATCCGAAAATTGCGAAACTGATGTTACCTGGCTCATGCTGTTAGAGTCTTGAGCCTCAGATAACTCGGCAACATTTGTTACTTGATCGTTGACTTCAGCAGCTACAGCGCTATTCGCAGCGAAAAATGCAGCAGCTAAAACAACCGGACTAACCTTACAAAGATTCCAGAATCGTTTTGTCATGTTATTACTCTCACTCACACCTACATAATCCAGTCATGATAAAATGCTTAAAACACTTTAATTTCAGGAATTTTACACACAATTACAGTCATGATAATACCTTTATACTGTGATAAATACAAGTCCTTTAATATAGTGCTGAACTATAATTTTGAATTAATTTATTTTGTAACCGCAAAATAATGCGGCGTTTATGACGTAAAACTGTTCCTTCTTCCTCCAACTGTTGTAGGAGTCGGGTAACTGTTACTCGCGTGGTATTTAACACTTCAGCAATATCTTGATGGGTAACATTTAAATCAATTAGCTTGCCCTTCTCTATATCACGTCCAAATTTTTCACTTAACCACACTAAAAACTGCCATAAGCGTAGCGAAATTGGTTTTCGATGCACAATGCTTAGTAGATTTTCTGCCTGTTGAATATGAGACAACAAAGCATTAATATCTTGATGCCACAAATGAGGTGGCACAATGCTTATTTCCACGCCTGTGAGACATTCAATCTGGTAGGGCTTGACCCTAGACAAAGGATAGCCAATCAGATCCCCTAGTCCCCAATAGCCGAGAGTGATAAATGTTCCATCCTCACTCCACGTTAAGGTACGAACTGCACCTTGCTCAATCCGCCAAAGTACATCATTTTGAAACGGAATTACTTCCCTACGGGTAAATATATGCTGGGGTAATTGTCCGCCCAAAGCAGAGCTATTTGACAGGACAGAAAAGTTTGAAGTAGGAGTTGTGGAATACATCATTAACCGTAACTACATAATTATCAGGGAATCTCGCTATTTACAATCATTAAGAAACTCTAATAATTTGTATTAAAATTTACCTATAGACTTGTCAGTGTATTCTTCTCAATTAGAGCTAGAGACTAACTCAAAATTTTCTTATGGAAACAACTTATACATCGAGGTATTTATCAGTAAGATAGACCGGAATTTTTCAGTTGTTTATCTGTTACTTTAATTGTGCAAGTTTAAGAATAGGTAAGCTTTTAGTAAAATATTTAGTTAACTTACTTTTAAGTATTTAATATTTTCTTAAGATTCAGGAAATACGTAGGCACAAATAATTATGAAGAGAGTAGGGTGGGTTACACTACTGCTCGGTTAAGAGTCGATCCCCCCAACCCCCCTTAAAAAGGGGGGCTTATTTTCCCCCTTTTTAAGGGGGACTAAGGGGGATCTTCAATGACTATGCACTAAAACCCGAGCAGTATTGGGGTGTGTTACGGCTTTAGCCTAACGCACCCCTATGTAATACCATTTCACTTTAATAATGATACAAATATGCTGGTAGAGGCATGGCATTGCCCATAGGTGTCAACTTAAGCTAAAACCCTCAATTTACCGTGGTTTTAGATCCCCCAACCCCGATAAATTGGGGGCAAAAGACTCTAGTTCCCCCTTTTTAAGGGGGGTTAGGGGGGATCGAAAATCTAGGTAGTACATCGAAAAATTTTGAAATGCTTATCAGACTCCGCTTTCACGTTAAGTTGACACCAATGGGCAAAGACAAGCCCCTACGAAAAATCTATATGTATCAGGGTTTTAGTGAATTGGTATAACATGGTGCATTAGGTGTTCATATCATGTTTTTTGTGACAAATCATATCAAAACATGCACTTAACACACCCTACAGTTTTATTTTTACTTTATAAATGACCTGTTATAGGATTTTATAAATTCGTAGCGAATCAATTTTAAAAAATCTGCGCTCCTAGAGCATTTAACTAATTCGCTTGAGTCGTCAGCCTTTGTTTGTAGAGGTAGTGGCTAAAGCCTGTGGACTGATGAACCGTCAATTAAGAGCGTTGACCGGTGACAATATATGCTACCCTTTGACCGATATTAGTGGCATGATCTGCCATGCGTTCCAGACAACGAATTGCCAATGCTAGCAGTACAATAGGCTCGACTACACCAGGTACATCGCGTTGTTGGGCTAAAGTCTGATAAACGCGATCATAGGCATCGTCTACAGTATCATCTAGGTGCTTTAAACGGCGTCCACCGGCTTCATCGAAATCTCCCAAAGCCTTCAAACTAGTTGCTAGCATCGACTGCGCGTGAAGGGACATAATTTCAATGTCGGGCATTGACGAATGAGGCGCGTAAGGAAAAATTTTAATTGCAATCTCAGCTAAATCCTCAGCATAATCGCCAATGCGCTCTAAGTCGCGCACCAGCTGCATAAAGGCACTCAAGCAGCGCAAATCTTGAGCCGTAGGCGCTTGCAGCGTCATAATCGCCGTACAGTCTGATTCGATTTGTCTATAAAAGCGATCGATCTTTTTATCTAATCGGGGAAGTTCCTCAGCTGCTGTTAAGTTACGAGCAAATAACGCTTGGTGGCTGAGGCGAAATGATTGTTCTACCAAAGCACCCATGCGTAAGACATCCCGTTCTAAGCGCCTAATGGCGCGTGCGAGTTCGGGTCTTTGAGGATTAGGACTGTAATCGATAGCTTTCACACTTGTTGTCTCAAAGGTGAAGATTATTATTAACTATAGTCTTGGCTTAAGGAGTTTGCCATAACTTCACAAAATTGGAGTTGCATCCACGCACCACCAGTTTCTGGATGGTTCATAGCTTTGATTGAACCACCGTGGGCGAGAATAATTTGCTCAACGATCGCTAATCCTAATCCATTGCCAACGATCGCCCCTATGGAGTTACCATCTTGTGAAGAATGGGTTCGCGCTTTATCTCCTCGATAAAATCGCTCAAAAACGTGGGGTAAATCTGCCTCAGAAAACCCGATTCCAGAATCAATAAGATTTATTTCCAGAATTGGAGAAGCAGCATCATTATCCTTTGTTGATAAGATTTTCGCTTCAACGTGAATACTTGTACCAGGAAGACTGTACTTAATGCTATTGTCTAGCAAGTTGAGAAAAACTTGGTAAATACGGGCTTGATCTGCTTTAATCCAAAGATTTTCTGGGCCAGAATAAGAAAGAGATAGATGTTGGCGCCCTGCTAAGGGTTCTAGTGTTTCCCAAACGGATGTAATTAGCGATCGCAATTCTACAGGTTTGGCTTGCAATTGCACGTTTGGGTTTGCTTCCATTTGGGTGAGGTCTAGCCAGCTTTGCACCAAGTTAATCAGTCGGTCAACTTCTTGCATTAGGCGGTTAACCCAGCGATTTAAAGGTGGTTCCAAACGGGTTTGTAAAGTTTCCGCAACCAAGCGAATCGAAGTTAGTGGCGTTCTGAGTTCGTGTGCTAAATCAGAAAAATAGCGATCGCGTACTTGATTTATATCTAATAGGGGTTGACGATTTTCTAAAAAGACTCCCACTTGTCCATTGGGTAAAGGCAAGCTAGATGCCCGCAAAGCCAAAGATTTTATTGTTGCCATCTCTGCCGCATCATCACAAGATGGATGAAATATCCATTCTCCTGTCTGTGGTTTTTGCAAATCACGAGTTTGCTCAATTAAATGGTCAAGTTCATAAGACCTTACCAACTCCAGTAACAAGCGTACCTGTTCTGGTTGCCAGTGCAGATACAAAATTTCCTGCGCCTGTTGATTGCACCACAGCAGTTGATTTTCCTCATCCACCTGCAAATATGCCACTGGTGCAAAATCTAGCAGGTCTTGGTAAGTTTGCAATGACTGCTGCAAATCTTGCCGGTTCTGCTTCACCATCGCTATTTCCTGCCGTAACCCAGGAATCAGCAGCAGTCCCATCTTGTAAGAATGCGAGGTTAACGGTCGGAGTAAGCGCCCCAGGTAACGGTTAAGTTGAACCTGTTGCCAAACCCAAAACCCAATGCCTACCGCTAAACCCAGAAAAAATCCCAATAAAAGCATTTGAGTTGTTAGTTTCTTGGTGACTACTAAAAACTAACAACTATCCAAACTAATTATCCAAACCTATAGCCAAAACCTCGTACAGTCACAATATATTCGGGATGACTGGGGTCTTGCTCTAATTTTTCCCGCAACCACCGAATGTGAACGTCTACAGTTTTACTATCGCCAACGAAATCTGGCCCCCAAACCTGATCTAGCAATTGTTCGCGTGACCATACCCTGCGGGCGTAACTCATAAACAGTTCCAGCAAGCGGAACTCTTTGGGGGAAAGATTCACCTCTAGACCACGAACTAGCACGCGGCATTCTTGGGGATTCAAGGTGATATCCTTGAATTTTAATACTGGTACTTGTGGTAAATTACTTAGGCGTTGGCGGCGGAGTAGAGCACGACAACGAGCCACTAACTCGCGCATACTAAAGGGTTTGGTCAGGTAGTCATCTGCTCCCACCTCTAACCCCAGCACGCGGTCAGTTTCACTACCTTTAGCACTCAGCATTAAAATTGGTACTGGGTTTCCTTGATGACGCAGCAAACGGCAAATATCTAGCCCATTGATTTGAGGCAGCATCAAATCAAGAATGAGCAAATCAAAGGGAAGTTCCCCCGAATTTTCAAAACTTTTGAGATACTCTATAGCAGACCGCCCATCGGGTGCTGTTGTCACCCCATAACCTTCCTCTTCAAGGGCTACAGCTAGCATTTCCTGGATTAATTCTTCATCTTCTACTACTAGAATTCGGCTGGTTTGTCCAATGTCCGTTCTAGCAGAGTATTTGGTCGATTCAGTGGTATACATTGATATCACAAAAGTCTGGGACTGTGCTTGTATCAATTAGGATGATTAAATCTATTATCTAGCCTTACTGCAACCACGCTTCTACTAGGGTTGATTCTTTAGATTTTCTTTATAAAAAGTAACATAAGCCACAGCACCCTGCTAAATCAAAAATCACTCTTAACAATAGGACAATAGGGAGCAGGCGATCGCAAAATAAATTTTCATCTTTTGTTGTTAGGAATTACGCAAAATATCTCTCAAACTCTTATTTCTCCGTGTCGCGCCAGTTGCTTCTCCCTACAGCCCTTCTCAAGACAGGAGACGCTGTTCGCGTTCGGGCATCCTACGGCAGGCGCTAGCCTCTCACGAATGGGATTCGGGGAGACGCGCAAGGGACAAGTCTCTTAACCGCAAGGGCGCACTGGCTTCTCTGCGCCTAATAAGGTTCGTTATTCCGTAACTCTTGCGTAACTCCTAGTTATGTGACGCAATTTAGATGAAGGATTGTCTTGACAAAAGCAGATTAAGTTGGGTATATTTACTTTAGTACAAAAATACTATACAGTCTCAAAGGGAAAACTATAGCACTTTTCCTTTGTATGTAATACACTCCGGCCTCTCTCTAGGTTTGAATTTTACTCCCCTTCCAGCGACAAAAGTTTTTCTGTTTCCCTCTCCTCGTAGGAGAGGGTTAGGGAGAGGTAGGTCAGTATTGGACTCAACTGAGAAACGCTACATACCTGAAAAACATAAGGACATATATGTGGAAAATTTGTACTACTTAAGTGTCCTCTGCTGATCTTTCCGTATTTACACTGCGTTAAAAATGTTGATTTAAAAGCTATTCTGATGTCTGCATAGGGTAGTCATTGGTATGGCTTGCTACCCAATAAATCATTGCCTATTGAAGGGAGTTGGAAGATGACTACAGTTGGAGTCAAGGACAGCAAACAACAACTAATGCAAGCATTTCAACAAATTATTATTCAAAGAAAAAAGCTGGAATCTAAAATAGCAACCAAACAAGAGGAAGCAGAAAAGGCAAAAAGTCAAGAAATTCTGCAAACAGCTTCTGCATATACGGTTGATAGTATTGTCAAAGGTTTAGCTGATTTACAATTGGAGTTTGGCAGTATTCTCAATGGATTATCTGAAAAACTAGCTCAGGAAAATTCCAAGTTAGATGAATTAAACCGAGCTATAGAAATTGAAACTCAACGCTTACTAGAGCTTCAACAAATCAGAGTTGTAGCGGATACTCTAGACATTTTAAGTCAAGAACACCAAGAAAAATTAAAAACCTTAGAACAAGATACTATCAGCAAAAGGGAAACACTAGAGAAAGAAATTACAATCAGGCGGAAAGAATGGCAAAAAGAGCAAGCAGAATATGAAGATAAACTCCAATCATATAACGATTTATTAGCCAAAGATCGCCAGCAAGAACAAGAAGAATCTCAGTATAAGTTAGAAACTAATCGTAAACTAAATACAGATAGCTACGAAGCGATAAAGCGTCAACAACAAAGGGAAATACAAGAAAATTCTCAAAAGAAAGAGAAAGATTGGGCAGAACGAGAAAAGATATCGGCTGAACGTCAACCACTCTTTGCAGATTATGAACAAAAGGTAACTAAATTTCCTAATGAGCTGGAAGAAGCCATTAAGAAAGCTAGGGAAGAAGCAATTAAAGAAACAAGCCAAAAAGCTAAAGTTGAAGCTGATTTATTTGAAAAAGAATGGGAATCTAACAAACAGAGTTATGAACAAAAAATTCAATCTCTGGAAGAAACAATTAAGAAACAGTCTGAGCAAATAGAAGGGATTTCTGCTCAATTGCAAACTGCATTAAAACAAGCACAAGACTTAGCTATGAGGGCTTTTGGTAGTTCTAATCCTAAATAGTTATGAGTTTGTTGCGTCTTAATCATTCTTAATTCCTGAAGAGGAGGTTTGTTGTGGTGGTGAAAAAGCCGACTGATAAGAATACTAAGGTAGAAATTCTTCAGGCGTATGAGGAGTTAGCTAAAGAAAAAGCAGCGCTGAAATCGCAACTTGAACAAGTTGCTAAGGAAAACCAGTCTGGAACTCAAGAACAGCCTAAATTAGAACAAAAAACAGCTATGACTCAGCTTTCTAGTGTCCAACAGAAGATGAACAATACAATTGAAAGCTTGGCGAAGATTCAATTAGGTTTTGGCAGTGCTGCTAATGAATTATCAGAACAGCTAACCACAAAAGCTTCTAAGTTAGAAGAAATCAGGCAAACTTTAGAAGAAGAAATTCAACAATTAACACAACTGCACAATTTAGAAATTTCTGATGATATTTTGGATACTCTCATCCAAGCTTATGAAGATAATACTAAAGCTTATCAGGAAGAATATAGCCAGCGTTCTGAACTGTTATTTCAAGAAATATTAGAGCAAAGGAATACTTGGGGAAAAGAACAAGAGGAACAGCAACGGGCGATAAAAGAACGGAATGAAAACTTGAATAAAACTCGGCAACGCGATGCGTCAGAGTATAAGTATAATTTAGAACTCCAGCGACAATTGCAAAGTGACGAATACGAACAAGAGCAGAAAGCACTATATAAGCAACTGGAAGAATTACTACAAGAAACAGAAAAACAGTGGGCTGAACGCGAGAAAGCAATTTCTGAGAGAGAGAAACAATTTGAAGAATTAAAAGCAAAGGTAGAGACTTTTCCGAAAGATAAAGAAGCAGCCATCAAAAAAGCTACAGAAGAAGGCAAAGGCATCGCCCACTACCAAGCTAAAGTAAAATCAGATTTATATTCTAAAGAAGTGGAAGGGCAAAAGCGTTTTTATGAACAAAGACTGCAATCTCTAGAACAAACTATTACTAATCAAGAGACGCGGATTCAAAATCTTTCTAAACAACTTGAATCTGCCCTGAAACAAGTTCAAGATTTGGCAGTTAAAGCTATTGAAGGTACTTCAAATGTTAATTCATATCAGGCTATTAAAGAAATAGCTTTAGAACAAGCAAAGACTCAAGCGAAAAACAAATAAGCTGATTTCTTTTTGATGACAATTGTAGAGACTTAAGGGATTTCTAAGAAATAAATTATCCAAATAAACGTAGACGCAAAGCGGTGAAGCAGCGCGGTCTTGGGGGTTTCCCCCATGAGCGACTGCTGAACCCGGAGGGCTTGCCGAAGGCTACCACTCCAGACGCAGAGAACACAGAGAGAGAAGAAATAGAGAGAATTTTCGCGTCAGTTTTGGAATATTTTTTTATTTGGAAGTCCCTAATTTAAGTCTCTACAAGGAACTATAGTAGTTCTCGGTTGAGTAGGTACAGAACCCCACCTCCAACCCCCTCCCCGCTCTTCGAGAGCTTACTCTGATGTACACTTAATATAATGCTTTTTATTCGGTTTTGCTTGGTTTTTTGATGTCTGCGGGAGGCTGTGGTTTCTTCTTCTTTGTTCCGGTAGCTTTTGTTTGCTTAAATGCTTGATTGGAATTTTGTTCTTGACTAGACATAATACTAAATTTTAAAATTTACTACAATATTATCTACATCACGGGCATTGTTGATTACAGAAATATATCACAGAAAATTGAAGTTTAACTAGAAAAAGTTAGTAAATAATGTTACATCTGTAGGAAGCTTCACTTTTAACTGAATAAATACAAATCTTAATATATGAGTCAGCGAGTTTAAGTGCAGGGCTATTTCATTCTCATATAGCCCGCCTCAGAATGAATTCACCAGTCTAATAGCGAAAGTCATCTAAAGAGGACTGAGGAGAGGTTATAGTCCGTTAAAAGGGACTTTAGCTATAAGAGAAAAACTTTAGTTATGGGCGGTTTATGTCTAGAACGAAATAGCCCTAAGTTTAAGTGTATTGGGTGGGCAATTTAACCAAACTTGATATTACTGCGCTAATGCCTCACGTACCCACTGCCTAAATGCTCGTCGCGCTGTACTAGATCCTTCTGTAAAGCTAAATTGCAAAAACTGCAATATTCCTTCAATCACAGGCAAATTCCCAAATGTAGGACTAGTTTGCATCTCAACGTATTCTGCTTGATTTAAGACAAATACTTGCAACTTACCGCCTCCGTAACACCAAAGTTCAGGTACACCCAACGCCACATAAGCACTAAGCTGGGTCTTTGAGGTAACATCGATTTCAATTGCTAAATCTGGTGGTGGATCAACTGACAAATCTAACCGTCGCTTGCCGATCATTTGGCGAGCATTTTGGATATAAAAACAGGTATCCGGTTCTACACCTGCTGCCATTTGCGATCGCTTAAATGTTGTCGAGCCGTAAGGTTCCCAGTCAAGTCCTAACTCATCCAGTACAATTTTAACCATGTCGCCGATTAATTCTTTGTCAACTTCATGTTCTGGTGAAGGCATCCGAATCTCTAACAGCCCTTGATAGTAAGCAACTCGTGCAGCGCGATGTTCTCCAAGTTCCTCTAGAATTGCTTCAAACTCTGCCCAACTGATCTCGCGCAATGTCAAGTACTGCCCTGGTTGAACCTCGATCTGGCGCAGTTGCAGTTTAACAACCATTTCATCCTCCGTACCGTTCACTCTTTAGCTAAAACAAATAGCCGGACTGGTTAAAATAATTCGTAATTCGTAATTCGTAATTCGTAATTCGTAATTCGTAATGACGCTCTCTACGAAACACTGCGCGTAGCGTCTTGTAGAGAAGCCATCCTGAAGGCGTTGCCTCTCGAACGCGAGTGCGTCTCCCCGAATCCCATTCGTGAGAGGCTAGCGCCTGCCGTAGGATGCCCGAAGGGCTGTAGGGAGAAGAGAAGGCTTTACGCTGCGCTAACGTAATTAAGTTTTGTAACGGGGATTTAGACCCTCCGCAACAGACTTGTCCAAAAATGTCAAGCAAAGGTAGAAAAATCTAGATTCGGTGGAATATCCTGAATCCGGCCAGGCCCGATCGCTCGCAACGCTTCTTTGAGTAAAATATCCCCAGTATACAAGGCACGTCCGACAATCACACCAGTCACGCCTTGAGGTTCTAATGCCAACAAACTCAATAAATCGGTGACAGAACTTACCCCGCCAGAAGCAATTATCGGGATGGAAATTACTGCTGCAAGTTCTCGCAAAGCATCTAAATTGGGGCCGATAAGTGTACCGTCACGGTGGATATCTGTGTAAATTATGGCGGCTGCACCCAATTCTTGCATTTGTACAGCCAGTTGGGTTGCTAAAACTTCTGAGGTTTCTAACCAACCGCGAGTTGCTACGCGGCCATTACGAGCATCAATGCCGATAATAATCTGTCTAGGAAATTCTTCACACAGTTCTTGCACTAGCTGGGGTTGTTCTACAGCGATGGTGCCGAGAATTGCCCACTGTATGCCTAGATTGAATACTTGTTGCACGCTGGTGCGATCGCGCAATCCTCCACCAATTTCAATAGGCACTGACACCGCTTGTGCGATCGCTTCAATTGCCCCCAGGTTTACTACTTTACCTGCTTTGGCACCATCTAAATCAACTATATGTAATCTGGTAGCACCTTGATCTACCCACTGTTTGGCAACATCAGCAGGATTTTCGCTAAAAACTTGCGAGCGATCGTAGTCTCCCTGATACAGTCGCACACAGCGACCTTCTAATAAATCAATCGCTGGAATTACATCCATTTACTTCTTCCTCATTGCAATTAAAACCCTAGCTATAGCTGGGTTTATTATCTTTAGTTTTTCATTTTTAACATTTTTGAGGGGTCTAAGTCCCTCGCTTCTAAATCGCGACAAGTTTTGCGGTGGGGTTAAAATCCCCAGACGCTCTCGAAGAGACGCTAAAAGCGAACGCGGACTCGCTAACGCAACTCTTAGAGACGCACTCGCGTTCGCTAATGCAAAACAAAATTTACGTTAGCGCAGCGTTAGCGAGTCCGCGAGCGTCATTACGAATTACGAATTATTTTAATTGCCTTACAGCTTGCCCAAAACCTAGCACAAGCAAGATATTAGAAAGGGTCAAAAATAATTCTGCACTACCGTGCAACCAATCTACATCGGCCAAAAACTTGCCATAATGCAATACAGCATAAATCCCTGCTGGGATGGTGATGGCAACAAAGACGAGAGTGCCGTAAAATCCATACAGCGCTAAACGCGGCATTTGTGGACTGCGGCTGATAAACCACAAGAAACCCAAATAGGGAAACAGTGAAAGTGCAAACAGGGTTTCTTTAGAAATCATTGCTCTGATTTTATAGGTTTTGGTTCGACAGTGTTAGGAGACTTGGTAGAACGCCAAATCAAATACGCTGCTGCCCAAAGCGTAAAATTACCAACTAAGGTCATGGTAGCTTGAAGCGTTACCAACCATTCTAGAGATTCAGCGTTGTCGAAATAATGCCAGGTACAGGCACACATGGCGCTGACTAAAGCTGGTAACATGGCAAGGGATAATCCCCACCAATTGCGATTATTAGTGAGTTCGCCGTAAGTCCAAATTAACCAAATGGCGACAATCCACTCAATAACGCTAGAAATATGAATAATCCAGGTGGGAATCGAAAGGGCGTGCATAAGAAAGTTAGGAGTTAGGAGTAGAGACGCGATTAATCGCGTCTGTTAGGAGTTAGGAGTAGCACTGTCAAGGTGATATGTAGCTTGAATTTTATATTTGTTTCAACAAAATCTTCACTTGTTCTTTTAGAATTTTAAAGATTCCGAGTTCAAAGGCTCAACGTCCGAGTTCAAAGGCTCAAGTGCCGAGTTCTGAGGCTCAAGTGTCGAGTTCAAAGGCTCAAGTGTCGAGTTCAAAGGCTCAAGTGTCGAGTTCAGAGGCTCAACGTCCGAGTTCAGAGGAGGTTCTAACTATCTTCTGCACTATTCAAAGTAGAACTTGGCAATGAGTTTACCATCTGTATCAGGGACAGAGATTCATTTAATAATAACTATTAATCTAAAATCCAAAATCTAAAATCCAAAATGGTCAAGATGCGGGCGTTATTGTCTGGATATTACGGTAAAGGTAATGGTGGTGACGAAGCTTTGTTGGCAACGCTTTTGCAAATGTTACCATCTCACGTAACCCCTGTGGTACTTTCGGGGAATCCAGAGGAAACGCGCGATCGCTACAATGTAGAAACCTGCGATCGCATGGCTCCCTTACCTGTACTACAAGCTTTACGCTCAAGTGATGCCTTGATTTGGGGCGGCGGGAGTCTCATTCAAGATGTTACCAGCACTATCAGCCCATTATATTATGGGGGACTGATGGCATTGGCGCAAAAAATGGGTTTGAAAACTGTTGCTTGGGCGCAGGGTATTGGCCCGTTAGTGCGTCCGCAAACTCGTTGGTTGGCACGGCAAACCTTTGGTAATTGTACCAAAATTAGTGTCCGCGATCGCGCCAGTGCTGCTTTATTATTTGATTGGCAAATTCCTTGTATTATAGCTCCTGACCCGGTTTGGGCGTTGGAATCTAAACCAGTTCCAGGACTTTGGGATTTACCTGCGCCGAGAGTTGCACTAACGTTGCGATCGCATCCCCAACTTACAGAAACACGTTTAGCAAACTTAACTCGTGCTTTGGTTGACTTTCAAAAAGCTACGCGGGCTTTTATTTTACTACTGCCATTTCAAAAAAGTGAAGATTTAAGTATTGCCGAAGCCATCCAACCACACCTTAAAGATGTCAGCAAGATTTTATGTCTGGAAGATCCGCAACTTTTGAAAGGTGTGTTTCGCGGCGTGGAGATGGCAATTGGGATGCGCCTGCACAGCTTGATTATGGCAGCATCTGTTGGTTGTCGCTGCTTTGCTCTCAGTTATGATCCTAAGGTAAATCGTCTCATGGAAGACTTGGAAATGCCTGGATGGGATTTAGCTAGTTTACCAGATGACCCCAATTTGATTAGTCTGACTTGGATGGAGCATTACGCTAATGGTGATCCCTTATCACCAGAGCAAATACTATCTTTAGTAGATAGAGCATTAATGCACCGCGAGTTATTGAGCCAAGCTTTTTATAATAATTAAGACTAAAACCCCAATAAGCGGACGGATTGCACGCAACCGATAACCGCTATGGTAATCAATGGAAGCGGGGTTTTTGGTCAAAATTTTGTAAATTGATTCCGGTAAAAAATCAGTAATTTTCACAAGTTAATATACCAGTAAGATTGTGTAAAATATACAGACATAAATCTTGAGATTATTCCGATGATAAGCTTTGGCTTTTGGAACCTAATTATAGTAATCTTAGTTGCTTTAGTTCTCAAAAATAATTGGCGATTAGATGAAGAAAAGGCAGCCTGGAAAAATTCTTTATTCTTAAAATCTTCACTGATGCAACGGTTGATACAATTTTTTCGTCAACCAATTATTAACTTCCTCCTCCAAGCAGGTGTTGTATTAGTCGTTACAAGATTCCTCTGTTATACAGGTTGGCTAGTTTATTTTCTAAACCAGCCAGATCCACCTTTATGGGATTTTAAATGGTATTATGTGGCGAGTAAATTGGCTCATCAGCATTTGAGTCCTTTTAATTTAGAGATTTTTAATCAAAGTTTTTGTACCATAACTAAGGTGTGTGACTTTATTCCGCCGTTTGTCTATCCACCTAATGTTATTCCTCTCATCTGGTTTCTCGCTTATTTTTCGATCAATACTGCATTTACAATCTGGCTTGTAATGCATATATTAGCAATCGGTTTGGCTTTATGGGGGGCGAATATCCTGCTGGAGTCGAATTCGCTAGCTTTGAGAACTATTTGCACAATCTCGGTTGTCTTGATTTATGGCGTAGTTCGCGATCTTCAAGTTGGTAATGTTGCAATTTTTATTGCAGTTCTGATCTTATGGATGTTTATCTGGGCTAGAAAACATCAGGATATTCCAGCAGGAGTTTGCTTGGGGCTTGCCCTTTGTAAACCAACATTAGCTGCATTATTCGTTTTATATTTTCTACTTAAAAGACGGTTTTATCTAGTTTTTGTATCTGTTGTCACAGTAACTGTTCTAGCATTTTTAGGTCTAGCCTTGACAGGTAATTCTTTGACACAATTCCTGTCGGATGCATCTCGTGGATTTTCACTCTGGCAAAACGATCCCTCAGTTAGCCCTTATATTTCGATTAGTCGCCTGGATTTGATGGTTGTGGGCCCGAGATTACTTCCCAATAACCCATTCTTTGCCAAGCTTTTTTCAAACTTAATTGTTCTGATACTTGTTGGTTTTGCCGGTTGGTACTGGTATCTACAACAATCTCTCGCCGACTGGTCAAAAAATATATATTTAGCAGAAATGGTACTAGTTTGTTGCTTGAGTATTGGCATTAACTATTCACAGGAAACTAGTTCTGTGATGTTAATACCTGCTGTTATTTTTTTGCTAAATGATTTGCTCTATCAGATCAGGCATTGTAAATTCTCTAGGAGAAGAATGTCTATTTGGTTAGCAGGGGTTTGCTGTCTTGCAGTGCAAACAGCAGTTATTCATGGCTGGCTCATCGGCTCTCTAGCAAATCGCTGGAACGTGAAAGCAGGGGAATTGCCATACATTATGAAAGTAACTATTTTCGCCCTACCGAGTTATGCAGTTTTAGGTATCACCCTGAGTATTTTAGTCTTAGCAATTAGTTCCCTTCGTCAAAAACAGGTTATGAAATATGATTAGAGAAAATGCAATCTTTGGTGGATGGTGCTTTAATGCACTGTGAGTTGTTGAGTGAAGCCTTGAGTTAAGTTTTTGTCTAGATATGAACAGGGAAAATGGCATATAAAATATATGTGGATGGCTAACAGCTAAAAGTCTATTACCTTACTCAAACACAGCGCTAATGGTTTGAGTCATTAACAAACCGAAATGTTTATTAACCCTTAAGATATTGGTGAGCAGTTAAGTTCCCTAAACCAATTCAGTCAAGATTTAGCAAGAATATTTTCCATTCTCCAAGTTCCGATCTTAGATGAGAATCTAATTTGAAAATAGGGGTTACTGATTCGTTTTACCGCTAACAATTCCTGACCATTGAACTTTTTTCTCTTTCTCCCGGCGGTAAGAAAAGAAATGCTCTGGAGTTTGGAAAGTACAATAAGGTGCGATCGCAATTTGTTCTGCACTAATTCCCATGTTTTCCAGTTGTAAGGTATTCACTCGCCGCACATCAAGCCGTACCTTTCCAGGATTGGGATCTTCTAGTAAGGGTGAATTTGGTAGCTCATGTAATGCTTGAACAATTTTTTCTTCGTCGTTATATGGTATAATACTAGCTCCGATTTCAGCAGCCACTTCGATAGAGACTTGGTAAACCTCACCAGCGATCGCTGGCCCCATCGCAATACGTAAATTATCGAGTTTGCTGCCTTGAGATTGTAATCGAGCGATCGCCAATGGGACAATCTTCTTGGCAGTCCCTCGCCAGCCTGCGTGTAATGCTGCCACCCGTCCAGTTTGCACATCCCCAATCAACACGGGTGTACAATCTGCACTAGCTACCCAAACGGCTTGTAGAGACTGTTCGCTAACTAAACCATCTGCCGATGCTAAATCTTCCTCAACAGTGCCCAAGAAGCTTTCAACTTCTTGGGGGGTGAGAACAGTATTGCCATGAACCTGCTTTAAGCGATAGACTAATGCCTCTGGTTGCAATACTTCTGTGATAACTTGTGGCGATCGCGGCCAAAACTGCTGGGTAAAGAAGCCGTGATGCCAACGTTCCAGAAGACTACAAGTTAGATAGGGCAGTCCTTCCCAATTGCGCCAGTGCCAAGTGTGCATCTTCAACCAAACCTAAACAGAAATCACTCATTAGCCAATCAATGCTAACTTGAACAACGGAATTTGGGTTAACTGCTGTGGGATTTAATTTGCAAAACTTGGAAGCAGCCTTGAAAGCAGGGCGTAAGTATACATATTTACCATTTTCCCTCCACTTTTTTGAAAGTGTCTCTTCAACAAATCAAACCCTCTGGAACTTACTCAACCAAGGGGCCATTTCAGGAACAGTAGTAATCGCAACTGTGCAATCTGCTGGGCGGGGACAATGGGGACGCCAGTGGATTTCTCCTGTTGGCGGATTATATGTTTCCGTGGCGATTTCTTTAGACCACAAAATAGAGGCTACTGACAGCTACCAGCTAACTTTTGCTACTGCTTGGGGAATTGCGTCTCAATTGCGCCAATGCGGTGTAGATGTTGGGATAAAATGGCCCAATGATTTAGTTTTAAATGGTCGCAAACTAGGCGGCATTTTGACAGAAACCAAAGTAAACAAAGGACAAATCACCCAAGCAGTAATTGGTGTTGGTATTAACTGGACAAACCCAGTACCCGAAACTGGAATAAATCTGGAATCGTGGCAAGCTTCCCAAGATTTCAGACCAATTTCTTGTCTGGAAATGCTAACCTCTACAGTCTTGCTGGGAATAGAATCCGGTATGGAGTGCCTTTGCCGAGAAGGAGTAAAGGTACTCTTGTCTCGCTATTTAGATTTGCTTATAAATATGGGCGATCGCGTCTACGTCAACAATCTTTCAGGTAAAGTAGTTGGGGTGACTCTTCAAGGAAATTTACGAGTTGATTTAGAAACACATGAGACAAAGGAACTAATTACACCGGAAATTTATATTGAACCCGGTACAATCAGTTTGGGGTACCATAAATCTTCCGTTTAAATTTGAGGTTTGTTCAAAATTCCGCTCTTTGGGCAAGACAAACCACTAGCATCATCTCTTTAGGCTAATTACACACAACTGAGAGAACAAATGACGCAGCGCAATAATTCTGCCCCTCATCGTTTGCATTACTTATGGCAGCAAGGTTTGACGAAAAAACGCTTTGCCTCGACGCTACCAGCCCAGAGCCTCTGTTGGCTGAGTAGCGTTAGCCTCCTTAGCGGCGGCTTTGTGTTTGCCCAAACGGAAACACAAATAGACAACATAGTTCCCACAGTTGAAAGTTCCCAGCCAACAGCAGTTACAAATCCAGTTAAAGCCTCTCTGCCAGACGCTACGCGTAGCTTGCTTCCACGAAGTGGTACGACTCCGCTCGGCTTGAAAAAGCAGGCTGTTGCACCCGAAGCCGCTCAAGCGCAACCGGAATTTTCCCAACGGCGAGCCAGACTCAGAAAGAGATTAGGCAAGCCAGAGGTTGCTCAATCAAAAGAGCCAGTTAGGCAGTCTACACCCAAAATCGAAGCTGCCCAACCTGTTGTGATTATTAGACAGTCAAAACCCAAGGTAGAAGCCTCCCAGGTTACTCCTGCACGGGTAAGACAGGAAAAACCCAATACCCCTTTCCGCTCTTTACCTGAAAAACTTCCAGAAGTTGCTCAACCATCAAATAACTCGAACAGCCCTGTCAGTGCAACGGCGGAAAAAACCAAGGATTATAATAACGCCTATATTGATCCTAATAGTTATGACAGTGGTGCGACAGGTACTTATCAAGCACCAAATTCTGTAATTGTCACAGAACGCTCCAGTGGTTGTCGAGCCATTTTGCCATCAGGGCAAAGTGTATTAGGCGGCGTTTGCGCCAAAGTACCGCAAAGGAGTGTAGCTGATTCTAATAGGAAACCAGCACCTACTTGGCTTAGAAGAAGTCAAAATGCACAATTACCAGTAGTTCCACCTGTGCGGCAGATTGCATCTTCTACTGGCAACACTAGCAGATGGCGTGGTACTCCAACTCAAAGTGGTTCTAGCGGTGTCACCAAAAGCGGATTTAGCCCTAATCGGTTTATTCCGAGTCCTGCCGAGTTCAGCCCCACGAGAGTGAGTGCAACTCCCATCGCACCCAGTGGCGGTACTTTACCTCCACCAATGGCAGATGGCAACATTGCACCCCGTCCCAGCAACGTAGCTTACGACTTCTCACTAGCATCAGTATTGCCACAAATCCCCTACACGGGGAGAGTTGCATATAGTGGTACGGGAATGATGTATCCATTGTCTATACCCGCTACCATTACTTCTGTATTTGGTTGGCGAGTTCATCCAATCACAGGTAATCAACGTTTCCATGCTGGTACAGACATAGGTGCGCCTACGGGTACGCCAGTTTTGGCCGCCGCCGCCGGTCAAGTGGAAACTGCTAACTGGTTGGGCGGTTATGGTTTAACGGTTACCCTGAATCACAAATCGGCTGAACAAACTCTCTATGGTCACATGTCAGAAATCTTTGTTCAACCTGGTCAGTGGGTACAACCTGGAACTGTCATCGGGAGAGTTGGTAGTACCGGGAACTCCACAGGCCCTCATCTGCACTTTGAAGTTCGCCATTTGACACCGAGCGGGTGGGTTGCTACTGACCCAGGCGTGCAATTACAAAGCGCCCTCAGCCAGGTAGTACGAGGCTTGCAAACTGCTCAGGTAAGCCAGGAACCAGGAAGCTAGAAGAAAGTTAGGAGTGAGGAGTGAAGAGTTATGAATTTAAAATTCCTAACTTCTGTACAGACGCGATTAATCGCGTCTCTACTTCTAACTTCTAACTTTTTTAGTTACAAATACCCGTGTTCTGCTAGGAATGCGGGTGTAATGCCATCCATACTAATTTCATCAGGGGCTGTGGTCTGTGAGTTTCCAGGGTAAACGAATTTTTCGACGTATTTGCCGAGAATATCCCCTTCTAGATTCACCAAACTTCCAGAAACCAAATAGCGAAGATTTGTATCGGTGTATGTGAGGGGAATTACTGCCACCTTGAACTGGGAGATTTCTGGCTCATAAGCGGCTACTGTGAGACTGATGCCATTAACAGCTATGCTACCTTTGGGGACAATATACCGTGCGATCGCCTCGGATGCAATAAAGGTCATTTCCCAAGAACTAGCAGTTTGTTCTGCCACTAGCAATCGACCAATGCCGTCTACATGACCCATCACAAAATGACCGCCAACTTTACTGCCCACCCTTAGCGACGCTTCTAAATTGACATATCTCTGTTGCCTTCGCTCACCTCCCAAAGTTGTGCGGCGTAGCGTTTCCGGTGAAGCCGTGGCAATAAACCCATCTTTTAAAACTTTTTCTACTGTCAAGCAAACGCCATCTACTGCAACACTGTCACCATAAGCCAAATCTTGCATAATTACTTCACCCGAATGGCTTACACAAGTAATTTGCCAAGAATCGCCCCCTAAGGGTTCCATCGTTCCTAATGCCTGGATTAATCCTGTAAACACGGCTTTTTTGTCAAACTAACTCTATTTATTGCCTACTTTTGCTTGAAATCAATTGGTAATTGTCACATAAATCTTGAACGTCCAAGTATATTTTTTGACTTTTTTTGGTATAGGGATATTAACACATTAGCATCCTTCACAAGGCATACTTGGGTAAGAAGGTTATTGTCGAAGAAGACCAATTTGACTTACTCTGGTTTTCACCACAAGTTCGGAGTTTAATAGAAGCAATTATAGAGAACGAATGCTTATGTTTATTACTGTCGCAAAACCGCCAAAAAAGGGGTACTATTTGTTACACGGCATCCAAGGCTATCGAAGCATTGTAGAGGCTTAGGCAATGATTGAAATGAAAGTCGCTGGCATAGCATTAGATGCCATAACCCGCAGCCCGATCGTACTTTTGAAAGATTCTTCAGATCGGCGGGCTTTGCCAATTTACATCGGTCAGGAACAGGCTAGGGCAATTATGGGTGCGCTGGAGAATCAGAAGCCTCCCAGACCCTTAACCCACGACCTGATTGTGAATCTTCTAGAGACTTGGAATATGACTCTAGAAAAGGTAATTATTCATTCCCTGCAAAAGGATACATTTTATGCGGCTTTAATTGTCCAGCAAGGCGAGGTCAAAAAAGAAATTGATGCGCGTCCTAGCGATGCGATCGCCATTGCCCTCCGTACAAATACCCCCATTTGGGTAATGGAAGAAGTTATTGCCGATGCTTCTATCCCTGTTGATCGTGATGCAGATGAAGCCGAACAGCAAGCCTTCCGTGAATTTATTTCCAATCTCCGTCCTGAAGATTTGATTAAGCGCTTTGGTAATGGCGACAGTTAAAAAAGTTATGAGTTATGAGTTATGAGTTATGAGTTAGGAATTATGAGTGATTTTGCTTCAACTCCTAACTCCTAAGCAAAAAAAGCTAGGAGTTAAGAGTTATGAATTACTTCCTTCAACTCCTAACTCCTGTACAGACGCGATTAATCGCGTCTCTCCTAACTCCTGTACAGACGCGATTAATCGCGTCTCCTAACTCTTTGTTAAAGATGCAATACCGACGCTTTGGGAAAACGAATCTGCGCCTCTCGGTTTTTTCTCTGGGAACAATGCGCTACTTGGCTTCTTTTGAAAATGCTCACCAGACCATTGAACAAGCCTTAGCGCTAGGAATTAATCATCTAGAAACCGCCAGAGGTTACGGCAAAAGTGAGGAGTATCTTGGTAGGGCGCTAAAAGCTGGGTTGTCAGTACCCCGAACGAGGCTTTATATCACTACCAAAATCTCAGCCACAGCAGATGCTGATACCATGCGTCGGTGCATCGACGAATCCCTAGAACGATTACAGCTAGATTATTTAGATTGCTTAGGCGTTCATGGCTTGAACACTTGGCAACATTTAGAGTGGGTGCAAGCCAAAAATGGCTGTATGCAAGCCGTAGAAGAAGCTGTTGCTGATGGTCGAGTCCGACACGTTGGTTTTTCCAGCCACGGGTCATTAGAGGTAATTCAGGCAGCAATTAATACAGATTTTTTTGATTTTGTCAATCTGCATTATTACTATTTTTTCCAACGGCACGCACCAGCGATTCAACTAGCTGCCGAAAAGAACATGGGCATTTTCATTATTTCCCCTGCCGATAAGGGAGGACGCCTCTACACACCACCCCAAACTCTAAAAGACCTGTGTTCTCCGTATTTACCTTTAGAATTAAACTATCGCTTTTTACTTTCTGATAGCCGTATTACTACTTTGAGTATCGGCCCAGCGAACCCAGATGAATTAAGGGAACCTTTGCGAATCGCTGACGATGATGGAGAGTTAACATCAGCAGAAATTTCTGTTTTTGAGCGGTTAGAAAATCACCAAAAAGTTGCTTTAAAAACTGATAAGTGTAGCCAATGTTATGCTTGTTTGCCCTGTCCAGAAAATATCAATATTCCAGAAGTATTGCGGTTACGAAATCTTGCAGTGGCATACGATATGACTGACTATGGGCAATATCGTTACGGAATGTTTGAAAATGCCGGTCATTGGTTCCCTGGAATGAAAGGCAACCGTTGTACAGAATGCGGTGACTGTTTGCCTCGGTGTCCAGAAAAGTTAGATATTCCAGCTTTGTTGGAAGATGCTCACCAAAAATTAAGTGGGAAAGCAGGTAGAAGATTGTGGGGATAGGAATGTAAACAGAAATCAGGAGTCAGAATTCAGTAGTCAGAATATCCGTTAACCTCAGTATAGGATTCACCACCCAGTCGCACACTCGTCATTCTAGCTCCTGAGTTGTTTGTTGTTAAAATTATATAAAGATTAAAAGAATTAGAAAGATCCGCCCAAGCTGGGGTATCTCGCCCAACAAAAGATGAAGATTAAAAAAAAAGAAATATCCTGCGCCAATCACTGACGGTTTTCCGCTACAGTGGACGGGCTGTAAGCCTAGTATGGACTACTAGCCGATCGCTTACTATTCTTCTGGCTAGTTTAACTTTAGTGGCTGGTCTTTTACCGGCGGCAATATCCTACATCAGTAAGTTAATTGTTGATGCAGTGGTATTTGCCTCTCAAGTTAACTCAGAAAGCAATGGTTTTGTCAATATTTATCCCTCCCTATTTTATGTAGGATTAGAAGCGATCGCTGTAATTTTACTAGCAGGCAGTCAACGGGGAATCATCATTTGTCAGTCGTTATTGCGAGCGCTAATGGGTCAGCGAGTGAATGTACTCATCTTAGAAAAGGCGCTGACACTGGATCTTAGGCAGTTTGAAGACTCAGAATTTTATGACAAATTGACCAATGCCCGACGAGAAGCATCAGTTCGTCCCCTTTCCTTAGTAAACCGCACCTTTGGGTTAGTGCAAAATGCTCTTTCCCTGTTCACCTACGGTATTTTGCTAGTAAATTTCTCAGGTTGGGCGGTGGTGGTGTTGATTTTGGCAGCTATGCCTGTATTTATTGCCGAAACAAAGTTTGCTGGAGAAGGCTTTCGCTTGTTTAGTTGGCGTGCGGCAGAAACTCGTCAACAGCACTACTTAGAAAATCTGCTAGCAAGAGAAGATTTTGTCACAGAAGTCAAACTCTACCAACTGGGAGAGATGTTGCTAGGGCGTTACCGCAACCTATTCGATCAACTCTATGGCGAAGACCGCGATTTGACTCTGCGGCGAGGACTGTGGGGGTATCTCCTGGGTTTAGTCAGTACGGGTGCTTTTTACTTAGCTTATGCTTGGATTGTACTGGAAACAGTGCGAGGTAAGATTTCCTTGGGAGATATGACAATGTATCTCACTGTGTTTCGCCAAGGACAGTCTACTTTCTCCAATGCCCTCACTTCTATTGGAGGAATGTATGAAGACAACCTATATCTATCAAATCTTTATGATTTTCTGGAAGAAGAAGTACCAACATCTTGGGGTAAAGCAACCATTGGGTTAAATCCTCAAGATGGTATTCGTTTTGAGAACGTATCATTTACTTATCCAGGAAGTTCTAAGCCAGCGTTGACAAACATTTCGCTGCATTTAAAACCCAGAGAGAAACTGGCAATTGTCGGTGAAAACGGTTCTGGTAAGACTACCTTAATCAAACTACTTACCCGACTCTACACCCCTGACTCTGGGCGAATTTTCTTAGATGGCTTGGACTTGCAGGAATGGGATGTGGATGTGCTGCGGCGTCGCATTGGTGTAATTTTTCAGAACTTTGTCCGCTACCAGTTTAGTGTGGGTGAGAATATTGGCGTAGGTGATGTAGAACATCTCGAAAATAAAACCCGTTGGCAAACTGCTGCCCAAAAAGGCATGGCCCAATCTTTTATTAACCAATTACCCCAAAGCTTCCAGACTCAGCTTGGTCGTTGGTTTAAGGGAGGACAGGAACTTTCTGGGGGACAGTGGCAGAAAATTGCCCTCTCTCGTGCTTTTATGCGATCGCAAGCAGATATCTTGGTGTTAGATGAACCAACATCAGCAATAGATGCCCAAGCTGAGTTTGAGATTTTCAATCATTTTCGCGCTATTACTCAAAATCAGATGGTACTTTTGATTTCCCATCGCTTCTCAACGGTACGAATGGCTGACAAAATCGTAGTTATAGAAAACGGGGAAGTTATAGAACAGGGAACTCACGAAGAGTTGTTACAGCTAAAAGGACGTTATGCCAAGTTGTTTATGTTGCAAGCAGCCGGTTATCAATAGGAAAGGAAGCTAACAGATTTTGTGAATTGAGATAGCGATGCCTACGGCGGGCTGCGCCTACGCTCACTTTCTACAAAGCACATAGCACCTCTATCAAACCATGTTAACCTGTTCGGTAAACATGGGTCACTAGACGCTCCGTATCGTTAAACATTGCTACCTGATAAAATTATGCAAATCACAAAACAGCGATACTATACCCCAGAGGAATATTTAGAGCTAGAAGAAGCTGCTGACTACAAAAGTGAATACATTGATGGGCAAATAATTCCTATGGCGGGTGGAACAGTAAATCACAATCGGATAGCTGGTAATTTCTATGCTATGTTAAACTTCGCGTTCAGACAAGAAGAATACGAAGTGTTTAATAGCGATATGCGTCTGTGGATACATCAAAAGCGTATCTACACGTATCCAGATGTGACAGTAATAGCTGGTGAACCAGAATTTTTCAACAACCGTACAGATATTATTACAAATCCCCAAGTTATTGTTGAGGTTTTGTCTAAATCTACTAAAAACTACGATCGCGAAGATAAATTTCAGGCTTACCGAACAATTTCTACTTTCCAAGAATATTTATTAATTGACCAAACTCGGATTCATGTAGAGCAATTTTCCAAAACTGGGAAAAAGCAATGGGCGTTTCGTGAATATGACGAAGAAGATGAAGCGATCGCACTTGTAACCGTACCCTTTGAGATTTCACTACAGGATTTATACAACAAAGTGAAGTTTGAGCCGGTTGAGTCGGAAGGGGAAAGTGCTGATGTTGAGGGATTGGGGTAAGGTGCGTAGGCGTAGCCCGCCGTAGGCATCGCAATTTAACGTAAAGTAAATAAAGTAAATTATTCAGTATGTGTTTTCTGAAGACAGAACAGCAGTACTATAATTAAAACAAAATCATGCCTACAGGTAAGGAGTATGAAGCTAAAATTGCAAAATATAACTGGGATGATTTAATCCAACTGTGGTCAGAAATTGAGTCAGGTGATACTCCTGGTTGGGGTGCAGGTAAAGCATTAGAATATCTAGTTTTACGAGCCTTTGAACTGGATGCCGCTGAAGTAACCTGGCCTTATAGCGTAAGAGTCGATGGAGACGAATTAGAACAAATTGATGGGGTAGTTTATTCAGAAGGATTAGCTTATATTATAGAATGCAAAGATGAATGTGAACCGATTGATATTTCACCAATTGCAAAGCTAAGAAATCAACTACTACGCAGACCTGCAACAATTACTGATATTGTATTTAGTCGTAAGGGATTTACACCAAATGCTGTGAAGTTAGCGAGATTGGTTTCACCCCAAACTATACTTTTATGGGAAGGAGAATAAATTAAGTATTCGCTCCAAAATAAATGTATAAGTAGGTCGCTAGTCAAAAAATATCGACATTGTATTGAACATGGTTTTCCCGATTACAATATTAGAATTGAGGCTAAAATATGACACAAGCTTATATATTTACAGAAGGAAATCAAGACATACTAATTTTAAACCGATTGCTACCACAACGTATTATTCAAGAAATTAAATTTGTAAATGGTTCGGGTAAGTATGGAGCGCAATCACTAGCGAGTACACTTTTGGTTACTAGAGCAATTCCTGTTGCTTTGGTGACGGATGCAGATACAGAAGATGATTCACTTGTTAGCGAACAATTAGACACACTCAATTATTTACTCCGTCAAGCATCTCCTGGTATTCCTTTTAAAGTTTTACTGGCAGTTCCAGAAATAGAGATAGTCTTAGTACAAAATCGTCCGTTGATTGAAAAATTAGCTGAACGTAGCTTTACTGATTTAGAATGGCAACTTGCTCAGAGCAAGCCAAAAAGATTTTTAGAAGCAGTTTTCGGCAAAGATACGCCAGTTATTCAGAAAATACTAACTAGTGCTAGTGATGATGAAATACAGACATTGCAACAACATCCATTAATACAAGACCTGATTAATTTTTTATCATCAGTTGCTGCTACACCTACAGTTTAAATTGATTAATAAATAATCAAAGCGAAGATTTAAGCCACTTTTAACGGTTTCTGAGGAAAAGTAATTGGCTCTGGCAAAGGTTTTCCTTGCTCTTCATACCATTCAATCAGAGATTCAATCACCTCTTGTCCGTGTTTAGCGGCTTCTTCATAACTCTTACCATGAGTGTGGAATTGCTGCCAAGGGAATTCCGGTAAGTGTACTAAGTAGCAATTATCCTCATCTGACCATTGAATTACCATACTGTAGCGATCGCTCATTATTCTTCCTCTATTTCTCCTAGTTGTTTCAAAACACGATTGACTTGCTTTTCCAAGTATCGGGGTGCATCGTCTCCATCTTTTCCCGCAATGGTAACTGGTTCATCAGGTATCAATGGGTGAGTCCAGAAGGTATGACTACCTTTTGCAGGACGATACACAAACCCAGTTTTCAACAAAATAGCTTTTAACTCTCTAATTTTCTTGGGCATCTACCCTAAATTTAAATCCTTTGATATTTCCCTAATTAAGTTAACCAAACTCTCTAACTATCGTTGCTATCGGCAGAAATAGTGAGAGTTCATTGTCTTGAAAAGGAATAAACTCATACTTGAGATAAAATTCCTTTGCTTGCAAATCGATAGCATCAACTCTCACGGCGTACATACCAATTTCTTGAGAAACACGAACAGCACGATAGAGAGCATCAACTAACAATTCGCCTCCCAAACCTTGTCCTTTAACCGAATTATCTACAGCTAATCTCCCAATCAGCATTGCTGGAATTGGATAGGCTGGCATTCCACTCTGATAAGATTCTGGTAAGGATTCATACTCAATAACGCTACCACTGACAATATAATAGCCATCAATATTCAAGCTTCCTGATGCTGGAATTGCTACAAATGTTTTAGCAATTCCCCTATTATGATTTTGCCGTGCATATTTCTTAAGATAATCATTCAAAATTGCATAACCGCAATCAAAAGAATCTCTTTGATGCTTTTTATCAATTGGTACAAAATTCCATCTTGCCTCGCTATCACTTGTCATACTTCTGTCTATATTTGTGAATAGCAGATTTGAGTTTTCCCTTCAGTTCTGGCGGATTTTCCATTACTGACATAAACAAATCTCTATCAAGATTAGACAGCACCAGCCTTTCATTTGCATCTATATCTTGCTTGGCAACTGGCAAAACATGAAAAAGTGTATAAGCACTCAAAGAAATTCCTTTAAGACTCGCAGCCCGTTCTAATAGTTCTTTTTGCTCTTGCGTAACTCGTAAATCGATGCGGCAATCTTTTGCAGATGATGTTTCTGACATGGCTAATTCCCACCTTTAGCTGAGTCTCTATTTACAGCATAACTAATATTGGTGGACAATGTACACACACTATTTGGAAACAGGATCATTTTTCATCACCTCAAGGTGAATTAAAACACTAGCGTAGACGCGTTGGCGTAGCCTAAGAAGAGAAGCGGCTTGTCGTTAGACATCGCGCCATCCCCAACCATTCCCCACCAACTTAGATAAAATCACTATGGTGCTACTTAACCCTCCCTAAATCTGATGAAAAGCGATCGCTCCCCTTCCCAACCCTCCCTTCAACGTCCTGAAGTACTCGCGCCAGCAGGTAATTGGGACTGTGCTAAAGCTGCTGTGGAAAATGGGGCAGATGCGATTTACTTCGGTTTGGATCGCTTCAACGCCAGAATGCGGGCACAAAACTTTACTGAGGCAGACTTACCGCAATTGATGACATTCTTGCATCGTCGCGGCGTAAAGGGTTATGTCACTGTCAACACACTAATCTTTCCCAAAGAACTGGCAGAAGCACAGCAATATCTCCGCACAATTATTGCAGCAGGTGTGGATGCGGTGATTGTCCAGGATGTGGGTATATGCCGTCTCATCCGTCACCTCTCGCCCGATTTTCCCATCCATGCTTCCACGCAAATGACCATCACCAGTGCGGCTGGAGTGGAATTTGCCAAGTCCCTCGGTTGTCAGTTAGTGGTGCTGGCGCGTGAATGTTCTCTTCAGGAAATCAATAAAATTCAGCAGCAGATTGCCCAACAAGAAACTTCACTACCCTTGGAAGTCTTTGTTCACGGTGCTTTGTGCGTAGCGTATTCTGGTCAATGTTTGACTAGCGAGGCTTTAGGCGGACGTTCTGCCAACCGAGGTGAATGTGCCCAAGCTTGCCGGATGCCCTACGATTTAATCGCTGATGGGGAAGTTGTGAATTTAAAAGAACGCAAATATTTACTCAGTCCTCAAGACCTAGCAGGGTTAGATGTTTTGCCAGATTTGGTGAAATCTGGAGTAACTTGTCTCAAGATTGAAGGTCGTTTGAAAGCCCCAGAATATGTTGCTAATGTCACCCGTGTTTATCGACAAGCGCTAGATCGGGTGATGGAGGAGATCCCCTCTAGACCCCCTTCAAAAGGGGAGAACATAGCCCCCCTTTTGAAGGGGGGTTGGGGGGATCTTCCGCTTAATCAACAACGGGCAACAGATCAAGAACACTACAACCTAGAAATGGCATTTTCTCGCGGACTCTACACGGGTTGGTTTAGCGGAATTAATAATCAGGAACTAGTTCACGCCCGCTTTGGTAAAAAACGTGGGGTTTATTTAGGTGAAGTCAGTCGCATTCACAACGAACAAATAACAGTCAGACTGGAAGCGCCTGTAAAACCGGGAGATGGAATTGTATTTGACTGCGGACATCCAGAGGCGAAGGAAGAAGGCGGTCGGGTTTATGCTGTGGTGTCCAAAGGTAAAGAAACTTTGCTTACCTTTGGGCGAAATGACTTGAACCTGCGCCGAGTGCATATAGGCGATCGCATTTGGAAAACCAGCGATCCAGAATTAGATAAGCAAGTGCGTCAGAGTTTTGCTGGCGAGAACCCACAATTTCAGCGTCCGATTGACTTGGAGGTTTATGGAGAAGTTGGTCAGCCATTGATTGCGATCGCCCGCGATCGACTCGGTAATATTGTACAGGTAGAGTCAGCAATTTCACTAGTAGAAGCGCACACCAAACCCCTAGATACAGACCGTTTACAAGAACAATTCGGTCGTCTCGGCAACACACCTTTCTGTTTAGAAACACTAACCAACCACCTCATCGGTGCGATTATGCTACCCGTAAGTGAGTTAAACCGGATGCGGCGGGAAATCGTCGTGCAGTTGGAAGAATTGCGAAGTCAACCCAAACGCTGGGAATTACATTCTGATATCTCTTTGAAAGACTTACTCCCCTCCTCATCTCCCTCATCTCCCTCATCTCCCTCATCTCCCTCACTCATCGTCTTAGTACGAAACCTCAAACAACTCCAAGCTGCCCTCAAAGCTGGTATTGAAACCCTCTACTGTGAATTTGAAGATCCCCGCGCCTACCGAGACGCGGTGCAAATGGTACGCCAACAACAGCAGAAAAACAAAGCAGACAATTCTTCACTCCCCACTCCCAACTCCTGTACAGACGCGATTAATCGCGTCTCTACTCAATACTCCTGTACAGACGCGATTAATCGCGTCTCTACTCAATACTCCTGTACAGACGCGATTAATCGCGTCTCTACTCAATACTCCTGTACAGACGCGATTAATCGCGTCTCTCCCCACTCCCCACTCCCCACTATCTGGGTTGCACCACCCCGAATTACTAAATCGGGGGAAAATTGGATTTTGCAGCAAGTCCGTGCCTGTGAAGCAGATGGCTATCTAATACGGAATTATGACCAATTGCAATTCTTTGCTCAAGACCGTTGTATTGGAGATTTTTCGCTCAACGTTGCTAATCCCTTAACAGCAGACTACTTTCAGCAACGCTTTGGTTTAGAAAGGCTAACGGCATCCTACGACCTGAATATTACCCAACTGCAAGACCTGCTCACCAGTTGTCCACCCCAGTGGTTTGAGGTAACAATCCATCAACATGTACCGATGTTTCACATGGAGCATTGTGTCTTTTGTGCCTTTCTATCGACAGGTACAGACTACACTAACTGTGGACGACCTTGTGAAAAGCAGGAAGTGAAATTGCGCGATCGCGTTGGTAGCGAACATGTCCTCAAAGCGGATGTAGGTTGTCGCAATACTGTATTTAACGGCACTGCTCAAACGGGAGCCGAGTACGTACAGTGCCTCATAGAACTGGGATTACGTCGCTTTCGCATCGAGTTTGTCAATGAAACACCAGAACAAGTGAGTAAAACAATACATTGCTACAGTCAACTACTGGAAGGTGAGATTACAGGTTCTCAACTCTGGCGTGAGTTGAAACTGCAAAATCAATTAGGCGTGACTCGTGGCCCTATGGGAGTGTCAAAATAATTCGTAATTTATAATTCGTAATTCGTAATTATTACCCTACGGCTAAAGTCGGGGGCTAGAAATAAGGAATAAATTTATTTGTCTCCATAAACTTTAGTCAGTTGCTCTGTGCCTTTAATTACGAATTACGAATTACGAATTAGTAATTATTTGGTCTGCATTGCGGTCATAATTGATTTTGCGAACGCCCAGCTTGAAAAATCTGTTCGGCGGTCAAGTTTAATTCTGGGAATGTAGGGGATATGATGCAGTCATTTCCCCGAAACAGGTTAACCTCATACTCACCATCTACCAAATAGTAAATGGAAATAGTAGGTTGTTTGGGATTACCTATGTACCTACTACCGCCCAAAGCTAAATAATCAGTAATCCAGTATTCAGGAACGCCAAAAGTTTCGTAGTCAACCAGTTTGTGTGCATAATCATCTTTCCAATTAGTGCTGACGACTTCAATAACTAGGGGAACGGACGCAGCTTGAGTAACCGTTGATGACTTTTTCCACATCGGTTCTGATGAAAGATTCTTTTGATTTATCACTATCACATCAGGCGAATAACCAGATTCTTTGTCAGGAACTTTGACGAGTGCTTGCTTGGGTATAAGGTATGGGAGACTCAGCCGTTCAAATTCTACGTTTAGTTTTTTAGCTAAAAAACCATTAATCTCTTCATGATCTCCTACTGGCTGCATTTCAACAATTACCCCATCGTGTAGTTCATAGCGTCCGCCATCTGGCTTCCAATTCAGGAATTCTTCAAAAGCGATCGTTTTTGGTAAGGCTTGAAACATCACACTTACTCCTGATTCTGGTTTAGAGTTTAGCAAATTACTTGGTATCACATCACTGAGGAGAATCGTTATAATAACCAGATAGACGTGATTGTAGTCAATGAATGTCATGGAAATCAAAAATATCAAGGAAGAAGCACGACGGCTAATTGACAAATTGCCAGAAAATTTGACATGGGATGATTTAATGTATGAAATCTATGTAAGACAAGCAATAGAAGCGGGATTAAGTGATAGTGAAGCGGGAAGAGTTGTTTCTGTTGAAGAAGTACGTGCAAAATTTGGATTGCAACCGTGAAAGTTTTTTGGACAGAAACAGCCGTTAATCATTTATCCTCTATTTATACCTATATATCTCAAAATTCTCCTCACTATGCTCAAAGACTGGTTGAGCGATTAACTCAACGCTCTGAGCAAATTGCCCAATTTCCATTATCGGGTCGCATTGTCCCAGAATTTGAAACTAAGCAGATTAGAGAAGTTATTGAAGGCTCTTATCGCATTATTTATTATATTAAGTCTGACCAAATTGATGTTCTTGCTGTTCTTCATGGTTCTCAACAAATCGAATCTATCATTGATAAAACTTGATTCTTTGCCAGGAACTTTGACTAATGCTTGCTTGGGTATGAGGCATGGGAGTTTTAAACGTTTGAACTCTAAAGTTATTTCACCACCTAAAAAACCATTAATCTCTTCATGATCTCCTACTGGCTGCATTTCAACAATTGCTCCGTCGTGTAGTTCATAGCATCCGACATCTGGCTTCCAATTGAGGAGTTCTTCAAAAGCGATCGTTTTTGGTAAAGCTTGAAACATCACACTTACTCCTGATGATGATTCAAAGTTTAGCAAATTATTTGGTATTACTCACTTGACCCTCAGATCCCCGACTTCTTTAAGAAGTTGTGGAGTTAAATCGACATAAAACCTCACTAGATAACGCCAAAACAAGGAATCCAGAAGATTTGACAAAATTTTGTATCTATTTTGGTAACAATGTTATTTCAGATTGATGAACGTTATAAACTCAACATTGGAATCACAGAAAGATTCCTTAGAGGTTGTTTAAAAAGTCTTCTTGTCGGTAGCAAAAGGTTCTAGAACCCCTTAAATCACCCGATAAATTTGGGGACTTTGATTCCGGTTCCCCCCTTTTTAAGGGGGGTTAGGGGGGATCAATAAGTGCCTAAAATCACAGCCGACCACTTTTCAAACATCCTCTTAAGGAATTCAACCATAAATATCTAAACCCAACTAACTGAAAGGTTATTGAGGCTTCAGCATGAAGAAGAACGCTAAATTTGAGTGTAATTTTTGCTGCTCATTTTCTCATGTTTCTCGTTATAGTTT
Organism: Nostoc mirabile CHAB5784; assembly: GCF_020829645.1. Classification (GTDB taxonomy): domain Bacteria; phylum Cyanobacteriota; class Cyanobacteriia; order Cyanobacteriales; family Nostocaceae; genus Nostoc; species Nostoc mirabile. The sequence continues at coordinate 37,940 of NZ_JAIVFS010000028.1, read as the reverse complement.
AACTGTATTACTGAGTGTGGTTTTTCTATCTGATGCGGTAGGTGCAACATCGATAAGTAGATGGTTGCAGATAAGACAACAGATGCAAGCTGACTCGCAAAAGTCAATTGATACTGCGGTAGAACAAGGGTATACAGATTCGTTTTCAGAAAAAATAGCGAAAAAAGTCTCTGCTAACGTCAAAATAGCGCAGTCGCCAGATGCGAAACCACAAAATACAAACCCTGCGCCAAGTGAAGCCGAGGCTAAAATTAAGCCACTTTGGGATAAAGCACACCAACTGTTAAAAGAAGGAGATCAACTACGGAATCAACCATCAGCAGCAGCACTACGACAGGCAATTACTAAATTTGAAGAAGCGTTGAAAATCTGGAGATTACCAGAAGTGCGTGCAGCAAAACCTCAAGAAGCACCTTTTGGGGAGGCTGTTACACTTTCTTTGATTGGTAGTACCTACACCACCCTAACAGAAAACACAAAAGCTGTGGGATATTTGGAGCAAGCATTAGCTATTGTGCAGGAATCACAGCAATCAGAGGCTCGTGAATGGAAAGCTTTAATATTAAAATCACTTGGTATTGTTTATCAACAATTAGGGGAAAAGCAAAAAGCGATTGATGCTTATAACCAAGCACAGTCACTATATCATGCTGACAAACAACCCAAAAAAGAGGCTGATGTACTGTGGAGCATTGCTGTAGTTTATAAAGTATTTGGCGAACCGAAAAAAGAGCGTGACTTTTTAGAAAGAGCTTTGGCAATTCAAAAGGCAAATGATGACTTACCAGGGCAAGCAAAGACGCTTGGGAGTATTGCTGTAAACTACGACCTATTGGGTGAAACAAATAAAGCCCTTGATTACTATCAGCAAGTGCTGAAAATATACAGCCAAACTAAAAATTTATTTGGACAGGCAGAGACATTTGCAAATATAGGTTTAGCCTACAGTTTCAGAGGCGATCGCTCTTCAGCCGAGAAATCTTTTCAGCAGGCATTAGAGTTACAAAAGACAAACGCAAGACAAATACAGCAGGACACAACAAATCCATTTGGTCGTATAGATTTTTTGAATAGCCAAATGAGGATTCTCGCTTTAATTGCCATTAGCTACTCTTCTCTGGGTGATCTACAGCAGCAGATTGTCTACTTCAATAAAGCAAGAACTATCGCTCATCAGCTAGGTAATTTCCAGATGGAAGCAAATTTTATTTCCAGTATTGGTGATGCGTACTATCTATTAGGTGAGACACAAAAAGCTCTTGAAAATCTCAATCAAGCCCTAAAGCTTCAACGCGACATTCATGATTCTCAAGGAGAGGCTGAAACACTTGTAAGCATTGCCTCTATTCATACAAAATCAACAGAATTTCAACAAGCCCTAGATATACTCTTTAACCAAGCACTAGAAATTTCTAAAAGACAGCAAAAGCCTAGTATAGAAGCAAAGACTCTCCATGAGATAGCTAAGGTGTACCAATATTTAGGAGCCTATGACTTAAGCATTGATAAATATAAGGAAGTTTTGAAGATATATCAGCAAAGCGATCCGAGTTTAATAGTAACTGGTTTTTATGCAATAGGCACTGTTTATCTAGAACTCTGCTTATATCAAAAAAAAGCAGAAGATTGCCATCAAGCATTGAAATATTTTGAGGATGCGTTAAAGTATGCCGGGGAACGATACTTGACGAAAAATTATATTCTTTTTTCTACTGCAAAGGCTTATGAGTTATTAAAGGAATATCCCAAAGCTATTGCTAAGGCTAAACAAGCTTTAGAACTGTCTCGAAAAAAGAATATCAAAGCAGCTGAAATTTATGCCCTTCGTGCTTTAAGCACCGCCTATGAAGGTGCAGGAGATTATCAAAATGCCCTTGATGCTAGCAAACAAAGTTTGTCGCTATCACAGCAGTTAGGAGATGTATCATCACAAGCTATCGCCTACAAAAACCGAGGTAAGATTTACATCTCTATGAAGCAGCCGCAGCAGGCGATAGAGGCTTACAACCAAGAACTGAAGCTAAGGCAGCATGATCAAATATCTTACCCAACTCATTCACTTTATAAAATAGCCATCATTGAGGGCGACAGAGGAAATCTCAACCAAGCCAAGACGCACATAGAAACTGTCATAAACATCATTGAGAATACGCGCAGCAAAGTCAACAGCGATGATTTACGTTCTTCCTACTTCGCCACAGTGCAAGATTATTACAAGTTCTACATTGACTTGTTGATGCAGTTGCACAAAAAAGACCCATCAAAAGGATACAACGCATTAGCATTGCACATTAGCGAACGTTCTCGCGCCAGGGTATTAGTCGAACTGTTAAAAGAAAGTAATGTCAATCTCCGTAAAGACATTGATCCGCAACTATTAGCAGAAGAACGCCGTTTAAATTTTAAATTGAATGCCAAAGATAAGTTTTTATCAGACTTATTCAGTCGAAAGGAACCACCCACCGAACTAATCACAAAAACCAAACAAGAAATTACAAATATTATCCAAGAATCGCAATCAATTTCTGAAAAAATCAGGGCAACTAACCCAGAACGTGCAGAATTAGTTGACCCAAAAGACGTACTGGAATTGTCAGCAATTCAACAACAACTAGATCAAGATACCGTAATGTTGCAATATTCCTTGGGTGAAAAACACAGTTATCTGTGGGTAGTCACTCCTAATTCTCTAGAAAGCTACGAACTTCCCGGACAAGAAAAGATAGCGAAAGCTGCAAATAAATTTAACAGTTTTGTAAAGCAGCCACTAAATCAGGGAGCAACCGCAGCAGACAACGCCGAAGCTGTTGCAAATACAGGGGAAGCAGCAGACGCACTCAGTCAAATTATCCTCGCACCTGTAGCTAGGAAGTTAGGAAATAAACGTTTAGTTATTGTTGCTGATGGGATTTTACATCAAGTACCATTCGCGGCTTTAAACGAACTGAGAAAATCGTCAGCCAGTGCAGAATATCAACCTTTAGTTGTGAATCATGAAATTGTCAACCTCCCTTCAATATCTAGCATTGCAACTCACAGAAAGAAACTAAAAGGACGCAAGATTGCACCCAAAACTCTAGCCGTTCTCGCTAATCCTGTGTTTACTGTTGATGATGCGCGGTTGAAGAATGATAAACCCTCAACTGTAGAAAACAACCTTGACCGTTCTGCTTTAGAAACGTCTTTGAGAAACATCAATCGGGACAAATTAGACCCACTCCCAGGTACAAAAGACGAAGGAGAGGCGATTCTTAGCTTGGTGAATTCTCCTGGTGAAAAGCTTTCTGCCTTTGACTTTGATGCCAACTACAACTTTGCAACTAGTAAACAGTTGAGCCAATATCGCCTGCTGCTGTTCGCCACTCACGGCATTTTCGACCCTGTGAACCCAGGCTTATCAGGTATCGTGCTGTCTCTCGTAGATAAACAAGGTAAACCCCAAACCAGAGGCTTCCTACGGCTCAACGATATTTTTAACCTCGATTTACCAGCAGAGTTGATAGTGCTAAGTGCTTGTGAAAGTGGTCGAGCGCAGGATGTCCAAGGTGAAGGACTGGTGGGCTTGACAAGAGGCTTTATGTATGCAGGTGCAGCTAGAGTTACCGTGTCTCTGTGGAACGTGAACGATCAATCTACCAAGGAGTTAATGATTGGATTCTACAAACAAATATTGGAACAAAAAAAATCTCCCGCCGCCGCCCTTAATGTCGCTCAACGCCAAATGTGGCAAGGGAAAGATTTTCAAGGAAAGGATTTGAAAAATCCAGCTTGGAAACATCCCCGTTATTGGGCGGCTTTCACCCTGCAAGGTGAGTGGCGGTGAATTACTTAATTGACCTTCTCCTAAAAGGCTACCGTGTACACACAAGTCTTTTAGAGTGGCTCCACAGACTTTTAACATTTTTGAGGGGTCTAATATCAAGTACGTCGGATTACTTATAATAAAATCTATCAATGTAGGTTGGGTTGAACGGGAGTGAAACCCAACATGAACAAGGATAAAATGTTGGGTTTCGTTCCTCAACCCAACCTACAAATATTATAAGTGTTTAACCGAACCTGATATAAGTCCCTCGCTTCTAACAAACGACAAGTTTTGCGGTGGGGTTAAAATCCCCAGACGCTCTCGAAGAGACGCTAAAAGCGAACGCGGACTCGAAGAGAGCAACTCTTGGAGACGCACTCGCGTTCGCTAATGCAAAACAAAATTTACGAAAGCGTTGCGTTAGCGAGTCCGCGAGCGTCATTACGAATTACGAATTACGAATTATTTTAATCCCCCAACCCCTCTTGAAAAGCAAAGCTGTTTCATTCCCTCAAAAGCTCAAAAAAGACTTGTGTTCTGAACGAAAGTACTTGTGTTCTGAACGAAAGTCCTTGTGTTCTGAACGAAAGTCCTTGTGTTCTGAACGAAAGTCCTCGTGTTCTGAACGAAAGTCCTCGTGTTCTGAACGAAAGTCCTCGTGTTCTGAACGAAAGTCCTCGTGTTCTGAACGAAAGTCCTTGTGTTCTGAACGAAAGTCGTTGTGTTCTGAACGAAAGTCCTTGTGTTCTGAACGAAAGTACTTGTGTGTACACCGTAGCCTAAAAGGAGAGAGAACTGGAAGAAAACGCAATTTAAAGCCTATCTCCTCCCAGGAGAGAGGTCTAGGGGACTTCCAAATAAAAAATATCCGATTATTTCTTGTGGGGTGGGCGTCTCGCCCGCCCGTAATCAAGGGCGGGCAAGATGCCCACCCCACAAGTAGTAGCTATTTCTTGGAAATCCCTAATCTCAAATTTTCACTTTTAACTCAGGAGTAAAATCAATGCGTAAACCGTCTATTTACAAACAACTGCTTGCTTTCTTTATCGCCGGAATTGTCGGTTTTACCACTTTAGGTGGTTGGATATCAGTCCAAGCAGAAACAGAATCACCGATATCGCCAAATACAGAACAGCTGAATTTGGTAGGGAATGGTAAACCCTTCAAACCAGATGATCTCGAACAGTCGGACAAACCTTATGAAGGCGATCGCGGTATCCCCACAGGTATAGATAACCGTATCCCCATGTTGAGTAGAAATTATCCTTGGTCAACTATCGGACGAGTGCAAGGCACAGCAGCCGATGCTAAAAGCTATTATTGTACAGGCACACTGGTTGCTAGTGATATAGTTTTGACAAACGCCCACTGTGTAATTGACCCTGAGACTCATCAACTCAGTAAAGAACTTCGGTTTATACCCAATGCTATTAATGGCAAGTCCCAAAGTTCTAAAGATATTGCTACAGTACAAAATATTGCGAAAAACGTACTTTATGGTACAGACTTCAAGAATGGCGGCTTTGATAACGTCCAAAATCAAAGCAATGATTGGGCATTGATCAGAATTAATCAGCCATTGGGTCGTAAATATGGTTATTTAGGATGGCAATCTGTGTCTGCTTCCACTTTGATTAAGCAGAAGCGAAAACAACTTTTCTTTGTTGGTTACTCTAGTGATTACCCAGACCCCAGCAAAGAAGGCTATGAATTCTTGACTGCCGGCAAAGGCTGGACAGCTGGTTATGAAAATGGTTGTAGCATTGTTGGCGATGAGTCAAACCTTTTTTATCATGATTGCGCCACCGCAGCCGGTGCTTCCGGTGGGCCAATTATTGATGTAATTGATGGTCTGCCATATATTGTTGCCCTGAATAACGGTGAGATTACAATTCCTCGCACAGGCCAAGATGTTATCAACTTTGCGGTGAAAATGGATTTCTTGGATAAGTTGACCAAATAATTACTAATTCGTAATTCGTAATGACGCTCGAGGACTCGCTCTAAGCGAAGCTATGCCGAAGGCTTTACGCTGCGCTAACGTAATTCGTAATTAATTAGTCAAGTTAGTCATTAATTAATAATTAATTAATTCCGGGTACAGAGCAACTAACTTCAGAATATTCGTAGGTTGGGTTGAGGCAATGGGTTACCCAACAAACCCCGCTCTTAGGTTGGGTTTCGTTCCTCAACCCAACCTACACATTTTTATTTTTTAGGCAAAACCTACGCAGTATTGATATTCCACCACAACAAAAAGGTTTTATTACATTCAATTAGGAACCACCATAGTTATTTATGAATAATATTTCGACAAGCAATAATTGGGACACTTCCCTTTATGAAGATAAACACGCTTTCGTATGGCAGTATGGTGAGGACTTGTTACAATTACTTAACCCTAAGCTAGGGGAATCGATTTTGGATCTCGGCTGTGGTACTGGACAACTCACAGAAAAAATTGCCCAAGCTGGTGCTGAAGTAATGGGAGTTGATCATGCACCCGCGATGATCGAAAAGGCCAGACAAAACTATCCCCATATCCACTTTGATGTTGCTGATGCTAGAAACTTTCAAGTAGATAAGCCATTGGATGCTGTGTTTTCCAACGCTGTATTACATTGGGTGAAAGAAGCAGATAGTGCGATCGCTTCCATACATCAATCCCTAAAACCCGGAGGCCGTTTTGTGGCAGAATTTGGTGGTAAGGGAAATGTGCAGGCGATCGCCACAGTTTTGGAAAGCGCCTTAGAAGCAATTAATATCTCCGCACAAGCCCTAAATCCGTGGTATTTCCCTAGTATTGGTGAATACGCCACCTTACTAGAACAGCAAGGCTTTGATGTCATTCATGCCATGCTTTTTGCTCGTCCAACTCCTTTAGCAGACGCAGAAGCAGGTATGGCAAACTGGATTCAGATGTTCGCCAGCAGTTTTTTAACAGGACTTTCTAGTGAGCAACAAATACAAATAATTCGCGTCGTCGAAGAATATCTTAAGCCAACACTGTATCAACAAGGAACTTGGTTAGCAGACTATCGAAGAATTCGCATCGTTGCCATTAAACTTTAAATTGTGCGAATTTTGACTTATGCCTTAATTACGAATTACGAATTACGAATTACGAATTAGTTATGCATATACCTAAATTGTGCGTTCGCCAGACATGGTTTTCATTACTACTAACCATTAGCCTCACTAATTTACTAGTCCCGCCCTCGCTAGCGCAAACCCCCGCAATACCATCGCCTTCTAATGCGCCTCTGGAACTAGACTTATTGACCAAACCAAAAGATTATGTAATCACAGCTAACACCATAAACCCAGAACGATTAACCGTTCCTAGTTTATGGTGGGCACAACAAAACTCTGAGAGAAAGCTATTGGATAATTGGATAGCATATCCACCTTCTGAAAAAGAACCTGCACGAGTAGACTTGATCGTGAATGAGCAAATTTGGAGCTTACTAGACTCTATACAGCGCTACGACTTCGTAAATCGCTTGGGTAGCGCTGCACGTAACTTTGGTTACAACGTCCGGGTATTTAATTATCAAAAAGAACCCTTAGCAACCTACACTTGCAACTTTAGTACAAGTCCAGCTTTATGCAGTATTCAAACGAGTGTTAAGAACAAGATAGGGTTACAGCGTTCTTTGTAGAAAAAAGAGAGTGGTAGAGACGCGATTAATCGCGTCTGAGTTGGGAAGGGCACAAGGGGAACAGGAGAATCACCTATGCCCAATCCCCAATTAAATTTTAATTTTGGCGAATAAAGACTCGTATTGTTTTATTGTTGATGGGGGTAAGGGAAGCAAAAATTCGCTTTTATCAAAAACTTCGCGTAGGCGTAGCCCGTCGTAGACATCGCTCTGTAAAATACTCCGTAATGGTTCTTGGATATCGGAAGCGACAATATTTGTAGAAATTGGCGAATTACTTTTGGTCAGCACCGAAATTTGTTTAGCTGTGCTTGGTTGCCAACAAAAGTCAATCCATTGATCTGATAAAGTACCCTTAGTAGTAATACCTGCGGGACGTACCCACAAGTCTGCCCAGATTGCTGTTCCTGACTGGGGGATAACTGCACCAAGTTGCGGATAACGTCCCAGAACTTGCACTACATCGCTTGACCAACCAACCGCTAGCCAAGTGTCTCCCATAATTAGAGGTTCTAAGTAGTTATTGGAGCTGTAGAACTTTACCTGTTGGTTTAATGCCTGTAATTCCTTTTCCAAGTCTGGTACTTGGTCAAGATTCTCTGTATTATAAGATTTTCCTAGCTTCTTTAAGACCAAACCAATAACTTCTCGTGGTTGATTGAGTAGGGAAATCTGCTGCCGCACTCCCTCTCGCCACAAATCACTCCAATCTTTGGGCATCCATCCCAATTTTTGCAACTTGTCACGGTTATAAACAATCACTGTGCTACCCCACCGATAAGGCGCACCCCACACCTTCCCTTGAGTATCCAAGTTACCTTGGTCGTTGCGCGTTACCAGTTGTTTCCACCTTTCATCTAAAGCAGACCACTGCTTTAATTGGTTTCCCTGTACCTCTTGGAGTGGTTGAATCAGTTTCTGCTCGATAGCTGCTTTTAACCAGTAATCTCCCAATGTCACTAGGTCTGCATCGGCTGTTTTTTGATCTTGCCTAAAGGGTATAAAGCGTCTCCATCCCTGCTCATCTGTGGCTTTGGGTTTCTGCTGCCAATTTTGTAATTGCTGAAATAAACCTTGTATCTGCTCAACTGGAGCAAACTTTAACTGCACCTCTTGCTGCAAACCTTTGTGGAACTGATTAACTACCTGACCAGGTATAGAACCTTTTAATAACTGTACTTTTAGTTGCGTCTGGTTGTTTCCACCACAGCCAAAAAGCAGTTGTGAAAGTGCCAATGTGCTTGTACTTAGCAAAAAAGACCGTCGATCCATTGATTTTGGATTTGAGATTTTTGATTATACCTAATATTAAGCAGAGATATCACCAGAGGCTGACTAACTGAAAAAGTGTAGTTAGAAAATTAGCGGTATTTTTTCTTGTTAATAGCGCTAATTTTGAATATCTGACTTAAATTAGCGATTTTTTAGGCAAATAGCTACCTAAAGATTAATTTTTCTCCATAAATTTCCTCATTAGTACTTATGTCCAAATTTTACTTATGTTTAGAAGTAATGATTTAAATGTCACATTTGCACCAAAAATTATCAATACTTAAATAATCCCTAAGTATAGTTAATGTTGAGAGTAAATTGAATAACATATAGAAAATGTACGGATGAGGGTATTAAATGGAGCCATTACAGAAGCAAATCCTGACTTTAAGCCAAAAACTGGATGCCCTCTGCCAAGTGATTGAGCAGCTTGATTGTAAAGTTTCTCAAGCTTTCTCAGAGTGTTCTCTAGCGAATACACAAGCAAAGCATAATGAGCAGGAAAATGGCGCGGCTGGAGGCTACCAGTTCAAAGGACGTAACAATTTAAATCCAGAAATGGAACACAAGGATGTATTGACAGATGGCATTTATCTAGACATGCATCGTCAAGCTGGAGATAATATAACACCAGAAATTCAAATACAACGACTGACAGCGCAATTAACAGCAGCATACAATCGCATTGCGGCCTTGGAAGAACAATTACTTAGAGAGAGAATTCATTAAATAATTCGTAATTCGTAATGACGCTCGTTCCTCGCTACCGCTACGCTAACGTAATTCGTAATTCGTAATGGGCGCAGAGCCTTGCTAAATTTAATTCGCTACGAATTAATGAGATGCTGTACTTAGCCGTTCAAGTTGGGCTTCAATGGCTGCCAAAAGTTGGTTTTGCTGCCAATTTTGGCTAAGATGGGCGGCTATGCAAGCTGCTCCAGCGCCCATACCTTCTTTTACAAAGCCCTGCTCATAAGCTCTGAGTTGGGGATAACGAGAATCAGCAAAGCTCAGATGAGTTGCCAATAGGGGAGGGATTCTTCCACTCTTAATTAAGCTGGCTTTTTCTAAGCTGAGGGCTAAGTCAACTGTAGCTCCAGTAGGATCTTCTGCCACCCAGCGAGTTGTGCCTACAACTACTTCTTGTGGTTGCCATGATAAGGCGTAAGTTTGAGCGATCGCACTGATCAACGCATAAACCGCCAGCATTTGCGTCCCACCAGCAAGCATTACACCACAACTCCGACTAGCAGCGATCGCCATCCCAGCTACCACCACTTGCATCGGATCACCCACAGCAGCGACGAGTTGCAAGGGGTTAACTAGGGAAGATGAGGACAAAGTAAAATTTTCTCCCCTTGCTCCCCCTGCTCCCGTTCGGCTACGCTCACGGCAAGCCTGCTCCCTGCTCCCCCTCATCTTCTCCAGCCCAGCTTGCACTAGTGCCCACTTTTGCGCGTGGTTACAAATAGGGTGGCTACTATTAACTTTTCCGGCAGCATCTATACCCAAACCAGTTAAGATTGCCAGGGCAGTTGTAGTGCCTCCAACGACGCACTCACCGAGAATCACATACTTATGTTGGTTATTGGCAGCAAGGCGTTCTCCCCAAAGTAGCCCTTGTTTAAACAAGTGGTATACCGTTGTGTTTTCCATAGCAGCACCACTACTTAAACACTTAGCAGCCGTGCCCCCCAAATCAATTACTGGCACAGCCGGAGGCTGGGATAAACCAGCATTAAACAAATGAACTGGTATCTTTAGTGACTCAAAGACAGCGCGAGAAATCAGCACAGGTGAAGCCCCAGCCGCTAATGGTGGTAAGGGATATTGGGCTTTATGTTCTGGGCCATAATACAAAAACTCGGCATCGGCACAAGCAGTATATTTCCGATCTTCTGGAGTGCGACCGGCTGCTGAAATCCCTGGAATTAAACCAGTTTCAGTAAATCCTAAAACACAGGCAAATACGGGTAGACAGCCACGATACCGTCGTAGCCATTCTTCACCCTGTTCTTTTTGCGTATAAATGCGAATTTGGGAATTGGGCATTGGGTATTAGTTAGGACTTATCATTTAACCAAAGACAAATGACAAATGACTAATGACAAATGACTAATAACTATCCTTCATAATCCATGAGGACTTGCACCCAGCGTGGTGGACGGGGAATGGGGTTGCCCAGGCGATCAAAAAGCAACCATGCTGCCAGGTGTACCACAAAAAGGTAGATAAAGTTGTTGAGTACAATTAAAGCGATCGCTCCCACTTGAATCAAAAACACACTGGGACTCGCCAACAAACTCAAGTTAAAAAATACCCACTCTATGAACTCAGTCACCTGGGTAATTACATAAATCCACAGGTCTTCACCTGACAACACAGACAGCAACCACAGCCGAAAAAAGAATCCCAAAGTACCCAACAGCGTACCCAAGGTTATAGAAACAATCCAGGGAACACGACGACGATACCACGTCGCTCCTAAAAGCACGCCCATAAACCCGTAGGGCATGACAAACAGCAAACTGCGGGCTGGCCCCATTAGTACTGTCAGCAGTAACCCGGAGGTGAGTGCTGCCATCCATGCCGCACGCCTACCCCAACGCAGATAAACTAGAGCGATCGGTACCGGAAAAAATATCCGCAGAACTGGCCCCAAGGGAAAGTAGAAATTAATAAACCAAATCAAGCTAGCGGCACTGGCTAAAAACGCCGTTTCCACCATCCTCAAGGGCGCATCAGCCTTGAGTTGAGGAGGCATTAACTGCTGTTCTTTGTCTAACCAATGATTGTGGGGAGTTGGAGATCCAGGGGATGGATCTTTCTCCGGCTCATCTGGGAGAGAATCTAAAATACTCATATCTGACAAGTTTTTAACAGATTGCAAAAGTCCCCACCTTCTCTGCGTCCCTTGCGCGTGTCGCAGACAGACGCTAACGCGAACAATTTACTCATAAGGTAGGGATTGTCAGGGGGTGATAACAATTGCATCGAATATTGATTTTTTGCTGACTAAAAAATCAATATTCGATGTATGATAGCAAAGCGCTAGCGAGTCATCGAGCGTCGGAATCACCAATTTTTCGGGTATTATAGTTAGTGTCTTGACCATCAATGCCATAAGCGAAAACCAAGCTAATAGGTATATGTTGCAAGAAAAAGATTTGGGTCTTGGGAACCAGGACTTCTGCCCTTGGAGGGAATGTCAGACCAATAGAACTACGGAGACAAGAGAGGCTATTCCCGATGAATTGGGAAGCCTCGTCCGTCTATAGGTTGAGGTAGTTCACACGATCATTCTTTCCAAGGCTGACAAATCGGGAATGCAAATAGTGTCTTGATCCCGTTTAATCAAGCCTTTTTTTTCTAGCCTTGTCAACACTCTTGTCACAGTTTCCCGCGCCAGTCCACTCAAACTACTCAATTCCCGATGAGGTAAATTCGGGATTTCGGTTCCTGTTTGCCCTTTTTTTCCCTGTCCTTCTGCCAAAAATACCAACGTATCTGCCACCCGTGACTGGCTATCAGATTCCCGCAACCGCAATCGGCGATTTACTTGCCGCAAACGTCGTGCCATTAGTTGCGCCAATCGAACTCCTGCTAAGGGTTCTACCTGAAGTAACTTGACAAAATCCTGAGCAGGCATACTACCAATTACCGTCGGGGCTAAGGTAATCACATCTGTGGAGCGAGGCACTTCATCTAGCGCCGCCATTTCACCAAACAATTCCCCTTTGCCGAGAATATTCAGCGTTATCTCTTTTCCTTCCAGATTGTAGGTGCGAATTTTTACCCATCCGTCCAGAATAAAATACACAGAACCGCCCCAGTCATTTTCCAGCAGAATTACCTGATTGGCTGGGTGAGTGCGGGTAACAAGATGGATGAGGGCTGATTCTACAGCAGTTTGTGGCAACCCTTGAAAAAAGGGAGCCGACGACGTGATCATCCAGGAATTAGCCTGTGCTTGCAAGCTATATCGATCTTCCATTACGACATCTTTATTCAAGCGGCTATATACACACAACAAACAAGAGCGCCATTTTTCAGCCTAAGCTATCATTGCACAGCTCCCTTTCAAAAAGAAAACTAAACTATGCTACATAAGAAAGCGACAAGAAGGTTTTTCTAAATAATCTTTACCTATAAGTTTAAACGGGTTAAAAGTTTTGCAAAAAGTAGTTTATAGCCGGCGGTTGTATTGCTTAGGGGCTAGCTGCACTGCAAACTTGATTAGTTCAGAATATAGGCAAACAACACCAATGATACTAAAGGGAGTAAATTATTGCTCGTAACCGCTCAATAATCTGGGGTAAATCGTTCAGTGACAAGCCTCAAATGGCGTAAAATCGTTCCTGAACTGGTAGTTCGCCCCGATTTATTGAGCGGATACTATTGCTCAGGTATTTTAGCGATTTTCAAAAATAGGCAATTAATGATCTGTAAAACTAAGCTTCTCACACAAACGCTGACTGAAGATTGCCACGACTCGCAGTAATCCATAACATAATGACAGTCACAAGTCCAAGCAGGGGCTTTTGCCACTCAAAACTTTTCCTATGGGCGACGCTTGCTTCCCCATAGGGATACGGTGATTGTAAAGTAATTGTCAGATTAGTTGACATATATTTCTAGGTAAGGTATTAAAAGTGACTTCCAGTGCAGACGAAATTCAAAAGCTGATCGCAGACATTGACAACTTACTTGCCAGTGGTGGCAAGCGCGTGTCTAGATTTCTGTCTGGTCAGGCGCAAGAGCCTAAAGAAGTTTTAGAACGAATTCGCAACTTCTTGGTGAGGCTACAAGAAAAAAGAGCATTAGAGAACGGCATCCCAAACCAGTCTTCTGAAGAACCGCGTTCGCCCTTGGCGATGGCTCCGCCATCGCCTTTATTAACAAAATTTATTGATCAAGGTAATAACCAGTATCCACTACCCCGCCCCGAATCCAATCAGGAACAGAGTACTGTTGGGGCAGGACTATTAAAAAGTGAATTTTCGAGCTTGATCCAGCCATTGCGATCGGAATTAGAATTGCTCTTGCAAGAGCGAGCCGCTCTCATACATGAAATTAGGCAGCTAGAGCAGAGGCGATTGCAAAATTACTCCTTAGCGCAGCAGTTGACAAACCAAGAGCAGATGATTACCGAGTTTTTACAGGTACTCATGAGTCGTCTTGTGCCAACTTTAACGCCACTTTTAGCACAGAGGCGGGAAAATTCCGCCAGTTCTTCAGGAGCAAATAGTGGAAACTCAGAACCAGCAACCTCTGCAACTCAACCGTTACTAGAATCACCAGACCCTGCGGAGCGTTTAACTCACCTGGCGAGGGAGTTGGATCAACGTTTATTATCACTAGATGGGACTGTAAATGTAGTATTTGAGGCACTACAGCGCAACATTAATACTTATCACGAGTCCCTGTCGCAAGCATTGGCAAGAATGCATAGTCAGGGGATGCAAGGCGAACAGTTGATGGCCAGCTTTCTCAACAATTTGACTCAGCATTTGCAGCAGCAATCCCCTATCCTTGAGGTCGAATCTGATACACCAGCATCATTGGCTGATCCAGCCGAGATTACTGCTGGAGTTGCACCCCAACCCTTGGAGCTTATACAGCCAGAAACATCTTCACTCACAATTGATCAGCAACAGGATACTACGATCGCAGAAGATTTAGATGCAGTACTGTTGCAGCTTGGTATGGACTCGTCTCAATCTTCTCACCAGACCGAATTACCGCAAGATATTTCTGCGTTAATTGGTGATGAAGTAGACCAACTTTACGCCAGTTTGTTTGGTACTGGTAATGTTAATAATCCAAGTCTTGAGGTTTCCACAGCCTCAGAATCAACGTTGAACATCGCTGAGGGCGCATCTGTGCCTCCAACTGGAGATTTTGAGGCTGTGACAGCAGATACGACGGATCTGTTCGATCTGAGCAACGTTCACCCGCAAACAACCCAACAGACTCCAGTAGAAACTACAGCATCATTAGATTCACAGGAAGAATTATTTTTTGAAGAAGATACAGACCTAGAGCTTGTTAGTTTCTCTACGCCCCAAGCAGTTTCCGCAACAGACAGCTTGCCGCTCGGCAATCAGCCAGCTAGCGCTGATACAATTAATACTCTAACTGAGCTATTGCCTGATACAAGTAATGATCAGGAACTGCTGGAAGTATCATTTTCTGTGGATAATGGCACAACTACAGCACCAGTTACACCAGAAGTAGCAGAAATTGCGGAAATTGCGATCGCCACACCAGAAGTATTAATTAACGATGATCAGCCAGAACTGTCTTCAGATAACTACATTGCTGCTTCGCCACAAGAAAACTTGCTTTCTGTTGAGTCAAACCAGGCTCCAGCCCTACTTGATATTTCTTTAGATGAAGAACAATTGCAGCAATTAGATCGGGATTTGGCTAATTTTGATCGGCAGCTAAATTCTGAGTGGCAGCTAGCTACCAACTTGAATATTTTCTCAGAACCACTTGATCAAAATCAAGACATAATTTCCACAACTTCCCCTGAGCCGCCAACAGAAAATCTCCAAATAGTAGAAGAAAATAACTCAACTGCTGCTTTCTCCAGTTTGGCAGTTCCCCAGGTAGAAACTGAACAAGAAAATGAAGTCACAACTCCTGATGAAGAAAGTTCTTTACCTCCAATTTCCAACTCCATCAACAATCCAGAAGTTTCGCTCAATGTTCTAGAATCAGTCTGGTATTTAGGAATTGATTTAGGTACAACAGGAATTTCTGCCGCATTATTAAATAGCTCTACTTTTGTTGTACATCCTATCTATTGGTCAGCAGAAAATCCGCCGGGAAGAACTTCTTTCCAGGAATCATTTCGTTTACCAACAGAGGTTTATCTGCCTAGAGCTTCTGTACCCCACGGAGAAAACGAAAGTATCCAAGTACATGAGCGGACTGCACCTGCGGCTGTTGCCCAAGATAAAGTACCCGATCGCTCGGCCAACACTCCTGCAACACGGACAACAACAGATCCGACGACAAATAATCTCTACTCGGCGCAGTTGAAGCCTTATTTACAAGTAGCCATTCCCTACAAGAGTGAACGGCAGAAATGGGAACCTGTTTTGCAATTAAATGAATTTTCGGCAGGCCCTTTGATTTGGGTTGTGCGATCGCTCTCTAAGCTACTATTAACCCTCAAATCCGAAAAAACTTGTACCACCCCTAGTTTAATGGCTGCTGCTATGGGGATCAGCGAACAAGATTTCCCCAAAATTATCAATAATATTGCTGGTGTAATTTGCACCTGTCCATCTAGTTGGTCGGAACAATACCGCTTTAACGTGCGGGAAGCTTTACTCACCAGTAAACTCATCCAACATCCGCAGCAAGTCTTTTTTGTCGAAGAAGCGATCGCTAGTTTACTCCCAGAACTCGATGCTGCTAACGGTGAGCAAGTAAAATTAAGCCAACATCAGGGTTCTCATCCGGCAAAAACCAGCGAACATCCCATTGTTGGCAATACCCTTGTGATTAACATTGGAACAACTGCCACAGAAATGTTGCTGGTCAATCTCCCAGAAACATTGCAGCAATTGACATACAATGATTTCATGCTCCACAGTTTTGCTTATGCTGGTAAGGCAATTGAACAAGATATAATCTGCCAGCTGCTATTACCACCTAAATCTCGGCAATCACGAAAAGAAACACAAAGCGATGCCTGCGGCGGGCTACGCCTACGCAAAACTATCACCAATAATCCTTGGCAATGGCAACCGTCAATTCCCGGTTTAGACCAAATGCGTTGGCAGAGTTTAGGGTTGGAAGAATTAGAGCTACCCAGAGTCGGAGAGCCAGATATCACCGCTCGGATTCGCCTCCAGCAGCGTCTAGAAAGTTCTCTACTGGGACAGGCGGTATTAGATGCCGCACTAGCTCTAAAGCTGATTTTGCAACACCAAGACTCTTTTACCTTAGAATTGGCCGATCAGCAGTGGATTTTGCAGCGACGAGATTTAGAAAGCCAGGTATTTATCCCCTTTGTGCGTCGCCTGAACCGAGAACTCAACAAGTTATTGGTAGCCCGTGGCATTCCTACAGAATCCATTAATCAAGCTATCCTGACTGGTGGGGTGGCTTGTGTCGGGACGGTGAATCGTTGGCTACGGCAAAAACTCCCCAGCGCTAAGATTATTCAAGATTTATATCTCGGCGAAAACGGCGCTCCTAATTGCAGTCGCGTTGCTTATGGTTTGGCGATGCTGCCTCTGCATCCCCAGATATTAGATATACCCAGGCAACAATACACTGATTATTTCCTATTTACAGAATTGCTGCGGCTGCTACCAGACCGATCCTTATCTTTCGGTGAAGTTATCCAGTTATTTGAGGGTCGTGGAATTAATACTCGCACTTGTCAGCAACGCCTGCTGGCTTTTTTGGAAGGTGAACTGCCTTCGGGTTTGATACCTTCAGTTACAGATTCGGCTTGGCTGACTCAGAGTTCGCAAGAAAATCCTGACTATCAGGCGATCGCTACAGCACCACTTTTTGAAAAACAAGGCAGTCTCACATATCGCCCCAATTCCCAACAACTGTTGTCCTTGCGTCGCTATCTAGATGCAATCAAGGCTAGTAATCAGCAATCACTGGAGGAAGCATACTTAGTGAATTTCGCTTTAGAGGTTAATCATTGAGATTAGTAAGTAAGTCGGTGCGAATAAATTGAAATATGTTTAGTAATGTAAAATTATTGTAATCGATTTCGTAGTAAGGACTTTAGTCCTAAAAGAAGGACTAAAGTCCTTACTACAAACCTTTAATTATTTACGCCGTTTTACTTACATCACGGATGTGTCTTTCTAAGTCGCGAAGATCCTGATGGGCTTTCTGCTCTCAACACTGTAATATTTTGGATGTGTACCAATCACACTATTTTTTTTATTGGATGCTATGAAATACTGGAATTTTACAATTTTCCACCTTAATTAAAAGATTCTGTAAACTTTAGGTTTTCGGTTTTTATATTGCTTGTTTTTTGTGTATCTTAGCACTCAGTAGTATTGACAAAATCAATAAAAATTGCCTAAAAATTATGTTCATGTCTACACTACTGATTCAAAAAGTCCTGTTGTAGATAAGTTAGTCCTTGTGAACCATCTTTATCTTTATTCAGTTAATTGCTCGCAACAGCCTTTCCACCCGTCAACCTTAAGCGTGAGAAAACGATTAATTGACATTGTTGGAGCCATTGTGGGGCTGATAATTACATTTATGATAGCAATTCCCGTAGCAATTGTTACCTTTATAGATGCTCCAAGTCCAATATTTTATTCCCAAATTCGCTGTGGTTTAAACGGAAAAACTTTCCGCATCTGGAAATTCCGTTCGATGATCGTCGATGCCGATAAATTCAAGCATTTAGTTGAAAACCAAGCCAAAGGTCACATCTTTAAATCTGTTGACGATCCTCGCATTACTCCTGTGGGTAAATTTTTGCGGCGTACTAGTTTAGACGAATTTCCCCAATTTTGGAATGTTCTGGTAGGGGACATGAGTTTAGTTGGTACTCGTCCACCCACTCCTGATGAAGTCAGCAATTACGATCCACACCACTGGGATAGATTGCGAGTCAAACCAGGCATTACTGGAGAATGGCAGGCTAATGGGCGCTCTATTATTACAGACTTTGAAACCATTGTCAAGATGGATATAGATTATCAACGTAAGTGGTCTGTAACTTATGACCTGAGTTTGATTGTTAAAACTATCTGGGTAGTCTTGAAAAAGACTGGGGCTTATTGAATTGGGCATTGGTCATTTGTCATTGGTCATTTGTCATTTCTCCCCCTGCTTCCCCCGCCTCCTCATCTCCCCCTGCTCCCTCATCTCCCTCATCTCCACTTTCTTCTTCAACCTTTGACCCCGCTACCAGCTTCTGTGGGTACAATGTAACGTTGTAAAAATAAAAATAGTAATAATACTGGGGCGATCGCAATTATTGAACCAGCAGCTACTAACCGCCAGTCAAGGGAAAATGTACCTGCTAGCTTTGCGACTCCCAAGGGAAGAGTGTATAAATTTTCGTCTTGGATGACAATTAAAGGCCACAAAAAGTCACTCCAAGCACCAATAAATACAAAAATAGCTAAAGTTACCAATGCTGGGCGAACTGCTGGTAACATCACATGCCACCACAAACCTAACTCCGAACTGCCATCCATCCGAGCGGCTTCTTCTATCTCTTTGGGGACACTCATGAAAGCTTGGCGCAACAGAAAAATGCCAAAGGCAGAAGCTAAACTCGGAAAAATCATCCCTAAATAACTATTTCTCAAACCCAACTGGACTGTCAAAATATAAAGGGGAATCATCACGATTTGGAAGGGAATCATAATCGTAGAGACGATCGCCACAAAAATCCAGTCTCGCCCGACAAATGATAATCTTGCCAACGGATAGGCAGCTAAAGCGCAAAACAGCAGATTTAAGCCCACAGTCAGCACTGACACCAAAGTACTGTTATACAGATATTGTCCAAAAGGTAAAGAGTTCCAGACACTAAAGAAGTTATCTAGTGTAGGTGAGGCAGGCAATAACTGTGGCGGCGACTGCAAAATATTTTCTGTAGGCGATTTCAAGGCTGTACTAACTAGCCACAGTAAAGGAAAGAGCATCACCAGTGCGATCGCTCCCAATAGCGCATACATTAGCAGAATTTGCGATCGTTTTTTTTTCCAGTTCAGCATTTTATTTTGCAAATTTTATTTTGTAATTCAACAGGAATGTAAACACTCACGCTTCTTGCTGTTTATTTTGAAAAATATTTAATGTATATCTAGCTCTAGTTTTAACAATATTTAATTGGTCAACTTGTACCAACAACCTGTCTAAAGTTTCAGCTTCTTGATTTGATAAATTAGTTTCAGAATTTTTAATTAACAACTCCTGTAATTGTGTCTGAGTTTTAGGAAATAAAGAACTTTCTGCTAAAGCTTGCAACTCATCTAGACTTAAACCAATCAATAATTCAGAATCTATAGATAAGTTAGTTAGCTGCTGGTAAGTTTCTAAGTCTAACAATACCCCAACTTTCTCTCCCTGTGCGTTAGTGACATACTGAACTGAGTCAGACATGGCTTTACTTAAGAATTTGATTAATTTTATCGTAATCTATCATCAAAAATATTGTTAAAGCAATTCAATAGCAGAATTAGGGCTATTTCATTCTATACATAAACCGCCCAGAACTAAAGTTCTTTGGCTTTTAGCTAAAGTCCGTTAAAACGGACTAGAACCTTTTCTCAGTCATCTTTAGATGACTTTCGCTATTAGACTCAGAATTCATTCTGAGGCGGGCTTTTCGGAGAATGAAATAGCCCTGATAGCAGAATATAGTTTCGTTAAGCATTGATTGTAAATTAAAGGATTTAATACCCCAACCATAAACGTAGCTCTGAGAAGGAGTGGCTCCGACTTGGCTCGTTTCCAGTAGGGGTTTAAATCCCCGCCTGAAAATGTCTTTAATGCAAGGATTTTGAATTGTTAACTGGTAGTTTGAAGCCAATTCACAGTAGTTAATCTTCAACCGCTACATAAGGCTGTGGTTCCCGCAAACGTTGGGCAATTTGTTCTCGTCGATACTTTGCAAGTTCGCTGTAAAGTCTCTTGCGAGAGAGATTCACGCTGCCAACAGGCTCATGCTCTAGCAGTGTATGCCAAGGGGAAAACAGCGAACCCTCATCTAATCTTTTGCGTTCTTCAAAGTCAAATTTCTGACTAGGAATGCGGACAGTTGCAACTTTGATAAACGGTGAATCTGTTTCTTGCCATTCCTGAACGTGGTCTTCAATCGGCGTTTTTTCATCGTCTACATAAAACTGAATTAAAAAGTCAAAAGACGCTTCTCTCCCTTCTTCAGTCAAATATTTGACCAGTGTTTCTCGGAGGTAATTTTCTGATTCTGGAAGTGTTTCTGGTGGTTGTTCCGGCTGTTGAGATTTGAGAGACAATTTTACAAGGCGATTACCAAACTTAAACGGAGCCATGCTCCAATATTGAATCAAAAGCGGATTTCCTACCTTCTGGCTGCCAATTTTTTGCAAGATAGCAAAGGCGTAACCAAGTTCCTGCAGCCGTTCTGGGGTAAGTTCTCCACTACCTGCTCTGGAGATATCAGCATAATCACGAACGTCTTTAGTAAAGAAAGTAGGATAATTGTTGAGTATAAAATCTTGAGTTTTTTCTTCATCATCCAGCACTTTTTGCCCGTCCACATTCATCACCTTGATGGCGATACCGCGAACATCAGGCTGGCTATCGGAGCGGAATTTACCACGTTTTTCAGGCGAACCACCACTAGAGAAACGAATCCACACAGGATAGGTTTGGGGCGTTTTGAACAAACCTACTCTCAGGTCTTCAGGAAGATTGGGTTCAATAATAAACTCTCCTGAAAGAAGTCCATGACTTTTGCTATGAATTTGGCGGAGGTCTGGGCCGGTTTTTTGTTGAGCTTGCAAGCTAGTTGCGATAATCTCGTCGATTGTTGCTTCCTGCTCAGTGGTAGATGACGTTGGGTTAGTCATAAAACATTTGATAATGTGTCTTCATTATCCTGAATCCTTCAGCCTTTCTGAGTCAATCCGGTTTCCGTAGAAACAGCTTGTAGTGGTTTATCCCAAGGATCAATAGGTATTTGGCACAAATAGGCAAACTCAAAGACAATTCCGATAGTCGGCTTTGTCTGCCACTGCGGTAAACTGAGCAAGCGATCGTAATATCCACCGCCATAGCCCAGGCGATATCCTTGATAGTCGCAAGCGACACTAGGGACAAGAATCAAATCTACTTCAGCCGGATGTAATATTGGAGCGTCGGGGTGTGGTTCAGTAATGCCATAAGCGCCACGTTGGATAGAATCACTCGGTGTCCAAATATGCCAAGATAGGGATTTATCAATGCAGCGAGGAAATCCCCAACGGTATTTGGTGTTTGCAAATAGTGGACTGAGATCAAGTTCTTGGCGAAAGCTGAAATAAGCAAGTATTGTTTTTGCTTGGGTGAACAAAGTAGAGTTTTGTAAATGGGAGCATAAGCGATCGCTTTTTTCTCTCCATTCTCCAACGGACATTGATTGACGTGTTTTGAGTAGAGTGCGGCGCAGTTCTGCTTTATTTAGTTGATGATTAACTTTGTCCATAAAATATAGTCAAAAAAATAAGCTGGGCGATGCCCAGCTTATATCACTCTACATTCACCAGAACATTGTTATGCAGCGTGTTGACGATACCACTCAATGGTATTCTTTAGCCCTTGCTCAAAGCTCACCTGAGCCGTGAAATTAAAGGCTTGCTTTGCCCGTTCAGTATCTAAACATCGGCGGGGTTGACCATTAGGCTTATCAGTTTGCCACACAATTTCACCCTTAAACTCCATCAACTCGCAGATTAAAGTTACTAAATCGAGGATGGAGATTTCATAACCGGTTCCCAAGTTAACTGGTTCCGATTCGTTATACAATTGAGTCCCCATGACAATCCCCCGCGCTGCATCTTCTGAATACAGAAATTCACGGGTGGGACTGCCATCACCCCAAACTGCAAGTTGCTTTTCTGCCTTAATTTGGGCTTCGTGAACTTTGCGAACTAATGCTGGAATGACGTGGGAACTTCCGGGGTCAAAGTTATCTTCTGGGCCATATAAATTTACTGGCAGTAGGTAAATCCCATTAAAACCGTACTGCTGACGGTAAGATTGCAATTGAACTAAAAGCGCTTTTTTTGCAATTCCGTAAGGGGCGTTGGTTTCCTCTGGGTAGCCATTCCAAAGATCGTCTTCTTTGAATGGCACTGGAGTGAATTTAGGATAGGCGCAGATTGTGCCAACACAAACGAATTTTTCTACTCCAGCTTGATAGGCAGCGTGAATTAGCTGCGTTCCCATGATCAAATTATCGTAGAACAACTCTGCGGGTTTTTCACGGTTCAGACCGATACCCCCAACATGAGCTGCTAGGTGGATAATTACGTCTTGCTGGTCAACTGCACGTTGGCTATTTTCCCAAACACGCAAATCAGAATCGCGCGATCGCGTTACTGTAATCTTCTCACGATCGGCTCCTGCTTTACACAGTTGATCGATCACCTGACGACCTAGAAACCCCGACCCACCAGTGACAAGAATGCGTTTATTTTTTAATTCTAAGGCGGTCATATTTTTATCCTCTGTGGTGCGAATCAGAAGTGCAAAGCGCCCAGTTGTTGACGAATAGTCGCTATATCTAATGGAAATTGCGAACCATTTCCATTGGGTGAAGTATGACCCAATGCTTGTAAATCTGCTTCTACCATTAAAGAAACTAGTTCTTCAAAGGTTACGGATGGTGTCCAGCCCAACTTCTGGCGTGCTTTGGTAGAATCGCCAATCAACAACTCTACCTCAGATGGACGGAGGTAACGCTCATCAAACTCTACATAATCTTCCCAATTGAGATTTACATAACTAAATGCTAGTTCCAAAAACTCGCGCACCGAGTGGGTTTCACCAGTAGCAATTACGTAATCATCTGGCTGGTCTTTCTGCAACATCAACCACATTGCTTTCACGTAATCCTTCGCATAGCCCCAATCTCGCTTTGCGTCTAGATTACCCATGTAAATCTTTTTCTGCTTATCAGCAACGATACCAGCCACTGCTCTAGTGATTTTACGGGTTACAAAGGTTTCACCCCGTCGTGGTGACTCGTGGTTAAAAAGTATGCCATTACAAGCAAACAAATCATAAGATTCACGATAATTTACAGTTTGCCAGTGAGCGTAAACTTTGGCACAGGCATAGGGACTGCGGGGATAAAAGGGCGTTGTCTCAGTTTGAGGTATTGCTTGTACTAAACCGTACATTTCTGAAGAACCCGCCTGGTAAAATCGCACCTGAATTCCGGTACGCTGTTGGTAGTCCCGAATTGCTTCCAACAGACGCAACGTTCCCATTCCGACAGCATCCACCGTGTATTCTGGTGAATCAAAGCTTACTCTGACATGGGATTGAGCGCCCAGGTTGTAAATCTCTACTGGCTGGACTTCTTCTAAAATACGTCGCAGCGTCGTACCATCTGTCAAGTCACCATAGTGAAGAAACAACCGCACTCCCTCTTTGTGGGGGTCTTCGTAAATGTGATCGATGCGGTCTGTGTTAAAGGTAGAAGTCCGGCGAATAATGCCATGAACCTCATAACCTTGTTCCAACAAAAACTCACTTAGATATGAACCATCTTGACCAGTAATACCAGTAATCAACGCTCGCTTCTGTTGCGTCATGCTTAATTATCCCTTATTGTCTTTGATTAAAAAGTTACAGCCAATCTGATACAACCTAGCAGCTAATTGCTCAATTGCCTAATGGGAAACCTACGAGTTCTTATTCTTAACAGACTTTATCCGTAAATAAATATACTTAATAACGAAGTAATTTAACACGTCAGTTTTCTTAGATATATCAAGATTGTTTAATTATGTATATTTCTTTTATTAAATAGATAAAGATTCTTTTTGTGTACGTTATTTTTTTGTCAAAACTTCATATATCTCTGGTTTGGTGAAGACTGATTGAAGAAGAATTCAGGAGTCAGAATTCAGGAGCAAAGCCGGAGACGTTTCCGTTAGCTCCGGTCAGCAATCTTGACGCTCTCTACAGCGCAAGGGATGCGGATTCGCTCTAAGCGAACGCGAGTGCGTCTCTAAGAGTTGCTATGCCGTTGGCGTACCCCTACTCTTAAGCAAGCTAAATGTAGTGTGTCGCAGACAAGCCCAAGCTACGCGCAGCAGCGACCATAGGAGAAGGAGAAGAGAAGGCTTTACGTTTCGCTATCGGCTCTTTCGGTCAGAATTCATTCTAAATTCTGACTCCTGAATTCTGTTTCGATAAAATAAATATTTTAAATTAAACTTTTGGCAAAAATTAGAATAAGAGCAAAGATGAACAATCGTTTAGTCTTAGGGAAAGAATTGCTATTTAGGGGCATTAATTGCCCCACAGAATCGACCCTAAGTAGTTACTCAGTATGCTCCGTTATTTTTGGGCAGAATGACCACATCAACAGTTTTCAAGATGATCCATAAATCAAGCCATAAATTCCTAAACCTAGCATAATGCAGGTCTATTTGGACTCGCCGAGGGTAGGGAATATCATTACGCCCAGATACCTGCCACAAACCAGTAATTCCTGGACGGATTGTTAAAATCTCATCAATGTGACAACCGTATTTTGGCAGTTCTTCTGCTACTAGGGGTCGTGGACCGACTACACTCATGTCCCCTTTTAAAACGTTCCAGAACTGGGGAAATTCGTCTAAGCTAGTAATTCGCAAAAATCGACCAATTTTGGTAATCCGGGGGTCTTGTTTCAGCTTAAAACTGCTTTCAAATTCTTGTCGCAACTCGGGCGATGTTTCCATCATTTGCATGAGGATTTCGTCCGCATTGCTTACCATTGTTCGGAACTTAATACAATTAAACGGTTTGTAATTTTTCCCTACCCGTTCCTGGACATAAAAAATTGGCCCTTCTGAGCTGAAAGCAATCAGCAAAGTCAAAATTAAGTAGACGGGGAAGAACAAAATTAATACCGACAGCGAAAACACTATATCGAACAGTCGTTTGACAAACTCTCCGTTTAAACCCTGAAAAGATAAACCTTTGGGCTTAACTTTTGGCGTCCTTGTTTTTTGACCGCGTTTTAAGAAACGCGTAGACGCTCTAGTGTCTTGCCTTACGCCTCGCTTGCCGGAGAGGAGTGAGCTCTGGGCAGTCATCATACTCCTTAATAATCCACACCACACATAGTCCCAATATTAAAGCCAAAATGAGGTGCTTCTGGGGGAAATTGCCAAAAGCCTAAAAAAATAAGATGTTATTCAAGACCATCATTGCTAAAATGGTCTTTTTTCGTTGCATTTGTTTACAAAATCTAAATAACGATCTGCAAAAATTTGCGGTGAGAACTGCGCGGCGTGCGATCGCATATACTCGGAACTGAACGAACCCTCATACACTTCAAACTTTTCTACTGCCTCCACTAAAGCCGCCTCTGTTTGCGTCCTGAAGAATATACCTGTCCCTGTATCCACTCCAGAGCGGATATCCCGTACTGTTTCTAAAGCACCCCCTGCACCGTAGGCAATCACTGGCGTGCCACAGGCTTGTGCTTCCACTAAGGCAATACCAAAATCTTCACAAGCTGCATACACAAACGCCTTAGCGCTAGACATATATTTTTTTACCACATTATCGGGTTGCCATCCCAGTATTTGGATATTAGAGTTTGCCATCTCGCGAATCTTGTTCATTTCATCTCCTGTACCAATGATTACTAATGGTCGTTTGAGTTGATTAAAAGCCTTGACAATCAACGATATTTGCTTATAACTCACTAAGCGGGAAACTGTCAGGTAAAAGTCCTCTTTCTCAGACAGAAACGGAAATTCCGCAATATTCACTGGTGGGTAAATGACTGTTGCTTCTCGTCGATAGCAACGCCAAATCCGCCGAGCTGTATGTTGCGAGTTAGCAATGAAGTAATCAACGCGATTGGCACTCAATACATCCCACTGGCGCAAACGATGTAATAAATATCGTGTTACCCATCCAGGTAAACCACTACCCAGTTTGCTGTGGCGCAGATAATCAAAAGTTAAGTCCCAGGCATAGCGCATAGGACTGTGACAGTAGCAAATATGCATCTGTTCGGGAGTGGTAAGAATTCCTTTGGCAACAGCGTGGGATGAAGACAGAATTACGTCATAATGCCGTAAATCAAGTTGTTCAATTGCCAAAGGCCACAAAGGCAAGTATTTTTGTACACCGTTGCGGGCATAGGGAAAGTTCTGGAGAAACGTCTTGCCAATTTGACGCTTGTATAAATAACTTTCAGGATTGCTGGATTCAAAATCTATGAGAGCATACAAATCAGCATCAATATGATTCAAAATTTCTCGTACAACGAGTTCTGAACCACCGGTGGCTTTGGGTGTCAGCCACTCATGAACCAGAGCATATTTCAAGGGCACAGCTAAACAATTCAAAATTCAAAATTCACGCATTCAAAATTGAAGATAGTTTTCTTAGACTCCGACTGAAAAGTTTTCCTTTGTGATTAATTAACGGGAAGCGCCCCAGATTAGCAAATGGGACGGAATCTTTTCCTTAGAGGTTCCAGATGGATGCTGCAACCTGATAATCTCAGAATGGGGAGTGGGGAGTGGGGAGTGGGGAGTGGGGAATGGGGAATGGGGAATGGGGAATAACCAATAGTTTTCTTCCCCTGCTTCCCCTGCTTCCCCTGCTCCCCCTGCCTCCCCTGCTTTTCCCCTACTCCCTATTCCCCACTCCCTACTCCCTTAACGCAACTGATATATAAATGGTGAATTTATGCGAATTCTAATTATGGGTGGTACTCGGTTCATTGGTGTCTATTTGACTCAACTACTAGTGGAACAAGGACATGAGGTGGTGCTGTTCAATCGGGGAAATCGGCCAGCACCTTCTTTAGAGGGAGTAGGACAAATTATAGGCGATCGCACTGATGCTACTCAATTAAAGGCAAAGTTATCACAAGAAAACTTTGATGTCATTTTTGACAATAACGGGCGGGAACTTACTGATACTCAACCACTTGCAGAAATTTTTCAAGACCGAGTGCAACATTTTGTCTATATGAGTTCTGCGGGGGTGTATCTCAAATCTGACCAATTGCCCCATGTAGAAGGCGATCCAGTAGATCCTAAAAGTCGCCATAAGGGTAAACATGAAACAGAAGCTTATCTGACTCAATTGGGATTACCTTTTACTTCCATTCGTCCTACTTATATTTACGGGCCTCGTAATTATAATGAGTTGGAAGGCTGGTTTTTTGACAGAATTGTGCGCGATCGCCCCATTCCCATCCCCGGAAATGGGTTGCATATCACCCAGTTTGGTCATGTAAAAGACTTGGCAAAAGCTTTGACTCAGGTTTTGGGCAATGAACAAGCCATAGAGCAAATTTATAATATCTCTGGCGATCGCTTTGTCACTTTTGATGGTTTAGCCCGTGCTAGCGCTGTAGCGGCTGGCAAATCACCCGATGCTGTAAAAATCGTCCATTATGACCCGAAAAAGTTTGATTTTGGCAAACGCAAAGCTTTTCCGATGCGAGTGCAGCATTTCTTTGCTTCGGTGAATAAAGCGCAAACAGAATTAAATTGGCATCCTGAATATGATTTGATTTCTGGGTTACAAGATTCTCTGGAAAATGATTATTTGGTTAATGCAAAAGATAAAGCTGATGTTGATTTCTCTGTAGATGAGGAGATTTTACAAGCGTTGTGAGTAAAGATATTTAGGGGCGCATCGCTGTGCATTGGTGTCAACTTAAACCCTGGCGAATAGAATTCGCACGCCAGTTGCTCATGGGGGAAACCCCCATCGCCCTTGGCGTCTCCCCTTGGGAGAAGACCGCACTGGCTTGGCTACACAGGCTTTCGTCTGCCTCCGCAGACTAAGGTCAAATTAACGGTTTGAAACCCACGGAGGTGGGTTTTGTTTGTGTAGACGCGGTTTCTAACCGCCCGTTTCGCGTTAAGTTGACACCTATGATCGCTGTGTGCATATACTGATGCTTTTCGCACCTTCACAACTCATCAGGGTTAACGCCTAACTCTCGCAGTTGTGCTGCTAATCTGTTAGCACGTTGACTTTCTCGTTCGAGGGGCGTGGGAAGGCAATTCCCAGATGCATCATACCAACGTAGCCACAACCGCTCAATTCCTTGGTAAGAACCTTGCCAAAGTCCTAAGCCCAGTTCCAAACTCGGCATCCACACCCGTGGGGTAGTCAAGTCCAATTCGCTGTAGCGGTCTGCAACCAATTGGAATGCTTGGAGTTTGTCAGTGTAGCGGTCAAACACAATGTAGTAAGGAACTCGCAAAATCCGCTCATAAACTTCCCATTTGGTCGGCGGTTGTTTAATCTCCCGCAGAGTTTGTCCTAAGTCTTCTTTTTCAGTGCCAGGAGAAAGCAATTCTACCACTACAAAAGGAGCAACCCCTTCTTGCCAGATGACATAACTCAGACGCAAGTTTTGCTGTTCGTAGAGACGCGAAACTCCCACGGCAGCAAACCAGTCCGGGCGTTTGTACCATAGTGTATGCCGGAGGTCATAGTAAAGGTTTAAGTCAGTGGCAACAAATACCTCCTCTGCTGGATAGTTAGGTGGACAGAAGGTTTCGCGCAGAAGTTGGGGTTGAAAAAGGTGAAATTCGTCAGGCAAACCAGAGTCCTCCGGGTATTCACTGGGAAGATCATACATAGTGGGTAGAGTTTCTTTTGGAGGGCGCGGCGGGTCTGTTTGGTACATAAGGGGAATCCTGACCGACTAATTTTAAGTTAACGGATCACGATAAAGGTTTGACCAAAGTCAAAAAAAATATTTTTTCTTATACCTGGGAAAGATGCAATTTATCGCGTCTTTAGTTTTTACTGGAACAGGAATTCGGAAATGGTATACAAACCCTGAACTTGAATAAAAAGGAAGAAGTGTTGTAAATATGTCGCAAATGTTTTACCTAATGAAAGTAACCATTTAGGTATATACTTTTGAATATTTAATATTTAAATTAACTGCTTATGGGACAATATCCACTCCACAATGTTCTAGGAGCCAGGGCCCGCTTGGGTGAAGGCCCCATCTGGGACTCAACTCAAAACCTACTGTACTGGGTCGATATTTTTAACCATCGGGTGCATCAGTTCAATCCTGCCACGGGGAAAAACAGCTTTTTTGATGTGGGAGATGTAGTAGGTGCGATCGCAACAGCAGGTGCAGATAGATTAATTATGTTACTGCGCCATCACCTGGCATTCCTCAACACCCAGACAGGTGTAGTTACCCCCATTTTAGAAATTGAAGGAAATCTACCAGATAACCGTCTCAATGATGGTAAATGTGACCCTCAAGGACGTTTTTGGTTTGGCTCAATGTGTTCTTTGGAAAAACCACAGGCTAGCCTCTATCGCTATGACAATGATGGTTTATTACATGTAATGGAAACAGGATTGACTATTTCTAATGGTTTAGGGTGGAGTCCCGATCAAAAAACATTTTACTTAACAGATTCTCCTCAGCAAAAAATATATGCTTACGACTTTAATTCAGTAACAGGAAACATTACTAATCGTCGAATTTTTATTGATTTAACTCATGAATCCTTCCATCCAGATGGGTTGACAATAGACAGTGAAGGACATATTTGGTCAGCTATGTGGGATGGATGGTGTGTGATTCGTTTCAATCCCAAGGGTGAAGAGATATTGCGGATAAAGCTACCTGTGCAATTGCCAACTAGCTGTACTTTTGGGGGCGAAGATTTGCAAACACTTTATATTACCACTGCTTCAGTTGGACTCAGCCAAGCAGAGATCGAAAAAAGCTTCTACTCTGGTGATTTGTTTGCTCTCCAAACTGATGTTACTGGATTACCTACTTATGATTTTTAATAATTATCGCAATTTACAGGTAATTAAACTATTGTGCTATGTTTTCTTCTCTCCACAGTGCTACTTGCTGTTTAAGTTCTTTCATATCTAAATAATCGCTAGCAAAAGCTTTTCGTAAAAGTGGATGAGGAATAAATTGATCATACTTTTGAATTTCCGGTGCTTCTGAAGTACTGAGTAAATCTTCTGAGGTAATTCTTTGCTCACACAATGAAGCAATTTCATGATAAAGATATTTAAATTTATCTTTGCCTAATTTAATTGTTAAATAATAAGGATTTACTCCGCCAATACTTGTAATTTCCAACGATTCTCGACAGTAGGAGTTGAGTAATCTTTCTAAGGTGCGATAAGCAACCGTACCCATCCAGGGAAAAATGCAGCATTTACCTTTTTCTAATTGCAAGATATTTTGTTTATCTAATCCAACTTGCTGCACCAATTGGCGAACTTTACTTAAACGTTGCAAAGCATTTTTTTGCAAGTAGCTGTACTCGACATTCTCAAAGAGAACCTGTTGCATTCGTTGTAAAACTTTGGTGTGAATAGTACTACCACTACCACACCAATAAATACTAGCTTTACCCTCGGCTTGTTTAACAAAAATAGCCTTCTTTTTAAAGTCAACTTCTACGACTTCCCAAGTTCTCCCAGCTAAAGCAAATTGATTTCCAACAGCAGGCGGCGTGACGATACTGCCAATTTGCGTTGCACCTTGCTTAACAATATATTCTTGCTGTTCAGCAAAGACAGCATAAAACTGGAATTTTCTCACAATCTTTTCTCCTGCCAAACCCAGGATTAATTTACCTTGCTCAGTATGCTGAATATGACCAATATCAATTAAATAGCGGAGCAATAGTTGAAAATCTTCTTTTAAAATAGCAGCAAAGGGCGGCAAGCTAAAAATTTGTTTAGCTAAAGCATTAGGTGAAATTTCCCCTGCTGCTGTTAAAATACTCATTGTTTGGTGATAAAGCAAACTCAAAGGATATTTAATCGGTCTGATTGGTTCAATCCATTGTTCCTCTAAATAAAGTTGAATGATAGCAATAGACTGCAAAAGTTGCCAGGGTATTTGTTCTGGTAGAGAAGCTTCTAGTAATGGTTCCTCTTCAGCGCAAATTAAGCGCATATCGGCAGCTTCACCTCTTCTGCCGCTACGTCCTAAACGCTGTAAAAAGCTAGCTACAGACAAGGGTGATTCTAACTGAATAACTCGCTCTAAATGACCGATATCTATGCCTAATTCTAAAGTCAGAGTGGCGGCGGTAACTGCTGGATTGTTGGGTTCACGCATCGCATTTTCAGCTGCTTGCCGCAAACTAGCAGATATACTCCCATGATGCACATGATATATATCTGGTAGCCTTTGTTCTGTGGCAATTTGTCGCAAAGATGCTATTACAGATTCAGTTTGTGTGCGATTATTAGCAAATATCAGACATTTGCGAGATTTGCTGAGGTTGAAAATATATTGTTCATAAGCTGTTGCCTCTGATTCATCTACTTCATCAGTAATATAAAAATGTTCTACAGCTAATTTTAGTTGGCGTTTTATCCCGTCAGGTTCCGGTGTAATCACTGGCTTTTCTGTTCCAGAACGTAACCAATTTTCTGCTATTGAGTAATCACCAAGAGTTGCTGATAAACCAATACGGCGCGGTTGTTTTTGCGTCAATTTTGCTAAACGTTGTAATTGGCAAATAATTTGACAACCGCGTTCGGAACCCATAAAAGCGTGAATTTCATCAATAATAACAAACCTTAAATCACCAAATAAGCGAACTAAGTCGTTATTTTTGTTAATTAACAAACTTTCTAGAGATTCTGGTGTAATTTGTAGAATGCCTTGAGGTTTTTTTAAAAGTTTGTTTTTTCGACTTTGAGAAACATCACCGTGCCAGTGCCAAACTGGAATATCTGCTTCTTTGAGTAAGTCGTTGAGACGCTCAAATTGATCATTAATTAAAGCTTTGATTGGACTAATATATAATGCCCCTATAGTTGCAGCAGGGTTGGCATGTAATAGAGTCAAAACTGGTAGAAAGGCTGCTTCTGTTTTACCCGCAGCAGTTGCAGCAGTAACTAGCAAATGAGCATCGGTGTCAAATATAACTTGACAAGCGGCAATTTGAACTGGTCGTAATTCAGTCCACTGGTGATGATAAATATATTCTTGGATGAAGGGTGCAAGTCGGTTAAAGGCATCGCTCATATTTTTTATGGATGAAAAGTGTTAGTAAAACTACTCCTTGGTATTTCAGAACCCTCGAATCATGGATCGACGAGTTCCATACTTGGAATTACCGATTACTAAAAGCGATCGCTACCCTTAAATTTCTGCCGTAGATATTCTACGACAAGAGCATTGGTGGCAGAAGTTCCACCTACTATGTCATATATGAAGATTGTTGCTTAATTGTTTTATGTCTATTCAAGTCTACGGAATTCCCAATTGCAGCACTTGCAAAAAAGCTTTGACGTGGCTCCAACATAACAACATTGACCATGAGTTTATCAACACCAAAGATACTCCGCCGACTCGTGAGATGATTCAAAACTGGGTAAAGTCTTTGGGTTTTGCTCCCATGCGAAACACCTCTGGTCAATCCTACCGCGCTTTAGGAGATGAAAAGAAGACTTGGGCTGACGAACAGTGGGTTGATGCATTTACTCACGACGCAATGCTGCTCAAACGTCCACTTTTCGTTAAAGATGGAATAGCTGTGCTGGTTGGCTTTAGAGATGAGGGAATAGTTCGAGAAAAATTAGATTTAGCTTCAGGAGTGCTGAGTTCTGAGTGCTGAGTTTCCCCATAGTTAAAACTAGAGGAAACTACATTCTTATTGGCGTTATTATAGCGTTTCCTAATCATACAAGTTACACATCATAGCCCCCTCCACTAACCAGCGGGGAGGGGGTTGGGTTCTTGTACCTCACTTAACCGAGAACCGGTATAGCGCGATCGCCTTTTTAGATTTGGCTCGATCGGAAGCCGATAGGCCCTTCACCAGCATAGGTCGTGGTTCCAGTTAGGGTCTTCCCACCATCACTAGATGTGACGTTGAGCGCTACTACATTCTGTCCCACACGACCACCGATTAGCCAAGTCCCACCAGGATTCCACGGCGCTGTATTACCACCCCACTGGTTTTCTACTGTGTAGTTGTTGCTGCTGACAATGTTACCTTTAAAGCCGATGGGGCCTTCACCAGCATAAGTGATAGTTCCAGTCAGGGTTTTACCGCCGTCGCTCGATGTAATATCGATCGCAACAACATTTTGATTTGCCCGAGAGCCAAGTACCCAAGTCCCACCAGGATTCCACGGAGCAGATGAGCCTCCCCATTGGTTTTCCACATTATAGACACGGCCATCAACAGCAACACTCTTAAAACCGATGGGGCCTTCACCAGAATATGTGATAGTTCCAGTCAGGGTTTTACCGCCGTCGCTGGATGTAATATCGATCGCAACAACATTTTGATTTCCCCGCGAGCCGAGTATCCAAGTCCCGCCGGGATTCCACGGAGCAGATGAGCCTCCCCACTGGTTTTCTACGTTGTAGGTGTCGCTCCCAGTTAAGTTAGCCTTAAAACCGATGGGGCCTTCACCAGAATATGTCGTGGTTCCAGTAAGTGTCTTGCCGTTGTCACTGGATGAAACTTTGAGTTCGACAATGCGCTGAGAGGCTCTAGCTCCAATTACCCATGTTCCACCAGGATTCCACGGAGCAGAAGCGCCACCCCACTGATTTTGTACATTGTATAGATTATTAGTATTGGTTGTTGTTGTTGCTGTCATTTTTTTCTCCGAAGTTTTGATCGTTTAGTCAAAGTGAATCTATAACAATCCGATTTGATTGCGGAAAAAAGTACGCACAATTAATTAACAATACCTTTGCCAATTTACAAGGCTTGACATAGAAAAAACCTAAGATTTTACACGCTTCTTTTTGCCATCTAACAAAAAATTCAGTCAAGAATATTCTGTTCTGTATGGTTTTGTAGAAGTAGTTTTAACTGTCGTGTACGTCTGAGCGCAGGTTCTACGTTTTGCCTCATAGTTAAGCAAATACTTGGCAAAAGTCTTGTTAAGCAGCAAATATTAGTCTTTTAGGCTGCCGTTATTATACTAGTACAATCGTAGTTAAGATTACAAGCAGATTTAATAAATTTTTAATAAAAATGTGTTTTGCTTTACCAAGCGAGCCGTGACGTACTTAGTAAATCAATCTTTGAGTACAGTCCGGTGCATCAGTTATACTTATACTTGCAATCGCTTTTGTAAGTACTTTGGAAAATTTTGTCGATTTTTACTCCTATTGACTCAATGCAGATTAGCATCCATCAGTCAAACTGAAGTAATAGAGACAAGTATATAATCAGGCAAAACCCATGAATAAGTATAAGGAAGTCTTACGTGTCATCCTTGCTATATGCATCATTGTGGTTGGAGTGACACACTTTCTTGTTCCAGAAGAATATGTCAAAATTGTGCCGCCGCAACTACCTTACCCTTTAGGATTAGTTTATCTCAGTGGCTTTTATGAAATTTTGGGTGGTATCGGCTTGTTAGTCCCGCCTGTAAGTCAAGCTGCTGCTTGGGGACTTCTTGCTCTTTTTATTGCTGTTTACCCTGCCAATATTAATATGGCGGTTAATCTTATTAAGATTGAACATATACCAAATTCACCTTGGGTACACGTAGTCAGGCTTCCCCTTCAAGCAGTTTTAATTGCTTGGGCTTGGTGGTATACGAAATCTTCTGATAGGGAAAAACAAGCTTCTATTATTCCCAAGTCGCTCATTCCCAAAGAATTAGAATTGGAATGAGTGCGTTTTTTTATATCTGAATTATGCGCGTTGCAACTTTGTTTGGGATAACACTCTCGTTAGCCATAAGTATTGGAGGAGTTGCTGTTCCGGTGATTCAAGCGGTGCAGCTTAGAGATGGCACTGTTTACTTTGTCCAACCGCCGGAACTTGTTAACGCGACGACTACTTATAAAGATGTAAATGTTTGGGGCGCAACTTACTATTTTACGATTAACGTGCCGGAAAATGCTGGAGAATCCCTTCAGAAGGTAACGATCGCACAGAGGGAGGGAGCAGAAAACATCCGCTATGATCTTAATGATACTCGCGCATTTGTGGGAACTAGCGATGCCTGCGGCGGGCTACGCCTACGCAAAGAATCTCGGCTAACACTAGGCGCAGTCACAGCAGAACGCAAGACACGAACAGTTTCTGTGAACTTTAATCCGCCTGTCACTCCGGGACAGACAGTTACAATCGCCCTCCGCCCTGTGAAGAATCCCAGCTTTTCTGGTGTCTACTTACTGGGTGTGACAGCGTTTCCGGTGGGTGAGAAATCCCACGGACAATTTCTCGGCTTTGGACGGTTTCAATTTTACAGCAATAGAAGTAACTGGTGGTTTCCATAGGGTGCATTACGTCAATATCGAAAAAGTAGAATTAGTGAACGTATAAGGAAAGTGTTTTTATGAGCATCCCACTTGTAGAGCAGCCCACAGAAGAAAAACTAGTAACTCTCAAGAATGTTTCTTGGGATCAATTTAAAGGTATTGAAACACAACTTCAGGAAAACCGCAATGTCAGACTATCTTATTTGTCAGGAATATTAGAAATTATGTCACCCATTGGAGATAAACATGAGAAAGTGAAAAGAACTCTCGGCTTGCTACTAGAAGCTTACATGAAAAAGTTGGGCATCCGGTTCTACTGTCGTGGTGGTTTTACTTTGGAAGAACCTGGCTATGCTTCTGGTACGCCAGATGAATCTTACAGCATTGGCACAGAAAAAGAAGTTCCTGACATTGTGATTGAAATTATTGTTACTAGTGGAAGCATTAACAGGAAGGAGTTATACAAGCCTAAAAAAGTGCCGGAAGTTTGGTTTTGGAAATCTAACTCGATACAAATATTCCGTCTTAGCGAGAGTGGCGAGTATGAAGAAGTAAACCGGAGTGGGTTTTTTCCAAATTTAGACCCTGCTTTACTGCTGCATTATATCGCAATGCCTGACCAGTACGATGCTCTTATTGAATTTGAGCAGGTGATCCGAAATCAATAAATATTTATCCCCAAATTATTTGCAAATTTAAAATAAATCCTGGTAAAACATCTTCTCCTGATAATTCTTGTGAAAATGCTAATATTTGTATTGGTTTACCAATCCGAGAGATTTCTACCTGACGCATTTTCGGATTAATTAACCAACCTAATTTAACTCCGTTATCAATATATTCCTGCATTTTGGCTTGCGTTTCTCGCAAACTATCGCTTGGTGACATTAACTCTAAAACAAAATCTGGTGCGATCGGCGGAAACTTTTCTTGTTCTTCGGGTGTGAGTGCATTCCATCTCTCTTTTGTTATCGGATTTGCTCGTGCGACTACCCCTTGATTTACAAACAAATTTATATTCGTTGTTTGACAATCATTTGGCCAAAGAGTATGCCAATTTCCTTCAAGACCTGGTAAGGGCATAGCAATGCCCATTGGTGTCAACTTAAGCTAAAAGTAGCTTAACTGTTAGCTTCCTCACCCGCCTCGAACTAAAGTTCAAGGCTGATAGCTAAAGTCTACTGAAGTAGACTAAAGATTTTTGGCTATATTTAGTCATCAACAGAAGACTTCCGCTAAAAGCCAAGGAAGTTCAGTTCCTTGCGGGACATAGCTTTTACGTTAAGTTGACACCTATGAGCAATGCCATGCCCCTACGAGAAATCTATATGTCTTAGGATTTTCGTGGATTGGTATAACACAAAACAAGGGGCTTAATAACTTGTTGAAACCCAGGTTAGTAGTTTTTGTTTGTGTAGACGAGGTTTCTAACTGCCCATTTCATGTTAAGTTGACTTGTCGGTAGACATCGCTTGCAGAAGTTTGGGATAATCTAGAGGATATTAAGTCGGTAGCTTGAAATACCTATGACTAGTAAGGAAGAATTAAGAAGTGTTGCCTCAGAAATTCCATTATTTAATAATCTTGAGCAAAAAGAAACATTTTTGTTTGTGATAGGGGCGTTATTTTCGAGAGTTATTAGTTTGAAAAAAGCCGCAAAAATCATGGAAATGGAGCCTGATGTATTTCTTAAACTATTAGATTTGATGGGGCTGGAATTTTCCTACTTGACTGAACAAGATATCGCTATAGAAAAGGATTGGTAGGGTGTGTGAAGGTTGTTTTTAACTCTTCTCCATTAATCTTTTTATCGCGTCTGAAATTTCTCGATATTTTTCTAGATTCTGACGATGACTTTTATTTGCCGATTTTTGTTGCAGAAGAAATCAGTGCTAAATCTGATGCAGCTAGTCAGCAGGTAAAAGCTTTAATTGATGTCGATAAAATATTAGTCAAAGAAATTCAATTATTTTCCTTAGCCAATCGTCTAAATATTCGACTAGGGAGAGGAGAATCGGAGGCTATTGCTTTAGGCACTGAATTACAAACAGATTACATAATTTTAGATGACTTTGCAGCCAGAAAAGAAGCAACTCGACTGGGATTAAATGTTAAGGGAACCTTAGAGGCTGTTTGAAAAGTCGGAGAGATGGTAAAAAAGCTCTCTCAGTATACGCTGTGAATAGATAGTAGACAGCACTGAGAGAGCAACATGAGTAAAGCATACCCCAGCAATCTGACCCGTGCTCAA
>NZ_JAIVFS010000286.1 GCF_020829645.1 Nostoc mirabile CHAB5784 | reverse complement strand
TCTAGTTCATCACCAATCAATTTTTTTAACTCAATCTTGTTGCGAATCGAGTCGCTAATCGTGTTGTAATAATCCTTGAGCCTTTCTTCATCCCTAGCTCTAGCTCTTATTAATTTAGCCTGCCAATTATCTAGAGATTTTCCAATCAATATTGCACTTTGATGTTCAATTAACCTCAACAACTCTTCAATTGGCATCGCCAATGGTGTCTCTTGATGCTCCACAGTCATTAGGTCAGACTCCCAAAACAAAGCATCCCCAATTTCTACTGGTGTTACTCCTGTTATTTCATTGATAATGAACGAAACTAAACCAATCCTTTTTTCGGAAGCATTCGCTGTATAAGCCACATTACACAAGATGTAGCGAGTAATTTCTGGTTTAGCATCTAAAAAACGAATTAAGCCATTTTGAGGTGCGAGTCTCTCCAATAAAAGTTTCTCAAAGCCTGTGTTTTTCAGATGTCCATCGATTTTAACACCCAACGCACTAATAAGTCCTTTAACAGCTAATAGTTCAGATAGCTTATTTAAGACTTCTGAATGATAGGTGACAAAAACACTTTGGGGTACATCAGCAATAGTAGTAAAAGTAACTTCTTCGGGGAGCGAAAGCAGCGATGCTATATTTTCTGTTAACAACACATTTAAAATGTGTTCACCAGCAGGTTCTGCTATCCCATCATGCAGAGAAACAATTTTTTCTAAGGTAGCAATAATTGGGTCTGATAACATAGTTAGTCAAATCAATTTCTCAAGCTTCAAAATCTTCGCCAAAAATCTGTTCATCCAGTTCTTGAATTTGCTGATACTGGTTTTTGGCTTTTAACAAATTATCTGCCAATTGCTCGAAGGCTGTATCTAATTCGGGCTTGACTTGATGCTTGAGCCAGATATCCATAACAATTTCACTAAAGTCAAATTCATCATCTACGTTCCCTAAAATTGTTTCAATCTCTCCGACCACTAGTTCAAACATATTAATTTTGTCATGCAAGATCCGCAGAATATACTCTTCGATACTGCCCTTGAGACAAAAGTTAAAAATAAAAACATCCTGGGTTTGTCCAATGCGGTGGATACGACCAATGCGCTGTTCTATTTTCATTGGGTTCCAGGGGAGGTCATAATTAACGATCGCGTTCGCAAACTGGATGTTACGTCCCTCTCCGCCTGTTTCGGATGCCAGCAGTACAGAAACAGTATCCCGAAATGCGGCTATAGCCTCATCTTTCTGTTTAAGGGACATCCCACCAGTAAATTCTGCAAAGGGGATATTTGCTGCTTGCAGAGTTTGGGCCAAATAAGTGCTAGTTGCTTTATGGGTTGTGAAGACCAAGGTTTTCTGGGAAGATTTTGAGAGCATTTCTACCAATACTTTTGCTTTCTCGACCTGCTTGACTTGGGCTGCTCGTCTTGCTAAAGACTTCAGTTCTTCATCAGGCAGGCGTTTGGTCAGTTGCTTGAGGGAGTCAGCCAAAGCACCAGGGGATGAACCAGCACGCATTAGCAAATTGGTGCGGGAGAGTCTGTCTAGCTTGTCCTCTGAAGAACGTAGATACTCGCTCAAATCTTGGTAAAGTTTCTCCTCGCCTGCTGCTGGGGTAACGGTAATTGTGGTGGCGAAGCGTTTAGGCAGTTTGACATCTACTAAGGCGCGGGTATTTCGCACCATGACTTCCCGCATGAGAGAGCGTAACTTTTCTGGATTTTTAGGGACTCGTCCATTCCTGGAATCGACATATTCTTTTTTAAAAGCGGCTTCTGTTTGTAGCAGTCCCGGTTTGAGGAGGGTCAGCAGATTAAACAGTTCAATAAGGGAGTTCTGCACTGGCGTAGCAGTGAGCATGAGGATAAACCGCTTATTGAGGGCGTTGACCAGTTTCCAGTTTAGGGTAGTGCGATTTTTCAGGTGGTGGGCTTCATCGACAACAACCAAGTCCCAAGTGCGACTGGTGACGTGGGGATAATGTTTAACAGATTTAGCCGTGTTTAATGAAGCGATAATTCGCGGATTATTCGTCCAAAATTCGTCTATGGGTTGTTGCGGGTCACGGTTATCTGTGGTGATAGTAGCAATATTAAATTTCTCACTTAACTCTGATTGCCACTGGGAAACTAGGGATGCGGGAGTTAACACCAGCATGGACTGTACCATACCTCTTGCTAAGTACTCGGCTATGATTAGTCCCGCCTCAATGGTTTTGCCCAATCCGACTTCATCGGCTAGTAATGCGCGTCCACCCAGTTGTCTAAGTACTTTTCGGGCTGTTTCAATCTGATACCAGTATTTGTCAATAGCAGTTA
>NZ_JAIVFS010000285.1 GCF_020829645.1 Nostoc mirabile CHAB5784 | reverse complement strand
GAGACTGGGTAAATGTATCTAAAAATACTAGTGTTAGTATATCGGAGAATATTATAGTCTGAAAGTCATTCATAGCAGTACTTTCAGGCTATCTTGCCCCTGGTGACAGCTTTGCTATATTTACGCCTAGTAGTTAAAATTAAGAAAATCTAAAGTCTTTAACCATCCGTGAGAGTTTAAGATAAAATGCCTTTTGTCAATCGGTT
Organism: Nostoc mirabile CHAB5784; assembly: GCF_020829645.1. Taxonomy (GTDB): domain Bacteria; phylum Cyanobacteriota; class Cyanobacteriia; order Cyanobacteriales; family Nostocaceae; genus Nostoc; species Nostoc mirabile. The sequence continues at coordinate 2,101 of NZ_JAIVFS010000285.1, read as the reverse complement.
AAAATACTCAAAATTCTCTTATTAAGAATGATAATCATACTGAGGGGAGGGGCAAGGAGGGGAGCCTAGCGATCGCAGTTAGCATTTTTCTAGTTCTCTGTGCTGTTGGTGCTTTGGTGAGGGAACTAAAAAGGTGAGACGGCAAGAGCGATCGCTCCTTCAAAACTCACGCCCCAAAGGCGATCGCAGCCCCAAAAGAGCGATCGCATGAATCCTCTAAGAAGTTTTAGTCAAATAGTTGTAACTTAGTTACAAAAATCAAGTGACTTAATTTTTCAGTCAGACACATCATTGTTATTCTCAGTTATCTGCTGTCTCTCCTGCTTTTGCTTTTCCCTAGACTGGCGTTTTTTCAAAAAGTCACTCTTTACAGTGAGTCCAAGGATTAACGGTGTAGCAGCAGCGATGATAGCTGGTAGGACAGTCAAGTAATCATATAACGTTGGCTGTGTAATTGAAGGCGATCGCTCATTAGGGTTAATTGCTGGAACTTCAGTATTAGTTTCAGGCAGGAAATCACTTTTTGTATTTTGTTGATTTTTTGTTATCATTTTGGGAGGTACCAAAAACAATATCAAAGCTCACTACTGGCGGGAACCAGTAATGATAACTTATTTACCACAATCTCCTTCCTTTTAACCTTCTGGAGGATGATTCTGGTTGTTGCACAAGCCTCATCAAATGAGCAATCAAGTCGGTCTTTAACCATAAAAACTAGCTTGGTCAAAAGAATTCGTAATTGATAATTCGTAATTCGTAATTATTACCCCACACCTAAAGGTGGGGGCTTGAATAATGAATAAATTTCTTTTTTTCATTAATAAATTAAGGGGCTTGTACCCTTAATGAATTAATTATTAATTACGAATTACGAATTACGAATTATTCGGTCATCTCGTCTAAAAGTTCAGACGCTCGATGACTTGCACTCCGCAAGCTATCACTGTACATCTGTTTTTTCCTCTGGTTGAGCGATATTCTCTAAGAATGACATTCATCACCATTTTCGTCTTGCAGTGGTGGCTGAAGAATGTCACTTAATGCTGGTAATAAATTCTCGCTGATTTTTGGCGGTTCAATTGGCTCAAACAGATTTTGTGATAATTGAGGCTGAGTCTCTTGTTCTGGCATTTTTTTAAATATTGTAATCAGTTTGATGGCGATCGCACCTCCAAACCGCGTAGCTTGCCGCCGCAGGCATCGCCATTTTCCTCTAAGAAATTGCCTGTTCTACTGTATCAAGCAACTTTCTTGATAGCTCTAACCAACGCTTTACCCTTGGATTTGTTTCGACTGCTGAGTAAATTGTGGAGGGGTCAACTTCCCAATTCTCATAGGCTGCAAGTTTAACAACAAATACATGCTCTAGTTGGTGACGTTGTTCTGAAGTGTACATTTTAGTTGAGTGCAGCTGCAATCGCATAACTGTTGCTCATGGTAACTTGCCGCGATCAATAAACTCACCAGCAGCCAACGAAAGCTCAAGTCTTTTCTTTCTGCTCCTGGATGTCCAGCCATCTATAAAGTGCGCCTGAATCGTTGTAAGTTACATAAAGCGTAAACATCCAGTCCTCTTCGTCTTCATCCTCTTGTTCATAAAATTGGGAACCCATCTTTGTATTCCAGGTTGTAAGATGAGAAGTTTTCGTTTGACTAATTAAAGATATGTTTGACATGTTGTACCCATGCTTTGGCTCAAAACTTTGATATTTGTTCAAGAACTCCTGTTCTGCTGTCCGCAAGTCCTCACACTTATGAATTACTGTAAATTCAAAGTTTTCTTCACCATGTTCATTCCATGCGCCTTGCAAAAGTTTTGAATGATGCTTGTTTCTATTAAGGTTTTGCTTATGCGTTTTCCATCTGGACTCTATGTTTTGGCTAGCACCAACATAGACTTTGCCGTTTAGTTTGTTTGTAATCAAATATATGCCCTTTGTGGCCATAGATCCTCTGCTTTTTCGTTTGGCTCTCAGTACTGGAGTTTAGACTAAAAGCGATATGAGAGAACGCAAATCAAATGGAATTAGAGATTAAAAATATTATCTTGTCAGCCTCAAAGCATCCGCGACCTTTAACAATTCTGTAGTATATCTGCTCC
>NZ_JAIVFS010000282.1 GCF_020829645.1 Nostoc mirabile CHAB5784 | reverse complement strand
CATCGCAGTACTGATCTACCACGGTGATCGTGGAGGTAGCCGTTCTTGAACCCAATTAAATACCCTTGCTAAGTTAAACTGTTAGTAATTAATTATACTCTCATGAGAGTAATAAAAGAGCGCTAATGACTTCGATTTCCCTACGGCTATGAAAACGAGCGATCGCAGGAGCGTGTCGGAAAGACTTGCGATGTTTTCGTAGACGTGGGATGAGTTAATATTTTTTTAAGTATATTCCCCTTGAGGTGTAAACTTTGACAATTACTAGGTTCAAAGGATATTCCCAGGACATGAGAAAAATAACTGCTCTAATGGTGGTAAGTATTACCATGACTGTCGGGGTGGGAGCATTAACGCCCAAAGTCACTAATGCCCAATTATTTTACCCACCAGCAAGCGATCGCCATTCATTAATGGTAATCGGTCAAGGGGCCGTGAGAGTGCCAGCAGATACAGCCGATATTGAATTGGTATTCAGTAGGGGAGCTAGCACTGATCAGTTAGAAACGCAACCGTCATCTCTACCCGAAACCCGCCGCATATCCTCACCAACTCTACTTTTAAATTACAAAACAGCAGCAGAATCTTTACCAAGCAAAAAATCACTAACTAAAGCAACTCTTCAGCCTGTAGTTAATAGCCTAGTTGCCAAAGGGATTAATGCTGATAAGATTCAAGTGCAAATTAGCACAAATTCCAGTGAAAATAACGCAAAGATATTGGTGAGACTCGAAAAACCAACACGCGAGCGCGTGCAGGAAATTGTTGGTACAGCAAACAAAGCAACAAGCGAAATTGAAAATCTTTCTGTCAAGAGTGTGGGCGTTGAGTATGCAGTAAATGATTGTCAGGCTTTACAGAGTTCAGTTTATCAATCAGCGATGAAAGACGCTCAAAGTCGCGCTCAGGCTTTAGCAACTGCTATGGGTGTTAAACTTGGTACTCCTTCTGTAGCCGAACCTTTTTATACATTATTGTATCCCTCATGTAGTTCCAAAACTGGAGTTCCTTTACCGTCATTTGTTAGTTTTTTATTATCACCGACTTATAATCCAGATGCTGCGGCGGAAGTAGAGATGAAAAAGGATATTTTTGTGACATATACAACGAAATAAACATTTATATTTAGTGCGATCGCACTTTGATTGAGTCAAGATTAAAAGTGCGATCGCTTAACTATTTTGCTTTGCCCGTAAGCACTCACTGTTATGAGTCAGTTGATAGAATATCAATAAGTTAGCTGGTTAAATCTAAAAAATGTCAACAGTGAAAGTTGAAATACAACTATCTTATGAAGAACTACTAAAGGCAGTTGAGCAGTTAAATTAACCAGATTTAGAGCGATTTGTATCTCAAGTTCTCGCCTTACAAGCGCAACGAAAAGCTTCTAGCTTGCCGCAAACCGAGGCTGAATTGTTACTTAAAATTAATCAAGGTATTCCTTCAGATACTCAGAACCATTACAACGAATTACTTAGTAAAAGAGAGGCTGAAAATATCACAAGCAATGAATATAGAGAGTTATTGAACTTAACTGAACAGATAGAAAAACTGCAAGCACAACGCATTGAATATTTAGCAGAGTTGGCGCGTCTGCGTGGTATTTCACTTATTGCTTTGATGGAAAATTTAGGAATTCAGACGCAAATGTATGTCTGAAAATCGAGTCACGATGCAACAGAAAAAGGCTGTTGCTGAACGTGCGAAAGGATGCTGTGAGTATTGTCGAAGCCAAGTACGTTTTGCAATTCAGCCGTTTTCAGTAGAGTTTAGATTAGATAGGTAATTTTAAACACCAATAATGAAAAAACTCCAGAAATATTTGTGGCAAATCTGGAGCCAGGAAAGATACGCATTTACCTATACCAAATTTTCACCGTAAGAGAATCCTACGTCATCAGGGTATACACTCAAATGTAAATAAAAGTCTATGAGGACAAACCACTGTGCTTCTCGTTTACCGAGTTATCCGTGCCGAGAAAGCCCCTAAATTCTATTTATGGGGGCTAGGCACGGGCGATTTTAAGACGCTCGATGACTCGCTAACGCTACGCTATCGCCGTGATACTGTCTCTTGTGATATAATTACGTTAGTGTACCTGACGTAATAATGCTGGTATTTGAGGCAAAGCTTGAAGGGACGAAAAAGCAGTATCAATCGCTAGACGAGGCGATTAGAACTGCTCGTTTTGTTCGCAATGCCTGCCTGAGATACTGGATGGATAACCAAGATATTGGCGCTCTGGAATGTCAGACAGCCGACCTAAATTATTGCGGCTGTTTCAATTAGTAATCAACCATGAAATTACTAGAGTGGTTGTGGAATACAAAGACAGGTTAACTAGGTTTAATTTTGGGATTTATCG
>NZ_JAIVFS010000281.1 GCF_020829645.1 Nostoc mirabile CHAB5784 | reverse complement strand
CCAACTCAATCGCTTGCATGACTTTTTGCCGGAAATCATCACTCTCTTGCTTTGGCCATTGAAATGGGGTAGACGCAATTGGAACTCTTATAGTCTACGTCCTAATCTTCATGGCTATAGCTATAACTCTTCAAAAAGATTTATTACACTGTAAGCCGATACGCTTGGGTTAAGAAAATTTATTTGTTGAGGTACTATAAAGACCTCTAAGAAGGTTTTACTACGCAAAACCGTCCCTCTCCGAGTCGGAGAGGGAGAGAGTTGAACTTTAGTTTAACTCAGGGAGGGTTTATCGAACTTCCGTTAACTTAGATGCGCTCCTGGTTGTCCATTTTGGACTACAAAGGAAGCTAGGGTTTTGACAGAGGCATTCAAATCAATGATGCTTGATACAACACGGTAGTCACTTTGCCAGCGTTGTGGGGTAAGCTTGCAGCGCACGTATCCCCGGAAAGCACCGTCAAAAAACTTAGTATGGGGATTGTTGGGTAGGGAAGCTTGAACTGGAGCGATGAATTGGGTGGGAAAGTCAGAGGTAATTGAGGTTCCTACGAACTCAGTGCCTACTGTCGGTGAGTTTGGGTTATTAAAATCAAGCTTCAGATCGTGTACCCAACTAGAATGGATGTCTCCGGTAATTACCACTGGATTAGAAGGTTTACGCTGGTTTAGAAAACTCAAGAGTCGATTACGTGCAGTCACATAGCCGTCCCACTGATCCATATTGAAGACACCTGCACCTAGACTGCTATTAAAATTGTACTGGCCAAGCATGGTCTGTTGAGCAATCACATTCCAGCGCGATCGCGACTGATCTAACCCTTTTCGTAGCCACTGCTCTTGTTCTGAGCCGGTCATGGTAGCATTGGGATCAAAAGCTTCGGGACAGCGAGGCTTAAGTTCGTCATCACAAGGTTGGTTAGTGCGGTACTGCCTGGTGTCTAGAACATTGAACTCAGCTAAATTACCGAAAGTGAACCGTCGATAAAGTAGCATGTCTGGGCCGTTAGGCAATGAAAACCGACGCAGAGGCATGTGTTCATAATAAGCCTGGTATGCGTTAGCTCGCCGTTTCCTAAAAGCTTCTTGGGTTTGGTTATCTTCGGGGATTAAGTTGGCGTAGTTGTTATCAACTTCATGATCATCCCAAGTGACAATCCAGGGAAAAGCAGCATGAGCCGCTTGGAGATTCGGGTCAGTTTTGTACAGGGCGTGGCGATCGCGGTAGTCGGCAAGAGTGATAATTTCTGGACTATTATGCTGACGGGGCCCACCGGATTGTGGCCCGTATTCATAGATGTAGTCACCCAGATGAACCACAAGGTCGAGGTTTTCATCAGCCAAATGCCGATAAGCCGTATAGTAGCCATTTTGCCAGTCTTGACAGGAGACAAAAGCAAAATTCAGTTGTGATATAGAGCCATAAAATGCTGGTGCTGTGCGAGTCCGTCCAATGGGGCTAACTTCACTACCTGCTTGAAATTGATACCAGTAGCAACGGTCAGGGTCTAGTCCACGGACATCAACGTGGACTGAGTGGGCTAACTCTGGTGTCGCCAGCACTGTTCCTCGCCGCACCACCCGTCTCATGTTTTCATCAAGGGCAACTTGCCACCGCACAGGGACATTTACCAATGGCATTCCACCTCCAGAGAGTGGATTGGGAGCCAGTCGTGTCCAGATCACAACACCATCCGGCAAAGGATCGCCAGATGCAACACCAAGACTGAACGGATAGCCAGAAAACCTTGAGTTAGCCAATACCGGATGCCATTGGCTAGCGATTGTTAACCCCGTTAAGAATCCTGCACCCAACAAAAAATTCCGCCGTCTGCACCGATTTGCTAGCAGGCGCGTACCATCCATAAGTTCCATATTCACCCCTACCCAGATGTAAATACAGTTGGCATTCAGGAGGGTCAGTTGTGAAAAGCACAAACAGTGGCTTAAATAATTCGTAATTCGTAATTCGTAATTCGTAATTCCAAAGAAAAGGTGGCTGCTTGATTGTTGCAGGGAATTCTAACCCGTCTAATAATTATGAATTATGAATTAGTAATTACTAATTATATTGACTTGACTTGTCTCCCAATAGCTGCTCAACCAAACACAAGAAACCTACCAACCTAAGATCAAGCAGAAATTAAGATTGTATTAAGTTTAAAATTGAATTGAGGCATGAGGCATTGGGACTGGGAGAATTTTGTGGGGGATTTAGACCCCAACCAAACAGAACCGCCGCTACAGAAACTTTTGTCAAACCCTTTACGAATTACGAATTACGAATTACGAATTACGAATTATCGCTCTTTTATGTCTCTGGTGAGAGAAAAATGCTCTGATTTGCTGAGATTTTTGAAATTCCTTGAAGACTGTGAACAATACAGGCGCTGCTATGTCGGAAATATTGAGAAGTAATCAAATATATCCG
>NZ_JAIVFS010000280.1 GCF_020829645.1 Nostoc mirabile CHAB5784 | reverse complement strand
CACCTGCGATCGGAATTGTGGTTGTGGTGATTTTACAATGTCTGTTCAGTCAGTGGAGCATGATGAATCAAGTGTTCGACACCACACCTTTGACATTTATCCAAGCTCTCATTTGTATAGGTGTAGGATTGCCAGTGGTGTTTATAGCTTTCATCTTGCAGCGTTTCGATCCGCTCAACTAAAGGTTCAGCCGACGGTATACAGTATCTGTATCCTGGCTGAACTCCATCACAGCTACTCTGAAAGCAAAGCTAGCAGTTGTCACAATTCCAATGGCTGCATGTCAAGTACTGGATTCCTCACAAGGACAGCAATCTTTTTACCTGTCAGGCCATCTTCACGAATTTGCAATCGGCTCATCTCCTTCATTACCCCATATTTCTGCTCAATCACACTCAACAGCTTCTCCTCCACAGAGGTCAAATACGGCCGCTTCAACACATCACTTGGGGGGGTTGAAGCACTTGAGGCATCTTCCAAATTCTTGCTTTCCCGTAACCTACTGATGCAATATCGGACAGCCCAACGTAGGCATCGCTAATCTCCTGAACCTGTTGACACTGCTACAGCAAGTAATCATTCTTCCTGAGCTAGTTCTGGTTATTATTTTCAGGATTGAACATATTTCAGAATTGTCTGAACATTTTCATTCAAAGTATGAACTGCATCTATTATCAGGTGTTCTCCTTCATCATCTGTCCAAGCTTCACTCTTCAAATGCATTCGTTCTACATGGCTCCAACTAACAGTGTCATGCCAACCTGGAATACCACGCTTACGCCCTTCGACTCGTCTACGATGTAGCTCTATATCTGAGCAAATTGTTTCAAATCCATAAAATTCTGCATTATATGATTGCGCTAAATCTTGCCAGCGTTTTCTTTGTGCGGCTGTATTAGCAAGAGTGTCCAAAATAGCCGATTGTCCTAACATTAGTTGTCGTTGGATTAGCATTGTCAGCAGTGCTTCAGCAGTCGTAATGTAAAATCCCTCCTGTTGAACACGCAACTGTGATAGCAGCATTGCCCCTAGTATCCAGTCCAAAGAGAATACAGGTATATGCAATATCCGTGCAATTTCTTCTGATAGGGTACTTTTCCCAGTGCCAGGAATACCAGAAAATAGAATTAGTTTCATCTATTCATAGTTAACAGAATCATAGGCTGCTCCCAGGTTAGCAGGCAAGAAGCAGTAATTTAAAGAATTGCTACTCACGAAGATGCTAATAAATCTGGGTAATCTCGTTCCCATATTCCAACTCCACAACACTCAACAATTTCTCTTCGACAGCCGTTAAATAAGGTCGATTCAGCTTACCCAACGACTGCAACAGACTTTTGACTGTCTCCTGAAGCGAATCGGAATACATTCGACTGATGCGATCACAAATCACCTGCATCTGCTGACACTCCGCAGGCAAGTAATCGTAAGACTTCAGGTGCTGCAACCCAACAGCGTACTCGCCATCCCACATTCTCACGCTGCAACTAAAGTCATTCAGTGCGCTGACAATTGCCCAACAGCCACCTTTGCCTCTCAGTTCGGGATTGTCTTTAACAAGGATTTGGCAGACTTCGCCGATTTGGTAGCTGTTGGGTACCTTGGTACGTTCCATAATTCTCTGCACAATATCAGTGACGATCCTGGCACTGGGAACTTTACCACCAGCCTCATGTACTGCCCGTTGCCAAACTTTAACCTGCTGCTGGGGTTCTAAAGGTGCGAGAGGGCGCACTTGTCCTTCATTAGTTGCCAGGATTCGTGAGGGGTTATATCGAGTTTTCTCTACTTCCTCGTTTTGGGAACAATTTGTTCCCGTTTCATCCACTTCCCCATTTTGGGAACAATTTGTTCCCGTCGCTATGTTCTCAAATACTACAGAACCAGCTATTAAATAATTCACACGTCGGTGAGTGTATCCAAACCTGTCTTTGCAATACTCTTCAAAAGTGCTGTGGGTGGAACGGTACAGCTGGCGCTCGCGCAACTCCATAAGTGCCTTGCCAGCTTCAAAAAACGCCCGTTCCACCTTTCGCTCTAAATTTAGGCGATCGCTAATTTCCTGCTCGGTTAGCTCTGGAACTTCAACAGCACTAGCGGTGATTGTTGCTAACGCTGGGTTTTCTTCTTGCGAGATATCCTCAAGGTCTTGGTCATCTGATGGAATGCTGTCACTGAATGTAGCAGAGGTGGCTTTTTTGCGGTTACGGGGTGGGGCAGCAAGTCAACATCTTAATTCTTTTGGGCAATATGAAAAGGGTCTAAACGGTCGGGTGCAAGCGGATTGTTTGGCTACGATGGGAGCGAATAGCGGATACGTATTTATAGCGGTTCTCAGTTGGGTGCAATATAGTAACAACAGTGAGTGAACCATCCAATAATGTCTTTTTTACTCACTGCATCTAAGGCACTTGTGATGGCTTGATCTAACTCTTCGTAGGTTCTAGCAG
>NZ_JAIVFS010000279.1 GCF_020829645.1 Nostoc mirabile CHAB5784 | reverse complement strand
TAAAAGTAGAGATTACCTGACAATTTACCCCAAGTCACTCATCCCCTAGTAATGCTTCCAGCTTGTTTAAAAGGTTTACTAGCTGCTTTTGCTTTCTAGGTTCTTTCCAAAGCTGACGCTTTTTAATGCGCTGGGTGATATTTTGGAGGCGGTCTGGTATTTGGTTAGATGCTTTAGACGAGGATGCTTGTTCATCATCCGTCCAAGCTGCGATTTTTTCTTTGATTTGACTTAAAGACCAATCGTTAGCGATCGCTTCGGACAAAAGTTTTTTTCGGATTTCATTATTTCTTACCCGCGCCAAGACTTGTGCTTTGGTGTATTCCAGTTGACCAGAACGCAGTGCCATTAAAATTTCTTCGGGCAGATTGAGTAAAGGTAAGCGTGTGGTGATGAACGATAGCCAATTCATGAGTCCCAAACTCTCAAACACCTGTTGTACCGTGTTTGATTGTTCTTCATCTAGGTTAGGAGAAACGTTTTTCCTAGATTCAGTTTCATCGGCTAAATGGTCAGAAACGTTGTCCCCAGTTTGTGGATTATCGGGGTTAGGAGAAACGTTTTTCCTAGATTCATTTTTCTCGGCTAAATGGTCAGAAACGTTGTCCTCAGATTGTGGATTATCTGGGTTAGGAGAAACGTTTTTCCTAGATTCATTTAATGAGGATTTTGATGGCTGTTCCCCCTTGCTGTGAGCGTTTTTCATTCGATACAGCAAGGATTTGACGGCTTCTATATCGCAATGCAGCCGGATTGCCAACAGGTGCAAGATCCCTTCAGTTTCTTCAACAGGGTTAAGGTCTTCTCGTTGCAGGTTTTCAATCAAAGCCAACTGAAACGCTTGGTCATCTGATAACTCACGCACAACCACAGGCGCGACTTCAAGCAAAGCTGACTGCCCTGCCCGATAACGTCTTTCTCCTGCTACTAATTCGTATTTCCCTCCGCCAATTGGACGCACCAACAGAGGTTGGAGAATGCCATGCTGTTTGACTGACGAGACTAATTCTTTTAATGCTTGTGGGTCGAAGTATCGTCGGGGCTGGTGTTGAGGCAGAACTATATCTGAGAGTTTGATAGTAGTTTCAGTTGCGGCTGGCAACTCGGCATCTGGGGAGGATAACCAAGGTGCAGGTGGTGGAGTTGTAATTTGACCCCCAAAGGGTTTGTCAGTTTGTTTGCGTCGGATCATAAAGCCTCCAAAGCCTTGGTGATTTCTTCAAGAATAGGGACTACAGAATGTTTCGGGTCAAATACTGCTAGAGGCGCACGTTCTTCTGACGCATCGACAAAAGCGGTAGCTCTGGGGATAGGTGGGAAAATCCGACCCCAAGCGGAAAGTTGTTCTTGGATGGCTGCCAATGCTCGTTTATCGGCTGAGTTTTGGTTGGCATACCGCGTAGGAACAAACCCTGCTATTTGGATTTTGCGGTTGGCTTTATTTTTTACGTGGGTGATAGTTTGTAAGAGTTCGTCTGTTCCCTCAAAGGCTTTTATATGGGTTTCAACGGGAACGAGTACGTGTGTGGCCGCGACTAAGGCGATATAGGAAAGCAATCCTAAGCTGGGGGGACAATCTATAAGAATGAAGTCGTATTCATTTAGAACAGATTCAATGGCTTCCTTAAGGCGCAACTCGCGCATCGCAGCACTGACTAACTGCATTTCGGCTCCACTTAAGACTCGGCTTGCTGGAACCAAGTCCATGCCGTGAATGCCCTCATGAATCGGTAAGGGCTGCTCATCGATAATGGCATCAGCAACGGTTTTTTGTAACTGAGATGGCACTAACCCCATGAATTTGGTTAAGCTTGCTTGCGGGTCTATGTCGATGAGGAGAACGCGATGTTTTCGTCGTGCAAGGTGGTATCCCAAATTTTGGGTTAGTGTCGATTTGGCGACACCACCCGCCTGATTAAACAGGGCAATAATGCGGCAAAGAGGGTCAGAAGTTGACACTGGCTTTCGTTCCTAGAAGATACGTTGAGGTTTGGTCAACAGGCTCGGTTTTAGTTTCCAGTTTACGTGTATCAGATGAAAAAAGTTTATTTTTACATATAAAATCCAGTAGATTTTATATAACTTCACCGTATGTAGATTTAACAGTCTCACTATGCGGGAAAATAGCTGTTAGGTGTCTGCGGAGTGGTCAAAAGTAGCTGGTAGGGGTGCGTCATGGAGAAAAACTATACATTCAAATTCAATTCTGACACTGCCTTATCAGCCCTGAAAGCTGGTAAATACGACCCGATTAACTTCTACGAGGCGCGTTTAGACCTGTTCAACCTCTCGGTAATGGCAGACTACGATCAGCTAATTTGCCTGCCCACATTAACTGCTATTGACAAATACTGGTATCAGATTGAAACAGCCCGAAAAGTACTTAGACAACTGGGTGGACGCGCATTACTAGCCGATGAAGTCGGATTGGGCAAAACCATTGAGGCGGGACTAATCAT
>NZ_JAIVFS010000278.1 GCF_020829645.1 Nostoc mirabile CHAB5784 | reverse complement strand
TGTGCGATTCGATGGCGCACGTAATGAGTCAAATATCCTGACTGGATAAGGTTATTTACCAAAGCATTACTAATGCACCGAAGCCGAAGGATAGTTGCAAGCAAGTGTCCAACGCTTGTCCTCATCTCTTAGGGGCAAGGTAAGCAATTTCCCTGTCTCAGAGCTAAAGAGAAAAGCCCAACCATCCTGATAACCACAGTTGGGGGGAGGCAAGAGGAAGATTGGTAGGGTGAATGAAAATGAATTCTCATTGAGGTTCCGTTATTTTTAAGGCTGTTCGTAAGTGGCTAAGTATGTATGTACAACGACAGTGATGGGAAAAGGGGTAAGATAACACTATTTTTTCTTACCAAAAGATACTGATTCATGGAGGTCAGTATGAGGACACCACACTAAATTCCCCGGAATATAGAGAATACCTAACCCAATCGCAACTCAGGCGTGTGAAACGAAGTAAGCCCAATGGGGTCTAGTGACCAGACCTACGTCACTAGTAAGGAAGGAGTAATCCAACCCAAATTCCTCAGTGGGAAAAGGATGCCATAAAAAGCGAATGCTGTCAGCCGAAAGGCAACGGGAATAAATAACCGGACAGATAGGGCAATACCCAACTCGAAAGGGTGCTGACGTATGGCAGGTGAGTCTCTTGAATTTCAAAGTAAGATTACCGAACTCAAAAGGAAAAGTTGGATGCAATCCGCAAGGAATGCGAACGTAACTCAGAGAACTACCCAATGGAATTGCGTCAACTGGCGCAAAGCCAATAAAGTAGTCAGGCGATTGAGACAAAGAATATTCAAGGCTACAAGGTCTGGGAAGTTGAAACTGGTTCGCAACCTCCAAAGGTTGTTAATGCGTTGCTATTCAAACATCCTTATTTCGGTAAGGAAAGTGACGCAAATAAATCAGGGTAAAAATACTCCAGGTGTGGATAAGTTGCTGGTTAAAACACCAAAAGCCAGAGGAATATTAGTAGACATACTAACAAAATTCATCCCCTGGAAGCCCTATCCCACCCGGAGGGTGTATATCCCCAAGGCTAATGGCAAAAAACGACCTCTCGGAATCCCTAGCATAATAGACCGTTGCCTACAGGCGATTGTAAAAAACGCACTGGAACCTTATTGGGAATCCTTTTTTGAAGGCAGCAGCTATGGTTTCCGCCCTGGCAGAAGTACCCACGACGCAATTGGTAAAATCTATCATCTTGCGTGTCCTCACAGGAATAAAAAATGGGTAGTTGACGCAGATATAAAGGGTTGTTTTGATAATATTGCCCATGAATCCTTAATGAAAACCATAAGTAATTTTCCAGCAAGGAAATTAGTCAACTTGTGGTTAAAAGCAGGATATGTGGACAAAGGGTTATTTTATGAAACCGAAACGGGAACTCCCCAAGGTGGAATAATCAGCCCACTGTTAGCCAACATAGCTCTGCATGGACTGGAGAAGGCGTTAGGTATAAAACACGACCATAGAGGCAGGCTAACTAGCAAACGCGCTATTGTCAGGTATGCCGACGACTTTGTAGTATTCTGTGAAACAAAAGAAGACGCAGAAAAATCAGTAACTATCCTTAATAGTTGGATGAAAGATAGAGGACTTACCCTCTCTGAGGAGAAAACAAAAATCGTCCACCTTACACAGGGTTTCGATTTTCTTGGTTTCAACATCAGGCAATACCCCGTATCCAATACAAAAACAGGATTTAAACTACTGATAAAACCCAGTAAACAAACCATGCAAAATGTGCGGAACAAGCTCAGACAAGTATGGCTTGAATTCAAAAGCCAGAACGTAGAATATTTGATAAATAGACTAAATCCCATCATCAGGGGAATAGCTAATTATCTCCGCATAGGGGTTTCTTCAGAAGCATTCCACCATCTCGATAGCTGGATGCATACTAGGGAAAAAATATACGCCAACAGAATGCACCCAAACAAATCAGATAAGTGGCGACAAAAAAGATATTGGGGAAGGTTGAACCTTGACAGGATGGATAACTGGGTCTTTGGCAACAAAGAATCCAACAATTACCTGCTCAAATTCATGTGGTTCAGCATAGAGAGGCACACTCAAATCATTGGTACATCCTCACCCGATGACCCAGAATTGAGGCAATACTGGACTAAAAGAGAAAGGAGTAAATCCATTGCTCTAGAACCCAGCAATCAAAAGATAGCAAAAAGACAAAACTATCTATGCCCAGTGTGTTATGAATCTCTATTTAATGGTGAAACCCTTCACCGACACCATATCATTCCTCGACACCAAAATGGCAAAAACTACATTGCCAATCTACAGTTAGTGCATTACTACTGCCATCAACAAATCCATTCTCATAGATTTAAATACTCCCCCCTCCCAGAGGAAGTATTAATCTAACAAAGTAGCATCCAAGACTTGCTTGAGCCGTGTACTTGGAAACTTGTAAGCACGGTTCTTAGGGGGGAACGAGGCAGCAATGCCTCTGCCCTACCCGAC
>NZ_JAIVFS010000277.1 GCF_020829645.1 Nostoc mirabile CHAB5784 | reverse complement strand
TGTGGCGATCGCTTCCATGACACTGCATCAAGGACGACCGCCTGACCCCTCCTCGACTGTTCAATAACTTTCAAAGCTGTAGCCCTTATTCCGTATAGCTTAGAGCTTTTCTTAGTGCCATTCGGCTTTACCTAAAGAGTTACCAACTTTAGTTAATTGTTTGCCCAATCTCCGCACAGGAGTTCTAATCTCTTTTTCTGCATCTGATGCAAAGTTAGCTGTTTGCTCACCAATTTCTATCAGCACTTCGCTAATTTCATGTCCGGTAGCCTTATTGCTCTTGAGGTGATCCAATCCTGAAGCTTCTTGCGCCACAACAACACATTGCTGTTGAGCTTAAAAAAAGTGAGGAAGTGGAACAAGAGAATTTTGATAAGCAAGCCGCGATTACTCACTTCGTTGAAGAGATAGAACTGGTTGACTCGACAAACGAGACAGATACTCATGAGGGCCATTCTTCCGCCGCCCCGGTTGCGTCAAATTTTCATGATGAAGACTCTGGTGATGATGATTATGCTTTTGAGTCTATAGAAAAATCAGTTCAGCCAAGCAAACAGGAAGTACAATTCGTACTGCAACAGTTGAGAGAGATTCCTTTTACTCCACAGTTTCGGCTCAATGCAGAGATTCAACGCACAGTCAAGTGGTATTGGGAGAATGTACCGGGTGCGATAAGCTCCCGCTTAAGCCTTCTCCTTTGGAGACGCTAGCGCGAACGGCTACGCTCAGTGACCGGGGAGCAGGGGAGAAGTTGCAGTAAGTTTTTTCCCTCTGCCTCTTTGCTCCTCTGCCCCTCTGCCCCTCCCCCCTCTGCGACATCAAACGCCTGAAGCTTGTGAGAAATGGAGGGGATAGTGCAATAGTTTAACCCTATGTTTAATTAGATATAATCAGTCATTAAATCTTTGCTATTACATTAACTCAAGAGTAACAGCATATATGCATATATGTAGAGGAAGAGCAGAGTGCTTGTGATAAATAATTTTACTGCCTGTTTAGTTAAAAGAGTAAGTCATGAACTGGAAAGCGCGTCTGCTGATCAAGATAATAACTTTGTACTTAGTAGTTCCTTTCTCTTTGCTCCTAGCAGTAGTCGAATCGCTTATTAGCAGTGCTAACCAACAATCAAAGGAAACGGGCAAACACTATTGGTACTCACTACCTCTAGGAAAGCCTAATTTGAGAGAATCACGGGTATCAAATCAAATAGCGCGTGGTGTAACCCACACGATTATTGTTAGAGGGGAACAGTCAGACCGTGATGTGTATACAGTCGATGTAACATTCCAAGCCAGCCAACAAGCAGCTCAAACTGTGGCTAAATTGTTGAAAGCTCAAGGATACCAGCCTCGCCTCAAGTCAGTATTGGGACGAGCGCCAGATGATCCAGAATTTGGCTACTATCGATTCGGGGTACGACGTAACCCTCGGACACTAGCTGGAATTTCGGCAAGAGGAACGCTGCTTTTGGTCACAGTTGATGGTCGTCAGCCAGGAAAAAGTGTCGGTGCGAGTTTTGAAGAAAGCGCTCGGATTATGCGGTCGCTTGGAGCAACAGATGCTCTCAACCTCGATGGCGGTGGCTCTACAACTCTAACTATTAACCAGCAACTGATCAATCGTCCGTCTGATTCTACTGGAGAGCGACCAATTGCTGACGCTATTATTATCCAAAATCCAATTGAGACTGCAAGACCTTGAAAATATTTATTCTAATATTGATAACCTTCTTAAGCCAAAATTTTACCCGATTTGGTAATCAATCTTGCTAACAAGCAGTTGCATACTATTTAGCTTTTTTATTCCCTTTTATTGTAGAAATCTCAACAAGGACTTTTATGGAACGTGTACATTTCCACCGCTTGTTATCCACTACAGCAAAGCGGCGACGCTTTCTGCTCGGTGCCGGCACATTGACCGCAAGCGCTATTGCTAGTCTTTGGACTCATAAAGTTGTCGCACTGTCAAGATTCTCTGCTTATCCCTTCAGCCTTGGTGTTGCTTCTGGCGATCCTTTACCAGATAGTGTAGTGTTATGGACGCGGCTGGCTCCATCGCCATTAAATGGCGGTGGTATGCCGCAGGTGAATGTGCCAGTACGGTGGCAAGTTGCTTTGGATGAAAACATGAGACAAGTTGTGCTACGGGGCGTGGCATTGGCAACCCCCAAATTAGCGCATTCTGTTCATGTAAATGTACGTGGTTTACAGCCTAACCGTTGGTATTGGTATCAATTTAAAGTGGGTAATGAAGATAGCCCGATTGGCCGTACCCGTACTGCTCCAGCGATTGGCGCTAGGTTGAATCAGCTCAACTTTGCGTTTGTTACTTGCCAAAAATGGGAGGATGGTTTCTATTCTGCTTATCGTCGCCTAGCTGAAGAAGATTTAGATTTGGTTTTTCACTTGGGTGATTATATTTACGAATACGGCATTCCTGCTACAGGTGGTGTACGCAACGTATCTTTACCAGAGGAGTTTAGAAAAGAAACGAATACCCTTGAG
>NZ_JAIVFS010000027.1 GCF_020829645.1 Nostoc mirabile CHAB5784 | reverse complement strand
CGGCTACCTAGAACATCGAAGCAAAACACCAATTGGTATCCAGGTACTGTGGCGAGGTTGGTTAAAATTACACGACCTCTGTGAAGGTTGGCAGCTTGCAAAACAGACTTAACGGGAAAAGTCAGTTTTAGCGATGGGTCGTCGTCCCCTAATTGGCACAGCACTCCTGGAAGATTATCATCTCAGCATCGATTTTTGTGAGGAAGGGACAGTGCTGGTAGATGATATCATCTAAAAAAAATCCCTATGACCTGCTATTAGTCAAGGTCTTAAGGATTTCTTTGCTTACGGGACTGGTGCGGCTCGAACGCACGACCTGACGCTTAGGAGGCGTCCGCTCTATCCAACTGAGCTACAACCCCAACTATGAAGCATATATAATTATAGCAGTACTTTTACCGAGACTGCCAAAAATTATCCCAACTGCCGCCTACTTCTAAACCACAAAGAAAACTTTCTGCTTTCAAGATTATTTTAGATTTTCTCCCATTTAGTTCTCGTAACTCTAAATTTAACTTTCCTTGCATGGTGTCTCGGCAACAGTATTTTAAACCATCCTCTGTGGGCGCACGCAGAGGTGTACCAGGTAAATCTGTGGTTCCTGTCAATTCAATTTCATAATTAGAGTTAGTAGCTTTCATTTGCCATCTACCCCAAGGCTGAATTTCCCAGTCTACTTGTGAATTCCAGGGAACGAATTCATAAAACTTGCCTTGATAGTGCAACCCAATCATCGCTACAGATTCCATCCACCACAGCACACCCCGCCGTCCACCGCCAGCAGTTAATGCTAAATCGGGTTCGCCTTCAAAGCAATTACAATTTAGCCAAAACCATTTTTGAGGAAAAGCACCACCCCAATTTTTCTCGCCGTAGGCTGGGGCGTTGGTGAATTCGTAAATTTTACCATTCCAGTCAATTTTTCCACTGGCTAAACCGTGAGCCATCAAAATTTGCCATCCAGGTTCAAAAATCTGCAAAAATGACAGCCAGCCTGCGGTTGATTGCTGAATGCTATTTTGATTACCCCAACCGTATACAGGTTGAATTTCATACTCCCAACGGCAATAATTATTGGTGGCGCGATCGCCCTTGGCGTTGGCGAAGCCATCGCGAATTATTCCCTGATTCAAGGTGGCTGTAGCTTGATAACCCTCTTGAACATGATGCTCAAACTCTGCTGGGAGCAAGTATAGAGGAGAAATTTGCAAATCTGTTTTACCCCAATGGCCTAAACCTAAGACATCTCGACTACCCCAAAATTTATTCACATCAGGAAAAGTACGGCATAAATACTCATCATTCGGGCCGAGGATTTGGGCTGCACCACCACTGTGGGGTTTACCGCCAATGGGATCTTCGATGGAGTACATAAAGGCGAATGTTTGCCCAATTTCCGGTAAAGTGACGCGGTAATACCAACCTTCAAAAAAGCGGCGACTACTACCATCCCAGTGATAACCAGAATGGGGCGTTTGAATTGATTGGAGGAGATTTAGAGGAATAGTTAACATATATCTATATAGTTGCCGATTTTTTCAGTATGCGCGATGACCTCGATATCAATCATGCTTATGAAATTCTTGGGTTGGAACCGGGTGCATCACAAGCACAAGTAAAGCGAGCTTACCGTCAACTGGTGAAAATTTGGCATCCCGATCGCTTTCTTGAGCAAAAGCAAAAACAGGAAGCTGAGGAAAAAATCAAATCAATCAACTCAGCTTACAACAAGCTCAAATCAGAAAGTCCATCTGAGCCTCCTATTCCTGAAAATCCATCTTCATCTTCGCCTAAAAATCCTACAAAAATATCTGTGAATCGTTGGGATGCTGAAACTTTCTATAGTTTAGGAGTAGAGAATGCTACAGAAGGAAGGTATGAGGATGCGATCGCAGATTTTACCCATGCAATTCGTCTCAATCCTCACTATGTTGAGGCGTATAAATATCGTGGGCTAGTTTGCTCTCAACTGGGATACGAATATAGAGCCGCTTCCGATTTAAATAAAGCTGCACAAATAGAAGAAGAGTTAAGAAATCCGGGCGCTGCACGTACATCGCGATCGCCTAGATATGTATCCAAACCTAGACCTCTGCTAGAAAGATTTTGTCAGAGGATTAAAAAGATATTGCGGCTAAATCGGCGTTGGAGATAATAAGTTGCGTAGAATACATATCATTAGTAGGGGCACAGCATTGCTCATTGGTGTCAACTTAAGCTAAAAATAGCTTAACTGCTGGGCTTCCTCAACCGCCTGGAACTAAAGTTCTTTGGCTTTTAGCTAAAGTCTACTGAACTAGACTAAAGATTTTTGCGGATATTTAGTAATCTTTAGATTACTTTTGCTATTAGCAAGGAACTTAAGTTCCTTGCGGGACATAACTTTTACATTAAGTTGACACGTATGAGCAATGCTGTGCCCCTACTGCGTGTTGATTTAGACGGTGACACCATACCTTGAGTTAGAGAATACTTATACTTGGGAATACTAAGTAAAGTTATATTTGCTGCTGATTTATTTAGTATTCTTAAATATGCAACGCCTAATATCTGTACGCACCCTCAAAGGGCATTCAAATAAGGTGATGTCCGTCGTCTTCAGTCCTGATGGGCAGACTTTAGCTAGTGGTAGTGATGACAAAACCATAAAAATTTGGCATTTAACTAACCAGGAATCACGCACCCTCAAGGGACATGGAGAGTCTTCTTGGTCTGGAGGGGTAAATTCTGTTGCTTTCAGCCCTAATGGCAAGATTCTAGCCAGTGCTAGTGATGACAAAACTATTAAATTATGGGAAGTTCTAACAGGAAATGAAATCTGTACCTTCACAGGACATGAAGAAAAGGTTTACTCTGTTGCCTTTAGCGCGGATGGAAAAACTTTAGCCAGTAGCAGTAAAGACAAGACGATCCAACTTTGGTCAATAGAGACAGGGAAGAAAATACACACACTCAAAGGGCATTCAGATGACGTTTTATGCGTCGCTTTCAGCCCAGATGGAAAAACTTTAGCCAGTGGTGGTGCTGGTAATGACAAAACCATCAATATTTGGCATCTGGATAAACAGAAAGTTCTTACCCTTACGGGGCATTCCGATTGGTTTGGAGGGATAAATTCGGTTGCTTTCAACCCAAATGGCAAGACTTTAGCAAGTGGTAGCTGGGACAAGACGATTAAGCTATGGCATCTAGAAAGCGGTCAAGAACTTCGTACCCTAACTGGGCACTCTGATCATGTTTGTTCTGTCGCTTTTAGCCCCAATGGCAAAATTATAGCTAGCGGTAGTAAAGACAAAACGATCAAGTTATGGCAGCTAGATACAGGCAATGAACTCTGTACTTTTTCAGGATCTGAAGATGCGGTTTACTCCGTTGCCTTTAGCCCAGATGGTAAGACGCTGGCTAGTGGCAGTGGGGATAAAACTATTACCCTATTCCCCGTTAGCAAGGCTGTCATTCTTTTATAAATGACCTATAAGCATAATCTATTCAAGTTGATTAAAAATTTAGATAACTGAAGTAAATTGCGAATTTCTTATCAATGCATCACCTAACAGTTTAATAACATCTATCTTTGGGATAATCTTTCTTTCGATTAAGTATTAACTTCCTGGAGATAGAGCCACTTGTCTGATCTCAGAGGTTATCCTGAGAATTACCAACAGTTGAGTAGCAAATAAAACTCAATATTTATCAGCAACATAAATTTTTAAGCTCATTAAAACCTCTTGTTCTTACAAAACTTTAGTTTGTCAAAATCATATCGAGGAGTTAAATCAACAGCTATGTCTATTCCCAATGAACGCGAAAGCAAAAACAGTGAAATCAAGCAAGAATCTTACACTGATACTAATGGTAATATTCACACTGACTTAACGCGAACCACTGAAACAGTCAAGAACAGCACAGCTAATCCCAACTCTTACAGTAACGGTTACGTACAAGGTCGAAATACTGAGCGTAACTACCAGCAAGCTGATTTAGCCGAGCGTGACAATAACAATGCTAGTCGTGGTTTGCTGTTGGGTATTATCATTACTTCCCTACTTAGTTTGATTGTAGGTGGCGTCTGGTACTTCAACCAGCAGAATAACGCAGCCGTTGACAATACTGTGCCTGTCGCCGTTCCTGTACCAAGTAATAGTAGTCCAACTCCTAGTGCTTCTCCTCAAACAAAAACGACGATAATCGAAAGAACCAGGGAAGTACCTGTTCCTGTTGCTGTTCCTGTTCCACAACAGCAGGTTACACCTCCATCTGCACCTCGCCAACCGGATATTAACATTACTATTCCACCCCAGCAGCCTGCCGCAGAAAAAGCGCCTTCTGCAATCCAGCCAACCCCTAAAGCGACACAAAGTCCAACTACTAATACTGTTGCGCCAGGTACGAAAAGCGACACCTCTAAAACCACTCCACCTCAAGGAGTAGACCAGTCAAACAGTACATCTAATAGCGGTTCTTCTACCGCAGATGATACTACTACAGGCGGTTCTGCTCAATAACGGCTTCTGAATCAGCCCACTTGATAATGCTGGCATTAACGTCAACATCTAACAAGTGGGAATATTTTTAAGAAAGATTTCTGAATTGTTGCGAAAAATTAATGGTACTCAAGTTTAGTAAACGTGTCTTGTAGCTAAACAAACATGATGCTAGATTAAGAGCAAGGTACAAACAGGTTAAGAGTTAAAGAAAAACTTTCCAGTTAGAGCCTGTACCTCCTGCTCTAATGTTCTTGCGATCGCTATGCTTGGTTGTGGCATCCATTGAATGAATGTGTTTTCGCCTTAAGTTCAATGAGTTGTTTTGGAGGTTTTAAAACGCACAGCCAGAAAATGCCTGCCTAATTGGAATGTAAGGATGTGCAATTCTGAGTAGAGCGATCGCCAATGCTGTTCACCTTAGTTTGAGTTAGTTACTTCTGAATTCTCCAATCTTCAAGAAACCGCCCCAAGCTGCTGATATTTATCCACCGTAGCTTCAGGCGGTTTCTGCTTTGAGTGTTATGCATTTAAATTGCACATTGATCAGTAAGGGCTGTCCTTTGTCATTTATTTAGACCAATGACCAATGACCAATGACCAATGACCAATGACTAATGACTAATGACTAATGACTAACTAACGTAATTACAGTCACTTCTGGCGGACAAAATAAACGTCCTGGTTTATAAGTTCCTAAGCCCCGATTGACATATAGTTGATTTTCTTCTACTTTGTGAAACCCTTGCGCCCACTCCCAATATCGCACGACTTTAGAACAGTCTCCTAAGAAAAATGTTACCCAACGCCGTAATTTTTTGGGAATTTGTTTGAGTAGCTTTTTATAATAAAATACTACAGGGCCAATGCCTGGAATTACGATGTGACCACCGTGGGTATGACCAGATAGTTGCAAATCTACCCGCCATTGTTGCAATATCTTTGCTGTATCTGGGTTATGAGATAAAACGATACGCGGTGTAACCGAGTCTAGTTGATTCATGACTGGTGCAGGGTAGAATTCCCGTGACCAATAATCAGCTAGCCCAACAAGGGGTAATTCTTTTCCTAATGGATAGGCGATTTCATTCCAAAGCACATGCACGCCAATGCTAGTTAACGCCTGTGTAACTTCTGCTTTTGAGTGGCTGTAATAGATATCGTGATTACCAAGTACGGCGTAGATACCACAGCGACTTTGCAGATGTTTGAGTCGATGCACCAATTGGTGAATCGGCGTCGGATCGTCAGTTACGTAGTCACCAGTTAATAGAATTAAATCTGGTTCAGCTTCATTAGTAAGTGCGATCGCTTTTTCTAACATGTCTTCCGACAGGCGCAAACCATCGTAGTGAAAATCTGACAACTGCACTAGCGTTGTACCTTGTAAAGATGCTGGAAGTTCCGCAATCTTAACCGTGATTTTATCTACTCTTAAATGTCCCGTAAACAACCAATGCATAAGGCAACCGATACTCCTCATACCAGCGCTTATAGCTTACCAAAATTAAAATGTAACTTGATAAACTGCAATAATTTATGTCATCTACTCCAGATACAATTAACTAATTGATTGAAATTCTGAAACTAAACTAAGCAGGACTCACTCGAATTTGCAGGTACTCATTAGCCAGAATACCTGCTGTGATTCTGTTCTTGAATTTTTAAATTTGGATTACTTATTCACCCTGTAGGGTGATTATAGTAACTTCTGGGCGGCAAAATAAGCGTCCTGGGAGGTAAGTTCCCAAACCACGATTGACATATAGCTGATTTTTTCCCAGATGATGTAAACCCTGTGCCCATTCCCAATGGCTGACTACAGAAACATTTTCTGACAAAAATGGAAATCGACGCTGCACTTTTTTAGGTATTTTTTCTGCAAGCTTGTCGTAAAAAAACATTGCAGGGCCAATTCCGGGAATCACGATTTGACCACCGTGAGTATGACCAGATAATTGTAAGTCAACTCGCCATGCTTGCAGTATCTCCGCAGTATCTGGGTTGTGGGATAAAACGATGCGGGGTGTGTCGGGGTTTAGTTGATTCATAACTGGTACAGGATCAAATTCCCGTGACCAATAATCAGCTAGCCCAACAAGGGGTAATTCTTTTCCTAGTGGATAGGCAATTTCATTCCAAAGGACGTGGATTCCAATGCTAGTAAGGGCATCGGTAACTTCTGTTTTTGCGTTTTTGTAATGTATATCGTGATTGCCAAGAATAGCATAGATACCACTGCGACTTTGCAGATGTTTGAGTCGAAGTATCAGTTGGTGAATCGGCGCCGGATCGTCAGTTACGTAGTCACCAGTTAATAAAATTAAATCTGGTTTAGCTTCATTAGTAAATGCGATCGCTTTTTCTAGCATTTCTTCCGATAGCCGCAAACCGTCGTAGTGAAAATCTGACAACTGCACCAGCTTCTGACCTTGTAACGATGCAGGCAACCCTGTAATGTTAACCGTCAATTTCTCTATACTCAACGGCCCAGATAACAACCAATGCATAAGACGTTCACTAAAGCTCAATCATAGCGCTAACAGCTTAACGAAACATCCTCGATTTGTGTGTAGAGATTCAGTACAACTTATTAAAAATTTAATGAAAACTAATCAAAAGCCTGAAATCTATACATAGTAAAACTTTTCAGCCTAAATTCCACTTTTTTGCACAGATAATTCGATTCAACCCAAATAAGAAAACCCCTCTGCTTTCGTCGTAGTAAAGTCATTACAACGCAGAGGGATTTCATTTTTTATTTTTGTATAGCGTATAGGCAGATTTTAAAGATAATGCTGGCAAAAAACCAGTTTCTCTGATGTTGTGTTTATTCTAACCTGCCTACTCAGTTCAGCCTAGTACAGTACGGCGTAAATAAACCACCCATTCCAAATCGCCAAAAAGTCTGCCCTATAAGCTTTTTGACTTTTGACACTTCGACTCCTTTCGACTGTGCCCTTACTTCGACGCCGCTCAGTACAAGTCGGCTACGCTCAGGACAGGCTCAAGGCAAGTCGCTCAGTGTTAACTTTTGACTTTCGCCTTGCGGTACTAGTCCCAATCAGGAATCTCAGCATCTTCTCCACCAACCCCGATTCCAGTGTTAAAGATTTCGGCATCAGTAAGATTGAGATCATTCATTGATGCTTTATACACATTAGAATCGTGAATCGTAGCGCGAGTAAAATTTACCCCGTTGAGATTGGTTTGCTTCAAATTCACATTGGTTACATAAGCTGATGTTAGGTTAGCACCTGCCAAGTTTGCACCAGTTAAGTCAGCACCTTCGAGGTTAGCCCCTACAAGGTTGGCTCCTTGAAGCTTCGAGCCTCTCAAGTCAGCACCAATTAAATGAGCGCCACTGAGGTTAGCTCCCGATAGATCACACTTGATACATGTCCCAGTTGAAAGCAGCTTTTCTAAGTCCTGCGGATTCTCGGCTCTAACCGAGGTAGTGAAAAATAGGGGAGTTGCTAAGGCCATGGCCGCTAATAGCTGGAGTTTCATAATTTTCCCCCTTAAATAATCAAGTTGCGTCCGTTCTGTCCCTCACAACTCTATTATCTCATTAAACTTCTTTAGGTCAATCTATCTCCTGACAAGTTAGTTGTGATATGAGACAGGGATAACGGTAATCTAAATATGCCGTTAATTCTGATTTTTGGCGATTTTTACTTGACAATCCTGCAAAAACTGCCAGTGTTAAATCACTGTTAAATCTTTTTAAAAGTTGCACTACTCGCCATAATTTGGCTATTTTGATAAGTATTTATACTTTTTAGTAAATACTGTTAGTTTTAGTCCTCAGAAATTCTCGCATATACTGATTAACCAATTCAGGTTGTTCTTGCTGCACCCAATGGCCACAATTGGGTATGTACTTGATTTGAAAATCCCTGACGTATGCTGCGGTGTCGTAGGTTAGTTCCTTGCCGAGTGCAGTGTCATTTTCTCCCCAAATCATCAGTGTTGGCACTTCCAGAACGCCCCAACTTGGATTTAGCATTCTCTGTTGAAAAATATTACGGTAGTAGTTCAACATTGCTGTGAGGGCACCGCGTTTTGCAGCAGCATTTTTATAAGCGTCAATATCCGCTTTGGTGAAAGCACTTTTGTTAACTGCTGTACCTTTAAAAACTGTTTCAATTGCTTGGTAGTCTGAAGATTGTAAAAGTAATTCTGGTACCCACGGTAGTTGAAAGAGGAATATGTAGTTGCTACGTAGCAACTGTTGAGGAGTGCGTAAGCCTTGGGCAAATTTCGCAGGATGAGGCAGGTTAAGAATAATTAATTGTGCTAACATTTCGGGGTAAGTGTATGCAAAATTCCAAGCGATCGCACCTCCCCAATCATGTCCAACTAATACACATTTTTGGTATCCTAATCCTTTAATTACTCCCTCAACATCTTTGATAAACTCATTCATTACATAAGCTGATTGCTCATTTGGTTTATCACTATCGTTGTAGCCACGCAAGTCAAGGGCGACGACTTTAAAATCTTGGGCAAATTCTGGTATTTGATGCCGCCAAGAGTACCAAAACTCAGGAAACCCATGCAACATCAACATTAAGGGGCCTTCACCTTGGGTAACGTAGTGTAGTTTTACCCCATTGGTAGTTATATATTCGTGTTTCCAAGAACTTTCTATTAGAGACATAATTAATCCCAATTCAGCATTAAAAAACACTAAATGATAATAATTTACTTAGCAAGTGTAATATTATTTTGATCAGCCTCACATCTATTGAAAGACAGTATTACGATAGTGATTTTTTGCAAAAATATTAGACAATTTGCCCTGCGGTAGATGTGAATCGTGGGTAAATTTTGGTAAAAGGTAGATATAATACTTCTCCCCAATTACCATGACACAACAGTTGACAAACCATGCTTCATTGTGGGTTGAGCGACTGGGACGATTTGGCTATATTTCCAAGGGAGTAGTTTACGGTATAGTTGGACTACTGGCAGCACAGGCAGCTTTTGGCAGGGGTGGTAAAACAACTGATACCCAAGGCGCTCTCCAAACAATTGTCAACCAGCCGTTTGGTAAATTTTTGCTGGCTTTAGTTGCAATTGGCTTGATTGGATACGTAATCTGGCGTTTTGTACAGGCAATTAAAGACCCAGAAAATAAAGGTAATGATGCCAAAGGTTTGGCAGTACGAATTGGTTACGCAGTTAATGGCTTGATTTATGCAAGTTTAGCATTAAGTGCTGTGAAAATCGTTATGGGTACAGGCATCGGTAAAAATAGTAGTGATTCTACTGAAGATTCGACAGCACGTTTGCTTTCTCAACCCTTTGGTCAATGGTTAGTTGGAACTGTGGGGGTGTTTGTAATTGCTCTAGGCTTCTATCAGTTTTATCAAGCTTTTAGTGGCAAATTTTGTAAAGAACTCAATTTAACTGAATTAAGCAACACAGAAGCCCAATGGGTAATGAGGATTTCCAGATTTGGTTTAGCGGCACGGGGTATAGTATTTTGTATTATCGGCTGGTTTTTAATCGAAGCTGCTAGACAATCGAACGCCGCTACCGCACAAGGTTTGGATGAAGTATTACAGACGCTAGCGCGACAGCCTAATGGAGCATGGCTTTTAGGTATTGTGGCGTTAGGTTTGGTTGCCTATGCCATTTACACAATAATACAGGCGCGGTATCGTCGGCTAGTCAATGTTTAGATGGTGCAGTGCCGAGAATTTCAATTTATAGAAATGGCAATAATAGAAACCCGTGGTATTTGGCTGACTACTACTGATAGTAAGGTTCTCAGGTCAAAGCAACGCATTGCTGAGGCGATGGATTTTCTGGCCGAGACGGGATTTAATGTGGTGTTTCCCGTTGTTTGGAACAAGGCAGTAACTTTATATCCTAGTCAAACAATGCAGCAGACATTTGGAGTCGAAATTGACCCTATGTCTGTAGGTCGTGACCCTTTAGAAGAAGTGATAGTTGAGGCGCGGCGAGTTGGGTTGAAAGTCATTCCTTGGTTTGAATACGGTTTTGCCAGTTCCTACAATTTGAATGGTGGTGTACTTTTACAAAAAAAACCGGAATGGGCTGCGCGTGATTGTAACGGCAATTTACTGAAGAAAAACGGCTTTGAGTGGTTGAATGCACTCGACTTACAGGTGCAGGAATTCTTCTTGAACTTGGTGCTGGAAGTTGTAAAGAATTATGATGTGGATGGTGTTCAAGGAGACGATCGCTTCCCTGCATTCCCCTCTGAAGGTGGCTATGATGAGGGAACTGTAGCACGTTATCATCAGCAATTTAATCACAATCCGCCACAGAACCCCAAAGATAGGCAATGGTTACAGTGGCGTGCAGATATTCTCAGTGATTTTTTAGCGCGTCTCTACCGGGAGGTGAAAGCGGTGAATCCTAATTTGCTAGTAGCGATCGCACCTAATATTCATGATTGGGCATTTCAGGAATATCTGCAAGACTCACCCACATGGCTGAAACGGGGAATAGTTGATATGATTCAGCCGCAGATTTATCGCCGTGACTTTAGGAGTTATTCTGCGATCGCTGATAAACTGGTAAACCAGCAGTTCACAGATGCGACGCTGCCCAAGTTAGCGCCGGGAATACTGATGAAGCTTGGCAGTTATTGTATTAGTCCAGAATATTTGGTGCAGGCAATTGAATACAATCGTCAACTTGGCATTCAAGGAGAGGTATTCTTTTTTTACGAAGGTTTGCGCGAGAATAACAATACCCTAGCTAAAGTTTTGCGAAATGGGCCTTATGCTAAGTCTGCATCATTTCCTACTCTGTCAGATTTGAGTGCGGGTGGTGTGAGTAACAAGAGGACATCTTCTATTTGGCAAAAGGTGGAAAGGTTTTTGAGAAATCTTTAGTAGATTGCAGTCGGTCTGTGATGGTCTTTATCGGGCTATTTCTCTTTAATATCAGGTTTATCCTCTTCATAAACCAATAAGTCCCCTGGCTGACACTTCAGGGCTTTGCAAAGTGCATTCAACGTGGTTTCGTCAATTCTGGTGAGGTGGCGACGAACTTTTAGCCTGGAAACCGATCGAGGATTCATTCCAGTTAAGAGAGCCAGTTCTTTGTTACTAATATTGCGTTCAGCCATCATGACTGCCAATTTCCATCGAATCACTACTTAAATGCTCAGTTAATATCCGTGATCTAGCAAGGCAGATGCTAACACTTTGTTTCAGCAATTATTATTTATTAGACCGTTAAAGTCTTTTATTAGACCGCAACGGTTGTAAAAATCCTCGATTCCGAATAAACTTGGTATGTACATATGACAAAGCGATCGCGCCTCTCGCCTGGACAACTTGAGTGCGATCGCTTGCTCACCAACTATAAATAAGGTGATACTAACTATGATAGAACCTCTTTCAGTTCCAGATTTACTCAAAGCGCCTATACCTGATGCACCTCAAGGCAAACAACCCGTCCGCCTTATAGCTTGCGGTGCTACCAAAAGCGTGAATAGTATTGTTCACCACTTGCATGTTCTTGGCTTTGCCGAAGTGAGCGAATGGACTCCACTTTTACCATCTCCTGTCAGTGGTGAGGTAATTAGAATCTTAATTCGTTACATTAATGTTAGCGGTTAAGACTTAAGTGCTTTCGCCTCTAGCTGATAGTGCTTAGGGGCGATTGCCAAAATTGAAACTACACAGTCACTTGCAAATGGAACGAGTAATTAAGACTCTCAAACAGGATTTACCTACACTTTTTAAAAAAGACATTTCCTATGACATTTATACACAGGATATTTATTTTAAAGACCCGGTAAATACATTCAAATATAAATTTAACTATCGCATTATATTTTGGACATTGCGATTTCACGCTCGGCTATTTTTTACCCAAATTTACTTTGATGTGCATGAGGTTTATCAGTCAGCCGAAGATACGATTTTAGCAAAGTGGACAGTGCGGGGAGTGTTACGCGTTCCCTGGAAAGCTGGTTTGCTTTTTAATGGCTATTCAACGTATAAACTCAACCAAGATAATTTGATATACGAGCATATCGACACTTGGGATAGAAAACCAGGGGAGATTTTACAACAGTTTTGGCAAAGGGGAGGAGAGAGCTAATTAGCTGTTAAATATTCGTTTTTGAGACGAAGAATAATTAAGATTGAAATAGTTTGTGAAATTTAGTTTAAATCACCTCTTCCTCTTGACTAAGATAATGATAAACTGTTGATAAAAGTTAAGGTCAGACAAAATGGAGAAAGCAGTAAAGTTAGAAGAAGCTCTGGAATTAGTAAAGCAGCTTTCATTAGTAGATAAGGTACGCTTGATTGAGCAAGTCGCACCACAAATCGAAAGAGAGTTGGCAATGATTCAGCCTAAAATGCGAAAGTCTTTGAGAGGGTTGTGGCGAGGTAGCAATATCAGTGAGTCAGACATTTCAGAAATTAGAGAGCAAATGTGGGCAAACTTCCCTCGAAAGGACGTTTGATGTCTAATTTGGTAACGGATACTCATGCTCTGATTTGGTATTTAGAAGATAGTTCGCGTCTTAGTCCTGCTGCTAACCAGGCTTTTGAGGAGTGCGAAGGCGGTGAAATTGTTATTTACATACCAACCATTTGCCTTGTAGAAATTGTTTATTTACAGGAAAAAGGACGTATATCAGCGGATATGAAGTCTCAGTTAGATGCTGCATTAATAGCTGGGACTAGTGGGATGATTCTAGCAAATCTTACAGATGAGATAGTTACAGCATTGGCAACAATACCACGAGACAGTGTTCCTGATATGCCTGACAGAATTATTGCAGCCACTGCTAAGTATTTGGGTTTACCTCTAATTAGTAGAGACAGTAGAATGCCTTTATCTGGGGTAGCTATAATCTGGTAGGATGAGAATCTTTGTAATTGGGTATGGCAAAGACTATTGGAAAAATGACCCTTACTTTTAACTCAGATATTTACAGTCAATTGCTGTCTCAACATCAACCTCGGATTATCAAGACAGAAGAGAAAAACGAGAAATTTTTAGAAACTGTTGAAGAACTGCTTTCTCGTTCCCATCTGACTCCTGAAGAAGATGCTTTGTTGGAATTATTGGTAAAACTGATTGAAGATTTTGAAGAGAAACACTATCAGCTTAATGTTTCAACACCTCAATCAAGGCTCAAGCATTTGATGGAAGCCAGGAGTTTGGAACAAGCTGATTTAGTAGAAATTCTTGGTTCGAGGGAGATTGTTGCTAAAGTCATTAATGGTGAGTTAGAAATGACGAAAGAACAAGCTGAGGCTTTGGGAAAGTTTTTGCACGTTGATGCAAGTTTGTTTATTTGTTGATTTTCTTTTCCCTATACCGCCAAATCTCGACAAAACCCTCAGAGTGCTTAGTCTTTGAGGGTTTTGTTATGTGAAAAATACTGAACTAAAAGTTACCAGTTAAAAGCTTTTTTCATGCCATAAGCTGCCAACCCTATAACAGCACCCGCTGCTACAACTGGAGCTGCCCCAATACCAATAGCAATACCAGCAGCAGGAGCGAGTACACCAATACCCCCTATGTAGCCGCAGCACCACCTCCTAGCACAGCACCACCTGCTGCAAATCCTGCTGCTTCTCCAAAATTATTGTCATCATTTTTTGTACTCATTATTAACACCTCAATGTTTTCTGTATCTATTCTCTATAGTAGTAGCTTTTATATCCAACAGTATTATTACTGTACTGAATATATTTTTTTATTAACTAACAAAACCTTTGGTCTATAAGCACTCTGAGGGTTTTACTGTAGAGAATTAGCTATATCGCTATAATCCCGCCCTCTCAGAACAAGATGTGGTGTGGGTGTTGAGGCGACCTCAAAAGTACCGTAGGGAGGGCAGTTAAACCAATAATGTTTTCCCACCAATTGGTTGATGATATAAAGTCATTAGCTTACTAGCATTTAAAGTTTCAACGGCATAAGCTTTTCCTGTTAAGTCGCTGAATTCTACTTCAAAAACTCCAGGTTCATATTCTTCTACAATCGTTCCTACTTGACCGCGATGCAATCCCAATTCTGGTAAGTCTTCGGTTAGGGCAACCACATCTAATAATTTCATTGGTATTACCTCATTGCTTAGATTATATAACAGGTGACTAGACGGGGGAAGCCTTCATTATTACGCACTATCCAAACGCTTTGAATAATTGCTTGTTTATCTGAACGATTCAGGAGAAAATCAATAATGTATTTTTGACCGTATGGATTCCTTTTACCAGGGATAGCATCATAATTTGCTACTGCTTGTAAAAGTATGGCTTGTAATTCTTCTGCATCATCTAAATTTAAGTCTAGTGCAGATTTAAATACACGGGCTTTGTGTTTTCTCTCTGGATGTTCTGGGTTGAGACAGTAACCCGCGATTTTATCTATTTCAACGATAGCGCATTCAGGGTTAGGAAGTTTCATAATACGTTTGCTACAACCTTTGACTCACCCATACTACAATTCAACAGTTAAATAAAAATTAAATAGTCTCAAACTAGGGATAAAATTTAGAGATAGGATGGTTTAGTTTTATATAATGCACCCTACTTTGAAAAGACTAAGATTTCATCGCCGGATACTGTTTCAAAACCTGCTGCAAATATTGCCCAGTATAAGACCTGGGATTTTTTGCAACTTCCTCCGGTGTTCCCACAGCAATCAATTCTCCGCCTTTGTCGCCACCTTCTGGCCCCAAATCTATCACCCAATCAGAACAACGAATTACATCTAAGTTGTGTTCAATTACTAAAATCGAATTACCTTTATCTACCAATCGTTGCAACACATCCAATAATTTGTGGACATCGTAAAAAGATAACCCTGTTGTCGGTTCATCTATTAAATAAAGTGTCTTACCTGTGGCGCGTCGAGATAGTTCTGTTGCCAATTTCACCCGTTGCGCTTCACCTCCAGATAAGGTAGTTGCAGGTTGTCCTAGTTGGACATAACCCAACCCGACATCAAATAAAGTTTGCAAACGCGCGATCGCTTTGGGAATATTCTGGAAAAAGTCTAAACTTTCTTCAACTGTCATTCTCAGTACATCAGAAATTGACTTATCTTTGTACTTCACTTGCAAAGTTTCGCGGTTGTATCTTGCACCTTTACAAATTTCGCATTGCACGTAAACATCCGGGAGAAAGTTCATTTCAATAACATTCACACCCTGTCCGCTACAAGCTTCGCAACGTCCACCTTTAACGTTGAAGGAAAATTGTCCAGGTTTGTAGCCCCTAGCTTTCGCTTCTACTGTTTGGGAAAATACATCTCGAATCGCATCGAAAATTCCTGTGTAAGTTGCAGGGTTAGAACGTGGTGTGCGTCCAATGGGAGATTGATCGATAACGATCGCTTTATCAATTGCATTCAATCCCTGAATTTTATCCAAATGTCTGGGTAAGGGAACTTTCTTAGTTAAATGGTGTTGCAGAGATGGGTACAGTAATTCGTTAATTAGGGTAGATTTGCCAGAACCAGACACACCTGTAATGGAGACGAGTTTACCTAGTGGAATGTCTACATCTATATTTTGTAAATTGTTACGATGGGCATTTTTAATTCCCAAACTGCGCCCATTTCCTTCTCGACGTTCTGCTGGTGTGGTAATTACTCGCCTTCCTGATAAATATGCACCCGTCAAGGAATCTTCTGCTGCTAATAACGCCTGAAAATCACCTTGGGCGATAATATTTCCGCCGTGAATTCCTGCACCAGGGCCAATATCAACTATATGGTTAGCTGCGCGAATTGTTTCTTCATCATGTTCAACGACAATTAATGTATTACCCAAATCGCGCAATTTAGTTAAGGTTTTGAGCAACCTGCCATTATCTCGTTGATGCAAACCAATACTCGGTTCATCTAAAACGTAGAGAACTCCTGTTAAACCAGAACCAATTTGCGTTGCTAGACGAATTCGTTGGGCTTCGCCACCAGAAAGGGTCATGGCGGGACGATCAAGGGTGAGATAATCTAAACCTACATCTAACAAAAATTGCAATCTTGCTTTGATTTCCCGGAGAACTAAATCAGCAATTTGTAACTGACGATCGCTCAACTTAAATTGCTCAATTCTCTCTCGACAATCTCGAATTGATACAGTCGTCAATTCTAAAATTCCATATTGTCCCAACTTCACCGCCAAGGCTTCCGGTTTTAACCGTTTTCCCAGACAAACTTCACACGGTTGATCAATTAAATACTGCTCTAATTTTTGCTTAACTAATTCAGAACCACCCTCATATTGCCGTTGCAAAATTGGAATAGCACCTTTAAAACTCTGCTTCCTCTGTGCCTCTGCGGTTCGTTCATCTTTCTCTCCAAACAAAATAATTTGCTGCTGTTCTTCTGTCAGCTTGCTCCAATTTGTCTGTAACTCAAATCCATAAATCTGTCCTACACTATAGAGTAATTCCAAATAATAAGAATTATCTTTTTCTGACCAAGGCGCGATCGCAGCATAAACTGGTGCTTCCCAGTCGGGTACTATCAAGTCTGGCGCAAATCTTCTTAAAGTCCCGATGCCATGACAGTGCGGACAAGCACCATAAGGTGAGTTAAAGGAGAATAATCGCGGCGATAATTCCTCCATTACCGCCCCATGTTCTGGACAAGCAAAGTTTTCCGAAAATACTAATTCTTCGTCATTAATCATTTGTCCTTTGTCATTAGTCATTTGTCCTTCGTTGGGACTAACAACAATGTTTGCAATACCACCCGATTGCTTAAGACACGTAGACAGAGAATCAACCAAACGCTCCTGAATATCAGGCTTTTTCACCAAGCGGTCAATTACCACTTCGATGGTGTGGGTAAAGTTTTTATCCAATTCAATGGAATCTGACAGTTCGCGGATCTCGCCATTGATCCGCACGCGGACAAAACCTTGAGAAGCCAGACTTGACAAAAGCTTACGGTGTGTGCCTTTTTTCCCACGGACAACGGGTGCAAGAATTTGGAAGCGGGTGCGTTCTGGTAATTCCATGATGCGATCGCACATCTCATCGATTGTCTGGGGTGCAATACAGCGATCGCATATCGGACAATGGGGTTCGCCAGCCCTACCAAACAACAGCCGCAAATAGTCATAAATCTCCGTCACCGTACCGACAGTGGAACGCGGGTTATGAGACGTTGACTTTTGGTCAATAGAAATTGCTGGACTTAAGCCTTCAATCGCCTCCACATCCGGCTTATCCAACTGTCCTAAAAATTGCCGTGCGTAGGCGCTGAGGGATTCCACATAGCGACGTTGCCCTTCAGCGAAAATGGTATCAAAGGCTAGAGAAGACTTACCAGAACCAGAAACGCCAGTGAATACGATTAGGCGATCGCGTGGCAATTCCAAGTCAATATTTTTCAGATTATGCTGCCTAGCACCCCGAATCCGAATGGTATTCTGGCTGTTGTGGCTGGGGTAGGGAAGATGTCCATTCAAGGATGCTGCTAGCTGTTTGTCTGACATATTGGGCGGCAAAGAAGGAGTTTCTTATGAAACAGTCCTTAATAATACTATCTTTAATCGGTTTATTGTAGAACAATAGTACTGTTTTAGTTAGTTGTCATTCCAGATTCATGGCGCAGACATCCTTAAGAGTCTGCTAATTTGGAAGCATCCCGATTAAATATCCTTCTGAGGGCGAAGCTATGGTATCGCAAATCCAACCGCCGACCCAGCCAGAGGTCATCTACCCAGATAGTGACGGACAACCAGTGGCTAATAATACCATACAGTTTGGCTGGATTGTAGAAATTAAGCAGAATCTAGATTGGCTATTTGCTGACGATCCAAATGTATTTGTCGCAGGGGATTTGTTTTGGTATCCGGTAGAGGGACGCAACAAAATTGTTAACGCCCCAGATGTGCTGGTGGTATTAGGTAGACCAAAAGGCGATCGCTTATGCTACCAACAATGGAAAGAAGAGGGAGTTGCACCACAAGTGGTGTTTGAAATTCTTTCTCCCAGCAACACCCAAACTGAAATGGATAAGAAATTACTTTTCTACGATCGCTATGGTGTGGAAGAGTACTACATTTACGATCCCGATCGCAATAATTTGCATGGATGGTTGCGTAGCGAGGACGGTTTAGATGTCATCCCCCAAATGGAAGATTGGGTGAGTCCTCGTTTAAAAATCAGGTTTGCTCCATCACCAGAGGGTTTACAGTTATATCGCCCTGATGGAGAACGGTTTTTAACTTATACAGAAATTTCTCGCAACGCCGAACAAGAACGGCAACGGGCTGAACAAGAACGGCAACGAGCTGAACAAGAACGCCAACGGGCAGAACTTGCAGAACAAGCCAGAAGAGATGCCATACCCCGATTATTGCAAATGAATTTGAGCATTGAACAGATTGCCCAAGCTTTGGCATTGTCAGTGGAAGAAGTGCGAACCCTTGCTCAGGAGTAATGCCGTGTGCAATTTTTTAATCGGGCCATTAGAAATTGAAGTTGTAGTTGAGATATTGTGATTATGCTAGCCAATACAGCCAGTTATGAAATCACTTGGGAAAAGTTACCTGATGATTTTGTTTTAGACAACGAGCCAGTGGATAACATTAATCAGCCACTCTTGGCTGCTGCTTTAACAGAAAGCTTGGAACTTGCCAGTAGACTACCCGCCGATGCTTTAACCATCACTAACTACGGTATCTGCGCCACCTTGAATAATCGATTTGTGGTCAAAGCACCAGATTGGGGATATGTATCATCTATTCGAGTCTCACGAGAAGAAGTGAAGCGCAGTTATACCCCACGACTCCAAGGTGATATTCCCCTAATTGTGATGGAATTTCTCTCAGATACCGAAGGTGGAGAGTATTCGAGTAAACCGACCTATCCCCCTGGTAAATGGTTTTATTATGAGCAGATTTTACAAGTGCCAAACTATGCCATTTTTGAACCAGACGGCGGAGTGTTAGAAGTTTATCGGCGAGATAATTTAGGATATTATCAACTGCAAACACCGGATGCAAACAATCGTCACTGGATTGCTGAAATTAATTTGTTTTTAGGCGTATGGCAAGGGAGCCGAGAAAACCGCACAGGTTATTGGTTGCGTTGGTGGGATGACAACGGCGAACTATTACTGTGGGGTTTGGAGTTAGCAGCAAAAGAACGCCAGCGTGCAGAGAGATTGGCCGCTCAGTTAAAAGCGCTGGGAGTCGAACCGGAGGTTTAACTCGGAAGTTCGACCTTTTTGCTCGGACATTGGTGTTTGGAACTCGGAACTTCCACCTTTTTGCTCGGCCATTGGTGTTCGGAACTCGGAACTTCCACCTTTTTGCTCGGCCATTGGTGTTCGGAACTCGGAACTTCCACCTTTTTGCTCGGACATTGGTGTTCGGAACTCGGAACTTCCACCTTTTTGCTCGGCCATTGGTGTTCGGAACTCGGAAGTTCGACCTTTTTGCTCGACCATTGGTGTTCAGAACTCGAAACACCGAGTTCTAAACCAATACAGTTCAGTTAGCGGCAAAAACCATAAACTGCGTAGGTTGGGTGGAGGAACGAAACCCAACCTACGACGCGGGTTTGTTGGGTAACACTTAAGTTCCACCCAACCTACGATTATCCTTAACTGTAGATTTCAGCTTAGAATCACTGCAACAATTAGGTTATAAAGTGCGATCGCATTTCTAATTTACCAAGCGATGTCTACGACGGGCTATTCGGCGTCGCCTGTTATGAATATTAAAGGGCGATCGCTTCCTCATCCTCCTCATCTCCCTCATCTCCCTACCGCCCCGGACACACCTTAGCCGCACCAGGATGGCTAGCCAAATAACCTTTAAGCCAACTGCAACCCTGCACCAGTAAATTATCTAAATTCAGATTCCACAGAATTATTGTGCTGTCTAAACTACCAGAAGCAAGAGTTTGTCCATCCGGGCTGAAGACGACGCTGTTGACCAAACTGCTATGCCCAATCAGGGTGGAAATTTCTTTGCCTGTGTCCCGATTCCACAATTTGATGGTGTTGTCATCACTGGCGGAAGCTAAAGTTTTGCCATCCGGGCTGAAGACGACGCTGTTGACCAAACTGCTATGCCCTCTCAGGGTGGAAATTTCTTTGCCTGTGTCCCGATTCCACAATTTGATGGTGTTGTCAGCACTAGCACTAGCGGAAGCTAAAGTTTTGCCATCCGGGCTGAAGACGACGCTCATGACCGGATTGCTATGCCCAGTCAGGGTGGTAATTTCTTTGCCTGTGTCCCGATTCCACAATTTGATGGTGTCGTCAGCACTAGCGGAAGCTAAAGTTTTGCCATCCGGGCTGAAGACGACACTGTTGACCGAACTGCTATGCCCTTCCAAGCGATTTTGTTCACGAATATTAGATAAAATTCTCTGTAAACTAAGCAAAGGGCTGTATGCTGGATAGTCTGCTAAAGATTGTTTATCCTTAACCAGACTTTTTAATGTTCCTGCCGTATCCATTGCTAATAACAGACCATCTATTTCCCTTTCATCAAATACTCGCAACGCATTTGTTCCGTCTTGTTCCAATCGCGTAGCCGTTAAAGCAACTTTTCTGTCTGCATCTGCCTTCTTTAGTTCCTCAAGAGAAGTTTTACGGGCATTGACTGCTACATTCAGAGCAGTTTGAGCAGTTTGTAATTCTTGTCGCGCCTGCTTTTGTTCTTGCCTTGCCCGATTTAAATCTGCAACAGCTTTTTCACGCTGCTGTTGTGCCTCTTGCCGTTGTTGAATTGCTTGATTTGCCTGTACTTCAGCTTGACTAGCCTTTTCGCTAGCTGCTACCACTTTGTTTTGGGCCACTTTCAGGTTTTGCTGTGCCTGATTCACATTGGCATTTGCGGCATTCAGTTTTGAGGTGGCATTACTAAGATTCCGTTTTACCTGTGCAGCTTGTTCCGATATCCTTTGATTGTCGCGTGATATTTTTTTATTGTCTGCTGATATCCGTTGGTTATCTTGCCTGGTTGCTGCGGTTTCTGTTTTTGCTTTTTTTAATTCGGTTTGGGCATTATCTCTTTCTGCCTTTGCTGTTCCTGCTTGTCCCAATTGATATTGAGCAAATATTAATGATGTAACTGCCCCCAGCACAGTCAGTCCTAACACCAAAGAACCAATGCGAATCCGTTGATTAGCTTTGTGGTTCGCCTCTGCTAAAACTTGCTTTGCCTGTTCCTCTGCTTCCAGCCTTTTCTGCACATCGCGCTTTTCTAATTCTTGGCTAGCAGCTAAAAACTGATAATCCAAATCACTTAAACTTTTACCGACTGCCCATTCTTGGGCATCGTGCAAAGTCTGTCCCCGTAACAAGCGCGACTCATCTTGACGTTCCGACTCAACCCAAGCCTTCAATGTATCGGAGTAGGGGCGCAAGTTTGCTAAAATCTTTTCGCACCATTCCTGTTTAAACACCTCCTTATATATACGGTTATAAATTCGCAGCTTCCCCTCCCGCTTCACCACCAAACCCGTCAACCGCAGTTGAGTTTGTTCAGGACTATCATCAGCTACTATCTCTCCCTGCTGCAAATGCTGATACAACCCCAACAATCGCCCAGTCCTCTGTTCCCCACTTTGCAAAATTCTGTCTCGAATCGTCTTCAAATGCTCCGGCTCATCCTGCGTCTCCCAATACTCAATAATCCGCTTTCTTACCACCCCTGCCACCAACCCCTCAATTTGGGATTTCTCCTCGTCTCCACGAGACGCGATAAATCGCGTCTCTACAGGGCATTCCTCAATTAACAACTTACAAACTTTTTGTGTCAAAAACGGCTGTCCTCCCGTCCAATTCAACACCGCTTGCATCAACTCTTGAGAATCACCCAGTTCTGCTAATCCCTGTGCTAAGGGTTGCGCCTCTTGGAGTTGAAAGCCAGTTAAATCAATTGCCTGCCCAATATTAAAAGGTGTCCGGCGTTTGTCTTGAATCAAATCTGAAGGTGTAGATACGCCAATTAAAGCAAAGGTGAGGCGGTTATATTCAGGATGGTCTGCTCGTCGGTTGTAGCAATCGCGGATAACGGCAAAAAAGTCATCCAAATTGAATGAAAGACTCAGAACGCTGTCAATTTCATCAATAAAAATAACAATCTTTTCAGTAATTGTTTTTAGTAATATTGTTTCAATAAACTTGCTCAAGTGCTGTACTGGTGAAAGCAACCCGTTATCAGTCCACCAAGTATCTAAATCAAAAGTTGTATAAATATTCAAACTTCCCACCAGAGTATCAATCACCCCGGCATACCACTGTTCTGGCGTAATATCTGCCGTCCCAATAGCTGTAAAATCAACAACAGCACAAGCAAATCCCTCTGTTTGCAACTGCTGCATTACCTGCACCCGCAAGCTAGATTTCCCCATCTGCCGGGAGTTGAGTACATAACAAAAATCCCCAGCCTTCAAGCCTTCATAGAGGTCATCGTCAGCTTGCCGTCTAACATAAGTTGGGGCATTTTGAGGTAGGCTACCACCGACTTGATATTGGTACTGGGTCATAAACAATTCAAAATTAAAAATTCCAAGCTAGTTTGGTAAAGGAGCATCCCAATGCAAGCAAATTTACCAAAATCGTTACAAGTCAATTGCGAATGAAGCGGAGCGGAATGTTCGCGCAGCGTGTCGCAGACAAGCAATCGCAACATCTGTACTTTGCGATTGCTTTGCTTCACTGCGTTCCGTACCCTTCGGGAACGCCAAGGGCGAACGCAATGACAAATTATGCTTTTCCATATTTTAGGATGCTTCTGTTTGGTAAAGTGTGTTAGTAGGTTGGGTTGAGGAACGAAACCCAACATTTTCCGGGCTTTGTTGGGTTTCACTTCGTTCAACCCAACCTACAATTATTCTTAACTTGAACTGTATTGAGTTTGGTAAAGTGTGTTAGCGCAGGAAATACGGCATTGAAAGTATTGGGATGGCGCGTTAGCCAAGGGCATAACACACCCTACTAGCGTGGCAAGCTTAAAATAGTGCATTAAACGTAGACGTAGGTTGGGTGGAGCGGAGCGCAACCCAACATATATCAGGATGTTGGGTTACGCAAAGCCTCCACCCAACCTACATTATTTTTGCAACATTTTAGCCTTGCCACGCCACTACAAGATTACGAATTACGAATTACGAATTAAATAAGCTAAGTGCTTTAAGACTTTAACGACAGTTTGTATGTCATCCCGACTATCTAAAGCAAACAAATCAGATAGAGCGTATTGTGTAGTTTCAGTTTTTAACAGTTTGATAAATCTAAATTCATTACCATTGGTGATAAACCCAAAAACAGGTTTTGCCGAAGTTGCATCTGCCAACATATAAGCCAATGCTTGTGGAATTGCTGGCACTAACGAGTAATCTGCTCGTTTTGCCTCAATAACGAGAACCCAAAGTGGAGGATGAAACACCAAGATATCAATACGTCCTCTGATAATTGTGCCTTCGTCTTCAGAAGAAATTCTTACCTCTTCTTCCGACGCGATGTAAAAAGGCGGTTGATAAAAACCTGCTAGACGTAATAGTGGAGATAGCACCACCATTTTGACTACAGGTTCTAAAATTTGGTAGCGGGATAAATGCAAATATTCTGCCTTGACTTGGTTGAGAGATTGCTTTTCTAAGTCACTCAACTCAGATAAATCTTGCTGCCACTCTGAAAAAAACTGTTCGTTGTCTGTACGTTGTAGCCCAAATTGCTCGATGAGTTGGGCTAAGGTTATATCTCTTCCTTGAATAAATTGAACCATTGTTAATCCTTTTAGTTATAGCGATTCAAAAAATGTTTGCGATAGATTACCCCACCCTAACCCTCCCTTTAGAAAGGGGAGGGAACCAGATTTCTGATCTCCCCCCTTAACAAGGGGGGATTAAGGGGGGTGATACCTGGATAAGCGGTGGGTTTTGTCTATGTGTCGCATTCTTTTTTCAAATTGGTATTAAATGCTAATTGGAGATGAAAGTCCTATTGCACTCCTAATGTACTTTTTTAATTTTTAATTCCCAACCGATTCAAAAAATATTGACGGTACAATTCACACAGAGGTATCACTTCATTACCTTGAAACTTAACTAACCCCATACTGCGGAGTTTAAACGCTTCAGTTGTGCCTACATCTACGGGGCGATTTGCCATCATCACTTGTTTAACCGCAGTTAGCAATTCTGCATCCTCTTGCAAATTCAGCCAATGGCGGCGTAAATGGTCACT
This sequence comes from Nostoc mirabile CHAB5784, assembly GCF_020829645.1. GTDB lineage: Bacteria > Cyanobacteriota > Cyanobacteriia > Cyanobacteriales > Nostocaceae > Nostoc > Nostoc mirabile. Next base: position 73,833 of record NZ_JAIVFS010000027.1, on the reverse strand, counting down.
GTAAGGCCCTTCTTGAGTTGCAGCGATTTTTTGCAGATTTTCCAACGTCATCCTACCACGGGCAATTTCATAAAGCGCTACCCGCACTAAATAAGGATGACCACCGACGAGTGTCATTAATTCTTCAATTTGTGAGTTAGACCAATTGAGTCTATGACGCTGTACCAAGTTTTGTACTTGTACTTGATTTAAGTCTGGCAACTCAATGGGTAAACCGACATTAAAAGGCGACTGATTTATATTGAGTGGAATATAAACTTCCTTAGAATGCACAATCACCAACCGGAGATTTTTCCAAACTGTCTCATTCTTTGACCGCTCATGCCAAGCTCGTAGTAATCCAAAAAAATCAGCCGCAATTATGGGATGCTTGAAGACTTCATCGACTTCATCCAAACCCAAAGCTATGGGGCTATTAATCGCGGGTAATAAATACCGTTGGAAATAATTTGTACATTTATTCTTGCTACCTAAAACACCTTTCCAATACTCGTCTAACTTATCGGGTAGATTCAATTCGTAGGTAATGCTGGCACAGAACCACTGCAAAAATTGATCTAAATTAGCGAGAAATTCTGCATCGGCTGACTGGAAATTCACAGGTGCTGTCTGATAATCATGTTGACTAGCATGATTGAGAACCCGCGACATCAGCGAAGTTTTGCCCATCTGCCGGGGAGCTTTGATGCGAATTAAGGCCCCTGGTTGAAGAATCGCTTCATAACAGTCTACCTCAATAGGCGATCGCTCTACATAAAATGCAGAGTTTAGAGATACCTGCCCTTCTGGATTTTCTAAGGATACTGCTGTTTTTATCTCAATATCTGGAATCGTTTCGTTAGCAGAGATAGCACCTTGGGGATTGTTCCGACTTTTCAGTACTGGGGTGGAAGACTCTGGAATACTTTCTAAATCAATAGCGCTACAGCCAAACTCGTAAGCATCCTCATAAGACCTATCAGCGCCCAGTGCATCATAAAAGCCTACCGCAAATTTAATCGCCGCCTTATCCCCAATTGCCCGATTCATCCCAACCACACAATTAATGTGTTGGTAAATTGCCTCAGCTTGTACCTCGCTATAGCAGGCATTTAATAATACACACTCAACTTTGTCTTTAAATAATTTAAATAGCCTTGCCAGTGACTCTGTACTCACCAGCTGCATTTGCCCTGTATTATTTTCCAAGGCTAAACCTTGATTTCCTCCACCATGTCCAGAAAAATGGATGATATGAGGATTATGATCTAAAAGCGCACGCCGCAAATCGTCAGGCCGCACTGCCCATTTAGTAATCAGTTCAAACTTATCTCGGCTGCGAGAGCGTTGCAACCCTTCCTGAATTTCCCTTACTTCCTCGTCCAAGCGTAGTTTATCCGTCGTCGTGGGATTAGCTGACACAATCAGGATTCTTTTCACAGCGCTATCAACTATTGAATGCAGGCTTCTGGCTTAGATGTAGTTTACTACAGCAGATAACAAGACTATTACTGATAGTGCATTACCGTTAACGAGTATTTGAACTGGATTAATCCACCTCTGAACTCCGTTGACGAGTATTTGAACTGGATGAATCCACCTTTGAACTGGGTTAACGAGTCTTTGAACTGGATGAATCCACCTCTGAACTGGGTTAACGAGTCTTTGAACTGGATGAATCCACCTCTGAACTGGGTTAACGAGTCTTTGAACTGGATGAATCCACCTCTGAACTGGGTTAACGAGTCTTTGAACTGGATGAATCCACCTTTGAACTCCGTTGACGAGTCTTGGAACTGGATTCATCCACCTTTGAACTCGGTTAATGAGTTGTTTATACTCCAATACAGTTCAGTTAGTGATGTTTGACCTCGGAAGATCCCCCCAACCCCCCTTAAAAAAGGGGGCTTAGTTCCCTCCTTTTTAAGGAGGGTTAGGGAGGATCAAGCCTTAACTGAACTGTATTGGTTTATACTCATGAAAATAACAGCAATTTTCAGAAGTGTGGAATACACATAATTGTAGGGGCACAATATATTGTGCCCCTACAGGTGTACTCTGTTCAATTGAAAACCGCTGTAATCCTTAGCCAGATGCGACCTAATTAATCTTAATCTCCGGTTTTTTCTTGGCAACCTGAGCTTAAATCAAAACTTTGACATTCTGTAGCTTCCAGTAATTGCCTAACCGGATTACCAGGCTGACAACTCATCAAAGTTGCCCCCATCGCAGCCAGTGTAACAACAGTAGCTAGTCCCAACCAAGTAGCTCGTTTTCTAGGTTTGATTGTCCTGATTAAATTATCTATCCCAGTGGCACTACCAACAACTTCAATTGACCCAAGTGCTTTTAAAGCAATAGCCGCATTAGCATAGCGACGTTTTCGGTTGCGTTCCACCATTTTCATCAACCACCGCCGGAAACGGGGACTGATTTGAGGAACTAATTGCTGGAAATTAAAGCGATAGTTATCATCAATTAATTTCCCAATTTCAACAGAACGAGTATTAGTAAGTAAGCAAATCAGCGTTGCTCCTAAACTATATAAATCTGATGCCTCAGTCAGGGAATGACCAAACTGTTCCTCTGGTGGCATAAAACCTGGGGTTCCTGCTACAAAGCTGCTCAGAGCTACTTTTGCACCCTGTATTCTAGCCAAACCAAAATCAACCAGATAAGCATTTAGTTGCTCATCAACCAAAATATTCTCTGGCTTAATATCCCGATGAATAATTGGCGGAATTTGCTTTTGTAGATAAACCAAAATCTCTAAAATTGACAAAGCAATTTGCTTTATTTCTTCTGGATTAAAGCCGCTCGTTAAGCTTAAAGATGGGGCATTTTTGTATTCCTGCACCAGATAAAAAGCCCCTGGTATTTCAAAAGAATCTACATAGCGAGGGATGCGAGAATGATTGAGTTGCTGCAAAATTTCGATTTCGCGCTGATATGCTTTCACACCTGACAAATCAGCATCCGCACGAGCAAAACAAAACTCTTTAATCACCACCTGTTGCTTAGAGTTGAGGACATTAGCTAAGTAAGTAATGCGTCCCCCTTCTCGGTTGCGTCCTAGTTCGCTGATAACTTGATAGCCTTGTTTGGAAAAATCTGGATGGTGATTTAAGGGAATTACCCCTTTATGTCCATTACGCACATCAAGCTCCATTACACACCATACGAGTTTGATAAGAGGCAGGGGGCAGGGGGTAAGGGAAAAGGTACAAACCTTGCCGAATTGTGGGCAAAAGTCCCCCGGCTCCTTTTCTCACTCTTGGTTGAAGCCCCACCCGCTTTTTGAAAAGTTTTTCTCCCCTGCTCCCTGCTCCCTGCTCCCCTGCTTTTTCATTCTGTCAAGGTGCAATTATAAAGATTAAGATCCACTCACCCAGATTGTTAGCCCCATTTCTACCCTGCATGGGTCAAGGCGCATCAGCAGAAAGTGCCTTTGGATTTGCGTCTTGGCGCGAAATTCTTAACTTTGCGCTAGCCAATCGACAATCTGGGCATTAACAATATCTGGAACTTCATCGTGGGGACAATGACCGGCATTGGGAATGGGAACAATTTTGATTTCTTTGCCATTCTCACGCGCCTCTTCGTAAATCTTTGCCCCAGTAATTGGTGTCCAAGGATCGTCAGCACCCCAAATTACTAATAAAGGACGTTCTACTTTGGGCAAAAGTTCCTCTGGGCTTGGGCCAGGAGGGGCTGTGAGAATGGAGGCGAAAACTTGTTGCGCTCCTGGGTCGCAAGAGGGAGTATAAAGTAAATCGACTAATTCATCGGTGACGGCTTCACGGTTTTTGTAAACTTGGTAGAGGGTGCGGCGAATTTGGGCTTTTTGGCGGATGCGGTTATAGACAAATTTACCTGTAATTGGCGATCGCACAAACCGATTAAAAGTTGCCATTACAATCCGTAGCGGCGGGTTAAATTCGTGGGGACGATGACTCAAGCCACCCGCAGAGTTAATTAAAATACCACCAGCAGCAATTTCTGGATGTTCTACCAGTACAATCAAGCTCAAAAGTGCGCCGATGGAGTTGCCAATAAATACAGCAGGTTCGTGTATGTGTGCTGTGCAGAAATCTTTTAGCAGTTCCACCCAAACTTCCACACTGTAATCAATCGGCGCTTTATCGGAACCGCCAAAACCTAAAAGGTCTATAGCAAACACCTGGTAGCCAGCATGAGCTAAAACTGGAATATTTTTGCGCCAGTGTCCAATGGAAGCACCGAAGCCGTGAACCAGTACCAGAGGGCGTCCTGTGCCCATGACAGTGTACTGGATTTTGTAGCCCTGCCAAGTCCAAATGAATTTTTCAAAGGCGTCTTGAGTTGCAAGCTGCTGTGTAGTTACAGTCATTATGAAGATTAATAAAGTCTTTCTTAAATATATTAATGTTCTCTGACCTAAAATCAAGTTTGAACAAAATCCTATTTTTGAACTTTATACGACCGTTAAAAGAAGTGCGTGTGTAGACTTGACCGGACGAATACAAGTATTGGCCTCATTGCTTACTAAGAAAGCTGACACGATTGATAATGAAGGTAGGCGTTATCTTCACAAATTTTATGTTTTTAACTTGGTTCGACAGCAACTCTTGGCTGCTGGAAATCGGCAGGAAACGAATACTAATTGACCCTTGGTTGGTTGGTTCGTTAATTTTCAGCAATTTGGATTGGTTATTTAAAGGTTCGCGATCGCAAAATCGCCCAATACCAGATAACATTGATCTGATTCTGCTGTCTCAAGGTTTAGAAGACCACGCTCATCCACCAACGCTCAAGCTGCTGGATCACAGCATCAAAGTTGTAGCTTCTCCCAATGCTGCGAAGGTTGTACAGCAGTTAGGTTACACCCAAGTAACAGTATTGGCTCATGGTGAAACTTTCACTTTAAATAATCAAGTTGAAATTAAGGCTTTTCCAGGCTCTCCAATTGGCCCCACTCTGGTAGAAAATAGTTATCTCCTCAAAGAATTGGAGAGTGGTTTAACTGTATACTACGAGCCTCACGGGTATCATTCCCCAGAACTTAAGCAAGCTGTACCTATAGATGTAGTGATTACACCGTTTATTGACATGACATTGCCTTTGCTTGGGCCGATTATTAAAGGACAAAATAGTGCTTTAGAAGTAGTAAAGTCATTACAGCCTCAAGTAATAATACCTACTGCGGCTGGTGGTGATGTGGCGTTTGAGGGATTGCTGATGAAATTGATTCAGACTAAAGGAACTGCTGAGGAATTTCGTTCGTTAGTAGAGAAAAACAATCTTTCGACGCGGATACTTGAGCCAAAACCAGGCGATCGCTTTGAACTACCATTAGAAAAACGAGCATTAGCAATCTAAGTTTGAGAGTAGATACTGGTTGCCATATTGCTGAACCCCACCCCCAACCCCCTAAGAGCAAGCGAAGAGCTTGCTCTCATGTATCTCATTTGATTAGGAAAAGCTATAGCGTTTGTGCAACTTTTTAATCAATATATGTTTACCTTATATGTTTACCTGACGTTGGGTACTTAGGATTTATTAGAGAAAATTGTCTCATAGTTTGCCATCAGACTATGGTTAAAAATTAATAACATGGACTTGCCAATTATTTACCACCCAGATTACGTTGCTCCGCTACCTGAAGGACATCGTTTCCCGATGTCTAAATTCCGGCAACTTTACCAATTGTTGTTAGCTGATGGTGTAGCGAATCAAGAGCAATTTCACACCCCCAAACGTCCCTCGTCAGAGTTGATAGAATTAGTCCACACTCCAAGCTACGTTCAAGCTTACTATGAGGGAACCCTAGATTCCAAAGCACAGCGTCGCATTGGTTTGCCTTGGAGTCCAGCATTAGCGAATCGTACCTGTGTGGCGGTAGGTGGTACGATACTTACTGCTAAACTGGCACTAAGTCAGGGTTTAGCTTGTAATACGGCTGGTGGAACTCATCATGCTTTTCCTAGTTATGGATCTGGTTTTTGTATTTTCAACGATTTAGCGATCGCCTGTCGCGTTTTACAAAAATTCGGACTCGTCCAAAAAATCCTAATTGTAGATTTGGATGTGCATCAAGGAGACGGCACCGCTTTTATCTTCCAAGACGACAACAGCGTTTTTACTTTTTCCATGCACTGCCAAGTCAATTTCCCCGGTACTAAACAAAACAGCGATTTGGATGTTCCTTTGCCGGTGGGAATGGAGGATGATGCTTATTTACAAACTTTAGCGAATTATCTATCAGATTTATTATCTAAAGTCAAGCCAGACTTAGTATTTTATGATGCAGGTGTTGACCCTCACATAGGCGATCGCTTGGGCAAATTAGCCCTTACTGATGCTGGCATTTTCCGCCGAGAAATGCAGGTTTTGAGTACCTGTATAAGTAGCGGTTATCCAGTCGCCTGCGTTATTGGCGGCGGTTATGCTGATGATATGAAATCCTTAGTATGGCGACACTCCCTGCTGCATCGCGCCGCCAGTGAAGTTTACCAGCAGTATAAACTTTGATGCAGCCGCTTAGTTAAGCAATTTTTCCTTTTATTTCTTCTCTCTGTGTACTCTGCGTCTCTGCGGTTAATTAAAAAAATGACTTTGACAACCAGCACTAGCCTTAACTGAATCGTATTGAGTTCTAAAATATAAAAACCTTGTGTGCAAAGGCAGTACTGGATGAACAACGGCAAACTTAGAATCTACGAACTAGCAAAAGAATTGAATTTAGATAACAAGAAGCTATTATTAATTTGCGAAAAGCTCAAAATTGTAGTCAAAAGCCATACCAGTACCATCTCAGAATCCGATGCAGAACGTATTCGTTCAGTAGCAAATAAACTAACAGCAAAATCCTCGAAAGCTAAAACAAACTCTGAAGATTGGGGCTATATGTTTATAGCTTCAGCAATTGATAGTTTCATCCGCCATCTTGAAAGTGAAGCTGCCCTGAAATCATATCCCGAATTTAGGGAGCGGCGCGATCGCGCCAATGAGTTAATGTATGAATGTGTCGGTAAAAAGCCTTCTCTATTTTATGTGCGTCGCAAAGGTGCGGGGAAAGAAGCAAGAGAAGAAATTTGGGATTTGACAATAGCAGCAGACTCCGATGATTTTCCATTACCCGCAAGACTTGAGAAGCTCAAAAAAACATTAGGATTTAGAGCGGCTGTACCAAAAGATGGACGCGGCGGTATAAAAATACTTTCGGCTCAGTTGTTACAACCCTCACGGGGACACGCTGATAGCTATGCTATACCTTGTCGCTTGCGTTTGCTACCTAATCATCAGCATCATCTCGACATTCCACCCGCAACATTGAAACGCATCGCAGCCGCACCAGTTTGTGGCGAAAATGTGCCTACAGAAGAACAGCTTAAAGCTTGGAAAGCATTTTTGCAAATTGAGGAAAAAATCGCGAAAGCACGTCAGTTTTGCGTGCGTTATGTAAGTCATAACTATAACTTCAAAAGACGAATCAGTTTTGAAATAGATGTAACTTCAGCCACCCTTGACGGGTTTTATCAAAATTCTCTCGATGTAGACAATTTTTGGGAACGAGCAAGACGCACAAAAAACGAAGATTTAAAACTTTTTGAAACTGCTCCCGTCGGCAAAAATTGGATTAGTGGTCGTCAATTAGGGACTGTTGAGGAAGTTGACCCCAACCGTTGTATTATCAGCCTCAGATTAGAACGTGACTTAGCTGAATTCATGGCAACAGAGCGTTATAAGTTGCCAGATACCGGATTTTTGTGTTTTGAAGCAGTTGGTGATATTCAGCAGATTCAGCGCAAGAAAAAAGCTTTAGATGATTTAAATAATGGTTACACCCAAAATCCATATTTGGGTAACTTTTTATTCGATGCTTCCCAGGCTAGACAAATCAAAACAACTATCGAAATTCAACCACAGGATTTGTTATTATCTTCTGCTAATCCTGGTCAAAAAGCAGCAGTAGAAAAGGTACTTGCCGCTAAGGATCTTGTTCTTATCCAAGGGCCACCAGGTACTGGTAAAACTACCGTAATTGCCGAGATTTGCTATCAAATTGCGCTTCGCGGTGGACGTACCTTAATCGCATCTCAAGCCAATTTAGCAGTAGATAATGCCCTGAGTCGATTAGTTCACAACCCCGTAATTCGCGCTGTACGAAAAGGCAGAGCCGAGAAAGTTGGCGAAGAAGGACAGCCATTTTTAGAAGACCAAGTGATTGGCAGATGGCTAGAAAATACAGCTTATGACTGCGAAAATAATCTCACTCAACGGCTCGAAAATATCCAAGTTTTCAGTCAATTACTCGCATCATCACAAAGATTTACAGCCTACTTCCAAGCCGAGGAAGAATTCAATCGGCAACAAATTAAATTCAAGAAAAATAAGTTAAAAGTAGAGAGCGACTTTAAAAACCAAGAAAAATATTACAACGAAACTGTAGAAAAACAAAACGAGGTTGAATCCCTAATTGCAGGACTAGAAAATATACTAAATACTGCACCAAATATAAACTGGAAAGCTCCAGAAGTTACAGATTTTTTGCCGCTTCTTAAGCCATATACAGAAGGTAACAGTTTAGTAGAAGAATTTTTAGCAAACGTTCGTCAAACTATCAAATATACTGATGAACTTGGCTTTGTGCGTCCGGCGCTTGGTGCTTTTGGTTTAGCGGTTTGGTTGCATGAAACTGTAGCAAGAGAAATTTCTGGATTTAAAACAGCTTTGACTTCTGCTCAAGAGGCAAGTAAAGCCATTTTAGAAGTTGCAGTATCAGTTGAGGTTGTTAAACAGAATTTCGCCTCGTTAAATCAGCTACAACCAGATTATCATGAATATCTTGCCAAACTGCAAAACATACAGCAAACAATCCAGATATGGGAAAACCGCAAGCGCGAAATAGATTATATTATCTCAGCAGTTAAGGAATGGAAATCTACAGCACCTTCTCATCTTTATCAAACTTTGAAAGATTGTCAGCAATCAGGTTTACCACTAACAGAAAATTTAGTTGACTTGCCGTTAGGTTTGTTGATGTTTGCGAATACCTTGAAATTACCAATAGTACCAAAAGTTTACAAAATTAATCTGCCAGAATGGGAGTTATTGACAAAGGCGATCGCTTATGAAATAGACGGAAGTTTTACTGACAGGCGGGGTAAACAGCATAATTTTAGTTATTTTTTACAACAAAATTTTAGTCAGATTCCAATGGTGCTATCAAAGAGCGATCGCACCCAATGGCAAGAAACCTATCAACAGTTTAATAATTATCAGCTACTCAACCCCAAACAGCGAAAATTATTAGTTGAAAATACCCAGGTTTTTTTAATTAGAATGCAACGGACTTATGGCGCATCGTGGGAATGGAATAACATCGACTCTACTCTCACCCAGATGACACAAGAATTGCTAGATACTATTCTTGTAAATGCACGTCAATGCGTTTTAAAAGTCAAAACAGAAACTGATCAACAGCTTCAGCATCTGCAATGCCAATTAAATGAACTTCAAAAAAATGAAGTTAGCCAGCAGCAAATATCCATTACTCAAGCGGAAGCCGAAAAAGCACAGCAAGATGCTAATTTGCAACTTGGACGAGTTATTAATATTTTACAAGAACTTAACCAACAAAATATACCTGCTCAATTACGCATTCTAACTGAAAAATATTTCGCAACACAATCAAATATTTGGGAGCAACCGCAAGAGTTTTCAAATCAAGTGCATTCTTGGGAAACTTGCATCAGTCAACTTGAAACCTTAATTTCATTATTAGAACCTTTTGCTGTGTTGGAGATAATTAAAAACTCTCTTTATGAGCATTTATCAAAGCTACAGCAAGAAACCGAAACTTCTGTACAGCAGCTTCAAAAATTCCGAATTAGCCTACGTGAAATAGAAGAGAAATTACAACCACACCCATCAGAAATTTTGATAGAAGAAAGAAGCTGGTGGTTGGCAGAATGGCAAAGAATACCAGATAAGTTTAAACCAGAAAAGTTTGCTAATGACTTGTTTAACATAGAGTTACTACGTAGCATAAACATTAGCTTTGAATCTTGGCAACAGCAACTCCAAAAAGATGAAATTTATCTTAATAAATATCAAAATTTTGTACAAGATTGGATAGGAAAATTAAGAAATCCAACAGAGCGCGATGCCTGCGGCGAGCTACGCCTACACAACGATTTAAGGCGCATATATTTAGATAATGCCAATGTCGTCGGTATCACCTGTGTTCAAGCTGCAAATAGAGGCTTTTCTGAAGAATTCAAATCCTTTGATGTTGTCATTATTGATGAGGTTAGTAAGTGTACTCCACCAGAGTTACTAATCCCAGCATTGAAAGGTAAAAAGTTAGTCATGGTAGGCGATCATCGGCAATTACCACCCATGCTTGATACCAGCACTTTGGAAGAAGTTGCTCAAACAATTGGCAACACACGAGAAGAACTACAATTCTTAGAAGAATCACTATTTAAAAGTCAGTTTGAATCTGCTGATGAAAGCATCAAACAAATGCTAATTACACAATATCGAATGCACCCATTTATTATGGGAGCAATCAATCAGTTTTATGATGGTAAACTAAAATCTGGTATTTTAGAGCCGGATACAAAACGCGCACATCATCTAGCAGGCGAAATCATCCAAGAATCTCAGCATCTTATTTGGGTAAAAACGCCTATAGAGAATCAGTTTTTAGAGCAAAGAAACGGAACTTCTTACTTCAATACTCAAGAAATTGATGCGATTGAACGTCTGTGTCAACAGTTCGAGACTACTTGGGCTTCTAAAGTTGCTAATGGTGAACCGAAAAAAGAAATTGCCGTAATTACATTTTATGGCGCTCAATTAAGAAAAATTGATGAGCGGCTGCAATCTGAACTTTTCCCTTCATTAGAAATTCGTACTGGTACAGTAGACCGATTTCAAGGTATGGAAAGACCTGTTGTAATTGTAAGTATGGTTCGCAACAATAGTAAAGGAGATGTAGGATTTGCTAAGAAGCCAGAACGGGTAAATGTTGCTTTTTCTCGCGCTCAAGAACTCTTGATAATTGTGGGTTGTCATAATTTGTTTACCCATCAATCAGGTAAAGTCGGAAGTATGTATTCTGAAGTTTCAAATATTGTCAGTCTTCATGGAGGTTTCGTTGATGTTTCTCTAATTATTTGAAAAGTTATTTTGTTGTTAATTAAAGGCTTAGGTGAGAAACAGCAAATATAAAAAGGTGAGAAAAAGTAATTTTTAAGCTCCTAGAAAGAAGTTACAATTAACAAACTGCCCTTCAAAACTGATTATTTTTCATTTAGAAACAGACTGGAGACTTTTATGACCCCAGCAGCGATAGCTACACCCACAAAAGAATCACCACTTTTGTTTGAAGGACTGACTTGGAGAGAATTCAAAGCAGTTGAGCAGTTATTAGACCGTCCAGGATATCGGCTGTCTTTCCTGGATGGTGTTTTGGAGATCCGAAGAATGCCTGGAGAACCCCACGAAACTGTTAAGGAAAGACTCGGCGCATTGTTAGAACTTTACTTGCTCATGGCAGGGTTTGACTTTACTCCAACTGGGTCAATGACCTTAGAAAGTGAATCGGGTGCTGTAAAGCGAGAAGCAGATAAATCTTATAAACTTGCCCCTGGTCGAGTGCGTCCCGATTTGGCAATAGAGGTGGTGTTTACCAGTGGCGGTATCAACAAACTGGAGGCATACAAACGGCTGTTGATTCCAGAAGTGTGGTTCTGGGAAGATGGAGTGTTAGAAGTTTATCACCTGCAAAAAGAAGGCAACGTACTTCACTATGAAAGGGTTTCCAGTAGTGAGGAGGTTAAAGGTATCGATCTGGATTTGTTGTTACGCTGCATTAATATGGTGAATCATGTTGATGCTATCAAGACTTTTCAGCAGGCGCTTCACAAATAGCTGGCGATTTCTGCTAAACCAATTGATGACAATCTCAAAAATTTGGGGAATGAAATTGAGGCGAAATACTGAGCAAATTAACGATTTTAAAAGCCGACACTTTTTGTCGTAAAATTTTGCTTTTGAGGAACTATAAAAAGGAGTTAAAAATGACTAAAGGTTTTGAAAAGCCAGAAAAAAACATACCAAAACAAGATTACCACAATAGAACTTTAGCACCAGGTTTTTGGGTTGCGTTGACCATCAAAAAAGGGATAGCACCCTTAGCTAGCTATGTCGGAGAAATACAAGCTGTTGATGAGCATGGTATCCGAATAACTCATATTGACTGGGCTATAGGAATAGCTTCAGGATACGATTTCTTCTTTCCGTGGTCAAATATTGAGGCTGCAACTATTGCAACTCAAGAGCATGACATAACAGGATTTGGAAGTCGTGCTGAAAAGTGGCAAAACTCAATAATATCTCAAGAAGAGGCCCATCAAAAGCCGCACTAACATAAACATTAGAGGAAGTTTTTCAAGAGATTAACAGCACAAATACAGAACTACATTCAAATCGTGCGTCTACATGGAGGTTTCGTTGATATTTATCGCCTCTTCTGCTAAACCGATTGATGACAATCTCAAAAAATTGGTAGACGAAATAGAAGCGCAAAGTCCTAGTCTATCAGTTTTAGCAGCGCGTGAATTCCGTTATAGTTTGCGTCAAACTCAGGTAGAAGTAAATATCAAGGAACCCCGCCAGTTTAACGTACTTGAAGAATTTATTATCCGCGCCGCTATTGAATTTCAACCTCCGCCAACAGAAGATGAATTAGCCTCTGTACTTGGGCTTGATTCTGTATTTATTAAAACTACTACTACAACTCTTCGTTCATTACAAACTCTATCACCAACATCGCCACTAACAGTTACTCCTGAAGGTCGCTCATTTTATGAAAAAGGGTCTGTACCACAGCCGCCATATCCTATACAAATTTATGCTATTACAGACCCTTTAAGCGACAAGATAACCTTTCAATCTGAATCCTTAAATGAGACAACGATAACTTTGCCTGACTTGGCAGACTTTATCACTCTTGATCATACAATTGCTGATATCTCTTCCTTACCGCTTGAGGAAATCCAAAAAAGTATTCAAGCTTCAGGTTTAGCACTTCATGTACCAGAAGAGGGAAAAATCGTCACTTCCTGTAGGGTACTAGCTTCAACTCAAAAAATTTGGAGAAAGATATCGCTTTTCGTTATATTTGATGCTCTTGAAGAGAAATTGACCATTCAAATAAGAAATGGAAAGCAAATTTTAGAGTCAGCATCAAATTGGTTAGAACTGCTACATACTGAAGGTAAAATATCTTTGCAAGCATTATGCAAATTGTCAACCGAAACCATCAATTTTCAACGTGAAGCCATTCTCAAGCAGAAAAATACTGAAATAGAAGCTAGGCTCGAAAAGATTCGCCAAAAGGCGCTAGAGGCTGCCACAAAAGCCACTGATGAGGGAGATAACTATAAAGCGTTAGGTGAAGCCGTACAGTTACGCGATGCACAAATTAGCCTAGCTTTTTCAGAAGTTTTAAATTCGGCTAAAAGTCAGATTCTAATTTATTCTCCTTGGGTGAATCAGGCAGTTGTCAATGAAAAATTTCTAACTTTGTTACAGAAATTAGCTAATCGCGGAGTTTGGATTTTAATTGGACATGGAATTGCGCGGCGACAAGAAGATGAAGATAAACTAATTCCACCAGAACTAGAGAAAAAACTTCGAGCGATCAAAACACCTGATGGTTTACCATCTGTACAGGTTTTTTGGTTGGGAGATTCCCATGTTAAAGAAGTAATAGTTGATAAAGAAATTCATCTTTGCGGATCTCATAACTGGTTATCCTATCGCGGCGATTACCTACCACGAGGTGAGTCAGTTTATAAAGTTACAATTCCACATCAAGTCCAGGAAGCTTATCAATTTCTTGCTAATCGCTTCCAAAATCATGCTCAAAAATTATGGCAAAATGCTCTAGAAAACCGTGATTATAAACTTGCTATAGAGTCTTTATGTGTGTGGGGTGCGCTAGGTATGGAAGATATTGCACTCAAAGAGATACAAAAAAATAATTGGTTTGAACTTCTGGCTGTATGGTTGAATGTAGCACTACAGGGATTAAAATCGAAAAATTTATCAGGTGATTCAGCAACTTTTAAAACTGCACTTTCGTTGCTGAGTCAAGTTTCTATTGAAGAAGCTTTTATTGAGCAATTGCAACAGGGATGGCGGAAAGTTATGGGCGCGATCGCAATTAATAATTCCAAAACTGCTTTAAACTTACTTAGTGATGAAGTCTGGGCGCAGTTTATACGCCTCAATATTGCCCAAAAGAGTGATTCACCTGATAATTTTATTTCGCAATATACCTAAAAAAACAAACATAGTATGAGACTTTTCGGTTTCAATTAACTGTTTGAAGTAACCAAATTTCTGAACATGCATGATGCCGAATTATACAGTGCGTAAATTTAATTAGTATATTTTCATACTTCAGTAGTAATAATTCTCCGAAAGACAGCCAATAAATCCGTCGTCCTGATTTGGGATGAATTATCAACAAAATGATTCTTAACCTTTGATTGACTTAAAGATAGATCCAGAGATTCGTCTTATTCGATACAATTTATAGGCAGAGAGAGCCGAGGAGAACAAGGTGGTTTTATTAAAAGGCTTTGAGATTGAGATGTACACTGGCACACCTCAAGGTGAAATCGTCGGTCTCTCCGACAAAATTGTTGCGGATTTGGATGGATTTATGCGGGAGCCAGATAGCCGCAACGTGGAATATATAACCGAACCATCCCATAATTACGAAAATTTATTGTGTGCCTTGCTGCGTCCGAGGCGGGTGTTGCGAAACTACCTCAATCGTTTGGGCGATTATACCTTGATACCGGGGAGTACTTTATCTTTGGGTGGGAGCGATCGCTTTCTCCGTTCCGATCCAGCAAACCCTTATCATGACTACATTGAGAACACCTACGGGACAAAAGTAGTCACCGCCAGCGTACACATCAATGTAGGCATCAGCGACCCAGAAGTATTAATGCGGGTGTGTCGGGTGATCCGTATGGAAGCACCTCTATTTCTCGCCCTCAGCGCCTCATCCCCCTTCCTAGATGGCAAAGCTACTGGCTATCACTCCACCCGCTGGGGCGTATTTCCGCAAACGCCTAGCCATGTACCGTTATTTGCCAGCCACGCCGATCATATCCAGTGGGTGGAAGATCAACTCGTTGCCGGAACCATGCAAAACGTGCGGCATTTGTGGGCATCAGTGCGACCAAATGGCGATCGCCGTCCTTATGACCTAAATCGCCTAGAATTGCGAATTTGCGATTTAGTCACAGATCCTATTGCCTTGCTAGCCATTACTGCCTTATTAGAAGCGCGTTTGTTGCAAATAATCGAAAATCCCAGCATTGATCCGTTAACTCAAAGTACCTTCTCTGGCGAAGAACTCGTCACCCTGACTGCTGACAACGAAGCTGCTGCTGCTGCTGGTAGTCTCGATGCTCATTTGAGGCATTGGCAAGATGGCAGAAGTATCCTAGCCAGAGATTGGATTTCTGAAATGTACCAGGATGTTTGGGCGATCGCTAAACAACAAGGCTTTAGTTGTTTCCTTTCCCCTTTGCACAAAATCCTCCGCGAAGGTAATGAAGCTCAACAGTGGTTGCAATTACACGCAGTCGGTTTTGACAGCCACCGCGTCATCACCCAGGCTATTGTCGTCACCCAAGAACGCGAAATCGAACTCGAAGACAAATTATGTTCGTCCCTCCTGGCTTAACCAAGACGCATTGGGGCTTGGGCATGGGGCATTGAGCATGGGGCATTGGGAAAACACTTTATTTATCCCCTTGTCCCCTCATCCCCCTCATCCCCTCACTCCAAATACGGTTCGGTTAAGGCAAGAGACGCGATAATTCGCCGTCAAGACAAAGGACTGATTATTGTAAAGACAGCGATTTATCGCGTCTTTGTGATCTAGGGCGTGTCATTAAAAAACCTTATCCGAACCGTATTGCCCCCACTCCCCACTCCCCACTCCCTACTCCCCTCTTCAGACAAATGGTAGATTTTCTTGGAGACACTACTAGCCCTAAAAGACATAAGCCCTTTCTATTTCCACATAAAACTTAATATTTACTGATTTTAGCCAAACATCCTCTCAGGCATTGTTCTGGGAGGGTTTACGCTTCGTTTTAAAAATCTAATCGATGGAGGATGCTTGATTATTATTAATAAAACCTATGAATACCCTCTACCCTTTGGTAGATTTTACATGGACAATAGATTGTTTGATACAATACGTAGATTATACGGACAATGCCTCAGGTAGTTTTAGTTAACCCGCAAATCCCTCCTAATACAGGCAATATTGCCCGTACTTGTGCAGCTACGGGTACAGAGTTGCATTTAGTGGGCCCTTTGGGGTTTGAAATTAGCGATCGCTACCTCAAAAGGGCTGGCTTAGATTATTGGTCTTACGTCAAGCTGCACTATCACGAATCGCTAGAAGCCTTTAAAACCGTACATCAGGAGCGTGGAGGCAGATGGTTGGGTTTTACTGTCGGTGGAAATTGTAATTATGTCAGCTTTCAGTTTCAACCTGATGATTGGTTGCTGTTTGGTAGTGAAACTACCGGCTTACCACCAGCAATTCTGTCAGATTGTGATGCTACTGTCTATATTCCCATGAGCCAACCGGGGGTTCGCAGCTTGAACCTGTCAGTCAGTGTAGCAATTAGCTTATTTGAAACCCGTCGTCAGTTAGGCTATTTACAATAGCTGTTTACCTAGATTACCATAAGTATATTTACTTATAATATTCCCAGATATCTATTAGATGAACGATTTCTGGCAGCAAAAATTTTCTTTATTACTGCAATAATATGTAAAACAAGATACCTAAAATTGGGTTATTTAGTAAATTGTAGTGGAAGATACTTACAAGGAGAGGAAGGTTGTTATAAGAAATTTGTATATAAAACTTGGGATATTGCCAAATTTGAATGATAGATTTTGATGAATTTGAAACATCCTAAATTGGGGAACAAAAGGGCTAAACCCCAGTCATATTGAAGATTTGGGCCATTTTAGTTCCAGCAACGCTAGAAAGTAGCCCCAAAGTAGCCGATAGATCATACGGTTGTTTTTTAGGGAATAATCAACGTAAAGTCTCGTGTTGAGAAGACTGATTGGGTAGAAATATCTTGAAGATATCTACAGTGGGGGGCATCACTTTTCCAGAAGTCGCAGCAATTTAATTCTCGGCAGCGACTATGGACTTGGCAAATAGTTTGTCCAGTCCCCGCGATTGACGCAAGACAAGCGCGGACAATGGTAAAAAGTAAAACGTCCTAAGTGGTGTGAGGAGTGGTTCGGACAAGTAAACACAGCAAAATTTAAGTTTTGCTAATGCGTGTGAACTTGTTTAAATCAGAGAAGCAGGTTAATCTTGCGTAAGCATCTCTGGTGAATGTGATCTTGATCTATCATTCGTTGTGATCTAAATCATTGACTAGTATCCAACTGAAAAATCGAGGTCAGTTAAGCGCTAGTGATCATAGGAGGTCGTCTTTGAAACGAGCATTAAAAAAGAGAGTAAAAGCTGTGTTGAACAATAACCCCAACAGCGATGATGCCCCGGTAGAACTGCTAAATGTGATAAATCCAAAAGTTAACCGCCGGGTGCGGACAAAAGCCGCCATGATTGGCTTGGCAATCTCTATGGGAGCAACCAGCCTTTTGGTGACTCGACAAAGCGATCAAGCCCAAGCAGCAGTGCCTGTAGGTAGCCAAAAGGCAACTTCAACGATTCCTGCTGTTGCTGACACTGAGGTGAAATTCGCCTCCACAAAGCTGGAGTCCCAAGCAGTCTCATCAGCGAGCGTGCCGGAAAATCCTGTTATCGTGGAACCAACGGCAGTCTCACAAGTGCCTGGGCTTGAAGCTAAATGGCAAGTCGCGGCAAATGGAATGTCTTTGCAAGTTCCTGCATCAGAAAGATTTTCTCAAGGAACAGCAGGTTATAAAAATTCCACCTACCTGAAGCCCCAAGTGGCACAGGGATTAAACAATACCTTAGCTGAAACTAGTTTCCCAACAGTCAATAATCTGTCTGAGTCTAGTGCTGATAGTGTTGGTATTGGAAATGCATCACTAACTGCCCAGCCACAAACAGTGGCAACGTCAACCGCAGCCAACAATGAAATAAATGCACAACTTAAGGCGCAACAAGAGTTCGCACTGAATCGCTTACAAGAAAAATCGAACCGTTTAAGAAATAGTCTGGCACAGTTGCGGTCTGGCGAGACTAAAGATTTATCACAAGCTGATATGGGGTTGGCTGCGCCGACGACTGTAGTTGAGAAGACTGTATTAGCCCAGTCGGACACTTCTGACGATGCAAGCAAAGCGAAGTTGATATCGAAGTTAAAACAGAAGACACAGACAACTGCACTAACACCAGCTAAACCAACAGTTATTGCGTCCTCGACTCGAACAGCATACGAAGTTAAGCCTGGAGATACACTAGCAGCGATCGCCAGCAGGTATAACACTTCCGTATCAGAACTAGTCAAGGCAAATAACCTCAATAATCCAAATGAACTGAAAATTAGTCAACAACTAATTATTCCTGCTGTTCAAATTGAGGCAACTGTAGCAAGTAACCCCACTGTAGCGAGTACTACTTTTGTAGAGTCCAGCAAAACTCCAAAAGTAGCCAACTCCCCTATAAATATTGGTAGTGCCAACTCATATCTACCTAGTTCACAATCACCAACTATTGCCGACAACAGTAACATTACCGTCCCTACACCGGTAACTGTTCAGATTCAGGCAAATAGTGCGACCGACTTAGAAACAGCCCCCCCCACAGCTAGTTCTTCTGGCGTCGGTGGTGACATTCCAATGCCAACAGCTTTTGCCGAAATCCAACAGCCTAAAACACCAGGAAATAGGGTAGCAAGGGTAAACAATAACAAGAATGACCGTTTGCGGGGCTTACAAGCGGAAATCCAGAGATTACAGCAGAAATATCGCGCTCAACAGTCTGGAAACTTAGTTGTGTCAGCAGCAGCTACCGAAACAAATAATGCTGCGATGCTCACTCCTATTTCTACTCCCAATAATTTCACTGCACCTAACTCTGCCGCTCGACCGAATAGTGTAGCGATCCAAATTCCAGTTCCTACACCGATTCAGTCTAATTATACTGCTCAACCAATTAAGACCCAATTCCGTACTACTGTACGCCCTAGCGAGGCAGTAAACCCAGAGTTCTTGCCTAATCTAGGTTCTGCTAGTCAGTGGACTCCCCCCCGCACTCCATCTGCTACAAAGGTCGCAACGCCTCCTGGAAAAGTAAATGCCTCTGACTCCTTAGGAAAGATGCGGGGAACTAGAGTTTCTCCACAGATAGTACCGCCTTTGGCAGCAGTGGATCAATATTTGCCCAGACCCATTGACGAACTTACACCTCCTCCATCTTCCTCAACCATAGCTTACACATGGCCGGCGAAAGGTACTCTCACTTCTGGCTATGGCTGGCGCTGGGGTAGAATGCACAAAGGAATTGACGTTGCTAACTCCACTGGCACGCCAGTTGTCGCCTCAGCTGAGGGGACAATAGAAAAAGCAGGCTGGAACAATGGTGGCTACGGCAACCTTGTGGAAATCCGCCATCCTGATGGCAGCACGACTCGCTATGCTCATAACAGCAAGATTCTGGTGCAACCTGGTCAGCAGGTGAATCAAGGAGAAACAATTGCTTTAATGGGTAGTACTGGTCACAGTACTGGGCCACACACCCACTTTGAAATCCATCCATCAGGCAAGGGTGCTGTTAACCCAATAGCTATGTTACCGGATCGCCTGTAAATCTTGGCTGTCTGTAACTAAGTTATTACCTTGTTAATTGAGGGAGTTTAACCTCCCTCTTTTGCTTTTTATCACCTTAACAGGGATGAAAACTGTAATAAAATTGCAAAAGGGGCTAGTCTTAAGCAAATTTGTATGCTATATTAGTTAATGATTTGGAAAGATATGGCTCAGTAGCTCAGTTGGTTAGAGCACGGGACTCATAAGCCTGGGGTCGTTGGTTCAACTCCGACCTGAGCCACTTTAAAATTTATAAGTAGTGAGCGATAAGTGAAGTTAGATAGAGTAACTTTGACTGCTCTGTAAGAGGCAGGTTTGACCTCTAATTCTCAGGACTCAGCACTAACTGTTTGATGAGTTTGTAACCAGTTGAGCAAATCAGCGATCGCACTAAAATCTAACAAAGCCTCACCCAGTGCTTCCAATTGTTCTAGAGAAAGACCCTGAATCTGTTCTCGAACCTGTTGTGGTAACTCTCCTACCCGTTTTTGTAGCTGTCGGAGTACAAGTGTTTGTGCTTGTTCCTGTTGTCCTTCCTCCTTCCCTCGCTCGTAGCCAATGCGCTCGCCTGTGGTAATGTAACTCATAGTACGCTCCTGCTCGAATTGTTTAAACTCCTGCCAAAATTCTGCTTCTAATCCTTTTGGTAAAATCATAACCCAATCGATAAAACGATAGAGATTACGAATATCCCTTTCTTGCAGCCCTTGTTCATACAATCGCCGAATTAAACTAAATTTCCACGTTTTCCTTTCTCCCAACTGTTTAGTAGTTTGCTGGGTTTTCAAATGTGCCATTACTACCGTCGCAAAGGGATTATCGCTCTTTTCTAACTCTGTCCATCGATTTTGATAATCGAGCAGTTTGACGGTTCCAAATCTAAAATGCAGACCACAATCGGGATAATTATAACTGTATTGATTTGGTCTCCAAGTCAAGTCAGCATCGCATAAAATTGCTAGGCTAATGGCTGGTTTAGCAAATTTGTCAAAAATTCGCAGGTTGTAGGAAAACATCCTTTGAGCAAAATTATCTTCCGATTTTGCCTGAATTTCAACATGAATCAACAGCCAAATTTCCTCTCCTTGAATTTGCCAGACTTTGACCAATTTATCTGCATATCTTCTGCCAAGTTCTGCTTCCCGAACTATTTGTTGAAATTCCTTATCAAGAAACTCGTGGGGACGTTCCCAATTAATTAGTGCTGCTGTTTGCGGAAAGAAAAATTGCATTGCTTGTGGGAAGTAAGCTTCTAGGATTTCTTTCCAGGGGGAATCATTATCGGCTCTTTCTCGTTCCTCGCTCATGAATTGATTGGTAGATTCATGTTCTTGATAATAAGATGGGAGCAACCGATATTTTTCAGCAGGTTAGAAGTTCCTCGGTCAAGAAAATTATATACAAAAGTCAGCAAACATAGATTTTGGGATCAAAACCACCTTTTGATGGTGCTATTTTACTTGAACAACTAAATACTTTATCGCTGAAAAATTTTTATCAGAACAACTGGAAATTCAGCTTTTTGTTACACTTTTGGGATAAAAATTTACAAGTAATCAGTGGTGAGCTATAGCTATCTCTTATATTCAGCACTATTTAATGTGGCGAATTACTTCGGCAACTGACCAAGCTTGAGCGATCGCTCCTCTGGGCTTGTGAGGTGCATCGCCATCAAAAATCTCAGAAATAGAACCAAGACAAGCGTCAAATAAGAAGTGATCTAGCAGAGGTTGCCAATCAAAAGGCAGCGATCGCTGTGGATAAAAACGTTGCCAAGCCCGAATATATGGCCCAATTAGCCAAGCCCAAACAGTGCCTTGGTGATAAGCGCGATCGCGTTGCTCTTGATTACCCTCATATCTGCCTTTGTATTCGGGATCTCCTGGATCAAGACTGCGAAGCCCATAGGGGGTGAGTAAGCTGACAGTTGCCAAATCTAATACTTGGCACCCTTGCTGTTCAGAAAAGGCGCAATGGTGCAGCGACAGCGCCAAAACGGCATTGGGACGAATTTGAAAATTCCGGCGATCGTCCGGCTCAATAGTATCGTACAAATAACCCAGATGAGGATTCCAGAACTTTTGCAGCGAGGTTTTCACGCGTTGTGCTTGTTGAGCATAACGCTGTGCTTGCTTAGTGAGACGCACTGGCGAGCCATACTCAAGCTGGCTCAATTGTTCTGCCCACTGACTCAGCCAACATAAAGCTGAATACCACAGCGCATTGATTTCCACTGGCTTACCGTAACGGGGAGTAACAGGATGCGCCCCAATAACTACATCCATCCAGGTAAGGGCTACACCAGGAGCATCCCAACTAACTAGCCCATCGGTAGCATCGACCTGGATATTGAAATGTGTACCACCAACAAATGCTTTGTAGATTTGCTGTACTACAGGAAATTGCTCCGCCAAAAATTCCCAGTCTTGGGTAGCTTCTAAATAAAGTCCTAAAGTTTCAATCCACCACAACGCTGCATCAATACTGTTATAAATTGGTTCTCCATTGACATCAGGAAATGCATTAGGAATCAAACCGTGGCGGCAATAATACCCAAAAGTCCGCAATACTCCTTTTGCCAGGTCAAAACGTTGTGGAACTAGTGCCAATCCTGGTAAGGCGATTAATGTGTCACGTCCCCAGTCATTAAACCAGTGATAACCAGCAATTACCGTAGGGCCAGCAATTGAGGCTCGATAGACGATAAACTGATCGCTTGCTTTGAGTAGTTGTTGCCAGAGTAGGGAGTGGGGAGTGGGGAGTGGGGAGTGGGGAAGAAGCAGGGGAGCTCTTAGCTGGGAGCAGGGGGAAAATTCCTCTCCTCTACACCCTTCCCCTTGTTCCTCTCCCTCTTCTGCTTCTTTGCCTCCCTCTCTCCATCCAAAAATCTGGGAGAGCCGTTTTTGCTCTGCCTCTACTGCTTCTGCAAAGGTTTCGGAGGTAAGAACACCTGGCATCGGGTCGGGAAAACCTACTCGTGCTTCTAGAGTAACTGTATCTCCTGGTTGCAGTGTGACTACCAAGTAACCAGGACTGTAGAGGTCTTCCTTGTCGCCTAATCCCCGTTTTCTCTCCTCAGGGAATCCATAATTCCAATACCAAACTGCATCTGTTTGATATATTCCTTGTGTCCAGCGTAAGTGCCAAGGTATACCTAAATGCCCAGAATTTTTTGCTTGCAGACAGACTTGCTGTTCCCCAAGCAATTGTAAGAACTGTAATCTTGGACTAGCAGTTTGCTGGTGGTGAAAGTCACGTTCTGCTATTAGCAGTCGCAGCCGTAAAATCGCTGTATGACTTCCGTTATAGCGATATTGGATTAAAATTCGATGGCAAAATTGGGAGTGAGAAGTATGATTCTCTTCCCTACTCCCTACTCCCCATTCCCTACTCCCTTCCCAACCATAAGGCATCAGCAATTGTCTAGTTAACTGCCAGTTATCTTGACCCCAAATCCATTTTGGAACTGGGTTAATATCAAAGCAGCGTAGCAGTTCGTAGCCTGTCGGCTCAATCTGACCATTACCCCAAAAATTTGTCCCCAGTGCCACAACGCTTCCTAATACTTCCAAGCTAGCTTCTAGGTGCGAAAACAGCAGAGTGCGATCGCAAGGAGGGTTTGTAGCGGCAAACAGCCAACCGTGATAAGTGCGCGTGCGGACATCCGAAACTGTACCACTGGCAAAACTTCCTAAGCCATTGGTAAGTAACCATTCTCTTGTATCTAAATCAAGCATTTGTTACTCAAAATCGTTATGAGTATGATATAGTCGTAACAGATCGTAATTAAACTGTGAGAGCGTGGATGGGTGAATTTTACTTGACCCGAATTCCAACGCTACTAAACGAATAAAGGAGAATTAGGTTAATGTCCCTCACTTACGGAACCGAAGGAAGCCTCCGCGTTGGTCAACAAGCTCCCGATTTCACAGCAACGGCTGTGGTAGATCAGGAATTTAAGACAATCAAACTTTCCGATTATCGCGGTAAGTATGTCGTCCTGTTTTTCTACCCACTAGACTTTACCTTTGTTTGTCCCACTGAAATCACAGCATTTAGCGATCGCTACGAAGAATTCAAGAAAATCAATACTGAAATCCTTGGGGCTTCTGTTGATAGTGAATTCTCCCACCTCGCTTGGATTCAAACAGATCGTAAGTCTGGTGGCGTCGGCGACCTGAATTATCCTCTAGTCTCCGACATCAAAAAAGAGATTAGCGCCGCTTACAACGTTCTCGATCCAGCAGCAGGCATTGCCTTGCGTGGTCTGTTCCTCA
This sequence comes from Nostoc mirabile CHAB5784, assembly GCF_020829645.1. GTDB lineage: Bacteria > Cyanobacteriota > Cyanobacteriia > Cyanobacteriales > Nostocaceae > Nostoc > Nostoc mirabile. Next base: position 49,717 of record NZ_JAIVFS010000027.1, on the reverse strand, counting down.
TAGATAAAGATGGTATCATACAGCACGCCACCATCAACAATCTAGCTTTTGGTCGCAGCGTTGATGAAACCTTGCGGACACTGCAAGCAATTCAGTATGTTCAGTCTCACCCCGATGAAGTTTGCCCAGCTGGTTGGCAACCTGGTGACAAGACAATGAATCCTGACCCAGTGAAGTCTAAAGTCTACTTCTCTGCTGTCTAAATTTCCCTAGCTAGGATCTAATCCATCCTGTTGGAGTTGAAATCAACGAAAACCACAGATGAACAGAGATACACATTAAACAGTGTCAACCTCGGTATCTATCTGTGGTTTTTTCATAAAATAGTATTAAATAATCAGGGATAAAAATATGCTTAGTTCAACTGATTTTAGTGGGTTATTAAATGAGCGATTCTTCCGCAATTTTTTACCAGTTCCAGCGACAAATAAACTCAGGTTGGGAGTAGGAACGCCAGATTTTCAACTGCCAGATATTACCAATGGAACTTTAGTAAAATTGTCTGATTATAAAGGCAAGCAACCAGTCTTACTCGCCTTTACTCGCATCTTTACTGAAAAACAATATTGCCCCTTTTGTTTTCCTGACATCAAAGCTTTAAATGAAAACTATGAGCAGTTTAAAAATCGCGGTATAGAAGTTTTAATGATTAGTAGTACCGATGAACGGCAGAGTCAAATTGTTGTGAGGGATTTAGGCTTACAAATGCCTTTGTTGAGTGACCCCAGTTGTCGAGTTTTTCGTACCTATCAAGTAGGACAAGCACTGGGAGCGCCTTTACCAGCCCAGTTTGTATTAGATAAAGAAGGGAAACTCCAGTACTGGCATTTATTTTCTTTTTTGGATCACAATGCTAGCGTTGAGACTTTGTTAAAACAATTCAATTGAGTGTAATGTGTAAATGGCCAGGGCTATTTCGTTCTAAACATAAACCGCCCAGAACTAAAGTTCCGGGCTAATAGCTTAAGTCCACTAAAGTGGACTAAAAGCCTTTCTTAGTCGTCTTTAGACGAATGAGTGCTATTAGCCTCAGAATTTATTCTGAGGCGGGCTAGATGAGAATGAAATAGCCCTGGTAAATGGCAATGCCCACCCTACTAATAAAATTGTGAGGTTTTATGGCGCTGACCCTTTATCACTCACCGATTTCTCCTAACTCCCGCCGCGTCTGGATTACTCTGCTAGAAAAAGGACTTGAGTTTGAATTAGTAGAGATAAAACTGGATGGGGAGCAGTTTAAACCAGAGTTTTTGGCAATTAGTCCCTTCCATCACATTCCAGCTTTGGTGGATGATGGCTTTAATGCAATACGCTTGGGTTAAGCCAGAAAAATAAATTTGCGTAGGTTGGGGAGCCACTGCGCCCTTGCGGTTTCCCGACTTGAAGCATGTGGCGTTTGAGGAACGAAACCCAACATTTTCGGGCATTTGTTGGGTAACACTAAAGTTCAACCCAACCTACAATTATCCTTAACCCAAGCGTATTGGGCTTTAATGTAGTGGAATCTTTGGCAATTTTGGACTATTTAGAGGCAAAATATCCCACACCTGCGATGTTGCCTAAAGATGCCAAGGATTTAGCGATCGCACGCATGGTACAACTGGTAACTGTGAATGAGCTTTTGCCAGCAACCACCACGTTTTTACCTCAGATATTAGGCTTACCTGCGGAAGATCCAGAAAAAATCGAGCAGGCAAAGCAAACAATTTCAACAGTGCTGAAGCTTTTTGAGAATTTACTTGACGATCGCCCTTACTTTGGGAGTCAAAACCTAACTCTAGCTGAGGTTGTGGCTGGAACTGTAGTAATATGGCTGCCGGAAATAAGCATTTCCCTAAGTGATTATCCAAAGCTGAATGCTTGGCACGACCGATTAGCTACACGGACAACATGGCAAGCTACCGAGGCTACACCAGAGGCAATGGAAGCGTTTAAGTCAATCATAGAAGCGAGAAATAAGCAGCAAATTCATAACTAGTCAATGTAGAGACGGTAAATTTCCCGCCTCTACAAAACTAAATTTTTACAGCTTGACTTGCTGTAAATGACTGCGGGGATTATAAGTACGTATAGCCCGGATTTTTTCATAATATTCCCGCTCTTGCTGGCTGAGGTCTTTTGGTGGTGCGATCGCTACCTTCACCAACTGATCGCCACGTCCACCTTTGGCGAGAGGCCAACCTTTGCCACGTAAACGCAGCGATTGACCAGAACGCACTCCTGCTGGTAGCTTGACATTAACTAAACCATCGGGAGTGGGTACATCAATAGATGCTCCCAAGGTAGCTTCATCTGGTGTGATTGGCACTTCGCACACCAAGTTATCACCTTCCATTTGGAAGAACGAGTGCGGCTGAAGTTCGACTTTCAAGTACAAATCCCCTCGTTGTTGAGTCATCGGGTTGATTTGACCTTTGCCCCGCACGCGCAGACGAGTACCAGGTTTAGCGCCAGATGGGATACGAACATCAATTGTTTCGTTACCTAAACTAAAGCGCTTTTGCACACCGTTAAATGCTTCAGCAAAAGTTAGAGCGATCGCAGCTTCACTATCTTGGGAAGTACCCGTACTTGCATCACCAAACCCATAATCGTTAAAGCTGCTGCTAAAACCACTTGTACCACCTGTAGAACTGCGGTAAGAGTAATTTTGTGAGTAATTAGAGTAATTATTTTGTTGTGAGTAACTTTGTCGCCCACCACGAGGAGTAGCACCACCAAAGCGTCCTAGCAACTCATTAATGAACTCATCAAAATTGCCGTATTGACTGAAGTCAAAGCCACCCATATCAACACCAACGCCGCCAGATGAGAAACCTTCACCAGCCTGTTTCCAATATTGACCGAATTGGTCGTATTTTTTGCGTTTATCTGGGTCTGACACAACTTCGTAGGCTTCACTAACTTCTTTGAAGCGTGCTTCTGCCTGTTTGTTATTTGGGTTGACATCGGGGTGATATTTGCGGGCTAGTTTACGAAAGGCTTGCTTAATCTCCTCTTGAGTGGCAGTCTTACTAACTCCCAAAATTGCGTAATAGTCTTTGAAGTCGGTTGCAGCCATCTATCTACCAGCCTCCTATAGAAATTCCTGTTATGTTTTTTTTAAGATAAAAGATGTTAATTTGCTCGGTATAGTGCCAAGCAAACAGAATCTGACTTTAAATTAACAAAGAATATAGAAAATCAAGTGTGGTTCTCGCTCAACAAGCGATCGCAATTTCCGTACTCCGATTTTTCTGATAAGCGGATCAGCCTGTCTAGTCCCTCTTCCAGGCTTGGGGGAGCATCCCGAAGTTGACGGTGCATCCGCAAAATAATTTCTTCAGGAACCTGACGCGATCGCCTTTTATTACGTGCTAAACACAGCCACACTGGCGTATCCACCCAAATTCCCGTAATGTGGGTAAAACCCAAGTCACGGGCTAAAGCAATAACTTCACGGCGATGGCGGCGCTGGACATTGGTAGCATCGAAAATAGCTGTATTATTTGTAGAAATAGCTTGCTGAAATTGCCGTCCTACTTCTTGCCAAATTACCAGCCACGGCCCCTGAATGGCTTGGGAACCGAACAGTTGCCCCCGGATGCCATCCGTAGAAATCAGTGGCATCTGGGGGCATTCTGTCAGTAATTGTTTAGCGAAAGTTGACTTACCGCTACCTGGAAGACCAATCAACAAAATGAGTTTAGTCATTAGTCCTTTGTCCTTTGTCCTTTGTCACTTGTAACTATTAACCAATGACTAATGACTAATGACTAATGACTAATGACTAAATAATCGTTCCATCAGGAATTACAGCATTTTTCAGCACAACGACGATGCCACTGCGGATGTAGAAACCTTGACTTTCGCGGTCAGCTTCTTGCACGTTATCTTTATTGATAATTTTGACATCGTGACCGATACTGGCGTTTTTATCGATGATGGCACCGCGAATAATCGAGTCAGCACCAATACCTACAGGAATGTCACCTTGTTCTACGTTGGATTGGCGTTCTACAGAAGCTTGGTAAAAATCTGCACCCATGAGCAAAGATTCTTCAATGAGGCAGCCAGATTCAATTCGCGATCGCACTCCCAAAACTGAATGTTGGATGCGGCAATTTTTCAAAATGCAACCTTCGCCGATAATTGATTCTGTGATCTGGCAATCTAAGAGTTTACTCGGAGGTAAGTAACGAGCGCGGGTATAAATTGGTGCTTTTTCATCGTAGAAACTAAAAGGTGGCTGGGGCTGCTGAGTCAGTGCTAAGTTTGCATGATAAAATGCCTCGATTGTCCCAATATCTTCCCAGTAGTCATCAAAAAGGTAAGCTTGAACGTTGTAATCTTTAGAGGCATCAGGAATAATTTCTTTGCCGAAATCAGTCCTTTCTATACCTTCTCTCAACAACTTGAACAAAACCTCTTTTTTAAAGACATAAATCCCCATTGAGGCGATGTAAGGCTGTTGCTGGGCAAGTTCATTTGATAATCCCAGTACGCTTGTATCAACGCGCATTTGGATTAACGCTTCACCTTTTGGTTTTTCGCTAAAATCGATTACTCTACCAGAATCGTCAATTTTCATCAAGCCAAAATCTGAGGCGCGGCGCTCATCAATGGGGATGACTGAAAGAGTAATATCAGCCCCCGTTTCCCTATGGCGCTGGATAAACTGGCGATAATCCATCCGGTAGAGGTGATCGCCTGAGAGAATTAGATATTCTTCTACATCCCATTCTTCCATTAACCACAGATACTGACGCACAGCATCGGCTGTACCTTGGAACCAGTTAGGGTTTTCTGGTGTTTGTTGTGCCGCTAGCACTTCCACAAAGCCTTCATTGAAGCCAGTAAAGTTGTAAGTACGGGCGATGTGACGATTCAGGGAAGCTGAGTTGAATTGTGTCAGGACGTAGATTTTGAATATTTCGGAATTGATGCAGTTACTGACAGGGATATCGATTAGGCGGTACTTCCCCGCTACTGGTACTGCTGGTTTAGCACGGAGTTTGGTTAGTGGGTAAAGTCGAGTACCCGCGCCACCACCAAGAATGATTGATAATACTTTTTTCACAAAATTTCTCCCGACTGCCTTTCAACTCTCATCTTCAGTTTAGGACTGTCTGCCACCACAGGTAAGGGGGGATCAAATATTCTCTCTTATGAATTTTACAGAATGCTACTAATGATGGATAGTGGGGCTGATAAGGAGAAAAATAGAACATTTGTATTAATTTAGGTAAAAAATATAGGAAGTTTTGGCTACACCGCCCTCGCGTAGGATTTTATATCTGTGAGAGACAGCTTGCAAGGGGAGAGGTAAGTAGTCTGTGACAAACCTCGTTATAAAAATAAATCTAAAAAAGTTATATGTGTAATCCGTAAAACATTATTTTTATAGTGTATTCACTTACAGTCAGCTAAAAGCCACATATTAAGGTAACTTCCTTAAGATATTTTAAACAGGGTAACAGATATATGCCGAACTTTAGAATGGGTTGGTTGCCAGATCGTCCAGATTTTAGAGACTATTGCCTAGAGAAGATAATCAAAGACTCTAAGAACATAGAAGGAATTAGACTCGAAAAAGCAACTTTAGTAAATGATTGCAAGTTACAAATAGAGAACGGGACAGGGGTTCAAAAGAACGGGAGGGAAGATAAAAAGCAAACTAGGCTGCTCTTACCTTTCAAAGAACCAACAGACCAAAGTTCGGCAAGTTTGCAATATCCAATAAATATACATTTACCTTCCCATGTCGATTTGCGGCAATGGTGTTCTCCAATTGAGCAGCAAGGAAACCTTAAGTCATGCACTGCAATAGCTGGCGTTGCCTTAGTAGAATATTTTCAAAGAAAGATAATGGGCGAAGATATAGATGTCTCCAGCCTCTTTCTCTACAAAGTTGCACGTAAATTGATGCACTTAACTGGAGACACTGGAGCATCTACGCGCTTCACAATGAAAGCAATGGCACTTTTTGGCATACCTCCAGAGGAATATTGGCCTTATGAAATTGAGAATTTTGACGAAGAACCACCTGCTTTTTGCTATGCCTATGCCCAGAATTATCAAGCACTTCAGTATTTTAGGCTTGACTTACCTCAACTTTCAAAAAAACAAGCATTAGTTCAAATCAAAGCTTTTTTAGCTGCTGAATTTCCTGTAATGTTTGGGTTTACAACTTATAGTTCTCTTTTTAATAAGAAAACTGTAAAAACAGGAAAAATTCCTTATCCTACTATAGGCGAAAAGATGCTGGGTGGTCATGCAGTTGTTGCCGTTGGTTATGACGACAATAAGGTAATTGACCATCCCAAGGATAAGTTAATTAAGGATTATAACAAAAATTTTCCAACTCAAGGAGCTTTCCGAATTAGAAACTGTTGGGGTGAAGATTGGGGTAAGGACGGTTATGGTTGGCTACCCTATGACTATGTGTTACAGGGGTTAGCTACTGACTGGTGGTCATTACTGAAGAATGAGTGGATTGATGAGGGGCAGTTTGGCTTGATAGCTAAGGATGGTGTTCTCCTCAACGGAAGTCCTAATACAAATAATCAAGGAGATCCCAATGAACATACTCAAGGAGAAGACGATCAAGCCATTATCAAAGAATCAAGCAAGAATCAAGGATCAAATTCACGACGAAAACAGCATTCTAAATAGTTAAGTTGTTAAGTTTTAGTTAAAAGAGCATGTACCAGATTGGTAATTCAAATAATCTGATATATTTTTATTGGTTTGTAAATATTCTTCTAAGAATTTACAGCTATACTTTAACAAGTTTTCCACTTCGGGGGTAACATCTGTTCTAGAACTGCTTTGCCACTTCCACAGTCTTACAGTTCCATCATTACTGGAAGAAGCAATTATATAGCCATCACGACTAAACTCTAGCCGATTAACTTGCTGAGTGTGTGCTTTCAGAGTTGCTATTAAAGAACTTTCTCCATTAATAGCTTTATCTACATCCCAAACCTTTACAGTTTCATCAGTACCGCCAGAAGCGAGCATTTTACCATCAGGACTAAAATCTAAGCCGTATATTATGTTTTCGTGAGCATTCTGGATTATTGCTATCGGTTTTTTCTGTGGATTTTTAGTATTCCAAATAAATATATTACCCTTAGCGCCGGCAGAAGCCAGCAAATTTTTTCTCTTTAAACTGTATCTAACTATGTGCAAATCCTCTTGACCATGTGTACCAATCTTTCCTGGGGGAGTATCATTTTTTTTCCAATCCCAAATTCTGACACTACCATCATCACCGACGTAAGCAATTTTTGAACTGTCATTAGGGTCAATGTCTAGACTGTTAACTCGATGTCTTAGATTTACACCATATCTCTCCTTTTGAAGTAATTCTTTGATATTTAATGTGTTAAGGGGTTGAGGTGGATTCTCTTGAATATCAGTGTGCCAAACTTTTATGATTCCATCCCGATCGCCAGAAGCAATAATTTCATCATCTTGACTAAAACTAACATCATAAACAGTATTATTATGACCTTGAAAATTTTTTATTAGTTTATCTTCTTTCGCATCTATATTCCAAAGTTTGAACGTTGTATCTTGACTTGTAGAGGCTAAAATTTTACCATTATGGCTAAATCTTACACTCCAAACTCCCTTATTATGTCCGGGCAGATCGTATAATAACTTGCCATTCTTATCCCAAATCTTGATTTGCTGGTTGAAACTAGCAGAGGCAATTTTCCCGTCAGGACTAAAACTCACACCCCAAACCTTATCTTTATGACCTTCTAATCGATTATGCTCTTTCACTGAGTCAATTACTACTTTCAGTTGATTGAGTGCTTTAGAATTTTCTCCACCCAAACGCTGCAACTCTTTGAGCGCTTGGACACTTGCGATCATTGCCTCAAGCTGATTCCCTGTAGCTAAAAGTAGCTCAGATTTTCCAACTAATGCTCCAGAAGCAATCGCATCCCCTTGTTTCTTCTCTACTATCCGTTGTTGCAGCCGTAATCCCAATCCCAGAGATAAGACTATAAGTATTGCAGAAGCGATCGCAAATCTAGTTCTTTGTGATTCAGCTTTGGCTTTGGCTTCTGCTTGCTGTTGGAGTTTTTTGGCTTGCTCTAATTCTGCACGATTTTGGCGATCGCGCCTCTCCAAACTCTTATGCAAAAATTCTGTTTCTAATGGCGTAAGTCTTGGCTGAGTCTTATTCACCCACTCAGAAATTACAGCCAAGTTTGCACCCGCCAATAGTGCTTCATCTGATTTATTAAACCTTTGTTGCCATTCCTGACAATCTTCTTCTAAAGAACGACTGAGACGAATATTCTCCAGATTTTCAGAAATCCAAGTATTTAATAATTTCCACTCAGATAAAAGTGCTTCATGAGCAACTTCTATTGTCTTTTCATCAGTGATAATCAAACGTTGTTGAGAACCTGCCAGCAATCCTACAACCCGTTGTAATTGTTGTGAAGAATCTGAAATTGCTTCTAATCTATCCCAGCTAGCACGCCGCCGCGTCACTTCTCCAGCTTCACCTAACTGCACCAATTCCATAAATAAGCGACGCGCAAAGGCTTGATCTATAGTTGTTAAACTTTGATACAAAATTGTCGCTCGTTTATCTAAAGCTCCTTTAACTCCACCAATTTCTTCATAACCTTTGCGAGTTAAAAGCGGTTCTGGCGATTCAGGTTCTTCAATGCAAACTCGCCATAATTCCTTGAGCGCGTATTGCAGTATAGGTAATGCACCCGGACGGTTGACTACATCAGCGGAAATTTGCGAAACTAAACCATGCTCAAAGGTGACACCATGTAATTTTGCTGGTTTTTCTATTGCTTCTTCTAACTCAGTAAAAGACATCGGTGTGACGATGAATGATGTGGGAGGAATCCTATTGATGAGAGTAATAATTTCTATATAGTCAGCACAACGATTTAAGAAATCACCGCGAATTGTCAAAATTATCCGGCTTTCTCCCCCAGTGTTTTTTACTTCCTGTGCTACTAAGCGGATAAAAGCTTTGCGTTCCTCATCGTCTTGACAAAGTGTAAATACTTCTTCAAACTGATCGATAAACAATAAGTGCGGCTGATTTTGCTGTTGTTGTCGAGCTAAAATATCAACTAATTTTCCTAAAGGGTGTTCTCCTGGTGTAAAAGATGCGATCGCCCATTGACTGCTTCCTGGGAGGCGATCGCCTTTTAGTTGCGGCAACAAACCTGCTTTTACTAAGGAAGATTTACCACTACCTGAATAGCCAATTACAGCCAAAAACCGACTCTCTGCTAAACGCGAAATTAGGGTACGAACTGCTTCATCTCGTCCACAAAAATATTGCGCTTGCTCTGATTCAAAAGCATAAAGTCCCCGATAAGGATTTTCCTGATTGAAAGCAATTTTTTCACCTGTAGTAATATCTAATTGGGGATAAGTAACTAGGGTAATCGAACGTCCCCAACCCATGCGAATCGGCTCCTGTACCGAACCTTTAAGTTCGTTGCTGACAAAATCAAACAAGCGATCGCCACTAATTCGCCTACTACTACCTACATTTTCTACCGCCAATCCCTTAACAACTGCACCTGTGAAAATACTATATTCTTCACTTTTAATCACTCCGGCGCGTTCAAAGCCACGACAAGCTGTAATTAAGTAATAATCTTTTTGCGAACTGAAAGCGTTAAGAGTTCTTTCTATTAATTGTCTTTCTAAGAAATCTCCGCTATGACAGCAATCGAGTAGCATCACTAAACTACTCAACTGCGAATCTCGAATTAAGTCGTTAAGGCTATCTAGGGGAATACCATATTTTTGTTCAACATTTTCGTTATCCTTAAATTCAATCTGACAATCGGAACTTGCTAAATATCCCTTTTGTTGTCCCAAATTGTCGGAAATAGTAAAACCGTGTCCGCTAAAATAAATCAGCGCTTCATTATTAGCAGCTTGCTCTAGCAGGAATGTTCTCAAATCTTGGCCAAGTTGAGCGCCAGTAACTTTTGACGCTGCCATTTCATAGCCGTTTTTATCTTTATTCCAGCGCTGTGGTAGTCTTTGCACAGACTGAAAATCACCATATTGCTCTAATAGTTGCGCGATCGCCTCAGCATCATTTGTAGTCTTCGACAAACGCGCTAATGATGGGCTAAGATACTCGGCGATGCCAATAACAAGCGCGTATCGTGCCATTTAACACACCTTGGGTTGGTAAATGCGGGATAATCTTGACAGACACAATGATGGCTGTGTTACTAGAAACAACACCATCTGTTATTTTTCCGCAAGCAAGCTGAAATTTTTCAGACACGATACAAAAATTTAACCGAGGTAGCCCATGTCAGAAGTACAGCAACTCTTTTTCCAAGCAGATGGGGAGATTGAGCAGATTGAGATTAACGTCACAGCCACCGAAATAACTCAGGAAATTGACGAGGAAGATGATGGCATAGAATACAAGGATGTGCGAGCAGATGCGATCGCTCGGATGCAACAAGCTCGTCAAATGATTCGCTCTTATACTATCTATGCTCTAAGTGCTTTTAAAGACTTCAATACTGCTGAGATTGAGGAAGTAAGACTTAAATTTGGCATTAAGCTGGGTGGTAAGGCAGGTATTCCTTACATTACCGAAGGCTCTGCTGAAAGTAATCTGGAAATTGAGGTGAAGTGTAAGTTTCCAGAAAAACCAAAACCTGATTCACAGTAATAGCAAAAAATTATCTGCACATTATAGGGTTAGGTAATGCCCATTAAACACCTAACTTCGGTGTATTTATTCTCCTATTAACCAAACTATGCCTATTTGATTCAAAGGAACATTAAAGCGCATACCATGAGTGCATCCACTGGGTATTGTCGCTTGACCATGAATATTGGCGTTCCCGTATATTGCCAAATCCAACTCGCAATGACAAACACCTTTGTGCAAAATTGGGATGCTCTCAATTTGCCCGTACTATTCAAGACGTGGGGATAGGAAGACACAAGGATGCAGTATTATAGTTTTGGGCAAAGTGCGATCGCCTGCTAGGTTTTGCCTACGCAGCAATATTTACTAATAAATTGAATTGCTTTGCGTCTATGCACTCTCCAACAAGCGGGAGCGGTCTACATTCAAGCGGGAGCGGTCTACCTTCAAGCGGGAGCGGTCTACCTTCAAGCGGGAGCGGTCTACCTTCAAGCGGGAGCGGTCTACATTCAAGCGGGAGCGGTCTACCTTCAAGCGGGAGCGGTCTACCTTCAAACGGGAGCGGTCTACCTTCAAACGGGAGCGGTCTACATTCAAGCGGGAGCGGTCTACATTCAAACGGGAGCGGTCTACCTTCAAGCGGGAGCGGTCTACCTTCAAGCTTTTAAGCTGTTACGTATACAACTTGCATTATCAGGGCGGGCAAGATGCCCACCCCACAATCATATTGAAAAAAATATTAGTGCAAATTGAAGGCGCAACAGCTTATCAAGATTAAACATATTATTTTTATCAATATTTTCTTCATTGAAAGCGACGGGAAACTCCATCCCGCAAGTGGCGTGGAGAGGGATAGTCGCCCCGTCGCTTGGGGCATTGGGCACTTGTACTGCCCTTCTCTACGAGAGGCTGCGCCAACGACTACGCTCAGGAACCGCGACTTGTGCCGAGCGGAGCCGAGGTAAGCCGAAGTATTGAGCATTGCTAGTTTCTTCCCCATGCCCAAAAACTCCATCCCGCAAGTGGCGTGGAGTTTTTTATTCTCTATTCCTCTTATGTTGTGTTTAATTTAGTAAACACATATTTTGCTATGGTTTCTGTGACGCTAAACTATCTTATAATGCTCATACCATTTCTTTTTGAAGAGGCGCTTATAGCAATCCGATTTTAGATTTTAGCAGAGAAAAATAGGGAAGGCTTATGAATAAGACATCCTACAGAACGTACTGTTCACAACTCATTTAGGATTGCTATAGAATCATTTAGGATTGCTATAAGAGGTAGTGTATGGATATTTTAGTAGATAACTTGTTTATTGAGCCGAACAGCGCTCCAGAACACCAAAGTATTCCAGGATACCTGATCCGCAGTACAGCACGAGCGAACGTTGAAGATTTACAGGATATTAAAGAAGATAATACGCGCCCAACCATTCAAACGATAGTTGATCTCCTTTATGCAAAAAGTAAAAATTACCCCAAAAATTCTGACGATCTAGGGGTGGTAATTGCTATTCATGGATACAACACAGGAGGTGCAGATATTGATTTAAATACATTACCCGTAACCAATGAGGCGATCACAGATGGAATTTGGAAAAACTATCAAAAACTCTGTAAGTGTATCAAGAGTGATACCTTAATTTCTCAAAAGTCAGATAGTTTAGTGTTTCTTGGTTATCGCTGGCCTTCGGAAACTATTACAGGCCAAAATATTACTACTTCCCTAAGTACTTTACCCTTTCTACTGAAGGTTCTGCTAGGGGGAAGCTTAATTGTGGCGATCGCATGTGTGTTGCTGTTTTTCTGGTTATCTTCCCCAATCCTCGTTGTTCCGATTATTTTGGGAACATTCGGATTTGGTATTGTTTTTAGCCTGATTATTTTGCGCGTAATTGTATATTTTCGTGACTCTTATCGAGCAATCAACTACGGAGTTCACGATTTGGTTGAACTGATTCGCCAACTAGATAAAGGTTTGATAGAATGCTGCCTTCAGGAAGTTCAATCGGAGGAGAAGGCTGAAAACTATTGGAAACAACACCCGATTAAACTCTCTTTCATTGGGCATAGTTTGGGTAGTCAGGTAACTACACAAGCAGTCCGAATTCTCTCTGATGTCTTTGACCCTAATTCTATAGGCAACATCAATGACCAAAAAGCTGGGAAAGGGAAAATACCCCCTTCGCGAATTGGGCAGGTTTTTAGTTTAGGTCGCTTAATTCTTGTTGCACCAGATATTCCTCTACTGGCAATTACTTCTGGAAGATCCAATTTTTTACGGTCATCGTTACGAAGATTTGAAGAGGCGTATCTATTCAGTAACGAAGGGGATTTAGCCCTACGTCTTGCTTCTACGGCTGCTAATTACTTTTCCTTTCCAGCTAAGACCCGAACACAAGGGTATCGGCTGGGTAATGTTACTGTTCGTTCCAATAGCTATCACAGCAGTAAGTCAAACAAGGTAAGAGGGCAATTGCAGAGTAAGTATGGAATTGTCAACTGGAAGGATCAGAACTTACGCAAGCCGTTACATGAGATTAGTTCATTACTTAATTATTTAGAAATTAATGTTTTGAATAAAATGCGAAACCAGGGATTAGATCCAGCTAACCAAGAATATCAGTCCACAGTTGCCACAGCAATTAAAGATCAGGAGTCGTTGGCTGACTTATTTACTTACTTTGATTGTACTGAATATAAAGACCGAACAGATTATGCTAATGCACCCAATCGCGATCGCTACGTCATGATTCTGGACAAACAAACCTCGCCCTTAACTCTTTTAGAGTACCTGCAACTCGGTTGGGTATATTATCGTAGCAATACACCAGATGTTCACAGTGGCTATTTCTGGGGAAAATTTAGTCAGCAGCTAATTTGTCAACTAGCGTTTGTTGGCTTCGAGGAGTTTCTGGAGTTTCTGCTGGTTACCCCACCGCAAGATGTGGGAATCGAAGAACTGCCACCACTGGAACTTGAGGATAAGATTGCTTGGGCGAACAACCTTCAAACAGAGGCAGTTTCTGACAGACTACGTACCGAACAAAGGCAGATTGCGCTCAATTATCTCTCATGGATCATCGAGAAAAAGCAAATCCAAGCAGTATTATCACCGGAACGTTACTATATTGATGTCATGGGGGAAAAACGCGAAGAAGTTCGCTTTACAATTCTGTCAAAAAAATTACAGCAGCAGAAGGTCTAGATATCTATGAGCTGGCGTTGCTACAATAGAAAGTACAAGCGCACAGGCAGGTTAATCCTGCGCTTGTTCTGATTCAAAAGCATAAAGTCCCCGATAAGGATTTTCCTGATTGAAAGCAATTTTTTCGCCTTTAGGAATGTCTAATTGGGGATAAGTAACTAGAGTAATCAATCTATGCTTTTAGTGCTTTTAAAGACTCAATACTGCTGAGATTGAGGAGGTAAGACTTAAATTTGGCATTAAGCTACGTGGTAAAGCAGGTATTCCTTACATTACCGAATGTTCTGCTGAAAGTAATCTGGAAATTGAGGTGAAGTGTAAGTTTCCAGAAAAACCAAAACCTGATTTACAGTAACAGCAAAAAATTATTCGCACATTGTAGGATTAGACAATGCCCATTAAACACCCAACTTCGGTGTATTTATTCTCCTATTAACCAAACCTAATTGCTGCGATCGCTTCAAAGACTTCACCCAAGGTTGCTCTGACAACTGGGAAATGGCATTTGGTGACAGTGTTGCCGTGAAAATATCTTTGCCACTGCTAACACCATTGACACCAAAACTCTCTAAAACAGCAGTTGCAGCAGAGTTTAAAATTGGTTCAGTGTGGATGAAAACTGCCAAACTGGTTTCTTCTGAATCTTGAACATCATTCAGCACTGTAGCAAGAGCGGCATCTAGTTTCTGATAATTCATCAGCAACTCCTTGGTAAAGAGGGTAGACAATAGACCTCTTGCAAAAGTCGAACATCCGCCCGAAAATTTATTTTCGGGCTAATAGCTCAAGTCGGTTTAAACCGACTAATAACAATAATTTTAGTCCGTTTAAACGGACTTTTGCTATAAGAGAGGGACTTGAGTCCCTGGCGGATCAAGGATTTTCGCAAGAGGTTTAATTTCTGTCTACCCTAACTTATCAAATTTATAGGTTTTTATTGCCTACCCTTGTACAGAAATAATATCTACCTTTCTCAGTCTAATTACAGATTCAAAGCGTTAATCACTCCATAACCCCATTTCTCATCAAAGGTGCCTGGGGGTTTTCCAGGAATTGCACTATTTTTACGTAGCAAGTCTTTCACAGCAGCCGGATCAAGTTTAGGATCTCGCTGCAACAGCAGTGCCACTAATCCACTAACAAAGGGTGTCGCCATACTCGTACCAGCCTGCACCACAAACTTAGAATTAATCATCGATGAGCGGTCAAAATTTGCATCGGCGGAAAGGGTAGAAATAATCATTGCTCCTGGTGCTGCTACATCCGGCTTCTGTCCATCATTCCGTAGTGGCCCTTCACTACTGAACTCCGAAATAGTATGCAATTCTAAGCCCATTTCTCGCACTTGGTCATCAATATCTGTGTACTTGGTTCTAGTAGTATAGGCGGTAACAGTAATTGCACTGCTGGCGGCTCCTGGCGAACCAATTTTTACCGCATCCTTCACACTTTTACCTGTGAAAAACACTGATGAACTGTCATCTAGTGTCCACACATTCAAACATGTGTCAGTTGAAGAACAGTTGCGGACTCGCAGCTGCCAAATACCTCCCATGACTTGCGAGGGGCCAATACCGCGTATTTGCACAAAGAAATTATGGTCGCCGTTGGCTTTATCTGGCGCTGGTGTCGCTAATTGCACCCGTGCATCTGGTAACTGGTAATCTTGTGCGGCATTACCCTGAGTAATTATTTTTTGGAAGGGGGTGACAAAACCGTTAGGACTCCGCACAGACACTTCCAATTCGCTGTCTTTGGAATACCAAGCGTTTAACCAAACTATGCCTATTTGATTCAAAGGAACATTAAAGCGCATACCACGAGTGCGTCCACTGGGTATTGTCGCTTGACCATGAATATTGGCGTTCCCTTCGTTACCCGCAGCACAGCAAACAATTCTTCCTGGGCCAGTTTCGGCGTCAATAACTTTGGATAAAGAATCGCTACCATCATGGGCATCAGCGTGTCCACCCAAGCTGAGATTTACCACTGCTGGGCGTCCCAACTCTCTAGCAATTCGGAAAATGTAACGCACACCATCAGCAATGTGGGCATCCTGTAAATCTGACCTGACAACAACTAATTCCGCCTCTGGTGCGACACCGCCATAGTTAGCATCGGCACCGGCAGCAATTCCCGCAACGTGAGTACCATGACCGCTAGTATCCTGAGAAATTGTCAGTTGCGCTCCTGTAAATTCACCCCCATAGCGGCCTTCCGTCACTCCTGGCCCTGGCAGTGTTTGATCCCAAATGTGTAAAATTCGTCCGGCAAAAGCGGGGTGTTTCGGATCAATACCACTGTCTATAATGCCGATGATTACTCCTTTACCAGTCAGTCCGGTTTGATTCTTGAACTCCGGCAGTTTGACTGTTCCTAGTGCAGTGTCCATCCTCAAATGAAGTTTGCGTGATGGCTTAATGCGTTGGATAATATCTTCTTCAGATAAGACATCTAAACTCTCTATCGGTAAGAAAGCCGTCCGCACACTCCCTGAGTTTTGATTGACTTCAATATTATATTGTGATAGATAACTCAAGTCTGCATCAGGTTCGCAGTAGATAAAAACGACGCTTTTAGTGGGCTTGACTGGGCTTTTGTGAGCAATGATGCCAAGCGATCGCTTGTGTGTAACTAAAGCTTGATCTCCTTCGCTTTGATAGTCTTGAAATGCCAAAAGTAATCCGGGAGAAAGTTTTTCGTGTCTCATTTTTACCTCAAATAAGCTTAGGAGGCAGGTAGTTAACCAACTGAGTACTGAGTACTCAGTGCCCAGTAAAGTAAAAATATACTCAGTACTGAAGCACTTGGTATATGACCCGCTTTGAAAGTGGGCGGTCTTTTAACTAGCACTCTTAAGAGTAACCGCGCTCGTGGTGACTTTTACTAGGAGCGTCTAAAAGCACTCTCTCGACGGTAAATTAACAGATAATTAAGGATTGTGAAAAATAATCGTAATATGTCAAATAACAGTATAGTAAATAACTAGTTGATGTTTAAAAGCTGTACATAGCTTTCGTTACTGTCAATGATTACAAAACAAAAGATTGGAGAACTATGAGTATGAAAATTCCTCGTAGAGGTTTTTTTATAAAAGGTGGTTTAGCCCTTACTGGGTTAGCATTACCTAATCTTGTTCAGAAAGCTTACGCTCAAAGAATACTCGAGTATCCTGAAGCCGAGCCTAGTAAAAAAGCTGTTATTGAGTATACGGCTCATCTACAGGATCTCGGCGACACGAACTTTATTAAGCAACCTCTTTTATGTGGAACAACAGGGCAAAGTAGAAGGTTGGAAGGATTTTTAATTAGACTTGCACCTGGTTCTCAAAATGTGGGTTTGCGATACTTCGCACACATACAAGACCAAGGAGACACAAGCTGGAAATTTTTGAATCAGTATTGTGGTACTAAAGGCCAGAGCCTTCGATTAGAGGGATTTGCAATAGAACTTACGGGATTGTCCATCCTAAATTATGATGTTTACTACTCCGCACATCTTCAGGGCACAGGAGATACACCTTGGTATAGAAACGGCGAGTTTTGTGGTACGAGGGGGCAAAGTATAAGGGTAGAAGCAATTTCTATCTTTATTGCAGACAAAATTTGATATTCTGTGATTAACCCGGCGTTGCTAGGGAGCATCCCAATTTAGCAAAAATAGGACTTACGCAAAAATCGCCAACTGCGCTTAATTTATCGAACCGCCTTTGCTTCTCTACAAGAGGCTGCGCCAACAGAACCTGCGCGTTCGGGTAGCATCTGGTAGAGAAGAATCGGAAAGTGTGCGTAAGTCCTATTGCGTATAAAATAGCAGCAGAAAGGTGAAATCGCTAATGAATATTCACAGATAACAGATTCTCTATCATAAGTAAGAGCCATAAAGAAGCTAATATTTGCAACGATCGCTTCTGAAGCTACAAAAAATTATTCATGCAAATTCAAACACCAGACTGGGTGAAACACGCGGTTTTCTACCAAATCTTTCCAGACCGCTTTGCTAGAAGCAAAAAACCCCGCAAACGGCTGCTGCGTGAAGCCCGTTGGGAAGATTGGGACTCTATGCCAACACTCCAGGGTTATAAAGGCGGCGATTTATGGGGCATCATGGAGGGTTTAGACTACATCCAGGATTTGGGGATTAACGCGATTTACTTCACACCCATTTTTCAATCCGCTAGCAATCATCGCTATCATACCCACGATTATTATGAAGTTGACCCGATGCTGGGGGGCAACGAGGCTTTTAAGGAATTATTAGATGCAGCCCATCAACGGAATATCAAAGTTGTTCTGGATGGCGTGTTTAACCATTCCAGCCGTGGTTTTTTCTTCTTCCATGACGTTTTAGAGAATGGCCCCCATTCGCCTTGGGTAAATTGGTTCAAAATAGAAGGCTGGCCCCTTTCACCCTACAATGGGGAATTTCCTGCAAATTACGTGGGTTGGGCAGGAAATCGTGCTTTACCAGAATTTAACCACGACAATCCAGAAGTGCGAGAATACATTATGGAAATTGCCGAATATTGGATAAAATTCGGCATCGACGGTTGGCGATTAGATGTACCATTTGAAATAAAAACTCCTGGATTTTGGCAGGAATTCCGCGATCGCGTCAAGGCAGTCAATCCCGAAGCTTACATTGTCGGCGAAGTGTGGGGAGATTCCCGCGAGTGGTTGGATGGAACGCAATTTGATGGGGTGATGAATTATCTATTTGCTGGGCCGACAATTGCCTTTGCAGCAGGCGATCGCGTAGTCTTAGAACAAGTCCAAAGCCGCGACTATCAACCCTACCCACCCTTATTTGCCACCGAGTACGCCACCAAAATTCAAGAAGTACTGCAACTTTACCCTTGGGAAATTCAGCTAACTCAACTCAATTTGTTAGCAAGTCACGATACAGCCCGATTGATGACTATTGCAGGCGGTGATATAGGTAGTATAGAATTATCAACTTTACTGCTACTCACCTTTCCCGGTGCGCCCAGCATTTACTATGGTGATGAAGTTGGTTTACCTGGTGCAATAGATCCAGACTCACGCCGTAGTTTTCCTTTAGAGAGTAACTGGAATCAAGAAATTTTCAATACTCATCGTCAATTAATTGCCCTGCGCCACACATACCCAGCCTTGCGTACAGGTGATTACCAAGTCCTCCATGCTCAAGGACAAATTTATATCTTTGCGCGAACTTTAGGGACAGAGGAATTGATAATTGCCGTCAACGCTGGCACAAGTTCGGTAACAGCCAATGCAGATGTAGTCAGTTTGCGTACTCAACCCAACAAACTGTTATATGGTACTGCTGAAGTTGAGTGGAATAGTGAAGGAGAAACTCACCAATTGACGTTGACTATTCCCGCACGCAGTGGCTGCATTCTGGGAGTAGGGAATTGAGGGGACAAGGGCAGGGCTATTTTATTCTCATCTAGTCCGCCTCAGAATGAATTCTGAGTCTAATAGCCAAAGTCGTCTAAAGACGACTGAGAAAAGGTTATAGTCCAATACGCTTGGGTTAAGGCTAAAACCCTTTGTGAAATCAATTTTTTTAATGAACCTTATTAGGCGCAGAGAACACAGAGAGAAGGAAAAAATGCTTAACTGAACTGTATTGGGTTATAGTCCGTTTTAACGGACTTTAGCTAAAAGCCAAAGAACTTCAGTTCTAGGCGGTTTCTGTCTAGAACCAAATAGCCCTGAGGACAAGGAGAATAACCAATGCTCAATGCCCCATGCCCAATGCCCTTATTTCCCCGCAACCATTGCAGGCATTAACACCGCATCAATAATATGGATCACGCCATTGTCTGTCAAAATGTCCGTTTTGATGACATTGGCGTTATTAACCTTAAATTTACCGTTGGCAGATTCAATGGCGACAATTGACCCTTCAAGCGTCTCTGCCTCATTAATCTGTACCAAATCATCAGACCTAACATCCCCACTAGCGATATGATATGCAACAATTTTCTGAAGCTTGGGGATATCTTGTAGTAGCGAGTCTAAAGTTCCCTCTGGCAGATTGGCAAAAGCTTCGTCAGTTGGTGCAAATAGCGTGAAAGAACCAGGACTTTTTAAAGTTTCTATGAAATTTGCAGCTTCAGCAGCCTTCACCAGGTTATTGAAATTTCCCGCGTTGATAGCAGTTTCCACAAGGTCAGCCATAAGGGTGTGTGACTTTAGTCAGGTAATATTATAAGTAACTTATATTGACTAAAACACTCTCAACCTCTATCAAGAGAGAGGTTGCTTGCGATTAAATACACAGCAGCAGATTTATCGGTACTGCTACACTGGGGAATAACCCCAAGAACCACTGATTATGCTAAAGCGTTCTAAGTTCGAGACAACTCAATCTCAGATTATGCACCGTTCTGAGGAGCTGATTAGTGCAGCCTCAAATCGTTACCGCATTACGGTTCAGGTGGCAAATCGTGCTAAACGTCGGCGTTATGAAGACTTTGAAAATAACGAAGATGCGATGATGAAGCCAGTGTTAAGGGCAATTATCGAAATGTCTGATGAATTGACTCAGCCAGAAATTATTGGCGAACTATAAGATTGAGTGCTGAGTGCTGAGTTAGGAGTAGAGACGCGATTAATCGCGTCTGTACAGGAGTTCTGAGTTCTGAGTTCTGAATAAGGCAGATTCATATTTTCACTCAGCAACGCCTAAAATATAGCTTTTCCTAATCAAATGAGGTAGATCATAGCCCCCTCATCGCTTGCGGGGAGGGGGTTGGGGGTGGGGTTCTTGTACCTACTCAACTAAGAACCGCTATACCGTTCTATGAAAAAGAAAAAATTTCTGTTTAAATCAATTTTCTCAAAACTCAAAACTCAGTACGGGCTAAACGCCCCGCTAACGCTAACAGCAATACTGCTTACCTTAATGATAGTAGGTGTAATTGTTTTGGGTTCAGGGGCGAGCAAATCGATATATACAACTTTATTTAGTATTCAACCTGCTGATGCTCAGAGAATCACACCTAGCGATGTTTGGCAGCTAGTATATCAGCAATTGCCTTCTTTACCACGAGAAAATAAGTATATTAGCAAAGAAGATGGTCAAGTTGCCGAAAACAACACCTTAGTAAGTCGCCTGATTAGATATCACATTTATACCAAAGGGCGGGCCCCAATTTATCGCTTAGATTGGAAGCTGACTTTAGCTGATTACCTGGGTGCGAACGAAATTATGTATGATACTCCCTATCCAGGCAATGATACACTACGGGAAAATCCGATGGAAGGCGATCGCAAAGCCGTTACTCGTCTCACCCGCAGCCAACGAAATGCCCTAGTCCAAGTCTTAGTCAATATATTTAACCCTACCCAAAATACCCAATCTCCCACCCCCAACACCACACCCAGCCCTAACACATCAACCACCCCACAGCCACCCCAACGAGGAGGTGCCGAACTACTGAAATGACCAAACCCAGAGTCCAAAATCTTCCTTTGCGTTCCTCTGCGTTAAACCTCAGCGTCCCTCTGCGTTTAAAAAACTAAGCTATGGAACGCCTTGTAAAAACTGGATTTGGCTGGCGTATAGGCCAGAACCCCGATGCACCAGAATTTAAAGCTTTAATCGGTACAGATGATTGGGCAATTGAGTTAACCGAAGCCGAGTTGAATGATTTTTGCCGTCTACTAGCACAGCTAGCAGACACCATGAAACAACTCGCAACAGAATTAATGGAAGAGGAAAAAATTGCTTGTGAAGCCGAAAGCGATTTATTATGGATGGAGGTAGAAGGCTATCCTCATGCTTACAGTCTGCGCTTCATCTTGAATACAGGGCGATGTGTAGAAGGTAAATGGGATGCTTCTGCTGTTCCTGATTTACTGCAAGCGACTGGGATGCTTAAGGTTTTTTAAATTAGCCTCTTGCTTATCCTAGAGTTTTGCTGTATGATAGTAATTCTGACCGGGGCGTAGCGCAGCTTGGTAGCGCGCCACTTTGGGGTAGTGGAGGTCGTGGGTTCGAATCCCGCCGCTCCGATTGATGATAAGCCATGCCTGCTAGTCTTTTCAAAAGATTGGCAGGTTTTTCAATCAGGTCTGCGAGACGATAACAAATCCTTAGCACAAAATCATTCCAAAACTTCACTACAAATAATAATTGGAATTGGCACAGACATTGCAGGTAAACTATTATTATTATTCAGCCATTCGTGCATATTATGTTGCCGGTAAATTTGCACCAATTGATTAAACAATTCCTGACCGACGAAACCATTACGTCGCAGTATATTTAACTCTCGGTTAATTACTTGAGTTATAGAACTACGAAACGCCTTTTCTAGAATATTAACTTCACCTTTTACTTCTTCGTCAGTAATTAATTTAAAAAATATTCTCAGTTCACGGAGAATATACAGTTGTCCTTGAGTCAAACGCTGATTAAATTCCCGTTCTGCTTGGCGATGCTTCACTTCTTCTGCAAATTGAGATTTGACACGCATCACAGCAGAGTTATGCTCTTTGCTAACTCTTAAGGTAGGAGTAGTAGAATCAGCTTTAATTGCACCCAAAATGCGGGGGATATCCCTAGAAACTATATTTCCCTTATCGTCTAATAAAAACAACTGCTGATAGCCTTTGATTTCAGGTCGAGCTAGAAAGGAAGAAGTAACCTACCGCAAAATGGGCTGCTGCTGATGAGTCGAGAATGCAGTTGATTTGGTCTACTAATTTTTGATTGCGATTATCTATAATATCATGTATAGGCATAAGTTCTATAACTAGTAGTTGAATAAAATTATGAGCGATTCAGAAGGTATAGAAAAACTGGTTGAATCTAACGCTAAAGCAATTCAAGCATTGACAGAGCAATCGAATCAACTCATTCAATCTAACGCCAAAGCAATTCAAGCATTGACTGATTTATCTAGTAGCATTTTACCGAGGCTAGATGAGATGCAACGGCAAATGGTTAATACACAACGCCAAATGATTGATAATCAAAGAAGAATTGATGATAATACGGCAGATATAAGAGAGTTAACCCTAGAAAATCAGAGAATTTTGAAATATCTAGAATCTGGGAAAAAATAATTTTGCTAAAGCTGATAGATAATCTATGCTTCCTTGGAATTTTAACCAACCTTTTTTCTGGATAAATCCAATGAACATTAGACGGTTAAATAATTTTTGAGTAAATAACCGTTTACGTTCCTTCTCTGTGTTCCACTCAATTAATCCTTCAACTTTCTCAAAGGTTTTACGATACTCTTTAAAAAACTCTTGGGTGACAGCTTCAACATCAAACGCCTCATCATGTCGTGTCTGAATATCTAAGGGTGATGCGTTTGGATGAATATTTTCCAAATCCAACAGACTGATTCTTTCTGTGGCTGTGCGTAATTGTTCACCTTCTCCAACGGTAATCCGGCGGAACAGCTTTCGTTTTTGCAGGGTGTTGTCATATTTGACATTAATAAAGTGCCACTGCGATCGCAATTTATTAGAAAATACAAATAGTGCATAAGGATGTTCCTTCAAAAGATAATCAACGACTCTTCTTTCACCTTGTCTTGACAACTCTTCTGAACTCAAACGCGCATAAATAATATGAAAAGCATTATTAGCACCACCAGACGCTAATAACAAGGGTTCATCTATCAGTTCATTAGCAACTACATCAGTCAATTTTCGACGAGAAAGTTCTTTATTTACTCGTTCGTAGTTCAATTGACTCCAAAACAATTTTTTGAGTGCATCAAGACTTTTCAGGTTTTGGAGTAAATTTAATATAGACTCTTGCAGTTCTAATACAGGCATAAATATAAGACTTTTAGCAGATGTGTATTTTTACCAAAAACCGCGCAGTAAACTCTGACTACGAGGCTTACACCTCGCAGCATTTCTAAAGTTTTTAAGATATGAAAAATTGCCGCAACTCAGATAAATATCTGCTGCGTTTAAATTGTTCTATACCTCTAAATTAAAAAGAATTAATCTGTAATGAGATATTTATAGAAGTAGGATGTTTCCACAAAGCTACAAATTATATAAATTTAATTTACCTGGATGTTATTTTGTTCAGTAAATACACTGGATTAACTAAGATTTACCCCACCCTAACCCTCCCCTTATCAAGGGGAGGGAACTAAATTTTCTGTTTCCCCCCAATATATCGGGGGGATTAAGGGGGGTAATATTCAAAGCTTCTTTCTTAAAAGGAGAGAGGTTAGGGTGTATTGCATATACGAGAAACGCTATAGGTAAGCTTGTAGGCAGAAAGGAGTAATAATAAAATTGCGTTCAGTCGGTGAATACCCTAAAAAATTTGGTATGTTACTCATGCTCAGACACTTACGCAACCGTAAAATTTTCTCGGTGGCTATGCTTGTGCTTGTTATATGCTTTACTCTGTTAAGTGTGCGTTCATTTGGGCAAAGAATTATGACATCAGCACCCCAATTGCTCACCGACCCATTTTTACAACTGCCAACTGAAACCTCAGTGCGAGTAGTTTGGTTTACTGAGTTTGCTGGTGTTAATCATACAGTAACCTACGGTGAAAATCTCAAACAAACTGCTAAGGCAAATACTACCAAACTCACTCGCACTCGTGAAGACCAACACTCAAGAGTTGCAAACCAAATCAAAGACGAACAAGTTTATCAAAAACCCGTCCAACGCGACATTTGGCGGCATGAGGCTGAGGTGATTGGGTTAACTCTTGGTTTGCGGGTAAACTATCGCATTACGAGTGTGCGAGAAGACGGCGAAACTGTTAGCAGTGATATTTTTAGCCTCGCAGCTACTCCAAAACCGGATACACCACTAAAAATTTTACTCACCTCTGACCATCAATTAAAGCCGATGACGGCAGCAAATCTGCAAAAGGTGGTAGAAACAGTTGGACGGGTTGATGGAGTGTGGTTTGCCGGTGATTTGGTAAATGTTAGCGATCGCGCCTCAGAATGGTTTGATGATAATAGTGGTGGTGCGTTATTTCCCGGTTTACAAGGTCGTGCTAAATATGACATGACGCACGACGGTGTTAAAACAACCTATACTGGTGGACAAATAATTCAACATGCACCCATGTTTACTTGCATTGGCAATCATGAGGTGATGGGGCGATTTGCCAGGAGGGGAAGTTTAAATGATGAATTTGATGATACAATTCCCCGTGCCGTCGCTCAAAAAATCTACCGGGACAAATCTTTAATAGATAATTCTTTTAATACTAATACCTACGAAGAGATTTTCTCTTTACCAAAAAGTAGAGAGGGTGGAAAAAGATATTATGCAGTCAGCTTTGGTGATGTGCGTTTGGTGGTACTCTACGCTACGAATATGTGGCGGACTCCCAGTTTAAATGGAAAGCATAGGGGTAGATATCGAGAAGCCGAAAAGGATTTAAATAATCCTGAAGATTGGGGTTATGGACAGCTGATTTATGAGCCAATTGCTAAAGGTAGCAAGCAGTATAATTGGTTAGAGGCAGAACTCAACAGTCCTGAGTTTCAACAAGCAAAATACAAAGTTGTGATGTTCCATCATCCGCCCCATACTCTGGGTGATAATATAGTTCCTGCTTATACAGAACCAGTTCAAATAATTGAACGGGATGATAATAATATCAAAGCAGTGCGTTATGAGTACCCAAAAGACGCAGATTATATTATCCGCGATGTTGTCCCAATACTTGAAGCGGCTGATGTGCAATTGGTATTCTATGGGCATTCCCATTTGTGGAACCGCTTTGTTAGTCAGAGTGGAATGCACTTTCTAGAAACATCTAATGTGGGCAATACTTACGGCGCTGCTTGGGGTGATAGAAAGCGAGAAGTGCCAATTGGATATCAAGAGGATTATGTTAAGCTTGGTGATCCTAATGGGTTAGAACCGATAGTGCCAACAATTTCCCCCTTGTTGGGTGAAGATGGAAAGCCGATGCCTTATATTTCGAGTAATGATATTACGGTTTTTAGTATCTTTGACACGGGGACGGGTACGATAAGTAGTTATCGTTTTGATACTCGCAAGCCTGATTCGGAAGTATTGAAGTTTGATGAATTTAAGTTGAAATAGTGTCATAAGAGAAATCTAGGTTACGCATTGAAAACCTGAAACCTCGTTTGCGTAGCGTGCGCGAAGCGCATTCCCCCTTAAAAAGGCTTGTCATTACATTACTCTCATTTGTTAAATCTTGGGCTTGGTTACTATTCCCGCCTCGGAATAAATTCCAAGGCTAATAGCTTGCATTCCTCTCAAGAGGACTAAATACAAAATTTTCAGCCATGTAGATGACTATCATAATTGAAAACCTGAAACCTCGTTCGCGTAGCGTGCGCTTCGCGCACTCCCCCTTAAAAAGGCTTGTCATTAGATTACCATCATTTGTTAAATCTTGGGCTTGGTTGCCATTCCTGCCTCGGAATAAATTCCAAGGCTAATAGCTTGCATTCCTCTCAAGAGGACTAAATACAAAATTTTCAGCCATGTAGATGGCTATCATGTCTAAAATGGAGAATTTCAGTCCACGCTTAGTGGACTTTAGCTGTTAGCCCAGAACTGAAGTTCTGGGCGGGATGTCGGGTGAGTGCGATACTGTAAAAAAAGGGGGGATATCTTCTGCGTAAGTCCTAAGATCATAGACTAGCGATCGCTTCGGCAACTAGCTTAGAAACAAAGGGCAAAATTGCCTGACTCTTAGCTTGCGCTTTACCTTCAGTAAATACCACTAAAAGGTAAGGGCGCTGCTCTGGTAACTCAATATACGCGGCATCATGGCGAACTTGACTTGTCCAACCTGCTTTTGACCAAATTTGAGCATTTTCAGTCAGTCCACCACCTAAAAAACCGGTTACCTGATTTTCCTCGGTGTCAGTGGGTAAATCGTTGAGAGGACGTTTGAGTAAAGCCATCATTGCTTGCGATCGCACACTTGAAACCGCCACCCCACCTACAATACTATGCAGTAACCTGGCGATCGCATTTGTGGTCAACATATTGCGATTTTCCAGTAACTCTCCCACAAACGCCCGTTCTCGTCCATAAGGGCCATCACCCCAAGTTTTTTGACAGACGTTAATTGTCTCCATTTCTTCCCAACCCAAAGATTGGTAATAGCGGTTAACAATATTACGCTGATATTTCCAGGTTTCAAAGGGCCCAGTTGGTAATTCTGGCCCTGATGTGGTACCACTGAGAATATCCACAACCAAGCTGGTAGCATCATTACTAGAATCTATAATCATATCCCGCAAGGCTCGCTCCAACTCTTTGGAAGTTTGAGTCATGCCTTTTTCTAGCCATTCATTTACCGCCACCAGGTAAAATAGCTTGACTACACTGGCGGGATAAATCCGCTCAACACCACGATAAGTAAAACCACGGACTGGATGATCCCAAAAAGCGTTGGGAGTCAGCGCACCACCAGTATTTACTAGCACTGGTGGATCGTAAACAACCCAAGTCAATGCAATTTGGTTACGGGCTAACGTCGGAAATGCTGCCCAAGTTGCATCTAAAATGCCTAACCCATGATTTTCGAGTTGTTCGTCTTTATTAAAAAAAATCATTCTCGAATAATGTCCTTTAATCTAAAATCCCAAATCCCAAATCTAAAATCAGGGGAGTATCAGTGTTTAGCTAACCTAAATTTATATGATTCTCCTGAATGTACACGCTTGGCAACTCAAGCCGCATCTGGGCGGCATTTGTGGGTAACATCAAATCATCAAAATTTAGCGGTTGAGGTGTATTTGTGTGAAGATGACTATCCCGGATGGGTATCCCTTTCAGATTTTGATTCATTACAATCTGCTACTGTACCTTATCAAGCTGCAACATTTTCTGAATCTGAGATTCAAAAACTGCTAGCGGAGATTATCGCCTTTACCCAAAAAGCGATGCAACAATCCAATTATTACCTTTGGGGTGGTACGGTTGGGCCAAATTATGACTGTTCTGGGTTGATGCAGGCGGCGTTTGCTTCGGTGGGTATTTGGCTACCTAGAGATGCCTATCAACAGGAAGGATTCACTCAACCAATTACTATTGCAGAATTAGTAGCCGGGGATCTGGTATTTTTTGGAACTAGCCAAAAAGCAACCCATGTCGGGCTTTATTTGGCGGATGGTTATTACATCCATAGTTCTGGGAAAGATCAGGGACGGGATGGGATTGGAATTGATATTCTCTCGGAACAGCGAGATGCTGTTAGTCAGTCGTACTATCAGCAGGTGCGAGGTGCTGGTAGAGTTATCAAGAGTTACGAACCACGGAGACGCTGAGGGCGCTGAGGCTTATGAGGAGTGGGAAGGTTTATCAAGGGTTGAGTGAAGAGAATGGGGCGATTTCAGCTATTGTCCCAGATGTTTCGGTGGTGCTGCCGATACATGACGAGGTGGAAAGTTTGCCGCTTTTACTAGAAGCGATCGCATCTACTTTATCCTCTCGTCAAATAAATTATGAAATCATTTGTGTGGATGATGGTTCTACAGATGGTTCCGGGGATTTTCTTAAAGAACAGGCGCAAATCCGCACTAATTTAAAGGCGGTGATTTTGCGTCGTAACTACGGGCAAACTGCGGCGATGGCTGCTGGATTTTATTATGCAGTCGGTAAAGCGATCGTCACTTTAGATGCTGATCTCCAGAATGATCCGGCTGATATCCCCATGTTATTAGCAAAGCTGGATGAGGGTTACGATTTGGTGAGTGGTTGGCGGCAAAAACGCCAAGATGGTGCTGTAAATCGGTTACTTCCTTCCAAAATAGCCAATTGGCTAATTCGTCATACTACTAGCGTAAATATTCATGACTATGGCTGTTCGCTGAAAGCCTATCGTGCAGAACTGCTAGCAGATATGAACCTCTACGGAGAATTACACCGATTTTTACCCACTTTGGCGTACATCGAAGGAGCTAGAATTACTGAAGTACCAGTGCGTCATCACGCCCGTCGCTTTGGTCGCAGTAAATATGGGATTTGGCGGACATTCCGCGTGTTGATGGATTTGTTAACCATCCTGTTTATGAAAAAATTCCTCACCCGCCCAATGCACGTTTTTGGGCTGTTGGGCTTGATTTCAATGGTTTCGGGAACTGCGATCGGAATTTACTTGACTTTCGTCAAATTGGCTTTAGGTGAGATGATTGGCAATCGCCCTTTGCTAATTTTGGCAGTGCTCCTACTGGTAACTGGAGTGCAGTTGTTTTGCTTCGGTCTTTTAGCAGAATTGCTCATGCGTACATACCATGAATCCCAAGGACGCCCTATCTATCGCGTGCGAGAGGTGGTAGCAAAAAAGGTTAAGTAACGTAACAATGGTAGTCATTGGTCATTGGTCATTAGTCATTAGTAAATAGTTAAGGGTAAATATTGGTTGACTCTAGACAAAGGACAAAGGACAAATGACAAATGACACAAAACTCATTAAATAGCATCTACCTTGAAAGCATTTAATACCTTTGATACCGAACTGCGACGGAACCTGCTGATTTTATTTACGGCAGGTTTATTATTCTGGTCGAGCATGTCTTCGCTCTTACCAACCCTACCGCTTTACATCGATGATGTGGGCGCAAGCAAGCAAGAAATTGGGATTGTGATGGGCAGTTTCGCTATTGGGTTATTGCTATCTCGCCCGATGCTGGGACGGTTAGCCGATGAACGTGGTCGAAAAATTACCTTATTGATTGGTACGATAGTAGCTGCGATCGCACCCTTCGGTTACTTAGCAACTCAATCTCTTGGGTTATTAATCCTGGTGCGGATTTTTCACGGGATTAGTGTTGCCGCTTTTACCACTGGCTACAGTGCCTTAGTCGCAGATTTAGCTCCCACTAAAACTCGTGGCGAAATCATTGGTTACATGACCCTAGCAACTCCCCTTGGTTTAGCAATTGGCCCTGCCTTGGGTGGGTATTTGGAAGCTACAAGTAGTTACGGGATATTATTTCTCTTCTGTGCCGAATTGGGTTTTGTCGCTCTCTTGGAGATTGTACAAGTCACGAATCCGCCAGTACAGACACAACAGCAAACTGAAGAAAACGATCACAACTTTTGGCAAATTTTGGTCAGTCCACGGGTGAGAGTTCCAACGATAGTTATGTTGTTGGTTGGTTTGTCCCTCGGTGCTGTACATACTTTTGTGTCGTTATTCCTCAAATCCACTGATGTAGACTTCAATGGCGGACTGTTTTTTACAGTTGCGGCAATTTCTAGTTTTAGTATCAGAGTCTTTGCTGGTAAGGCAAGCGATCGCTTTGGTCGTGGTTTGTTTATCACCTTTGGTATTTTTTGCTACGTTTTAGCGTTAATACTGCTGTGGCAGGCTCACAGCGCGATGTTTTTCTTACTGGCTGCGATCGCTGAAGGTGCTGGTGGTGGTACACTCATCTCCATGATGGTCACGATGATGGCAGACCGCTCACTGCCACAAGAACGGGGTCAAATTTTTGCTATATGTATAGCTGGACTTGACCTGGGAATTGCGATCGCTGCTCCTCTTCTGGGTATCATCGCAGAACTTGTAGGCTACCGCGATATGTTTGGCTACGGTGCTGTGATCACTTCTGTTGCACTTATTCTTTTCCTCACCCAGTCGAGCAAAAACCTATCCAACTCCCTGCGCTTTGCACTAGGTCTAGCTCCAGATGCTTACGCCTTGAACAACCTAAAAGTTAGGAGCGAGGAACTTTAACTCCTCACTCCTAACTTTCAACTCTTAACTTTTAAAAACGGGCGAGGAGGGATTCGAACCCCCGACACCGTGGTCCGTAGCCACGTGCTCTAGTCCACTGAGCTACACGCCCTCACCGACAATCTATATTAACACGTTCTAACTAAATGGCGCAAGATAATTTTCCATCTAATTTTGCCAACTTAACCCATCTGGATCACCAAGGACAGGCGCAGATGGTAGATGTATCTGATAAAGCACCCACCGTCCGCCAAGCAGTAGCCGCGGCCAATGTGCGGATGCTGCCAGCCACCTTCGCTGCCATTCAAGCCGGAAATGTTCCAAAAGGGGATGTATTGGCAACTGCAAGATTGGCTGGGATTATGGCAGCCAAGCAAACAGCCAGTTTAATTCCCCTGTGTCATCCGTTGCCTTTGCAAAAAATCGCAGTCGAAATTATACCCGATCCCCAACTACCTGGTTATCAAATTCAAGCCACAGTCAAAACCAAAGCCGAAACTGGTGTCGAGATGGAAGCCTTAACTGCCGTTTCTGTGGCTGCCCTGACTTTATACGATATGGCAAAAGCCTTAGAAAAGTCGATTCAAATTGAGTCAATTCGTTTAATAAGTAAGAGTGGCGGTAAATCAGGAGATTATTAAGAGCCAGAGCAATAACAATTCAAAATTCAAAATGACGCTCTCTACGAGACGCTGCACGAACGCGGACTCGCTCTAAGCGAAGCCATGCCGAAGGCTTTACGCTGCGCTAACAAAATTCAAAATTAAAGACTCCTCATCATCTGGTAGTTTCTCTTACAGAGAGATCATCTCCCTCATCCCCAGTTATGGAAGATTATCAGGATCAATGCCGAGATTACGCAAATATGCTGCTAACTGTTGGGCGCGTTGACGTTCTTGTTCAGCGCGTTGACGTTCTTCTTCTACCAATAACTCAGCCTGTTCTACCCGTTGATTGAGTTCCAGGGAATTCAAAAATCTCTGTCCATCTGGACGGTAAATTACTAACTCCCCTTGCCCAGTTTGAAATCTAATTCCCAAACGGGGACTGACCCAACCATCCATTTGCCATAGCTTATTCAAATGGTTGTTTTGCCGCAACCAACCATCTAGTTGAAAACTTTCAGGGTCGTATAAATAGTATTCTTCAACACCATAGGTATCGTAAAACTCCAGTTTACGCTCCATCTCTTTGGTATCATTACTATAAGAAAGAATCTCAAATACTACTTGTGGTGGAATATTATCTTCTTGCCACTGGCGATAGGAACGACGTTTACCCTTTGGTCTACCGAAGACAACCATCACATCAGGTGCAGTCGGTGTAATCAGCCGAGAACGGACAGGATACCAGAGCAAATCTCCCGCAATCAAAACACGATCATTATTAGCAAACAGAATCTCTAAATTCTCCTTAATCAGGACAATCCAACGATATTGCTCTGTATTGTCTGCCATTGGTTTGCCATCGCTATCTGGATAGAGGAGATCGGGGTCTATTTGCTCAAAGATCGTCATAGGATTTAACCTAGCTGCTCTTGACTTCCAGTTCAATTATGACTGGTTGTAAGGGTCTAATAGCAACCACTGCCACAAAAACCTTAGAATGAATAGGGTGTATTTAAATCTGTAACAAATATTTATGCCTCCTCGTTGGCCTCGCAAACCCGATCGCAAAGATCCTGATTACCGCAAGATCGATGACCGGATGAATTTTGCCGTGCATGTAGCGATCGCTGCTACTATCAATTCTGGCTTGTGGTTTTTCCACATATTGAAAGACACTCCTTGGGAGTGGCTGCCTTGGGTGACTTTAAGTTGGACAGGAATAGTGTTGGTGCATCTGATTTATATTAGTGCGATCGCTAACTACACCGAAACTCCACCAAAATCCACCTGAAGATGGATTACTCATGCTGGGGCGATTGTAACCTCTGGTAGTAGGATTAGGCTGTTAATTGAGCCATAATGTAAAAAAGCCTGAGATTTCGCACTTTTTCTTAATGTAGGGTTATTTTTATGGCTAAGACTAACACCACAGAACTACTAGAAGCCCTAGCAGCTGAAATTGGCGAAAGCGTCTACATAGACGTTGCCAAATGGCATCTTTATTTATCTAATGCCAAACTGCATACAGTTGTTGCCGAGCAACTGTATCCCTTAATTACTTCCAACGCTGTCAATGAAGACCGAGTTTTACAAGTCTTGGGATCGATTCCAGTAAAAATTGGCGGCGGGAAACGTGAAGTTCCTTTAATCGATCTACTACCCCTGCAATGCCAGGTGAATTTAGTAGATATTTTGGAAAAATATCAACGTGATTTCTAATCGCTAAAACCAAGATTATCTTAGTTGGACAATTTTATTAATCAGCATTCCCTGATTCGATTTTAGCTTCGGGATTAGGTATCTATTTGCTGTGTCTATTTTATAAAAATGAACTCCACAGATACACAGAGATAAATCTTGTGTAATTTATGTGTGGATATCTAATAAAAATTTCCTTTAACAATTAAGGAATTTCCGCGTTCAAAATCGGTTGAGATTTGAGCGAGTTTATATTGAGACTCGCTTTGAACTTCCATGCAAACTCATTGAGGCAATTTCTATGCTTTTACAAGTCAAAGATAGTGGCGAATTGGTAAAGATTGTTGAAATTCAGGAATTAATTGACCCGAATAATGATGTTGTTCACGCAAAAGACCAAGAAGGTCAAGAAGAACAGCAACCTGAAACTTTTAAAAAAGAAAATCTCGTTTTTCCTTCAGGTGAAGTTTTACCACGCTGTTGGTTAGATGCTGACTATAGACACGACAACGCTTAATGATTTTAAAATCAGGTAATTTGTAATAGTAGGGTAGCACATCTGTGCTACCCTACTATGTGCCAGATTATGACGCAGCTTTTTCTCCTACCGTCACCGTTTCATTCTGCTGAGATTTAGGGAAAAATGTCTTAGTAATCCAGTCAGTCAAGATGTGAGACAGTAATCCCATAGGGCCAGCAAACAAACACAGTGCAAGGGAATGAATTGTCCAAATACCTGTTTTTTGTCCTTCCCAATAAATCCATCGGCCGACGAATAAATCCATCACTAAAAAATGAATCCAACCCGTTGCAGCAGCCGTTTCATCTGTAAAAAATCGCGCAATATCGGCTAATTGGGGATTCGATAAAGCTTGGGCGTTTTCTGGTGTAATACTCCTGACAAACAAATACAAATACGCCCCAGCTAACAGCACAAAAGGCAAATATGATGACATAATCTGCCGTGTAACTTTCCAATTTGGCAATAAAATCATCAACGCCCAAAAAGGCAATACGAAAAGATTGGCAACGTTAAATAGTTGAGAGATGGTCATACTTTTCTAAAGTGCAAGATTTTCAGCTATTATTGTTTTTTACTTGGAATTAACTAATTATTCATAACTCGTAACTTTCAGAAGATAGATCCACGACAACTTTTACGAAGTCGGGGATCTGGGTATACTTATAAAGCTACAAGTTGTGATTCGATTTCTGAAGACTTCAAATCACGTCCAATGAAAACTAAGCGGGTTTGCCGGGCCTCTTCGGGTTTCCAGGGGCGATCGTAAAATTTATCAAATCGAGTTCCCACGCCTTGCATCACTAGGCGCATGGATTTATTTGGCACTGCCACAAAGCCTTTAATCCGGTAAATCTCTTGTTGTTGTGCTAATTTCTCTAATTGCTGTTGCAACTTTTCAGGGTCAAAGGTACGATCCAAAATTAAATTAGCTGAGGTAATTTCTTCGTCGTGCTTGTGGTCTTCTTCTGTATCGTGATGACTGGGACGAGAATCTAAATTGTCTTCCACTGCGGCTTGGAATCCTAATAATATAGATGCATCGAGTTGAGAACGTAGGCGTAGCCCGCCGGAGGCATCGCTCTCGACAATCTTCACCACTCTGGGCAATTCTTGCTTAATCAATTCCTCAACTCTGGCTTTTGTCTCGGCATCTACCAAGTCAATTTTATTTAACACCACTAAGTCTGCACAAGCAAGTTGGTCTTCAAACAGTTCTTGCAAGGGTGTTTCGTGTTCTAGATTATCATCTGCTTGGCGCTGGGCTGCGATCGCCTCTGGATCGCTAGCAAATGTCCCTGCTGCTACCGCCGCACAATCTACCACGGTAATTACAGCATCCACAGTGGCGGCGTTGCGAATTTCTTGCCAGCGAAAAGCCTTCACCAGTGGTTTTGGCAAGGCTAAACCAGAGGTTTCAATCAAAATGCAGTCGATGCTATCCCGCCGCTTGATTAACTCTTGCATCGTCGGGTAAAACTCTTCCTGCACGGTGCAGCATAAGCAGCCGTTAGTTAATTCAAAGATATTAGTGTCGCCCTCACCATCTTCCGGGCAAACTTGACAGGATTTTAACAATTCGCCATCAATACCGAGTTCACCAAATTCATTGACTAAAACGGCA
Organism: Nostoc mirabile CHAB5784; assembly: GCF_020829645.1. GTDB lineage: Bacteria > Cyanobacteriota > Cyanobacteriia > Cyanobacteriales > Nostocaceae > Nostoc > Nostoc mirabile. The sequence goes on along the minus strand of NZ_JAIVFS010000027.1, from coordinate 14,720 downwards.
ATGCGGCGTCCTTGATTGTTTTGTAGCAGGTGGCGAATTAGGCTGGTTTTTCCACTACCTAAGAAGCCTGTGATCACTGTGACAGGAATTTTCGTAGCCATATTTTTGCCTGATTTACTCAGTATGGTAAGTTTTACGGGTTACAAACTTAAATACTGAGATTAAGCTTGGTGTAAAGATTGATATCATGTCCGCATAAATAGTTATGCTAACCACAGTCATTACACCCCACCCCCAACCCCTCCCCGCAAGCGGGGAGGGGAGACAAAGCGACGATTGTCGGGGTGGGGTTCTTCGGATTTAATAAGCAATCAAGCGGACATGATATGACTTAGTTATTTTAAACTGAAAAATACTGATAAATCCTAACTATTAAACATAATTGAGGGGCAATCTCCCCATGCTTGCTTTCACCAATAGAAAGCAGTCACAAGGCTATTGCCCCTAAATATTTTGAGCGTTGATTGCTCTTTCCCCAGAAACACCTATGAATTATCCTTCATCAGGCTATCTGAATTTATCGCTCCACACACTATACTCCGCAATCTCAACACAGTTACTCAGCTGTGACGAGTTCAGTACTGCCGCGTGTCCGTCGCCGTGTGAGGCTATTGTACAGCATTACCCCGATCGCCTTAATCAAATTGCCTTCCAATTCCTGGAACATCGTCATGTTTACGCCAAAAGCAGCGTTAGCTTCATCAACGATGCGATCGGTTGTAGCCTCGTCGAGGGGTAATTCATCCAAAACTTGACGATATTTGGCTTTGAATGCCTTCTCGTCAGGAATCTCTGGAAACTCATAAAAGGCTGTTCCTTGTCCATCAGACAAATTCATCGCCGTTACAGCAATATTTTTGAGAATTTGTCCCCCGGATAAGTCACCCAAGTAACGAGTATATGAATGAGCAATTAACAGTTCCGGTTCTGTGGCAGATATTTCTCGGATGCGTTGTACATAAGCTTCACCTGCGGGAGATAGCTTGATTTGCTCTCTCCAGTTAGCACCAAAGTAATAACTCAGGTCTTGCTCTAGGCTATACTTGCGGTTTAGCTGGGGAAAGTTAATTTTAGAAAGAATTGGGTGCTGGCGATGCTTTTCCATTTCCTCTTCCATCGCTGAGTAGACGAAGTAGAAATTAGCAACAAGTTTCCGGTAAGAGTTTTTCTCGACTACTCCTCTTAAAAAGCACTTGACAAAACCTACATTTTCTGCCATTGTGTGGGCTTTCTTAGTGCCTACACGTAATTTGGTTGCTAAATTGCTGCTCATGCTAAATTTCTCAACTTTTAATAAAGTTAACTGCCGAAGTTTTAATTCACTAACGGCTAAAAAAGCCATTAAAACGTTACCTTAAAACTATTTGATGAGAATTTATATTAAAATTTTTTAAGTTAAAAAGTTTTGTATTTTTTTACACGCTAAATAGACTCAGTGGATATAATTTTACATTCTAGCGTTTTGATATTTTTGTTGGTATTAGCTAAATTTCGCTTTCATTCTCAGCTTTACAGAAAAACACTTGTGATTAAATACGGGTTGTATTTATTACTAGTAACCATCGGTTGGTAGCATTGCAAAGTGTGAACTAATTACAGATAACAAATCAAGACTAAGGTTGAGGGCATAAAAGGAATAATTAGCTAAGATGTGAAGACTTTACTGATAATGTAAAAACCAATACTGGCTTCATGAAAACTTTACAATAAAAGGGCATAAATTACGTATTATTACGTAATAGGAGCTTGATTTAGAATGAATTTCTAAAGAAAAAAAGCATGTCGAAATTGCTGAATAAAGTCTTAGGTGCTATTTTTCAGTGTGATTGTGTGGAGTGTTTAAAAATATGGTTTCATCTATAACTCGGACACCGGGCATTTCTGGGGGTTCTGCTTCCGAAGTTGATGCATTGGGCAAAGGCATTGAGAGCAGTTTTGCACTGAATTTAATCCCATTACCAGCAAATCCCTTATTTGGTACAGATGGGATTCGCGGACGAGTCGGAGAATTACTGAGTGCGCCCCTAGCATTACAAGTTGGTTTTTGGACGGGGATTGTTTTACGTAACCATGCAACTCAAGTAGGGCCAGTCATTCTTGGACAGGACTCTAGAAACTCTAGCGATATGCTGGCAATGGCTTTGAGTGCAGGGTTAACAGCAGCAGGATTAGAGGTCTGGTATTTGGGATTATGTCCCACTCCTTGCATTGCCTATCTCACCAGCATCAGTGATGCCATCGGTGGAGTGATGATTTCTGCCAGCCACAATCCCCCAGAAGACAATGGGATTAAGATTTTTGGTGCGAATGGTGGAAAGTTACCGCAAATATTGCAAGCAGAAATTGAAGCGGGACTGCGTGGCAAGATATCACCGATCGCTACAGTCAGTAATTGCGGACGGCATTACTCACGTTTTGAGTTAGTGGAACATTATGGCGAGGCGTTGAAAAAACCCTTAAATGGTGCCCTAAATCTTCAGGGAATGAAGATTGTTTTAGACTTGGCGTGGGGGGCAGCAGTCGGGTTAGCACCATCAGTATTTACAGAAATGGGGGCAGAGGTGATCTGCTTACATAACGAAGCAGATGGCGATCGCATTAATGTTAACTGCGGTTCCACCCACCTAGATATTCTTGCAGCCACAGTACAAGAACACAACGCCGACATCGGCTTTGCCTTCGATGGCGATGCCGATCGCGTCTTAGCAGTAGACAATACTGGCAGGCAAGTTAACGGCGATTACATTCTCTACCTATGGGGACGCCACTTACAACAAAATCACCAACTGCCAGACAACCTGATTGTATCTACAGTCATGGCCAACTTAGGCTTTGAGAAAGCTTGGCAAAAAATTGGGGGTAACTTAATTCGTACCGCAGTCGGCGACCAATATGTGCAAGCCGAAATGCAGCGAACTGGGGGAATGCTAGGTGGCGAACAATCAGGTCATATTCTTTGCCGTCACTACGCAGTTACTGGAGATGGCTTGTTAACAGCATTACATATAGCAGCTTTGGTGAGAGAGGCGGGTGTTCCCCTTAGCGAATTAGTAGATCAAAGCTTCCAGACCTATCCACAATTATTGCAGAACGTGCGAGTTGTCGATCGCGATCGCCGTTTAAAATGGCAAGATTGCCAACCTGTGCAACAAGCGATCGCTCTTGCTGAAGCTGCAATGGGTGATTCCGGCAGAATTTTGGTTCGCGCCTCTGGCACAGAACCAGTGATCAGGGTTATGGTAGAAGCTGCCAATGCTGAACTTACCAACTACTGGACAAATGAATTAGTTTCAAAAGTCCAGCAACACATAGCAGTCTAAGTTACTCCCTTCCCCGTGTAAGATTACTTAATTTTCTGTCTTTCGTGTCTTCATGGTTCATTAAATTAAGTAGTCTTTGCGTGAAAGGGATTAGCTACTATCTCACCTTTCAAAAATGCAACTTTTTCGTCGTCACAGCTTCTGCAAATTAACCAGCTTTGGTCATCTGCGGAAAATTTAGTATTTGCATTTGCACTTTTACGTACTATTGTAAACCTCCTTATATAACAAAGAGGTCTGTGTATGTTCATTGATTATAGAGGTTCTCGTAAAGAGCGGGAAGCCGCTAGGCGTCTATGGATGCAATACACTTTGACCTCACTTCCATTCCTTTCTCCTAAAACGAGAAAGGCTTTAAATCTTACTCCCCTTCCCTTGCAGGGAAGGGGCTGGGGGTTAGGTCTGTATTACACTCAACAGAGAAGCGCTATATCTTCTATAAGGTAATATAATGCTTGTTTTTATTATCCCACTTAAAAGTGCTAAAGTTTCCAACTCCTGGGAGCGTGTCACCCAATCATTTGAAAGATGCATCAAATCAATTTGCAATCAAACCTGTTCTGATTTTCACGCTATTGTCGTTTGCCATGAACAGCCAAAAATAGATTTTAATCATCCCCAGATTACGTACATTACAGTTGATTTTCCTCCTCCCAACGAGACAAACCCTATAGCTAGAGGAGACACAGATAAAGGGCGAAAAATCTTGAAGGGATTAATGTATGCTCATCAATTTTCTCCAACTCACACTATGGCAGTTGATGCAGATGATTGCATCAGTAACAAATTAGCCGCATTTATTAAGCAACATCCTAACTCTAATGGATGGTTTATCAATAAAGGTTATAAATATAAAGAAGGTAGTAAATATATATATATTAAAAGAAAAAATTTCTATTCAATGTGCGGCACATCCAATATTATCCGATATGACTTAAATTTCTTACCAGAAAATGCCGAATATAATCGGGGTTATGGATACTACAAGTATTATATAGACCACGGTAAAGTCAGAGGCGTATTAGAAGACAAAGCTAAACCTATTGAACCATTACCATTTCCCGGAGCAGTTTACATTGTAGAAACAGGAGAAAATCTTTTTTATGGTTCAATGAAGTTAAACTTCAATATTTTTGATCGAAAATCCCTAACTCAATCAGTTAAGGATGAATTCGGCTTGTACACGCTATAGCCATTGCAATCCATTTGTATGTAAGCTATAGATTATTTTTTAAGGCTGATAGGCTACAGCGCCACTATGCCGAAATCAAAGTCAAAAAATCAAAAATCAAAAAAACAGGGTGAAAAAGAAGCTCCTAGTCTTAGCCTCAAAGAACAGTTAGCCCAAAAGCGCAAAGCAGCCCAAGCACGTAAAGAACTCACTAGCTTAGTCACCACCGCCACCTTTGGCAGTGTTTTAGTTGGCATTCTACTTTTTTTCGTAGGTGGAATAAAAGTGGCAGTCCCTGGCGTCTTAGGGATATTCATCATATCCCTTTCCTACAAATACCCGCGTCAAGCGCTATATGCCTTCATCATTTACGTACCTATTGGAGGTACTATCACCTACTACTTGGGCAATAGTCCCATACTCCAATTAGCTAAAGATGCCTTTTATGTTCCAGCCCTAATTGGACTTTGGCAGACTTGTCGTAAACAGGGGCTACCCCTAATTATTCCCCAAGGCATTAAAACCCCACTTTATATTGTCTTGGGTTGTAGTCTGCTAACGCTGTTGTTTATCAATGGTGGACAGCAGTTTAACCCGCCTAGTGTAGGACTATTGGAAAAAGCACCCCAAGAAATACCATTAGGCATGGGCATTCTGGGACTGAAAGTATTTTTAGGCTATGTCCCCCTACTTGGTTGTGCCTACTATCTAATTCGAGATAAGCGGGATTTTCTATTTTTATCGCGCCTCCAGATTGTCCTAATAGTGATTTGCTGTGTGTTGGGATTTATTCAATACCTGTTACTACTAACTGGTGTATGTCAAGGCACTAGAGGTCTTGAAGGAAATGCCCTATTTGTCACATCACTAGAAGCCCGGTGTTATTTTGGTGGAGCGCTCTTATATAGTCCCGAAGAAGGAGTCATTCGCCTACCAGGGACATTTGTAGCTCCTTGGCAGTGGGCATGGTTCTTAATTTCCAGCACCTTTTTTACCTTTGCCACCGGCTTCACCGACCCCTCCCCAATATGGCGACTGATCGGTTTAGGTTCTTTAGTAACAGTCTTTATTAATGCTGTAATCTCTGGACAAAGAATCGCCTTAGCTTTAGTACCAACCTGCTTCGGGATTTTGCTATTGCTCACTGGTCAACTTGGCAACCTTAAACGATTTATCCCCATAGGGATAGGACTTGCCCTAGTTCTGGGAATAGCAATGGTGACTAACCCTGATGTAGTGCAACAGAGAAGCGAGAGTTTTACAGGTCGATGGGAGGCTTCGCCACCTCAAGATTTTATCGTCCAGCAATTTGAAGAGAATTGGAAAAACGTAGACGGCCCACTGGGAAGTGGTTTAGGACGAGCAACTAACTCTGCCCGCGTAATGGGTAAAACTAAGCTGGTGGAAACCTACTACCCCAAAGTACTTTTTGAAGTTGGAATTTTTGGAGTGCTAGCTTTTCTGGCTTTGGTAACAAGTTTAACAATTATTGGCTTTAAAACCTATCGCTCCATAAAGAACCGTAATTTCCGCAGTTACGGAGCAGCTTTGTGGGTGTTTATATTGTTTATTAGCTACAACACCTACTACTATCCTCTGGATGTTGATCCGGTTGCTGTCTATTATTGGTTTTTTGCGGGAGTTCTTTTTAAATTGCCAGAACTGGAGAAACAAGATATAGAAGATGCCAATCCTCAGCAAAAAAACAAGAAAAAACGTCTAAAAACAATTTAAATGAAATAAAAATGGCAAAAGTTATCATAGGAGGTCAAAAACACCTCAGCATTCCCAACCTACCTCGAAATTCTCGGCATACACTTATCCGCCCCAAGCCTTTCCCCGCAGGCAGATATCCTATAGATAAAATTTGGTATCCTTTAGGCAGCTTTATGGCTTGGCAACCTGTATGGGGAAGATACCAGGCTATTCATTCTTTCAACAAAATTTTATATACAAACAAACCTTGGTTTCTCACCTTTGAAGATCATCGTGTTTTATATAGAAATCCTCAAAATCAAGGCGAAGCTGCAATTTATGAGTTATTAAATAATCGTTTAGCGCTAGATAATTGCCAAAAAATTATCGCTATTTCTGATTATGCCAAGTTGAGATTAATTAACCGGATACAAGGTTGGAAAATAGAACAAAAAGTAAGTAAAAAATTAGATGTTATTCATCCAAATTTTCCAGTTAGGGTTAACCAATCAAAGCTTTATCAGCAACAGCAAAATCTCCAGCTTGTATTTATAGGAAATCACATTGCCCGCAAAGGCGGAGTTGTTGCTTTAAGACTCGCTAAAAAAGCTGAGAAATTAGGTTTACCTATTACTTTACATATAATTTCAGAACTGGGACATGGTTCAGGAGTGCCGACGGATTTCCCCGATCGCACCAAATATGTAGAGGATTTAAAGTTATTGAATTTAAATAACGTTGTCTTTCATAAAAATATTCCTAATGAAAAAGTTATTGAGTTATTATCGCAAAGTCATTTTCAATTAATGGCGACATTACATGATACTTACGGTTATAGTATCATAGAAGGTTTTTCAGTTGCAACCCCTGCGATTACAACAAATGTATGCGCTTTACCAGAGTTTATTCGTCATGGCGAAAATGGCTATATTTTACAGTTACCAATTAATGAAATTAGGCACTGGAGTAATTGGCTACATGGAGAAAAAACTAAAACTGATGAATATTGGGAAATTTTAAATAGCACTTATGATTATTTGGCAGAGCAAGCATTGCAACAAATAATTCAATTTCTTGATAGAAGTGATAAGCGAGAACATTACGAATTTTTAAGTGCAGGAGCGTTAGCTCAAGCGCAAATTGTGCATAACTCTGAAAAGCAAAATGAGTTATTTGATGATCTTTATGCAGCAGCAGGAGTTTGAACAATAATTCAGAATAGGACTTACACAAAAACCCTCTCAAACTCTCATTCCTCGGTGACCTCTGCGCCCTCTGTGGTTCGTTTTCCGTTACCCGTGCGTAAGTCCTAAGGTTATTATCAAAGTAGAAAAATCACTTAATAAAAATCATGGATAATTGCCCATTAATTACTGTGGTTATCCCGACCTATGGTCGAGAGGAAGCCCTACGGGATAGCATTGTAGATGTCCTGAAACAAGACTATCCAAATTTTGAAGTTTTAGTAGTAGACCAAACCGCAAAACACCAGCCAGAAATTCAAGCCTACCTAGAAGAGATGGCGGGGGCAGGTAAAATTAAGTGGTTGCGCTTAGATTGGGCAAGTTTGCCAGGGGCGCGAAATTATGCTGTGCGGCGGTCATCTGGTGAAATAATATTATTTATTGATGATGATGTTCAGCTAACCCGAGAATTGTTAGCAGCCCATGCGAAAAATTATTTGCAAAATCCAGAAGTGGGAGCTGTAGCCGGACGGGTATTTGACAGAATGAAATTGGGTGATTCTGGAGGAGATTTACAGATTGAATATCTGCCTCCCCAAGCTATGGACCCAGGAATTGCTTGGTATCATATTGATTTAGTACATACCATCAAACCTCAGCAAGTACTGACAGCGAGGGGTTGCAATATGTCATTTCGCCGCGAAATCTTTACTAAGTATGGGCTAAGGTTTGATGAGAGGTTTCGTGGTAGTGCAGTGCGCGAAGAGTCAGATTTTTGTTTGCGGGTGCGACAGACGGGGTATAAAATTTGGTACGACCCAGAAGCCCATTTGGTGCATTTAGGCGAAGAAACAGGGGGTTGTCATGATATTAGTATGCGATCGCTCAAATATCAACTCACCTTTTATCACAACCATTTCCTACTAGGGCTGAAAAACCTTACTGCTACTCAAGCTTTACGCTTATACGCCCGTTTATTTGACTGTCACGTTCTTGGACGCCCACCTTGTAACAAAAGCGGTTCGCCCATAAAAATTGCCACTCGCGCTATTTTTTACACTTTGGGTTTTTTCAAAGCCTTGGGTACTGTCATTCAATCACTATGGAACGATGGTCAAATTTACAGCCGATTGGATGAACAAGTTTAGGTATTAGTCATTTGTCATTGGTCATTAGTCATTAGTGAATAACAAAGAATAAATGAAAAATGAGAATTTTAGTTGCTAGTCACACTTATATCGTAGACCTCAACTGTGAAAAACTACGTGCTTTATCTCAACTAGAACCGGAAATTGAAGTAACAGTTGTAGTCCCAAAACGCTGGAAACCAGGTGGCGTACAAAATAGAATTATTGAAACTGAATACCGCGATGAAGGCACATTTAAAATAGTTCCCGTTTCTAATTTCAGTCAAAATCATCAGGGACTCCTTACCTTTGGTGCTGATTTGATATCTTTGTTAAAAGAATTTCGTCCCAAAATCATCCAAGTTGAACAAGGGTCTAGGGGGTTAGCTTATACTCAGATGATTGTCTTAAATCAGCTATTAGGACTCAAGGCAAAAAATGTATTTTTTACCTGGTGGAATTTACCATATCATCTGAAATTACCAGTTGCTTTATTAGAAAAATATAACCTCAATCACAGTCACGGCATTATTTCTGGCAATCAAGATGGAGCAGAAGTTTTAAGGCAACGGGGATATAAAGGGGCAATTAAAGTTATGCCGCAACTGGGTGTAGACGAAAGTTTATTTACTCCCAAAGCTCAACCAGAGTTAACAGCTAAGTTTGATATTAAAAAAGGAGATTTTGTTGTAGGTTTTGTTGGGCGATTTGTGCAAGAGAAGGGTTTATTAACGCTTTTGCAAGCCTTAATCACTTTGAAAGATAAACCTTGGAAATTACTTCTACTGGGACGAGGAGAGTTGCAAAGTCAATTAATCAAAATCGCGGCAGAAAACAATATTGAAGAACGATTAATTTTGTTAGAAAGTGTTCCCCATAACGAAGTTGCAAACTATATTAATTTAATGAGTACTTTAGTATTACCTTCAGAAACAACTTACAAGTTTAAAACCTTAACTTCTGTTGGCTGGAAAGAGCAATTTGGTCATGTGCTAATTGAGGCAATGGCTTGCCAAGTACCTGTAATTGGTTCTGATTCTGGTGAAATTCCCTATGTAATTGGCGATGCTGGTTTAGTGTTTCCTGAAGGTGATGCTCAAGCCCTTGCTAATTGTTTAGTTCAATTAATGGATAAACCATATTTTGCTCATACTTTGGGTGAAATGGGTTATCAGAAAGCAATGATTAAATATACAAATAAAGCTTTGGCTAAACAGCAATTAGAGTTTTATCAAGAGTTAGTGATTAGTCATTAGTAGACTTCTTGCATAAATCACAAATAAGAACTCCACCCCGCCAAAGCTACGCTTTGTCTCCCCTCCCCGCAGGCGGGGAGGGGATTAAGGGGTGGGGTGGACTTTTGCAAGATATCTAGTGAATAAAAAATGACAAATAACAAACGACAAAAAAATGAAAATATTACAAATTGTTCCCTCAATTTCTCTGATTTATGGCGGCCCCAGTCAAATGGTACTAGGATTAGCTCCAGCTTTGGTAAAAGAGGGAGTGGAAGTTACAATTCTCACAACTGATAGTAATGGTGATAATGGTCAAACACCTCTGGATGTTCCTTTAAATTGCCCAATTAAACAAGATGGTTATGAAATAATTTACTTTCGTTGCGCCCCATTTCGTCGCTACAAATTTTCCCTAGATTTATTAAACTGGCTAAAACCTCATGCTCACGAGTTTGATATAGCACATATTCATGCTCTATTCTCTCCCATAAGTAGTGCTGCTGCTATTGTGTGTCGTCAACAAAAGCTACCTTATATTTTCCGTCCTTTAGGTACTCTCGATCCGGCTGATTTACGGAAGAAAAAACAATTAAAACAGCTTTATGTCGCAATCATAGAACGTCAAAATTTAGCTGGTGCAGCAGCAATTCATTTTACCAGCGAGCAAGAAGCTAAAATATCAGAAAGATTTGGAGTATCTACGCCAGATTTGGTGATTCCGTTGGGTGTGATTCCCCCTCAATCACCCGTTAAAAATGTATATAGTCAGTTAGAAATACCAGAGGATGTGCCTTTAGTATTGTTTATGTCACGAATTGACCTGAAAAAGGGGTTAAATTTGCTGATTCCGGCGCTAGAGAAGCTATTAGCGGTTGGTTATAAGTTTCATTTTGTCTTAGCTGGGACAAATCCCCAAGATCCAGATTATGAAAAAAAGATAATATCCCAAATTCAAAATTCACCACTGCGATCGCACACTACAATTACTGGCTTTGTCACTGGTGAACTCAAAGTTAGTTTACTACAAGCTGCTGATTTATTTGTCTTGCCTTCCTACTACGAAAATTTTGGAATTGCTGTAGCTGAAGCAATGGTAGCAGGTGTAGCCGTAGTCATTTCTGACCAAGTGCATATTTGTCAACAGATACGTGATAGTGAGTCGGGTTGGGTGGGTGCAACAGATGTTCAAGCACTGTTAGAGTTACTACAAGAAGCTTTGCAAAATCCCGCAGAACGCCAACGACGCGGATTAAACGCCCAAAAATATGCATTGGAAAATTTTAGCTGGGATGCGATCGCTCGGCAAACAATCCAAGCCTACCAAAAAATTCTGGCAAACAAATTAATTTAACCCAACGCAGACAACAGCTGTACTTTAGTCAATAATTTTTACCTACCTCTTGTCCCTTATCCAAGAGTGCTGACAACCTAAAATTTTGTTTCAAACTGCTAAACTCCGATTGGGGAATAGGGGTTTTATGTCATGATGGCAAAGTAGAACACGTATGATCTTCTAACTACAGGGAATCTCTCATGGCTCTCCGTCTAGGTGACACAGTACCCAACTTTACGCAAGCCTCAACACACGGCGACATCGATTTTTACCAATGGGCAGGTGACAGCTGGGTTGTGCTGTTCTCTCACCCTGCTGATTTTACACCTGTTTGCACAACAGAACTCGGCACAGTTGCCAAGCTAAAACCAGAATTTGACAAGCGCAATGTTAAAGCGATCGCACTCAGCGTTGATGACGTAGAATCTCACAAAGGCTGGGTGGGAGACATTGAAGAAACTCAAAGCACCACCCTCAACTACCCAATTTTGGCGGATGCTGATCGCAAGGTTTCTGAGCTTTACGACATGATCCACCCGAATGCTAATGCGGCTGTGACAGTGCGATCGGTTTTCGTAATTGACCCTAATAAGAAACTCCGCCTAAGTTTCACCTATCCTCCCAGCACGGGACGTAACTTTGATGAACTTTTGCGGGTAATTGATTCTCTGCAATTGACTGATAACTACAGCGTGGCGACACCAGCTGACTGGAAAGATGGAGAGGATGTTGTAATTGTCCCCTCACTGAAAGATCCAGAAGTACTCAAAGAAAAATTCCCCAAAGGTTACGAGGAAGTCAAACCCTATCTGCGGCTAACTCCTCAGCCTAACAAGTAAATCTGAAAATGATTTCGGATAAAAAAGCAAAGGCGCAAAGATATAACTTTGCGTCTTTGTTTATTTGGGTGAGAATATAGTCAGTGGGCTAGCTGACAATTCAGGTCATCTGGAAAACCTCACCGAAGAGGCAGGGGGAAAGGGAGCTATTAGCTGGGGGAGTAAGCCCTTCCCAAGAGCGTGGAGCAGAGCGAAACACGGGTACGAAGCCCCGTCATAAAGGACGCTTGAACTGGGGCGGAGTACAAGCTCCGTCTCAGTCTTTCCCCCTGCCCCCCGCCCCCTGCTCCCTTGCCTCTTTTGACTTCTATTTCTCTCTTCCTTTAAGGAGAAAGACTTTGAATTTTCCCCTTCCCGCGTCGGGAAGGGGGTTAGGGGGTTAGGTTTTCGTGGGCTTTTGCACATGACCTGAATTGTCAGTGGGCTAGGCATCATAACCTGGAGGAAATCCCGATGTTTTCATCCCCTTTGGTTTTGCAAATTCCGTCATCAATGCAAATGACAGACGAACAATTTTTTGAGTTCTGTCAAGTGAATCGTGATTTACGCATTGAGCGAAATAAATTTGGAGAATTGGTAATTATGCCTCCTACTGGTTCAGAGACAGGAAACCGAGAAGTTAATATCTCAGGACAGCTATGGGTGTGGTCAGAACAAGATGGTACAGGTATAACTTTTAGCTCTAGTACAGGATTTAAGTTATCAACAGGTGCAGAACGCTCTCCAGATGCCTCCTGGATTAAACTAGAACGGTGGAATGCTCTATCTCCAGAACAACAGCGAAAGTTTGCACCCATTTGTCCAGATTTTGTAGTCGAACTCAAATCTCCCAGCGACAACCTCCAGACTTTGAAGGAAAAAATGGAGGAATATATGAATGAGCCAGGAATACAGTTAGGCTGGTTGATTGACCGTAAGCAGCGTAAAGTTTATATTTATCGTCCTGGATTGTCAGAGGAATGTTTGGATAATCCTGCTACCGTTAGCGGCGAGTTGGTATTACCTGAGTTTATTTTGAATATGAGTAAAGTTTGGTAAGAAAATTTTACTTAAATTTAAATTTAGGCTGGCGACGATACAGCAATTGAAATTGGTAAATTGGCGTGACATCTAAGGGTAATTGAATGGTAAAAGTGCTACCTTTACCTAATTGACTCTGTACGTTCAACCTACCTTGATGTGCCTGAATAATTGCCTGAGCGATCGCTAACCCTAATCCAGAACCGCCAGTTTTACGAGAGCGTAGGCGCAGCCCGCCGTAGGCATCGCTATTCACTCGATAAAAGCGATCAAAAATCCGAGTTAGTTCCTGGTGGGGAATACCAATACCTGTATCTTGAACCTAAATCACAGCATAATTTTCACTGCGAGCTAAGACAACAGTTACCTTTCCGAATTGTGGCGTGTATTGAATTGCATTGATAATTAAATTAGAAACCAGACGATAAAGTTGCTCAGAATCACCTACGATATTTAGAGGTTGCTCGACTCGGATTGCAGATGTCAGTGTTACTTTAGCAGAAAAGGCGATCGCTGCAAATTCCTCTATTAAGTCGCTGACAATATCATTTAAGCAACATTCATGAGTTATCAAAAATAATCCAAGTGCATCCTGTACCAATGGCAGATGTTAAAAAAATTAAATCTGTACAAAATAATGGCTCAAGCATATTTGACAATAGAGAATGCAGCAGCAGAAATTGACAGAGTTTTAGGTATCTGTCTTCTCCAGAAATTACCTGTTTACATCTCCATACCGATGGATGTTGCTTCCCATGAAGTGGCTATACCGTCTGATTCATTGATACCCCCTATCTTCCAAAGCGCGATCGCTACTTTAGCTGAGGCAGTTGATGCCTGTGTAACTATACTGGAGAAAGCCCAAAAACCAGTGATTCTTGCTGATGTTGGTGTAGATCGTGAGCGCCTGCATGGGGAATTGCGAGAGTTACTGGCAGCTACCGGATACCCTTATGCCACCATGAACATGGGAAAAGGACTGCTGGAAGAGACGCACCCCCAATTTATCGGCATATATAATGGTGCTGCCAGTGAGGAATATGTCAGAAAACATATTGAAGAGGCAGATTGTGTCTTGAGTATTGGTGCTTTGATGACTGATTTCAACACAGGAAAGTTTTCTGCCAAACTCGATCCAGGTCGAACTATTGAAGTGCATGGGCAGTATCTAAAGATTAGACGTGCGCTGTACAACAATGTAGCAATGGGGGATGTGTTATCTGGTTTAAGCAAACGCTTGCAGCGCCGCGATGCTCAAACGCTAGACTTCAAGTCTGCAATGGAAAATTTGGATGCTGGCTTCACAACTCCCTTCAATCCCAAAACAGATGCAGCTATTACACAACAGCGTTTTTGGTATAGCCTAGCTCATTTCCTCAAAGAAGATGACATTATCGTTACTGAGACTGGAACTTGTCTATTTGGAGCCTCAGTAATTCCTTTGCCAAAAAGAAGCACCTTCGTTGGGCAAGTCCTTTGGGGTTCGATTGGCTATTCAGTTGGCTCATTACTTGGCTGTTGCGTCGCAGCGCCACAACGACGAGCTATTCTACTAGTGGGTGACGGTTCTTTTCAAATGACAGCACAAGAACTGTCAACAATATTACGCTATAACTTGAAGCCAATTATTTTTCTGATTAACAATGATGGATACACTATAGAGCGTGAGTGCGATTCGTTAAGCCTAAATCCAAAAGGAGGGACGGCTTGCATTGGTAAAGTAACCCGAAAGGGTAGAGTTCGCACTTTAAAATCCTTTACCAATGACAACTCAATGACCATGAGGGTGACTC